>MGFA01000015.1 GCA_001791645.1 Candidatus Uhrbacteria bacterium RIFOXYB12_FULL_58_10
CATGATGTCCAAGATAATCAAATCGTAGCCGTTGATTCTCGCCAACTTTTCTCCATCTTCACCGTCGAATCCAAAATCAACCGCGTAGCCGCGGTCACGCAATTCTTCCACGATGTTTTCATTTAATTTTGTTTCGTCTTCGACGACGAGAATTTTCATAGCGTAAGTACGATATACCCCGACTGGTGAAGAAATAGTGAAGCGCTCGCTGTTGTCATCATTCTATCAGAACCATACCGGAAGTCGTGAATCATCATGAGATTGTTTTTTTCGCGCAGATCTTTTTATTTGCGTCCTGCGACCTTCCCATCCTTGATGAGAAGTTGTGACTTTATGTGACCGATTAGATCCCGTTTCTCCTCCTTCGCCCCTTCTTTCAGGATGTACTTCGCGCAAGCATACACGTCGATGTCCGGCATAATCTCCGCGACTTTCGCAGTCGCCACATGTCCTCCGAGACTTGAGATCATCTTCGTCAGTCGATCAACTTTCTGTTTAATCCTTTCGACCAGATGGTTTGCCGCAGATCAAATATGGAGGTTTTGGTTTAAAACCCCCGATCCGTATCGCTAACTGCCGACCGAATTTTTTCGACGACCTTATCCGGAGACAGATATTCGACATCGATGACGATGGCATTCGGTCGTTCCGCCTTCAGATCATCAATTTCGTGCCAAAACCGTTCGCATTTTTCAGGAGTCAATAAACTGTCTTTCCGATACCCCCTCTCCGCAGCTCGTGCTAACACGAACTCCTTACGAGCCCAAAGAATGATTTCTGTCGCGTGAGCTCCATTTGCCTGAGCAATTTCGATCATTCGATCAAGATGCATGCCATTACGCATCATTTTTTCAACGATGACACTGTGCCCGGTCTTCAAGTACCCGTCGATCATCGCGAATGAAGTCACGTACGAATATTCACTCGTTTCTTTCGCGTGTTCATTGTAATGGCTGATCATCCATCGAATTGCATCGATCTCCACGAGCAACGATAATGGTATGCTCTGGTGAAGGCCCGAGGCTATCGTACTTTTTCCAACGCCACACGGACCATTGATTATTACCAGCTGCATAGAATCACACGTGTTTAGCTACAAATGTTGGCAGTATACCAGAGAACTTCACCCAAAGTCGCTAAGCGAGATCGGCCCCAGGAGCCAAAAATCGCATCTTGTTCATCAAGCTGTGTAGCCTATATGGATGACAAAACGATTTACGCATACAACCAGATGGCTCAGAAAAAAGTCACGTTGCCTCGCTTATTTAGCTACTATCAAAAAGACGAGGTTGAGGGGATATTGAATGACTTGGATTTCGACGTGGTTTATTTCGAGCAGTTCAAACCAGGAAAGCATAACTATCTCAACTTTGTCGCTCAGAACAGAATTCGTCATCCCACTTTCATCGCGCAGTGACAGGAAACCATTGCTCCAGGAGAAACACAAGTGGGCTCTCACGGCCCAAACAAACTGAACCTTTGAATAGGGATTTTTGCTTTATTCAGCTACACTGTAATAATCTATGCGTACTTCCCGAAAAAAAATATCCCCATTTCGAAACAAAAAAGTTTTCCTATTTTTATCTGCGATGATAACGGCTCTGTTCGTAGTTGTGATTGTTGCTGTGATAAACATACAATCGAATAGAGAACGGAAAGTTGAGGCAGAAGCTTTATATCACGACAAAAGTCAACCCGTGGAGGAACGTGTTAACGACTTACTGAGCCGCATGACGGTAGATGAAAAAATTGGACAAATCGCATTGGTCGAAAAAAATAGTCTTCTTTTTTCATCGGATATCGTGCGTTTCAACCTTGGTGCCCTTTTAAGTGGCGGCGGTGGAGGACCTGATTCCAATGAACCGGAGGCTTGGAAGAAAATGATTACAAATTTTCAGGATTCCGCAAATTCAAGTCGCTTAGCCATACCTCTGTTGTATGGAGTCGATGCTGTTCATGGGAATGCGAATGTCCTTGGGGCAACCATTTTTCCTCACGCCATTGGGCTTGGTGCGAGCGGAGATGAAGACCTCGTCCGTCGAGTCGGAGTAATTACTGCCGAGGAGATGTCTGCCACGGGCGCCAACTGGAACTTTTCGCCAACCGTAGACGTCGTTCAAGATAGTCGATGGGGTCGAACGTATGAAACGTTTGGTTCTGATACGGAGAGAGTTAGTGAACTCGCCACGGCGTATTTAGAAGGGCTTCAATCAAGTGCTATTGTCACGACAGCCAAACACTACTTAGGCACGGGGGCAATGGTATGGGGTACATCCACTAATCCCGATTTTAAGATAGATCAAGGGGAAATCACGATAGATGAGGCAACTTTACGATCCGTTCATCTTCCTCCGTTCGTAAGTGCGATACGTGCGGGAGTAGGAAGTATCATGGTCGGTCACGCGACTTGGAATGGTGTCGAATTAGTAGCCAACCATGAGCTTCTAACAGATCTCATAAAAGATGAACTTGGATTTGACGGATTTGTGGTTTCTGATTGGTACGGGATATATGAAATTCCGGGCAGTAAATATCATGCGCTGGTCACAGCGATAAATGCTGGCTTGGACATGGTGATGTTGCCTTATAACTACCGACTTTTTACAATGGAAATGCGACGAGCAATCAATAGCGGTGATATATCCATGGAACGTTTGGATGATGCGGTTCGTCGGATTCTTCGCGTGAAGTTCGCTGCCGGTCTTTTCGATCAAGAACCGCCTTCGGATCCTTCTTTGAATGAATTCGGTTCGAGCGAACATCGTCTGGTCGCACGTGAAGCTGTCCGTAAATCTCTCGTGATTCTACGAGACAAACAGCAGACGCTTCCTCTCTCAAAAACACTTTCGCAGATTGTGGTTGCCGGAGGAGCCGCAGACAACTTGGGACGACAATCCGGTGGTTGGACGATCGAGTGGCAAGGAATTGATGGAAATTGGATTCTTGGCACAACGATCCTACAAGGGATCAAGAACGCGGTATCATCACAGACCAAAGTTGATTATCGTCAGGCAGGAGATTTTTCTCCGGAAGTGGAATCTGCTGATATGGGAATCGTTGTGGTTGGAGAAACTCCTTACGCCGAAGGATGGGGAGACAATGAACACCCAACGCTTTCTGATGACGATCTGCAGGCAATCAATAATGTAAAAGCGATAAGTAAGAAGATCGTCGTTATTATTGTTTCCGGCCGACCGTTGGATATCAGCGCTTACGTGGATGACTGGGACGCTGTCATAGCCGCATGGTTGCCTGGAAGTGAGGGTGAAGGAGTGGCAGACGTCCTTTTTGGAAGCTACCCATTTACCGGCACACTCCCCGTGGTTTGGCCGCTATAAGATGACGTTTAGAGAATGGAATTGTCATGTTCTGTCCACACCAGCGATCCATACCATCGGCGATGCGGCTGTTTCAACCGTTGGATATCACACGTCGTTTCCGTCGACTATTGGCGGTTTCATCCATATCCTTTTAGTGATTGCGATCATCGTCGTTTTCATTCGCATCATCCGTGGCGAGAAGATTATCAAATAGATGGGTGGCGGTTTTGAACTTCTTCAGTATTCGCAGCCAACAATATCTCCATTTAATTGAGGGGGATTTTGTTATACCATGGGTGGGAATTGAAACTATGTCTTCCGAAAATATGATCTATCTGATTGGCGGCCCACCGCGATGTGGAAAAACAACACTCGCAAAAAGCATGTCGAAGAAATTCGGCATTCCTTGGATTTCCACTGACATGCTGGAGGTTGTCAGTGGAGAGTATATGTCCCGTGCGGAATGGAAGAGGGCACATCCGTATTCGCTTTTACGGAGAACGCATAAAACCAATGACGCGTTCTATGGGAAACTCTCCCCGCAAGAAATTGTACGTATCCTGAGACGGCAGGCAATGGCAACGGCCCCAGCAATCGACATGGCGGCTATTTGCGAGATGAACGATGGGAACGACTACGTCATCGAGGGGTATCATATCGAGCCGGGCCTTGCGTCCAGGCTTGTGAACAAATATGGCAAGAAAAATGTCAGAGCCGTGTTTCTGACGAGGCACGATCCCAACGCGTTTGCCAGGGATGTAAAAAAGAGTACAACGCCGAATGATTGGCTGATTGTCGGGACAAAAAGGGAGAAGACATTTTTGAAGGTTGGAAGGATGGTTTCGCACTTCAGTGATCATTTTGAAACGCAGGCCAAGAAATACCGATTCAAGGTATATAAGATGGATGAGGACTTTCCGACCAAGCTCGTCGAGGCAGCGGATCATTTGCGAGGATTATGAAGTACGAGATCAACGCTACTATCGAAGGATTCGGATACAGAAAGGATCCTCGTGTCGCTGAGCTCCGCGGTGCACGGAATCCGGAAGAAGATATGCTCGTCGTCTTCGAGTGTACTGAAAGCCAAATCGCGCATTCGGTTGATCAAATCAACGAGTCGACCAAGGCCTACGTCGGAAAACTTGAGCCCGGTATTTTTGACCGCCTACCGGAAGGCGTCGAGAACGTCTATGCCAAATTCCAAGAAGGTCGCGTCCCAGCCGATGAACGAATATGTTTGCGTCGGCATGAAACAAATTTCCGACTCGCCCGCCCGCCCGTACGTCTTCCGCGTGGGGCGCGGTGATGGCGGGTCGTGGCTCTCCTACGCTTGGGCGGAGCCGGCGGACTGGTGGAGTGCGGGCGATCAGTTCGTGTTCCGTCTTCGCAAGAAACCCTTGAAGCCTTAGGTCCAAAGGCCTTTTCGGCACGTGCGGATTGAGAACGCGAACTCCTCGAAACTTAGTTCTGTATCCACACGTTGAGCCACATGGGACGATCAGTGTTAAAACTGGTCATTTTATGTCTTATCAGCTAACTTGTTACAAGTAACGACCGACCACCACACTTTCTTTATGAATCGTTTTTCAGAAGCAGCACCAAGACATGAGCAGTCAACACCAGATTTTGGAAAGGTCTATGAAGAATTAGACAAAATTTTGGATGGAAACAATGCTTATTCGAATAAGGATAATGCGGAACGTTTCCTAGAACTCCTAAGGAAGGTGAGTCGAGACGACAGTGATGAGGCATATGAGTTAATTAGCTACTACCTGGGCTCTTCAAAGAGAGAAAAAACGCATTCTCTACTTCTTCAATCAACAACATTTATAGAAGAGCATTCGCAGGAACTCATGCAACTGCTAGGTGTGGAAGATTTTATGAATAGCCTTCGCAGTCGAAATAAGAACCTTTTCAAAATACATTTTGCCTCAATGCTTGAAAAAGATGGCCCTGCTATTGGTGGTTTAAATACAGAGAAATATCTTGACGAGTTAGATGGTCTGTCCGAGCAAACGAAAAAAAAGCTTCTTGGAAAACATGCGGAGACGATAGCTCGATACTACATGAGGGAGAATGAGTCTGAACTGGTCTTGTTTGCACGAAGAGAGATGGATGCGCGTATTGAAAGAGATTATGTAATGGACATCGATGCTCAACTGAATTCTGATCCCAATAGCTATATTGACAATCCTCCAAGCTACGGTGTTTTGTTTACAGATACACATCGCCAAGGTGAACACGCACTCCTCAAGGCATCCATGCTAAGACGTGGAAATATGAAAATATCAGATGCTCGCTTGACCGATGATGACCGTGAGTTGCGTAAAAACCCGACAAAAGCAGGAGACCTCCTATTCAATAAGCAAACAGGCACCGAACCGAAGGATCTCATATGGCTTTCCCACATTGGAGACTATTCAGCGCTTGTTTTTAAAGATCCTGATGATTTTGAAGTCTATGCGCGGAGCATAGAAAAACGGCGCACTGTAGATGATAGTGAAGAAAGCCATGAATATACAGTCGGTTTACATTGTTCACGACATATACTTGTAAAGATGTGTGGCCCAAGAGGCGAGTTAGACAGCGAAGATGTTCTAAGTACATTGAGGCACGAGTGGCAGCACGCAGAATTTAATACAGTGCGAGGATCTGTTACATGGACACAAGGCTATAAATATGATACATGGGACAAGAGAAAGGAATTTGAAAATTCATGGTCCTGTGACAAAAGGATCAAACTCATGAAAGATGAACTTCTGGCTTTTTACTGCGGGTCTTCTATTTATAAAGCCGTTTCCCGCCTAAAGAATGGGTATGATGAAACCTTTTCTGGCCAAGAACTCGCAAAACTTCGAAATGACCTTGAAAGCGTAAAGCAAGCCATTGTAGATAATTCGGGTGAAGAACTGGATTATTTCGAACGAAGACTACTAACAGCGCATTTAATGACAGTGCACTGGGAAAATATTCCAGAGGCTATAGATTCTTGGTTTGATTTTTACAAAAAAAGACGCGTCGATATTCGTGACATCCTTGATGTTCGTAAACGTGTCAAGGCGTTACAGGCAAAACATAAAAACAACCTCTTTCCTTCAGCTGTTATTGATGCGATTCAAGACCGTGCAGTTGGCATTATGGATGAGCTAGAGCAATTAGAAAAGCCATTTTTTGCTAAATATGCTCTCTATAAAACAACTTCAGAGGAGGTATTTGATACGCATAAAGATATTGACAATCTCTACAAGGAGCTTGAAAGCCTATATGGTGATTCGCGGTCTCTTATCTTTGGTGCTGATAAAATGGGTCCAGAGGAGCGTCAAGCGATTGGGGATCGTTATTTGGAGACCCTGTTATTGGCAATGGAGAATATGCGTATCGATATGTCTTTGATTCAAGAAGAGCTTGTAGACGGAGTATTTGAGGCATCCCCAGAAGTCGTTGACATGTTCAGTTTAGCCATGAATGCAAAGAATATTCGGTGCACATACGGAGTGCGTGGAAAAAAGATTAATTTCACACTCAAGGTAAGTTCAGACGACCGTTCATACAGAATTAGTACGGAGCTCAATTAAACATTGTCCGGATTCCGGGCTGAGGCCCTCCATCCGGGCTCCTCTCGTTATTTCATCGCGAGCACGATTGGGGCTGCCTGGTGGATGGCCATCGGTTCATCCCACAGGCGGGCGCCGTTGCGCAGCGACTTGGCCGCGTAACCGTTTCCGGCGTTGCAGCTGTTGTGGCATTGCACGGCGTAGCTCACATATTTCGGGTAGCTGTTGCGTTCCAGGTACGAAATCGTCCAGTCGGCGGAACAGGCGAGGTCTTCCGCACATTCGACCGTGATCCCGTGAAGCTTGTAGTGAATCTGGAAGTACCCGCGCGCCTTGCCATTGTCGCCAATGGCGGTGGAGATGTTGTTGGACTCGGTCCAAAGCATTCCAAGCAGGGTTTGTGCGCAGTCCTGTCCATAGCTACGGGACTCACAGACGTCAAGAAGGACGTCCTGTACCGTGGGATCCGGGGTATCGACGGCAGCGATTTCGATTGTCTCAAGGGCAGAACCAGCCTGTTCGGCCTGTATGGCCAGGGGCTGGCCCGTGACCAGGGACACCAGCATGAGGGCCGTCGACAGTTGCTCCATCCAAGCGTTCATGGTCATAAGAATCATGGGTTATGTGGACTCGCCGCCAAAACAAAACGACCGCGTTGTTCGCGATCGGAGGGATAGGATACCACAAATTACCCCTTTTGTCAAGAGGGGAAGGGGCTTAATTTAGCTAAATTAAGTACAAAAAACGAACGGTTGCCCGTTCGCCTTATGCATTTACTCTCCCTTCGCCTCATCTTCATCCTCATCCGGTTCCATGAGCGCTTCGAGGATCAAGTCCATCTTTTCGTTGAGGGCTTTCAGCTGCTTTTCAATCCCTTCGGTGCCGGTGCGCGGAGTGCTTACGTAGGCCGGTTTGCCCGGTGCGCTCGATCGGTCGTAGCGCTGGTCCGTGCCTTCGCCCTTTTTGAAACAGTTTCGACAAAAAATCGGCTTTTTGCCGTTCGGCTTGAACGGGACCTCGCAGGCCGCTCCGCAGGAGCTGCAGGTTGCCGGATGCATGTCCGGTCGCTCGTCACTCCCACCAGCGTTGCCGCGCTTCCAGGCTCCGCCGCTTCCTCCGCCATACGACTTGCCGCCCTTGTAGCCTCCCTTGCCGCCCTTTCGATCCGCGGCCGTCGTGTTATAGAATTTTTCCATATGTGTGTTATTTGATAAGCGTGGCAAGGTCAAGCGTTTGGTCGAAGCGAATCTGTTTTACGAAATCTTCCGCGTGGCTTACCACGATCAGGCATCCCTCGTAATCGTCGAGCGCCTTCGCAATGACCGGGAGATGGCGGAAGTTGATATGGTTGGTCGGCTCGTCGAAGATGAGGAGCCCCGGTTCCTGTAGGACGAATCGCGCGAAGCACAGGAGCCCTTTTTGTCCTTCTGAGAGCGCGCCGACCGGGGTGGCAAGCGCATCGCCATCGAGTAAAAATCTTGCTCCGGTGCGGCGGATTGTCTCGTTGTCCGGCTGGTCCATGGCAGATGCCAGCGATGCATAGGCCGTTTCCGAAAAGTCCAGGCCGGAGAAATCCTGCCGGTAGTAGCCGACCTTTACGTTCCCGGCAATGGTTGCGTCCGGATCATTGCCGTCGGCGAGCGTGCGCAGAAGCGTGCTTTTCCCGATGCCGTTCGGTCCGGCAATGATCAAATGGGCTCCTCGGCGCAGCGTCAGGTCCATGTCAGCCCGGTGCGGCTCATGGTTTTGGATTATCTTGACCGCCTTCAGGGAGACGATCGGTTCCGAAAACGGCTGGGCCGGAATGGCGAACGCGCCAATGGTGCGGTCGTCGCGTCGCACGCCGACCATGTTTTCCTCGGCCACGGCGACCTCCTCCCTGAGCTTGCTTGCGAGCTTGCGCATTTTTCCTCCCTTGTGCGCGAAAAAGTTTACCTTGTCCTTGCGGTCCTGGATGGTCTTGAGGAGCTGCGCGTTTTTCGCACGGTCCCGTTCCACGCGCGCGGCGATCTCTTCTACCACGTCCGTGTAGTTCCCGACGTATTTTTCGATTTTTCCCGTGTATGCGTCGAGGTGCAGCACCCCCTCGGTAAAGCTGTTCAAGAAGTCCGCGTCATGGGAAATCACGAGCGCGGTTTTCGGGTACATGATGAGAAACGCGGTCAGGTGGTCGATGCCGTCGCGGTCAAGATTGTTGGTTGGCTCGTCGAGCAGAAGGACGTCCGGCTGTTGGATGAGCGCGTAGGCGAGCAGCAGGCGGGCCTGCTGGCCTCCGGAGAAATCTCCGACCGGCTTATCGAGCGGAGCTGACAGGTTGACAATTTCGAGCGTGTCGGCAATGCGCTTTTCGAGGTTGTATGGCGTTTCCGCGAACGCGTGTGCAAAGTAGCCGCGGATCGTTTCCTGCATGGATTCGCGCGCCATGACCTGTTTCGCGACCGCGATCGTCGTGCCGGGCAGCACGTGTACGCCGCCCTTGTCCGGCTTCAATTCGCCCGTGATGAGCTTAAAAAGCGTGCTCTTTCCGGCCCCGTTTTGGCCCATGAGCGTAAGTTTTGCATCTTCTCGAATTGAAAAGCTCGCCTCGTCAAGGGTGAGGTTTTCTTTCGAATATCCGAAGGTCACTTCTTCGAATCTAATGACGACGTTTCCCTGTGCCATAGAAGGCGAAGGTTATACCATGCATCTGAAATAAATGCTAGTCCCGAGGTTTCAAATTTCGGTTATGCGGATGCGTTGCGAATTGACGAAAGACTGGGTATAATGCAGTTGAAATCTATGTTTGGAAAAAAGAGTATAAAAAAACGGGTGCTAGTCGTGGAAGACGACGCTCTCCTGGCAAAAATTCTCGTAGAGAAACACGAACGGGAAGGATTTTTGGTATCCGTGGTCGAGAATGGTCTTGAGGTCGCCGATACGGTCAAGTCATTTTCCCCGAATTTGATTATCCTCGACCTGATCATCCCAGGGATCGACGGTTTTGCCGTGTTGAAACAATTGAAGGCGAACACAGCGACGGAGAAGATTCCGGTCGTTATTCTTTCGAATCTCGGGGACGAGGGCGATATTCGTTCCGGAAAGGCGCTTGGTGCGGAGGAGTATTTCATTAAGTCGAACGTCGAGGTGAAAAAGATCGTCGATTTCGTCAAGAAACGATTGGGCGTCTAATATGAAAACAGGCGCGGAAAAAAAGATTTTGTTAATCATCGAGGACGACGAGATTTTGTTGCGCGCGCTGTACCTCACCTTTCAAAAAAAAAATTATACCATCGCGACCGCGACCGATGGCGAGTCCGCGCTCAAGATGACCGAGCGCATGAAGCCGGGTTTGATTCTCCTCGACCTAATCATCCCCAAGATGGATGGGTTCGAGTACCTGAAGAACATGAAGTCCAATGCGAAGCTTGCCAGGATTCCCGTGATCGTTTTGTCAAACTTGGGAACACAGGAAGACATTGATAGGGCGAAAGAGCTTGGTGCCATGGATTATTTTGTGAAATCGGACACGAATTTGTCCGACTTGGCCAAAAAAGTTGAAAAGGTATTGGCAGGATAAGCGGCCTCAACTTATGCGATACGCTTGGCTGAACCTGGTGCTGCGATTATCCAATCGCATTTACCAGCGCAAGCAAAGGGTGGTCAGCCAGGAAGGCCTGGCAGCCGTGGGGAACGTATTCGTTCTGATTTGTCTGGAGCTTATTCTGGCATTCTTTTCGCTTCCCCTTTACCTAAACCTAAAACCGCAGAAGATTACAGCTTATTTTGAGGAGCGGGGAAGTTATTCGAAGATCATTTTTGACTATAACCTTCGTCGAATCCTGACGCTAACGGGAGTCGGTATTTTTTTGGCCATTTGGCTCGTCAAACTGTTGCTTATCTTGTTGGCGCCGACCGTGCTTGGAACGCCTCAGCTCTATCGCGTGTCTGAGCTGCGTCCGCCGGATCTGTTGACGGTGGACATGGAAACGGTCGCGGCAGAATCCGACATTCAGGCATCAAGGATTTCCTCCGATCTGATCGTTCCAGAATTGACGCAAGTACGGAAGAGCGGTGGCAAGGACTTCGTTTTTTATGGGACCGGGGCACCAAATTCGACCGTTGTTTTGCTCCTTTCCGACCTGCAGACGGCCGTATACACGGGGGAGGCGGACCAGAATGGAAACTGGAAGATCGAACACCTCAATGAAAATTTCAAGCTCAACGAAGGAAATCATTCCATCCTGACTTTTACGCTTGACCAGGAAGAAAAGACGCGCAGTGATTTCTCGTCTGAACAATATTTCAAAGTGAGAACGACTTTCCTGGACATGGTTATAAGAAACGTCGACGTGCTGGCCAATTGGTCGGTGATCATTTTGTTGTCGGTGGGCGTTTTTCTCACGTTCCTGACCCTTTGATCCTAATCGCGTTCCTATGGAAAAACGATTCCTTAACGTATTCCTGATGTTTTCGGGATACGTTTTCGCATTGAAGGAACGGTTGGTGCAGGCGAAGGACTGGTACCGCGTGCTGGCGATCGCCACGGCGCTCATCCTCGCTGAGCTTGTTTTCGCGCTTGTGTCTCTCCCGTTGTATTTCGTCGTGTCGCCGAAGAAGGTCCAGGAATCCGGAATGGTCTTTCCGGAACGCAAGGGAGCCGGAAAATATCGGGATTATGTCGTGCGAAGGAAGATCACCATGGCATCCGCGTTGGGCGCGACGGCCGTTTTCGCGCTCAAGATTTTTTTCGTGGGCGTGGTTTCGTTCTATATGCTTGGCGCGCAGGAGCTGCTGGCTGACACGCAGGACTGGACATTCGACACGCCAGGAAATTACACATACGACAGCGCGAAGATTGAGGTGACGGGTGGAGTTGCGCGCCTAAAGAATCTTGGGAGTGCTTCGAGCGGAAGTACTTCGAATTCCAGTTTTGATGCGAGCGCGGCGGGTTGGACGGGCGTGCCAGGATGGATAGATGCGCCAAGTAAAACCAACAGTACCAATTGGCAGTCCGCGGGGGGAAATCCGACAGGTCATGTTGACATCAACCTTCCGGGAAAAAAGAAAAACAGTTCGGCCGGTTACTGGTATCAGGCGTTCACCACGACGGCGAGCACGCCGGACACGGCCACGCTGAACCTTGACTGGAGGTCCGTCTCGGTTACCGATTTGCCAACGTCCTACCAGCTGTACGCGTTCATCGACACGGGAAGCGGGAATCCGGTTCTTGGCACGCAAGTATGGTCCAGTGGAAATTTGACCTCGGCGACGAGTTGGGCGTCAATTCCCACGGTGGATATCCGTTCGAAGGTTCCGACGGCCGGGACGTATTATTTGAAAATCGCGGCATATCACACATGTCAAACTGGAACGGACTGCGATACGGTTTCCGGCTTTGATAACGTTGCCGTGAATTGGTCAAAGACCGTTGTCAGCTACGATACGAGCAAGCCGACTATTTATCCGAACGCGTCGCTTAACCCATCAAAGGTCATTACCTGGGATTCATTCGCGGAAACCGCGACCAAGAACGGCGGGCAGATTTACTATCAGCTTTCAGATGACGATGGATCCACGTGGAATTATTGGAGCGGTTCGACGTGGGCCGCGGCCGGGGCCGGCAATTATAACGCGGCGTCCGAGATACATGCGAACATCGCGACGTTTCCCACGACGTCAAACAAAATCAAATTCAAGGCATTTTTGGAAGGCGACGGCTCCCAGCAGGTTATGTTGGACAATGTTGCCATCGGATACACGCAGAACGCGCTGCCGGTGGTGACGTCCGTGACCCCGGCGCAGGATACCGGCGCGGGATACGTGTACGTGAATTACAGCCTACAGGACAACAATAGTGATCCGCTCAGTTTGACGACGTACGAGTATTCGCTGACAGGAGCATTCGCCGGAGAACAAGCAACCATGACGCCGGTGCCGGTTGACCCGAACCACAACGGGGTCACGGGGCTCTCATCCTCGCCAGGCGGCACGGCGCATACCTTCGTTTGGGATGCCAAGTCGCAGGTCGGTGCCATTTATGACTCGACCGTTTACGTGCGTCTGCGCGCGAATGATGGCGTGGGGAACAGCGAGTATGCGATTTCGAGCGCATCCCCGGTCGATTATGTGATTCCGGTCGTTTCAAACGTGACGGCCGTTCAGACCCCCGAATCGACGAACGTCGCATTCACGTATGACCTGACGGACGACACACCGGACAATTTGCTCGTCGAGGTTGACGTCTCTGAAGATGCCGGTTCCACCTGGACCGTGACGGACACGAGCGTGGGCGGGGCGGTTGGGAGTGGAATGTCGACCGGGACGGGAAAAACGATTACCTGGGCCGCGAAGACAGATTTTCCAAACCAGGTACAACATGACATTCGGGTTCGCGTCCGCGCAAAGGACAAGTGGATGAACCAAGGCACGGACGCCGCGAGCGCGGACTTTGCCATTGATACGCTCTCTCCGGCCACGGCGATCGTCGCGAACTTGCAGGCGCAGCCGAATGCCGGAGATACGACCGTGCTTATTGGCGGTTCGTTTACGGAAACGAACCCGGACACGAACGATTTTTACGTGGCCATAAACGGCGGGGCATATTCCGCCGGAACGGCCGGAACCACGAACACGGCAACGCCCGCAGACCAGGCAACAGCGGTTGGAGCGACGCTCGATGGGAATGATGGCGTCTCCGGAGTAAAAATCATACACACGGATGATTTCGGACAGGCAACGGATAACGAGAACCCTTCGCCGGCAACGGCCTACACGTACGTGAGGCCGTACACGCCGCAGGCACCAACCTTGAGTTTGCCGGCGACCACCAACCTGAACCTGACCATCGTGCCGCACGCGAGCGAGGCGTCCGATTTGCCATATGCGATCCAGGAAACCACGACCGGCCTGTACGCGCAGGGTAACGGCACGCTTGGCGCCAGCCCGGTTTGGCAGATCATGGGGACGGGTTCCGGACAGTGGGGAAATAACACTGGCGTTTCAGGCCGAGTGAACGTTAGCGGGCTGTCCTCTCCGCTCTCGATGTATGTCTTTAGGGTCAAATCGCGTAACCAGAACGACGGCGCGCACGCGGCTTCCTCGGAATCGGCGTATTCGGCGACCGCGCAAATCACGAACACGGCCCCGTCAATCTCCTATTCGAGCGTGTCGCAGACAACGGATGGCACCCAGTATGTCACGGTTAGCTACACGGGTACGGACGGGCAAGGGGACATTTGCAGCCTGCCGACGTATGAGTATTCCACGGACAACGTCAACTGGTATGCTATGACGGAAAAGACGGGCGTCGGCAGCGAAGGCGTAAGCAATCTTGTGTTCTTGTCCGGCGGGAGTGCGCACGCGTTCGTCTGGAATTCGGCCGCGGACGTCCCGAATTCCGAGCACGCGGCGGTTCGAGTCAGACTCAAGCCGAATGATTCGTTGACTGATGGCTCGGTCGCCACTTCGAGTCCGTTTGCAGTTGACCAAAAAGTCCCGATTGTTTCCAACGTGTCCGTCATGCAAAACGCTGGTGCCAGGACCGTGACCATTGGATATGACCTGTCCGATGCGCACAATTCCACGGTTGAGATCGACATTTCCGAGGACGGGGGTTCCACCTGGAGCGTGGCGGACACCGCGGTAAGTGGCGACGTTGGTTCCGGGATTGCGTCTGGCGCGGGAAAGAGCATCACCTGGAACGCGGGCACGGACTTTGACGACCAATACCAGAGCGACATCCGCGTTCGCGTCCGTGCCAACGATACGTTCGGCAACCAGGGCGCCAATGCCGAATCGTCGAACTTCACGCTCGACACACACGACCCCTCCGTCACCAACGTGACCGCGGCCCAGGACGGCGGGGCAAAGACCTTCACGTTTCACTACGATGTCTCCGAGGACGCCGGGAATGTCACGGTCGCGCTCGCCATCTCGAGCAACGGGGGGTCCACATGGGTCGTTCCGACGACCTCAGCGTCTGGCGACCTTGGCGCGGGCATCGGGTCCGGGAGCGGAAAGACGATCGCCTGGGACGCCGGGACTGATTATGACGGCTTTGAAAAGACGGCCATGCGCGTGAGGATTACGGCAACGGATTCATATTCGAACGCCGGCATTGGCTCCACCGGCGATTTCTCCTTGGATACGCTGGCCCCGCGAGTGACGGGCGTGAGCGCCGCCCATGGCGCCGGATCCACGAACGTTGTCGTCACATATACGCTGGCGGATCAAAACGTCTCGCAGGTCGAGATTGATATCTCGGAGGACAGAGGCGGAAGTTGGACGGTTGCGGACACGGCCGTGTCAGGCGATGTGGGTTCGGGCGTTGCCAGCGGCGCGAAGACCATTACGTGGGAGGCAGGAACCGATTTTGACGAGCAATCACAGGCGGACATGCGCGTTCGGGTCCGGGCGAAGGATCCGTTTGAGAATCAAAGCGCGAATACTGAGTCTGGCGATTTCTCGATTGACACGGTCAATCCGACTGTCAACGTTATTGCCGATTTGCAGGCGCAGCCGAATGGCGGTGACACCACGGTACTCATTGGCGGCTCGTTCATGGAAACGAATCCGAACACGAACGGCTTTTATGTCGCGTTGAACGGAGGCGATTATGGTTCGGTTACCGACGGGCAGACGAACACGGCGACGCCCGCGGACAAGGCGACTGCCACCGGGGTGACGCTCGACGGCAACGACTATGTCTCTAAGGCGAAGATCGTGCACGCGGACGATTTCGGACAAACGGTCGACAACGAAAACGTCTCGCCGTCCGCGGCGTACAAATATGTGAAACCGTACACGCCGCCGGCGCCGACCGTGGATAATCCGACGGTCGGCATGGTAGACGTGACCGTGAACAAGCACGCGTCGGAAACGGACGGGTTGGAATATGCCGTGTACGAGACCACGCAGGACGCGTACGTGCAATCGGACGGTACGCTCGGCGCCAGCGTGGCTTGGCAGGCGCTTGGAACGGGCGGCGGGGAGTGGGGAAACGGGACGGGTACGTCTGGCAAGGTGACGGCGAGCGGGCTTGCGAATCACTCGTATACGTACGAGTTCAAGACCGTTTCGCGTAACGTGAGCGACGCGGCGCACGCGGCGTCGAGCGAAAGCGCGCTTTCCGGCGGGGCCTCTTCTGCCAATCAGTCGCCGGTGATCGTCCTTGATTCGGTCGCGCAGACCACGGACGGCTCAAAATATGTCACGATCAACTACACGGGATCGGATCTTGAGAGCGAGGATTCCAATGTCATCACGGCGGAATATTCCCTCAATGGCACCACGTGGTATGACATGACCGAAAAGACGGGCGTGGGAAGCGACGGCACGACCGGGCTTTCCTTCGGCTATGCCGGTAGCGCGCATGATTTCATGTGGGATGTGGGCACGGATTTGGCAAACACGGAGGATTCCACGACCTATGTCCGATTGCAGGCGAATGACGGCACGTCGAGCAGCGCCATCACCACGTCGAGTCCGTTCGCCGTTGATACGAAGGTACCGGCGATTTCCTCGGTGGTCGGCGAACAGACGCTCGGTTCTGGTATTGTTTCCTTCGCGTACACGCTAACGGACCTGTCGACCGGTACGGTCGAGCTTGATATTTCAGATGACGGCGGCTCCACCTGGAACGTGGCCGACACGAGCGTGAGCGGCGACGTGGGCGGAGACGTTTCTTCGGGGACAGGGAAGACGATCTCGTGGAATGCGCTTTCGGACTTTGCAAATCAGGAACAGACCGACCTTCGCGTCCGCGTCCGCGCGACGGACGCGTTCGGAAACGCGGGAACGAACGCGTCGTCCACGAACTTCGCGCTTGACACGAAGGTTCCGGGCGTCAGCAACGTGACGGCATCGCAGGACGCGGGTCTGAACACGGTGACGATCGAGTACGACCTTTCCGACGCGAACGATTCCACGGTCGTCATTGAGATCTCCGAGGATTTTGGTTCGACCTGGGGAGTGGCGACGTCCACCCTTTCCGGCGACGTCGGCGCGGGCGTGGCATCGGGCGTTTCAAAGACCGTCGCGTGGGACGCGGCAACGGACTTTCCAAATCGTGAGCAGGCAGGCATGGTTGTCCGCGTTCGCGCGACGGACACGTACGCCAACGCGGGCCCGAACGTGTCCTCCGCGTCGTTTGTGGTGGATACAAAGGCGCCGGTCGTCTCGAACGTGAGTGCCGTCCAGACGCTCGGCACCGACTCCGTGGTCTTCACGTATGACCTTGCGGATAGCGGGGCGTCGACCGTTTTGCTCGACATCTCGGATGACGGCGGCTCCACCTGGACCGTGACGGACACGTCCGTGGCCGGAAGCGTCGGGGCCGGTATCACGGCCGGCAACGGGAAAGCGATCACATGGGACGCGGCCACGGACGCGCCGGGCACGGATCTCTCGACGATGCGCGTGCGCATTCGCGCGACGGATCCGTACGAGAACGCGAGCGCGAACGTCGAATCATCGAATTTCGTCCTTGACACCGTTGCGCCGTCCTCGAACGTCTTGGCAGATGTGGCGTCACAGCCGCAAGCTGGCGATTCGGTCGTTTCCGTCGAAGGGTCGTTTTCCGAGACAAATCCGGATACCAACGAGTTTTATGTGGCGATAAACGGCGGGGCGTATTTTGCCGGTACGTCGGGGATCGGAAATACGGCATCTCCGTCAAACCAGGACACGGCGGTCGGTGCCACGCTCGACGGGGACGATTACGTCTCAAGGGTGAAGATCGTGCACACCGATGATTACGGGCATTCCGTCACGAACGAAAACGTGTCGGTCACGACCTCCGTAAAATACGTGAAGCCGTACGTACCGCAGGCGCCGACCGTAGGAAATCCGGAAAATACGTCCGTGGACGTTCTGGTTCTGCCGAACGTTTCCGAAACAGCCGGTCTGGAATACGCCATCCATGAAACGACGACGGATCGCTTTGTCCAGGCAGACGGGAGCCTCGACGTTGCCGAGGATTGGCAGACGACGGCCGCATGGGGAACGGTGACCGTCACCGGGTTGACGTCGCCGGTCGCGACCTATGCGTTTCAGGTAAAATCCCGAAACGTCAGCGACGCGGCGTACGCGGCGTCGAGCGAGAGCGCTTTGTCGGCCTCCGCGTCCATTGCCAACACGGCTCCGAGCGTTTCCATTACCGCGGCCGCGCAGGTCACGGGTGGCAACTATGCGCTCATCGAGTACATTGGGACGGACGCGCAAAACGACACCAACGACCTTTCCGTGTTCGAATATTCGACGGATAACGCGACATGGCATGTCATGACCGAGAAATCGGGCGTCGGTTCGGACGGGGTGAGTGACCTCGTATTCTCGTCCGTTGGATTAAGCTACGTTTTCGCCTGGGACATTGCATCGGATTTGACGAACACCGGGGATTCGACCGTGTACGCGCGTTTGCAATCGACCGACACGTTGGCTGATAGCAACGTGGCGACATCATCGGCGTTCGCGGTCGACACGGTCGGACCGGTAATCTCAAACATCCGGACGAGCCAGGCGCCGGGCACCACGAACGTGACGATTTTTTATGACCTCGCCGAAGATACGCCGGGAAACAACGAGATGATGCTCGTCATTTCGGATGACGGCGGCGCGACATGGACGGCTCCCGTAACAACGCTTTCCGGCGATGTGGGCGCGGGCGTCTCTGCCGGGGATGACCGGACCGTGACCTGGGACGCGGGAGTTGATTTTGCGGGTCAGGAAAGCGACGCGCTGCGCGTCGAGATCCAAGGAACCGACGCCTACGACAACGTCGGAAGCGCGGTGCAATCGTCCGATTTTACCGCGGACGCGAAGTCGGCCGTGGTGAGCGGCGTGTCTGCCTCGCAAACGGTCGGAACTGGTCAGGTCGTCGTCAACTATGCACTCTCCGATTTGTCGCCCGGAGGGTCGTTCGTTGAGTTCGGTATTTCGTCGGATGGCGGCGCTACCTGGAGCGTGCTGGCAACCACTTACTTCGGCGACATTGGTTCCGGCCAGACCACAGGCTCAAAGTTATTCACCTGGGAGGCCGGAACGGATTTCAACGGTCAGGCCGGGGCTGACATGAGAGTTCGAGTTCGGGCAAAGGATTACTTCGCGAACCAGGGGTTCTATGTCGAGTCCTCATCATTCGTCGTTGATACGAGCGCCGCGGTGATCTCCGGTCTCTTGGCCGTTCAGGATGCGGGAGCGGATACGGTTACGCTAACCTATGACCTGGCAGATGACTCCGATGGCACGTTGAATGTGAACGTCGACGTTTCCGATGATGGAGGATTCACCTGGACGGTCGCGCGCACTTCCATGATTGGCGATGTTGGGTCGGGAATTACGACCGGAGCTGGAAAAACGATTGCCTGGTACGCAGGAACGGATTTCAACGGCCAGGATGTCGCCAACATGCGTGTTCGAATGACTGCAACGGACAGATTCGGCAACGTGAGTCCGAACTTTGAATCCGGTGATTTCGCGCTTGATACGGCCGATCCTGTCGGGCTGGCTGACCTGAGTACATTTTCAAGCGGTGCGACGTCTGTGACATTGCACTGGACTGCGGCGACGGACGGGCACTTCGACCATTATGAGCTTTGGTATGGCGCGAACCGTGCGGATGTCCAGGATCGAACAGGATCTGCTTCCAGATGGGGCGTGACCGACGACGCGAATTTGGCCGACGCGTTGACGGACGCGACCGTGATCACGGGTCTCTCGCTTGACGCGGATTTTTACGGAAAGATTTGGGCGGTTGACGCGTTCGGACATGAAACCACTACGAACGACATCAATGTATACACGCTGGTCGAGGCAACGGGCGGCGGCGGTGGAGGCGGTCTTGCCGGGCTTTCGGACGCGGTCGCTCCGGTCCAGCCGATATTATCATCGCTTTCGACTCCAACGAATCAAGCCATGGTCTTGGTTTCAGGGTTGGCCGAACCATTGTCGAACGTCGATCTCTACGATCACGACAATCTCGTCGCGCGTTTGGATCAGGTCACGGGATACACGGGGCGATTCTCGCAGGAGTTCTCGTTTGCCGAGGGCGAACATCGGCTGACCGTTCGGGCGATTGATTCGTCTCGCAACGAAAGCGAGCGTTCGATCGCAGTCAACCTTTCCGTTGATATGACTCTGCCGAGCCGACCGATCATCACAAGCCAACGAATCGCTGAAACCATTGAAACGACTCCCGTGATCGTCGGAACGGCAGAAGCGCTTAGCGCCGTCGAGATTGTCGTCGATGGTCAATACGCATTCGTGACATCAGCGGACCAGTACGGTAACTGGAGATATCTGCTTCCGAATCAGTTCGCGCTTGACCTTGGGGCGCATACGTTCGTTGCGCGCGCGACGGACACGGCAGGAAATACGAGCAATCCGGCGACAGTCACGTTGAACGTGATTGAGCCTCCCGTATCAGTCATGCCGAAACCAGGCGTCGGCGAAGGAACGGTCCTTGGATTGCTGCTGCCATCCGTTCCGGTTCTTACGCCCACAACGCCTCCGGTGTCCGTCGCAGAAATTATTCGTGAGGAGACAGAGGCTGTCGTTCTCCCGGGACTTTTGGCTCCAGAAGTTGTTCTGAGCGCGGCCTCGCTCGATGGAAATAGGTTCATTTTCAGCGGCACGGCCGTTCCGAATAGTCATGTGGTCGTTTACATCCATAGCGCCCAAGCGCTCATTTACCAGACAATAGCAGATAACAATGGCGTGTGGAGCATCTCCCATTCGCAGGATACGGCCGAATTGACCCCGGGCGAGCATACGATCTATTCCGTTTCAGTTGATCCGGAAGCCAAAGTAAAGAGCATACCAGGAGAGGTGAAATCCTTCTTCGTCACACGAAGCGCCTGGGCAGCGTTCTATCAGATGCTCAACTTACAAACAACGCTTGTGACTATTCTTGCCCTGCTTGCCTGCGTTTGGTGGCTTTTCATCCTGAGAAAGCGTACCATCGCTCAGGTATGACCGTTCGCGTTTCCTCCACGCCATTTCCGAGGCCCGCGCGTGCCTCGGGCATTCGCGAGGGGTTGTCCGCGCTTGCCTGGCACCGCATTCTCATCCAGACCGGTGCGGCCATGCTCGGAATGTTCCTTCCGATGTTTCTGTACCAGTTATTCGACCGGAACATGTCGGCCGTGTTGTGGTACGCGTTCGCTTATTACCTGCTTGCCGGATTGTTGGAACCGCTTGGCGCGATGGTGATGACGCGCATCGGCATGAAAAACGCATTGCGACTTGGCACAATGCTGTATGTTTTTTTCTTTCTTACCCTTGCGCTTGCCGAGTACATTCCGGTTCGGGCCGTGGTCATTTCAAGTCTTTTGGCGATTTCCACCTGGCATGTTATCTATTGGGTTCCATATCACACGGAGTTCGCGGAAGAGGGAAGAGGACACCGGCTGGGAACTGTGATTGGCGCGATCGCGGCGGCAGGCTCGCTCGTCGGGGTGGTGCTCCCAACGTTTTCGGGATGGGTGATCGAAACGTATGGGTATCCGGTATTGTGTTTGTCCGCGCTGCTTGTCGTTTTTGCCTCGCTCGTACCGATTGGTCGAGTTCGTGCGACGGAAGAACAGTATGAGTTTGGATTCCTTCAGACGTTTCGGGAACTATTCGCGCCGGCAAGACGACGATTTCTCATGACGTTCGCCGCGGAAGGTGCGGAGAGCGTGGTTGGTTTTTTCGTTTGGCCCGTATTTTTGTTCGAATTGCTTCGCGGAGAATACGTGCAAGCCGGCATGGTGACGACGGCGGTCGGATTACTGAGTATTGCCATTCAAATATTGGTCGGACATCTGGTAGACCGCGAAAAGCATCGCGGACGCCTTTTGTCATTCGGGATGAATCTTTCCGCCATTGGCTGGATCCTAAAGTCGTTCGTGAGCTCGGTCGCGCACATTATTTTGTTCGGAACCCTGCATAGTTTTGCCCTCATTCTCATGCGCACGCCGTTTGAGGCGCTTATGTACGCGAAGGCCGCGGACGCGGGGCATTACGTCGATGAGTACACGGTATTGCGCGAAATGGCGCTCTCGCTGGGGCGCGTCATTCTGCTCGCGGTGTTGCTCTCGCTTGGCGCCGCGTTCCAGTTTTGGATCGCGTTTTTGATAACGGCCGCGGTGACGTTTTTCTTCGGTATTCTTTCCCGCAAACCGCCGGCGTTTGGTACCTAAGCGCGTTTTTTTCGTCCGAACGCACTGAATCCGACGAACGCGCCAATGAGCCCGTTCAAAAAGTCACCGATGGTGTCCGCAACGGACATTTGATTGATGGCAAAGTTAAAACGCGTGACAATGGTTCGATCCAAGACGTACTCATGGAACTCCCAGGCAATCGCAACCAGGGCAACGAATCCAAGAACAAACAGCAGGTCATACCAAGCTGGCGTTCGCCCGACCTGGTGCCGGCGTTTGAAGTCGTCATGGAGCGCGATCGCGAACATTCCGGCCGCAAGACCGCCTCCAAGATGAAGTGGAATATCGATATTTGGGAACATTTTATACCATCCGAGCCCCAAACTTATGGCATTCACGGCATAAACGGCAATTCCGGTAGCAATGGCTTTTCGATAAGTCATACGGCCATAGTGTAGCACGGGGGATAACCCTATTGACAACCTCAGGCTTTTCCGCTATATTGCAGCCAAGCAATACAGCCAGGACGCGGATCAGTGGTCGAGTTTCCGCAAACGGCAGAGGTTGCGGACTACTCATCTAAGCATTCCTATGACCGGAACGATCAAAACGCTCACGGAAAAGGGATTCGGCTTCATCACCCCGGAAGGCGGCGACAAAGACGTGTTTTTCCACATGTCGTCCCTCTCGGATCTTGACTTCAACGACCTCAAGGTCGGAGATGCCGTTTCCTTCGACGTCGAGGATTCCGACAAGGGTCCCCGCGCTGTCAACGTGACACGCGCCTAACCCTTTCCACAAAACCCGCCTTTGGCGGGTTTTGTGTTATACTGGTCGCAATCTATGTGCTTTTCGGCTCCGATTAGCTTTGTGACTGCCGGCGTTTTGGCCGTAACCGGCGTGGCCGGCGTGCGCACGGCGTGAAAAACCATTTATTTCGACGTATGCAAAAACACGTGAAGACCAAATTGAACGCGCTACGACGCGATGCGCTTGCGGTATTGAAGGTTGGTCTTCGGGCAATTAAAACGCCGGAGGCTGTGAGACTCACCTGCCGTCTTCACGGTGATACGTTGATGGTTGGCGGCAAGCGGTTCGACCTGAAAAAATACAATCGTCTTTTTGTCATCGGCATCGGGAAGGCTTCTCTTGAGGCTGGAAATGCCCTGGAGAAATTGCTCGGTGATCGCATTA
This sequence comes from Candidatus Uhrbacteria bacterium RIFOXYB12_FULL_58_10, assembly GCA_001791645.1. Classification (GTDB taxonomy): domain Bacteria; phylum Patescibacteriota; class Patescibacteriia; order UBA9934; family GWF2-40-263; genus YC12-FULL-57-11. The sequence goes on from MGFA01000015.1 coordinate 23,188, forward strand.
CGGGCGGGATTCTTCTCGACGTAAAAAAGGCAAAGCTCAGGCGGATAAAGAGCGTTGCCGGAACGCATCCGTTTCCAAGCATCGCAAACATGAAGGCGACCGGAGAAATCATGGCGCTTTTGAAGCAATTCGACAGCCGTGACCTTGTGATTACGATTGTCTCTGGCGGCGGATCGACGCTTTTGTGTTGGCCGTTCGAGCTGAAGTGCGATGATCTTACGGTCGTGACGAAGACGCTGATGTCAAAGGGGGCGACCATTCAGGAGGTGAACGTGGTGCGCAAGCATCTTTCTGAGATTCTTGGCGGCCAATTCGCGCGTCTGGCCTATCCGGCCACGATCATCGGCCTTATCTTTTCGGACGTCCCCGGCGATGACATTGGCGTGGTTGCGTCCGGTCCGACGGTTATGGACATTACAACCGTTGAGGACGCAAAACAGGTGATGGAGCGGTACGATCTGCTTAAGGCCTGTCGAATTCCGAATTGCAACTTGCGGGAGACGCCCAAGGATGAACTATTTTTTCGCTCCGTCACGAACGTGCTGGTCATCAACAACGGCGTTGCCATCGACGCGATGGTGCGCGAGGCGAAAAAGCGGGGATACCGAACGCGCGTGCTTTCAACGGCGCTGACTGGTGAGGCAAGGGAGGTCGGACAAATGCTCGCAAACATTCCGCGTCGCGGGGAAATGGTGTTCGCGGGCGGAGAAACCACGGTTACGCTGCGCGGCAATGGAAAGGGAGGTCGTAACCAAGAGCTGGCGCTTGGCGCCCTGCCGTACGTCAACGGCGACGCGCTCGTACTTTCTTGCGCCTCGGACGGCGTCGACAATACCCCCGTGGCCGGAGCGATCGCGGACAAGACCACTCTCCGGCATGCAACGCGTTTGAAACTCGATCCGGAGACCTTTCTCAGCCGAAACGATTCGTTCGCGTTTTTCAAAGGTTCCGGAGACCATATCGTCACGGGCGTAACCGGCGCGAACGTTGCGGACCTCATGATTGCGGCGCGCATAAAAATCTAACAGCCTTTGGCGTGTATGACATTCGTGGAATTATTGATGATCATCGCGGGGCTGTGCCTGTTCGAAACCATTTCGTCGATCGACAATGCCATTATCAATGCCGAGGTGCTCCACACCATGGGGCAAAAGGCGAGAAAATGGTTTTTATTTTGGGGAATGTTGTTCGCGGTATTCTGCGTGCGCGGTTTGTTGCCTTGGCTCATCGTGTACTTCGTTAATCCGCAGCTCGGGTTCGTCGGGTCGCTCACGGCTACGTTTTCGAACGATCCGCATGTCATCGAAGCCATCGAGGCATCCGCGCCAATTCTTCTTGCCGGCGGAGGCATATTTCTAGTGTTCCTCTTTTTTCACTGGCTTTTTTTGGAATCGAAACATTTTGGCTTGATCGGAGAAAAGTTTTTTTATCGTCAGGGCGTTTGGTTTTATGCGGTCGTGTCCGTGATCCTTGCGTTCGTCGTGTGGGAGTCGCTCCAATCGAACCCAATGATGGCATTTGGTGCCGTGGTCGGCTCTACCGCGTTTTTTATCACCCATGGATTCAAGCAAAATGCGGAACTCGCCGAAAAGCAGATGATGTCCGGGTCAAACCACCTGGGGGATATCGCGAAGATTCTGTATCTTGAGGCGATCGACATGACCTTTTCCATTGACGGCGTGCTCGGCGCATTCGCGTTTACACTTTCAGTACCGCTCATCCTGATCGGCAATGGGCTTGGGGCCGTCATGGTGCGACAAATCACGGTTGGAAACGTCGAGCGCATCAAAAAATATGTGTTTTTGAAGAATGGGGCCATGTATTCCATTCTATTTTTGGGATGCATCATGCTGCTCGATGCGTTCGGCGCGCACATTCCGTCCTGGTTGTCACCGATCGTGACTTTCGCGGTGGTCGGTTATTTTTGGTGGAAGTCGATTGTGTTCGCAAAAAATGGGAATGCGTCGGAACCTCTGGTAGAATAAGATTTATAAAACTCAGTCATCATTTATCATTAACGTAGGAGGATATGACCGTGAAAAAACAAGAGTCGAATCCGACTCCGGCTTCCATTTCTATCTGGCCGGCATGGCACGAAAACAAGCCATTCGCGCTTACGTTGCTCCTCACTTTCGCATTTCTGATCGCCTTTCTGATGGCACGGACGTCGCTCGCTCTCGGCGAGGCGTCGCAGGTTGGCAAGCCGGATCCATACGAGCATCAGATTTCGATTGATGGCACGGCCACGGTGACCGGCGTGCCGGACATCGCCACGGTGACGCTTGGCGTGGAAAGCAAGGGGGCCGACGTCGCGACAGCGCAGTCGACGAACAGCGAGTCCACGAACGCGCTCATTGCATCGGTCGTGGCTCTCGGGGTGGACAAAAGCGATGTGCAGACGTCAAACTATAGCGCGTACGAAAATACGGAATGGAATCCGGATACGGAAACGTATGATTCGGCGGGCTGGATCGTGAGCCAGCAGGTGACGGTCAAGGTTCGTGACACGTCAAGGCTCTCGACGGTGCTCGATGTCGCCGGAAGGAACGGCGCTACGAGCATTTCCGGACCCAACTTCACGATTGACGACACAAGTCATTTGAGAGATCAGGCCAGGGAAGAGGCCATCGCGGACGCGACGGAAAAGGCGGCAGTGCTCGCCGCGTCGCTCGGCGTGCGGCTTGAACGCGTCGTTGGCTACAGCGAGTGGGTCGATTCGTCGTATCCCTCGCCGTACTACGCGCTCGCGGAAATGGGAATCGGAGGATCAAAGCCCGACGTATATGCGGGAACAAATGAGGTCACGCTCAACGTTTCGATCACTTACAAGTTGACAGAGTAACAGATTTGTTTCCTTCGTCTCTAGGGCATTGACGGCCGTTTACGCGAGGTATTCGACCGGTTCGCGATCCGTGTTTACATTGCGGCATACGTTTGACAGAACGAAAAAACGGGAATAGATTGTTTTCTCCGACCAAAGACGGCCGGATGACAGGAGGAACCAATGCTTTCGTTGATTTCTGACGAACCTGCGCGAATGGGATTCAATCCGGAAGCGCCAAGGCTTTCGGTCCGCATTTGCTGGGCCGACGCGCAACCGGTGATCGTCTCTCCTCCGTGTAGCGCCAGGGCGATTGCCTGGGTTCTGCACGAGATCGAGGAAGTCTCATGGGCCGGGATTGGCCGCGAGGACGTGGTCGAAGTTTATCTCCAATACCCGAGTGGCGTCCCGGACGTGCTGGTGAACGGAGAACCGGACAACGACGCGGCCGCGGAGATCATGTGCAGTTTTGGTCCCGTGTTCGGGAATCTCATGCAAGCTATGGCCAAGTCGGTGCTGTTCCTGCCTTCCGCGGTCGAGTTCGAGAATGCGGTAGCCAATGCGCATGCCGAAAGCCTGCGCGCGGCGCTGCTTCGAGGCGATGCGCGACTCATACGTGCGAACGCGCACCGCGTGGTACCCGTGTGCCGCTCGTGCGGTTGCCTGTTCGACCATGAGGAACACGAGGGGACGGAGGACGAGAAAGTGATCGGCATCGATGCACGTACGAACTGCGGAGATCCGTTCGCCCCGTTTGTCGCAAAGGTTTTTTGGCTGGCAGGGGCGACAGTGCTGTGCAGGGTGGCGGACGCGAACCTGCGCCGGCTGCTACAGGATCTCATGCCGACCCTTGTCGAACTCTAGGCGCTTACGGCTGACGTGATCGACGTCAGCAACGGGCAGCCCGTGGTGGCAAGCGAACCCATCCTTGACCCGCTCAACCTCGACCGCATCATTGTCACCATCTTATAGTCCGGCCAATCGGTCGGCATTTTTTTAAAAAAATGGCTCCGCGTTCGAAAGCGGAGCAGGATCAGGTAAGCCGATCGGGATACAGTTCCCGGTACATGCCCGGGGTGAGGCAGAACCGGTAGGCCCCGTCGGTTCGGCGAAACTCAGGCGGTCCATCGGGGGCGATCGCGAACAGGAACACATTGCTCGGCCGTGCCGAGGCGGGGAGCGCGCCGGAAGCGATGCCGCGCGCGACCATCTCGTCCTGGAGCGCGGCGTACTTCCGCGGAAGCTCGCCCGTGAGCCCGTGGCGGCGAATCAGCATGGTGCCGAGCGCCAGCGAGAACGGGTTCGCGAACCACTTGTTTCCGACGAGCGAGCCGATGGGCTTGCGTGAGAACACGCCGCCCACGCGGTGGTAGTACGCGCCGAACGGCTTGGACAGCGAGAACACCACCGCCGCTACGTTGGGAAACCCGCGGAGGTCGACATCGCGCGACTCGCGAACCGCTCCCACAAAGGTGACGTCGAGCAACACGCGAACCCGAGGATTCACCGTGAGCAGCGCTCCGAGGAACGTTCGGATGTCGACATCTTCCCCGTCGATGGACGACGGGCTGGTGATGAACCACACATCATTGTCCTGCTGCGGAATCGTGAGGACCACGGCATGCAGGCGCGAATGCACGCGCACGGGGATGCCGCGCGCTTCCGCGATGTGCCGGAACCCTTCGTAGTCGCCATCGAACATGTTGAGCCGCATCCCTGGCAGGATGAGGTCCTTGAGTGCCTCGCTCGCGCCGGAGGTGGCGTATGCGTGCGGGAACTCGTCGCCGAGCATCACGGGAGACGCATTGCGCCAGGTCTCCAGGAACAGTCCCGGTAGACGCTCCTGTCCGCCATTGTAGGCCTGCTCGTAGAGCAGGTGCGGATAGGCGCGCCACAGCTCCTCGACCGCTGTACGCGTTTCGGGCAGGTACAGAGAGTACACCGTCCGGATGATGTTCGGCACAGTGATGGCGGGACACGCGGAAAGCGCGACCGAGAAATCAGCGATCTCGACAGGAAGAATGGTCATGAACGCCTCTGTTCCGGAAGGCATTTCCGGAGCGCGAAGCATACGCATTTTTCGGTCTTTTGTCAATAGAAAAACCCGTCTGAGATTCAGACGGGGGAGATGGCTGTCAGGGTAGACGAATGCGTGGTTCTCATGATGATCCCCTGGTCGTCGGCGAGTTCCCGAAAGGTGGGGGATGCGGCATAGAGTTCCTCGAACGAATGGCCGACAGCCTCGATTTGCGTTTCGCCCGGTTGTACCTCCGCGGCCGAGCGCAGGACCACGAACAGGTCGTGGGTGTCGCGTACCGTGGAGAGCCTGTGCGTTACGGTAAGCGCGCCGACCGCGCCGTCGAGCGCTTGCTCGAGGCCGCGCTGTACATCGCGTTCCGTGGACGAGTCAAGCGAGGACGTGGCCTCGTCGATCGCCATGAACCATGGCTTGCGTGCCACGGCCGCGCCAATCATGAGTCGTTGGGCCTGTCCACCGGAGAGCCGGAGCCCACCGCGGCCCACGCGCGTATCCAGCCCGCTGGAAAGCCGGTTGCCGAAGTCCACGCGCAGTCGGCGCATGAGTCCCCACAGCGCATCGTCCGGCCAGTCGCCCGGGTTGGTGCCATAGAGCAGGTTGTCGCGCACGGTCCCGTCGAAAACCTGCGGCTGCTGGGCAATGTAGCCCACATGTTTCAGCCAGGATGCCAGGCGCAGGCGGCGCAGATCGATTCCGTTCACGAGCACACGGCCCTTTGCCGGGTCGCGGGCACGCAGCAGAAGGCGCATGAGCGTGGTCTTTCCGGATCCCGAGCGTCCGAGCAACGCCACTTTGGCGTGCGGTGGAATGTCGAGCGTGATGCCAGAGAGCACTGGTGCCGCGTTGCCATCCTGGTCCGGGTAGGAACACTCCACGTTTTCGAACCGCACGTGCACGCCGTCAGGCGAGGCCGGGAGTTCGACATTGCCATCCTCTACGGTACTTTGCAGAGTAAGCGCGCGCTTCATGGAACGCACGGAAGGCGCGTTCCAGTTGAGCTGCTGCTCGATGAACGAAACGCGCCACAGGTTTTCCACCATGAATCCGGTCCAGGTGAAGAGAGGGAACAATATTCCCACTTCCCACAGGCCGTTCCAAACCTTCCATGACCCGTAAACGGTCACCACGGCGAGTGCCACGTAATTGCCCATTCCGCGCCAAAGCGCCCGATCGTTTACCCAAATCCAGAAGTCACGATCCGGGCCGATGAGTCCGCGGAACTTGGTCGCGACGGCGCGCGTCTCGTGTACTTCCATGCCACATGCCTTCACGCGTTCGACGTGCTGCCAGCGGTCGGCACGGTAGCGGTTCATGGCGCGGAATCCTCGTTCGATCGGGACGCACACGCGATTGATATTCGCGTTGAAGAAGAACATCCAGAGCACGTGTATCACGAGCAGCGCGCTCATCACGATGCTTGCTTCCACGGAGATGAACCACAGGCACATGTAGCAGAGCGTCAGTTCGAGAAGAACCTGGAGTCCGTCGAACAGCAGAAGGTTCTGCACAAGGATCACGCTCGAACGCCCGCGTTCCACGTTGGCCGCGGAAAGCGTGTCTCCCTCGTGCAGGTGCTGGCCGAGCGATTTGCCGAGGAACAGCTCGGTGGTGCGAACGTCGATACGCCCCATGTTTTCGCCAAGCACGATTTCGCGTTCCGCGCACCGGTACCTATTGGCGAGCAGCTTTCCCATGAGGCACATGCCGAGCGTGGCAAGCCCGAAGCGAAGCATGGAGGCGTTGTGCGTTACCAGACCGTTCACGATGTATGATCCGGTCCAGGGCTGCAGTGCCGAAATGGCAGTCATGGCGCACAGGAAGCCGAACATGCGTCGAATGTGCGGCCAGGATTCGTGGGCGACCAGCTCGCTGATCGTCCAGCGATACACCTGGAAGCTGTCGCGCATTTCGCGCCAATAGTCGCCCCAGGATTCGGTAGCAGTGGGAATGTCGTCGTCGATGTCAATGGACACGTCGTTCTCCTTGTGAAAGAAAGAGCCCGGTCGCGCGTTGCGGCCGGGCTCTTGGCTGTTTTTATGAAATCGGCAGGTTATGCCGTCATCAAAGCCAGAAAAAAGCCCGTCCGCGCACAGCGCGAACCATACGCCCAGACCTGAAAGGCCTGGGTTTGGATGTCCGTCAGTTTTTGCGTGAAATTGGACATAGGGATCGTTAGGAACGCACGATAAACGATCTGCTGGTTCATGTCAAGTGGATGGGCCGTCAAAAGAAAAATCCGCCCTGAGAGGGCGGTGTGGAGTCGGCTGTGTGGGTCAGACGGTGATGGAGGTCGTTCCGCAGGTGTAGCGCGAGAACCCCAGTGGCCCGTCGATCCGTACCTTGTTCTCGAACCAGTAGCACACCCGGTGGTCGGCGGTCAGCGATGCGCTGACCGTCACTACCCCGCTCGGGTAGATGCTCGTCGCGAGAACATCCACCGGCATGGGCACCGGGTCGCCCTCTTGGTCGAACAGCAGGGTGGCCCCGGCGCGGGTCACGAGCTCGTTCGCGAGCCAGCGGGTGAGGCCCGTGGGCATCTTCACGCCGGCGACGGCGGCTCCGGCGCGGGCGAGGATGTGGTCGCGGCGGCGCGACCGTTCTGGTGGCATGTTCAGGTGCTTCATGTACATTTCACGTCCTCCTGACGTGTCACGGTGCGTGAGCAAGGTATGTCATTTTGCGGGTTTTGTCAAGCCCCGCGATAAGAAAAAGCCCGCCTCGGGGGGAGGCGGGAGGGGTCTCAGATGGTCTCGGCCCAGGTGCGGTCCTGGACCACGGGAAGCTGAAGCGCGCGTTCGCGCTCCAAGTCGAGCGTGCCGAGGTGCAGCGAGAGCGGGCACTGGACCCACTTGAAGATGGAGCCGAAGAACAGTCGGACGAACAGCGCCGTCCATTCCGCGACCCGCTCTTCCTTGGGCCACATCTGCGTGACGATCGCCTGCACCTCGCAGACGGACATCTTCTCACCCACGAACAGGGCGAACATCGCGTCCAGCACCGGGAACGGCATCAGGTCGCGCTCGTCCTCCTGTCCCTCTTCCAGCTCGGCCGATGCCTTGCTGTCGAGAAGGCTGTGGATCACATCAAGTCCGGTCTGCTCGAAATACCAGCGAATGAACTCGATGACCACCGTCTTCGGCAGGTTTGCGATGAGCGCGAGCGCGCCCATCATGTCGCCGCCGACCGTGGTGTAGCCCACGGCCTTCTCGGTCATGTTGGATGTCTGCAGCCACAGGCCGCCCGTCTCGTTGGCGATGTTCTGCATGCGCTCGCCGCGCACGCGAGCCTGGATATTCTGCTCGGTATTGCGCTTGAGACTCGAGACGCCGAGCAAGGCCATGAGCGCCCGGCGCTCCTTTTCCACCGCCTCCTGGATGGGCGAGACCTTGAGCGTGACGCCGAGGTCATCGCAGATCCGCTTCGTGATCCCGCGCGTCTCCGTGCTGTTGTGGTCGCTCGGCATGTCGACGCACCAGACCATGTCCCTGATGAACGCCGCGCGTTCGTCGTCCGCGAGCTTGCGCCGGTCGGCCTCCTTGCATACCGCCTTGTGGGCGAGCATGAGCGTCAGGCACGAGTCCTTCCCGCCGGAGAGTGCGATGAGGATCCGCTTGAACGCGCCGGTCTTGCGGAAGTATCCCATCATGCCGATGCCGATGACCATCTCCAGGTCCTGGAAGTACTCGTATCGCGCGCTGGCGCGGGGCGAGTCCGCCTCGGGAAGGAAGAAGCTCCGGTTCTTCGGGAACGGGTATGGCAGCGCGCCGTTCGGCGGAGCGACCTTCCTCAGGATGTCGTCGGTTACCACGGGGACCGGCTTGTGGGCGCCGAGGTACTGGTCGCGCGCGTGGCGCCAGGTGGTGTTTTCCATTCGCATGCGGCGCACGCGGTCGAGGTCGACCACCTGTGTCTGGTATCCCTCGCGGCCGCGTTCGGAATCGAGCATCATTCGCCCGCACTGGTTGACGTATCCGCCCCCTTCGAATACCAGGCTGTCCTGGGCGCCGACGAGGTTGACGTACGCCACCGTGGTCAGGTTGTCCGCGGCCCGCGTGGAGATCATCTCGTGGCGCGTCTGGCGGGCGCCGAGTCGGAACGGCGAGGCATTGATGCTCACGTCGAGCTCGGCGCCGCTGAAGTTGCGCCGAACCATGGGGCCGTCGGGGCGCCAGATGTCCTCGCAGACCTGCGTTGCCATCCTTCCGAAGCCGAACTCGAAGATCATGTCGCCGATCGGAATGTTCCGGATCTTTGCGCTCATGCCGATCGAGCCAGGGGTGATGGTCCGGCCCTCGTAGAACACGTTGTAGTCCGGGAGGTTCTCTTTTGGAACCATTCCGACGATTCGACCACCCGCGATAATGGCCGCGACGTTGTACAGGCTGCCGTCTAGGTGGACCGTGAGGCCGACCACGAGCACCGTGTTTCGGAACGTGTCGTCGAGGCTCGCGACCAGGTTGTCGAGCGCCTTGCCCTGCTGGTCGACGAAGGCCGCCCATTGAACCAGGTCCTCGCACGGGTAGCCAGATACGGACAGCTCACCGAAGGCAGCCACATGACAGCCCTCGGCTGCCATCGCACGCGCCTGGACGAGAATCCGATTGACGTTGTCCTCGAAGGCACCGACCGTGGGGTCGACGTTTCCGAGACCGATTTTTACGAGTCGCATGTTGTCTCCGATGAATGAGCATTTCTTTGTCTTGAGGCCTCGAACACGGGATGTGCTCAAGGACTCGAGGAAAGATCCGTATGCCTTGGCATACGGAGAGGGGCGGGTTGTATCTCCCCTAGTAGAGGCTCTCGCCGTTGTGGTCCCAGTTGCGATACCCGTGGCCGTCTGGCTTGTGCACGATGGACTTCAGGACGCTGCCGCTCGTTCCTTCCTCAGTGCATGAGAAGGTCAGGTTCACGCCGTGGGCTGGGTCCTTGAAGTTCCCGCCGACCACGAACACCGGGGTTCCCCACGGGAGTGGGTCGCGCTGCTGGAGGCCGTACTGGTTCTCGAGTTCGGAGGCCATGCGGATGAACTCGTCCTGGATCGGCGCGACTTCGACCGCGTGGGCGTGGCTCCATTCGTACACGCCCGCGTTCCACGCGCCGTATACCTTCGGTCGCCACACTTCGCGGACGACCACCTGGTGCGCGCCGAGGTTGCCGGCCCGCTGAACGTAGTCGAGCACGCCTGCCGCGTCCTTCACGCCGAGATCGCTCATCACGAGCGAGCAGCGCACGAGCAGGCCAAGGTCGCGCGCGATCGGAATGAGCTCGGCCGCGCTCTTGCGAATGCCCATGAGCTCGCGGTTCTGCGCCTCGTCGAACGACGCGAGCGAGAAGCTCACCATGGTGAGCCCGGCGTCGACAAGCTGTTCGAGCAGTTGCTCGCGCAGTTTGCCTGTGTGCAGGAGCCAGCCGTTCGTGTGCATGTCCACGAGAGGGAGGTATTCCTGCGCGGTACTGACCAGCCAGGTCAGGTACTCCGGCGTCTCCTGGGTCGGATCGGCCTTGCCGGTGAGAATCGCGTGCGTGGCGCCGAGCCGTTCGGCATATCGGAGGCCGACGCGAAGCCGGCGCTCGTTGCAGAAGGCGATGTCGCCCGCGTTGCACGGCGTGACTTCTGCCTCGGGGGTGGTCCGCGAGATGCAGAAGCGGCATCCGGCGTTACACCGGGTCCGCGAGCTGCACATGAGGCTGATCGACTGGGCGCGCATCTGGCCATTGCCATGCGCGATCTGGGGCTTTTGGGTGTCCATGCGATCCTCATTCGAAGCGTCGACGGGGTGTCGGCGGCTCGAGGAAAGAGGCCTCCGCTACGAGATGGAGGCGAGCAGGTCTGCGTTGGAGAAGGTGCGACGGACGATGGGCCGCCAGACGTTCGATGACCTCCCGAGGTCGCTCGGGCAGGTCGAATGGCGCCACATGGGAGCGTTGCGGACATCGTTCGGATTTTCTGGGTGCACCCGCGAGTATTCGACCACCTGGCCGTTGTAGATGTGGTCGCATGGATTCTCGGACGCGTCGAGCGCGTTCCAATCCTCGATGGTCAGTCGTTCCAGACGCATGCGGAACGCCCACATGACCTCGCCGTGGCACACGATGATGGCGCGGCCGTCCGTGCACTCCCGGTGCAGGGTGTCGAGCATCCGATCCACGCGGCCGCACACTTCCACCATGGTTTCGCCGTTCGGCGGACACCACAGGAATCCGTTGATGGCTCGCCGTTCTATGTTTTCGGCGAAGCGTGCCAAGCGGTCGCGATGGCACATCACGTCGAGGTCGCCCCAGTCACGCTCGCGCAGGTAGAAATCCACGCGCCACTGGGCGTTCTCGAGGCCGAGCAGGGCGGCGGTTTCTCGCGCGCGGAAGTAGTCCGACGTGAAATAGTGCGAATAGGGTGGGTTGTTGGAACGGATCCATTCGCCCGTGGCGCGCGCCTGTTCGCGCCCGCGTTCCGTGAGCCGCCAGGTACGGCTGTGGCGCTCGAGGAACTCGGCCGTGAAGCACGAGTCGTCGCCGCGCAGCGAAGCATGGTGCGCGACGTTGCCCTCGCTCTCGCCATGGCGGACAAGAGTGAGACGCAGGGGCATGGTCATGGCTGTCTCCTTGGTCCGAGCGGTCCAGTTGCCTGGACGGCTCGGGAAAAGAGAGGACGCTTAGCGTCCCAGGTGTTGCGGCCTTCGAAGAAGTCGGCACTCGAGCTCGCGTGCAAGCGCGTACACGCGCAGGTCGTCGTGCGGGCCGATCAGAAATTCCTGAGTGGACATCCAGACGCGGTGCGTGCGTTCGTTCTCGGCCGCGACCCCGAACGTTTCACCCGGATCGAGTTGGTCCTCCCGAATCTCCGCGAACGCAAGGATGCAGCGCTCCGTGAGCACACCCGGCGAAGGAGCCAGGGGACGGCCTTCATTGAGCAGGGTCACGTCGGCTTCCATGATGTTCGCACCGGCCTCTTCCTTGGCCTCTGCGACGAACAACGCCTTGGCGCCGACCACGCGGTCGAACCGTCCTGCGATGAGCTCGACGATCAGTCCCTCCGTGTTGTCGTCGCGCACCATGGGTGCGCGGTTCTGTCGAACCAGGCACACGCGATCATTGGCAGGGTCGTACAGCAGGCCCGAGACCGAGTCCGTGGTACGCACCACGAGCATCGTGTGTTTGGAACCGGGCTTCTGCCAGCGTTCGAGCCGAAGAAAGCCGGAAAAGTCGGTGTCAATCAGATTGAACATTCCAGTGCCTCCCTGATGTAGTGCGCGAGCGCACCGCGCAGGTCGTTTGGGTCGTGGACGCAGTGGTTGCCACGGACGCGCCCGATGACGCGGTGCGTGACTCCGTTGATTTCGAATCGTTCTGGGTCGTAGAAGCGTCTCGCAAGCTCGGGCACGGCCGCGAGGACGTTCATCGGGTCGTAGAGCCGGAACGTCTGCACGAACGGCCATGCCGGCTGGTCGCCCGGAATCCCGGGGTCCTGTTCCCACATGGACGTGCGAACATACCAGTCGCGCGTGCGGGAGACCGGAAGCCTTCCGCGAACTGTCGATCCGGGCTCGGCGTGAACCGCCTGCCACAGTTCGTCCATGGCCAGAGGAAGCCTTCGCGCCAGCGCGAGGCCGACCGGATGGCCGAGCTCCGCGAGCATCACCGGCATCCACGCCACCATTTGGCAGACGTAGGCTGCCTCACGCATGAGCACCGTGGTCGGCACGCGGTTGTCCCGCAGCCAGCGGTAGATAAACTCCGCGGCCGGCAGATCGAACTCGTTGTTCGCCGCGTCGTCCGGGATCAGGTGCCCGTCATCGGTCACGCGCACGCCGCCCATGATGGCGACGTGCCCGACCCGTCTCAGGAACAGGTCAGCATCCGTCTTGATGAAGGCGACCACGTCCGTGAGCGCGCTGTTGAGCACGAGCGTGACGGGTTCCGCGGAATCCGTGAGAACCCGGCGCAACAGTTCCTGTCCGTCGCCGAACAGTCGGCTGGCATCGGCCAGATAGGAAACGTCGGTCTCGTGGCTCGGCGTCCGGCCGTCCATGGTGACGGACATCCCGACGGACACGGGGACGTGTCCGAAGCCAACCGCCTCGAGCGTTCCCTTGGCAAGGCGCGCGCGTTCGAGCGCTGGATTCAGGTTCGCGATCACGCCGAGCAGGCGGACGTATCCGCGCCTGGCGAGCGCAACGGCAAGGAGCATGGCGAACTCGTCGTCCAGGTCCTTGCCGAAGTCGCCGACCATCAGCATGGGAATGGGCATATCTTCACCTCGAGGCGTTGAGCACGCAATGTGTTCAACGCCTGGAGAAAAGAGACGAGACGTGTCTCGTCAGACGCGGCATTCCTCGGAGAAATGCCCATGGTAATCGGCGAGCCCTACCAGGCGCGTGACAACGGCTTCTCCGCCGATGGCCTTCTGGATGTTGTCGGTGAGCTTGCCGAGGTCGTGCCCGGCGCACCACATCAGCTTGACCACGATCGAAATTGGATCGATCCCCATGTCGAACATGAGGTCCGTGCCCCAGCCGAACTGGAACGTCATCCAGCCGACGAAGCGCTCGGCGAGCGCGATCATCTTGCGGACGTCGAGGCCGTCGGAGAACACGCCGACCTTGGCGATCGGGTCGATCCCGAGCTCGCGATAGTACGCGATAAAGCGCTCGCCCCAGTCGAACGGGTCGCCGGAGTCCTGGCGTTGGCCCTTCCAGGCGCGCGCGCGGGCCTCGCCGAACGTGCGCAGGAAGTACTCGCTCCCGTAGGTGTCGGAGAGCGCAATCGACAGCATGTCGCCATAGAGCGCGAACCAGTCGTCGAGCATACGCTCGTGCGACACGAGTCGGCCTGCCGCGTTGTCCTCGGCGTGATAGATGCCCTGGTAGGCCATGTCGCACTCGTGCGCCATGGTGCCGACCACGTTGAGGCCGGTGCGCATGGCGAGCAGGACGTTGGAGGTTCCCATCAGCAGCCCGGGCCGCAGCTCGGCCATCAGGCGGCGGAGCACGTGCTCCTGCCATGCGAGCGACCGGCGCCGGCGCGTGCCGAAGTCGATGAACGGCACGGGCAGGCCGCGGTCGTGCGCCTCGTTGAGCGCGACGATCTTGGCGGTGAGCCTGCGGTCGCCCTCGGCCCAGAGGTCATCATCCGTGAGTCCTAGCTCGTGCTTCTCGCCCTCGATGTACAGCTCGTTCACGATGTTCATGACGAGCGTTTCCCAGAGCATTGAGTCGACGAGCCGTGCTTCTTCCGGGGTCTCGATGATCAGCTGTGTGCCGTCCTCCGAGAGGGAGACGTGGATCGGTGAGAGCTGGAGCCCGCGGAGGAACTCCAGGAACTCTGGTTCGAACAGACCTCCGCGTTTCTCGCTCACCTCGGCGAGGTAGGCGATCTCCTCGTCCGTGAAGCGCAGGGTGCGCCCGTGCCTGAACTGGCGTCGCAGCTCTTTCACGCCGATCTTGCGCGCAAGCTGCACGCGCACGGTACGATTCTTGAATCCGTATCGGCCGGTCACCGCGAGGTGGAACTTCCAGTACAGCTGAAGCATCGTCAGCTTGTAAAAGTCTACGTCCGCGAGCGACGTGAGAATCCAACGCATTATTATGCCTCCATGAAAAGGGCGTTTCTTTTTTCGGCGCTCCCACGCGGGTCGTGAGGGGGCCGAGTAAAGAGGGAAGCGGGGCTTCCCGATGTTCAGGATGGGAACTGCAGCGCGGCGATCTTGGCGCCGAGCGAACGGCCGGGGAGGAAGGCTAGTTCCACGCTTTCCACGCGACTTCGGCGGACGCGCATCTCGATGCACGGGCCGTAGGGGATGCCGTCGATCACCGCTCGCACGGGGCGCTTTGCGGGATCGAGTACCCTGAAGGTGACCGTCGAATCGTCCGGTACCATGGCGTGGTGCCAGCCGACGGGATCGGCTACGGCTGACGCGGCGATGAGCAGCACAGGCGTGTCGATGAGTTGCGGCGGAGCGCCCATGGCACGGGCATAGGCCGTGGAGCCCGCCGGCGTGGACACGAGCACGGTATCGCACGCGAGGCACGGGATTTCGTGTCGGTTCTGTCCCTCGGCGACGACGCGGATCCAGGCGGTCTGCGTGCTGTCGCGTTCGAGCCACGCGTCGTTGAACGCATATCGTTTCTTTGGATCCCACGTTCCGTCGGGAAGTCGGAACTCCACCTCGACCTTGGAGAGCAGGTGCGTATCGAACGGCTGGCCACTTGCGACGTGGGCGTTGAATTCCTCACCGGTGAGCTCGTTGAGCAGAAATCCGCGGTGACCCGCGTTGATCCCGATGATCGGAATGCCGGGTTGCACGGAACCGATGACGTCGAGCATGTGCCCGTCGCCGCCGATCGCCACGACGGCGTCAGGGTCATTCGCGCCGTGAGGGTTCACTTCGTCCATGATCGCCCTCGCCCGTTCATTTTCCCCAGCCGGGATGACGAAGAGGTTCGGGTTTCTTGGCAACGTCAGGCGACCGAAGCGCTTTGCGCCGGGTGCGGCGCTGTAGAGGCCGAACCGCACGACATACGCGGCTACGCGCGGCGGTACGCCCGGGGGCGCGGTATCGCCACGCGCGAATGCCAGACGCGCGTCGCTGCTCGCGTCCGAACGGCCCGTGCCGTCGATGACTTCACGATGCGGCGGGAGATCGGCTTCGGTGAACGGATATCCCTCGCGCGGAACGATCACGAAGTTCAGTTCGTTCCACACGCGGGCTCCGTCTTTCCAGGACATTTGGATCTCGGACCTGCCGGACGCGCCGCCGACGATCAGGTCGCTCCCGATCATGTGCCACACTTCCCATCCGCCACCGAGCCGTTTCTTCCAGAGCCGATCGAGATCGGTCGTCCGGAGGAACTCGTCTCGTTCGAGGTCGTCCAGGTCGAGTTCGACCCCTGGAATGTCGTCGAACGCGATTCGTGCCATGTTCGCGCGGTGCGCGGGGTCCACGGCGTTGTTCGATCCCTTGGTCGGCCGAATGCCGCAGATGACGACGCGCGTTCGGTCGAAGCGACGCGCTGCTCGTGTTGCCGCCTCGACGTGCGTTTCGTGCGGGGGATTGAGGGATCCGCCGAAAACGCAAAGCCTGTTTATTGCCATGGAATGAGTTCCTCTGTTCTTCCGTTCGGATTCCCACCGCGTGTGAGCATCCGGAGAAAAGACCCGAGAACGTTCTCGGGAAGGCCGATCAGGCCGCGGCGCGGATCTGGTCGGAGGTGATGAGGTGGCCGCCGGCGGCCTTGATCTTGTCGGCCATCTCGTCCGCGCCCTCCTGCGTAATCGCCGGAGACAGGTCGGTAACCATGTAGGTCTCGAACCCGTACTCGAGGCTGTGGAGCCCACTTAGTCCATCGCAGACGTCGAAGACGAATCCGGTCACCACGTTCGTGGTGATCCCGCGGCAGCGCTCATACTCGTCGAGGCGCGTGGAGTCACCGCCATTGTCGCGAAATGCCGAGTACGAGTCCCGGTGCGGACGGTTGCCCTTGTTCCAGGTGATCGTGGACTCGCGCTCGATGTCCGCGTAGATGCGCGCGTCGTCCTCGCCCTCGATGGCATGATCGGGCCAGAGGGTCTGGAAACCGACGATCGTCAGGTACTCGATCAGCTCCGCGAGCGTGAACAGCGCGTGCGCAGCGATGCGGTTTTCCGTCCAGGCGAGTACCTCCGAGAGCGTTAGGTCGTGGAACTTCGCGTACCCGATGAATGAGCTCGCGAGCGAGACGTGACCCCACGGATGGATGTCCCGCGTGACGATGCGGCGGTTCACGGGGAACTTGCGCATCAGACGGAGGATGTGCCCGAACTGCTCGTTGCAGCCGTCGACCCCGAGCGGGTACGGCTTGCAGAACGTCGACTGAAGGTCGATGCCGAGAAAGGCCCACGTTCCGATCCTCGGGACGATCAGGCCTTCTAAAGTACGACGAGTGCAGAACACTGCCATTAGACACCTCGCTGACGTTTATTCTTCTTCCGAGCCGTCCATGACCTCATGGGCGGCTTGGATAAAGACCCCACTTCGCACTGTGCAGGGCTACGTTGGGGGTGGGCAGTCAAAGCCCGAAGTGCGCGGTGAGGCGCTTGTCGTTGGCGGTCGGGCCGTGGGAGGTGATCCACACGTGGAGGCCGAGCTCGCGCTCGATGGCGGCCACGTGCTCGGCGACGCGTTCCTCCTGCGTCGACGCGCGGGTCGAGACCCCGTACCTGGGCACGGCCTCGAACAGTCGGCGGGTGAGTGCCTCCTGGTATTCGAGGTCCTTGAACGGCCCGAGCTGGATGTCGCGGCCCGTGTCGTAGGCCGTGCAGATCTTCCACTCGGCCTCGTCTTTCAGGCGGTCGAGGCAGGTGACGATCAGACCGTCGAGCTTGCCGATACACGCGATGGCGTATCGCACGGCCACGGCGTCGAACCAGCCGACGCGGAACACGCCCTGCCAGCCGTCCTGGCCGTTGTGCGCGTCGGGCACGCGTACGGAGAGGCCCGCATCCTCGGTGACGAATGGGCCGGCGCCGTGCCGGGTGCCGTACGCGCGGACGATGCCGAGCCGATGCACTTCGCCGGCGTACCCGTGCTCCTCGAGCAGCGCGTCGGCGTTGTCGAGGGTGCAGGTGGACCAGGTGGTGTACGGGTGGAATCCGCGCCACTCGTCGATGAGCACGCCTTGCGCGGGCTCGAAGATGACCGTGCCAGGGCGGGCGAGGATCTCGCCGAGGTACGCGTCCGGAACGATCCGGGCGCGTTCGAGGAACGGTGCGAGCAGGCACAGGTACTCGTCGACCACGCTCGGGTAGAACAGGTCGTCGATGTCGTGGACCGCGTCGCGCAGATGCGTGCACTTGGCGAGCACGCCTTCCGCGCGCAGCTGCTCGAGCTTGTACGCCTGGACCCGCAGGAACTTCTCTCGCAGCGCGATCGCATCCCCGACGAGGTCGCGGACGCGCACGATGAGCGACGGGTCGAGCTCGAGCGAGTCCTTCACGGTCTCGCCGACCCCGGCGCCGCAGCTCCCGTGCCGTCCCACGCCCCGCGCGCGCTCGCGCATGCGGTTCGCGATCTCGTGCCACGGGGTGATGACGAGCGCGTTCTCGCTGATCGTGGTGCGCTTGAACGCGTCCGTGACGCCGAGTCGCGCAAGGCGCTCCTCTTCCTCGAGCATGTTCCACGGGGACAGGACCATGAAGCGCGTGAGGTGCGTCGCGACGCCCGGGACCAGCGTGGCCGATCCGAACTGCTGGAAGCGGTGCAGCTGGCCGTCCTGCCCGACCACGTGGTGCGCGGCCTGCGCGCCGCCGTTGAAGCGGACCACCGTGTGCGCGCCTCGCAGGCGTGCCAGGTAGTCCACCGTCGTCCCTTTGCCCTGGTCGCCCATGAACAGGTCGGCCAGGAGCCAGGCTTCTCTTGGGTGTGTCAAAGGATCTTTCCTCCTCGTGTCACTGGTCGACCGCGGGTCAACCGTTGGCATCAGGATGAAAAAACGGGGCCTGGCACCTGCGCTCAGGC
>MGFA01000016.1:0-60181 GCA_001791645.1 Candidatus Uhrbacteria bacterium RIFOXYB12_FULL_58_10
CGCTCGAGCACATGATGATTGAAACCGATGCGCCGTATCTCACGCCGGTTCCGCATCGGGGAGAACGCAATGAGCCGTGGATGGTGGAATATGTGGCAGCGAAGATCGCGGAACTGAAGGGGATTCCGACCGAGGAGGTCGCGCACGTCACGACGGAGAACGCCAAGCGTCTGTTCGGGATTTAGAAGGCCACCATAACGGGGACCGACACAGGTTTCCGTTTTGGTTTTCAAAATAAAATAGCGGACACACTGCTGTGTCCGCCGTGCGCTCGACCCGTCAGAGGGTCGGCGCGGGGGGAGCCTCGTCCGGCGGCGAGTCCGCCGCCGCCTCGTCGTCGGGCTCGGTGACCCTCGCGGCCTTTGCCAGATGGGTGAGTGCCTTCCTACGGAGACCGACGTGGTTGTCGTTCTTCCAGTCGAACGGCTCACCGAGCGCCGTGGCAACCGCGAGGGTCAGGAGATCCTCACCCGTCCTCGCGTTGCGGAAGCTCCTCAGACCTGCTCCATCGAGGACCTGCTCGAGGGTGCTGTCGCCGAGGCTTTCCTCGACCGCGTCCCAGTCGTTGCCGCGGATCTCGAGCGCACGCTCGAAGGCGGCCTGGATCATGGGGAATTGCAGCCCCGCGGCCGCGACCATGTCCTCGAGGGTCTCGTCCGGGATCAGCCTCTTGAACTTCAGGGAGATCTTGTCCGGGTGCTTGTCGGCTGCCACCAGGCGGCGTGCCTTCTTCAGATCGGCGTAGGACGTCGTGCGCTTGACCCCGAACTTGGTGAGGTCGCTCCACACGTTCCCGCGGTAGGCCCCGCAGTCGTACTCTTCCGGACCGAGTTCCGGCTTTTCCTCGATTTCGGCGATCGAGGTCGTCACGACGTTTGGCACGCTGTCGACCTGTGAGAGCGGCACGGCGACGAAGATGTTCGCGCGTTCGACGACGTAGTAGTCGCCCTGGCGCTCCCAGTCGATCGCCCGCGTACAGACGATCAATTTCCCGCTCGGGTGGTAGGCCTGGCCTTCCACCAGCTCGCGACGGCCGCGGCCTCGGAAGCTCCGAACCGGGAACAGGCGCATCTCCGCGATGCGGCGAGTGGGATCTTGGCTCAGGAGGAACCACCCCTTCTCGGAGGCTCCGTCGAGGTCGAAGGGGAGGGCGTACCCGGCGCACTTCGTCCCGTTCTCGTATCGCCACAGCACCACGCAGTCCACGGGGGTGCCGATGGGGAGGATGGACTCGCCCTTTTCGTTGGTCGTGCAGTTGACGCTTGCTGGTCGGATCAGCAGGTCGAGGTTCTCCATGTCGAGCGGCAAGGAACACTGGGCCGCCCGGTCGTACCGTTCTCCCGCGGTGATCCCGCGGACCTGGAAGGCGACGTCGTAGTGACGACCGCGCTTGCGCAACTCCTTGAAGTGCTGCGCGGCGAGCGTGTCGTCCACCGGCAGCCAGTGGGTGACGTTGTCCTCGCGCGTCCAGATCAGGCCGGGCACGATCTCGACGGACGGATGCTCGGGGTCGCCGATCCGTCCGGTGTCGACGTGGAACCCCAAGGCCCGGAACAGATCCAGGTGGGAATTGAGCAGGGACACGAGGCCCGCGTTGGCGGGAGTTCGTGGTGCACGATGCGATCTTGTCATGGCGAAGTACTCCTCTTCGCGGGTTGTGAATCCCTCGAGTCCAAACGGCAGGACGCCGCAGGCCGAGGACGTACGCTATCAGGAAATACGGCCATTGTCAAGCAGTCAGGACAACGAATCGGCTAGATTTCAAACGCAATTATGTCTGAATTCCTGTCATGGTCTGCTTGACAAAATGCCAATTTTCTGGCATGCTCGTCCCTTCTGTCGCTCAATCCATGTGCGCAGAACGGAGTCGAAATGTCACAGGAAGAAGGCATCAAGGCCATGGCGGAGGCTTTGTTGAGCGGGTCGGGTTTCATGCCCGAGAAGGCCGTCGGCATGGCCGGCGTCACCTTCTTCGGAACCAGCGGCGACGTGAGCCTCTGGGCTCAGTTCGTGATCGCGCTCAACGCAGCCTCTGGCAACGAAGATCCCAAGCGGACCGCTCGCGTGACAAGGATCGTCCGCCGGACGGACGAACTTGCCGAGAAGGATAGCGGGCTCGTCATCGGCCGGCTCAAGAACGAGATCAAGGATCTCACTGATGCCGAGATATTGTTTCTTGTGAGCTACCTCGCGGTCGGGCACAAGATCAACGCGACGCCGACGGAAGACGCGCCGGCTGAGATCCAGGCTCCCCCGATAACCTCGATACCTTCCAGGATGGTGCTCACGAACACGGGTGCGCATCCGCAAGGGACGTTGGGCACTGATGCCGCCCGGGCAAACGCGCGCCAGCACCAGCAGGCGCCTCCAGCCCAACAGTCGCCTCCGGCGCAGGCGCCTGTGGCGCGGGCCCTGTTCGATGGATCCGCCTGGGCCGGTGGAGCCGCGGCGGGTGGCGCTTCGCCTCCGGTCGCGTCTCCCGAGCAGTCCTCGGCCGACGAGCCGATGGACCCGCGCGTCGCGCCGGCCTCCACTGGTCCGGTCCGAGAGGTCCGCGAGCTCGACGACGAGCCGACGGACCTGGACGCGCACGGCGGCCACGGCGCTTTGCCCCCACAGGACTGGGGCAGGCTCATCAAGATCGCCGCTGTTGCGATCTGCTTCGTGATCCTGGTCTGTACAGGGTCACTGAGCTTCCTCAACTGGCTCTTCAACTGAGCCGATCGGGTCCAATCCCCGATCTTTTTTTATTTGTCTTGACCTTCGACCGGATCCTGCGTATACTTTCGGCGCCTATCCACAGGCCCGTTATGAGCTCAGACGCCGCCTACCAACGCCTTGCCATGCGCATCTTCGCTGACTTCAGCGGAACCATCGCCGTTCCAGCGGTTCTCGCGGCGCTTCTCGGCAAATGGCTTGACGCGCGCTATGGCACGGAGCCAAAGTTGCTCATCGTCTGCTTTTCTCTTGCCCTGGCACTGACGGTTTTCATGGTTGTTCGCAAGGCGCGGTTTTACGGAAAAAAATATCAAGAATTGAACCAGAAATAGTGTGATGATTCCTCCGGCCGCGGCTGAACCTATTTTCCACATTGGAACGTTTCCCATCACCAACGCGATGGTCAATGGCTGGATTGCCGTTGTTTTTTTCATCGTCGTCGCGTTTCTCGTCAGCCGTCGGAAGGCGCTCGTGCCAAAAGGGCTCCAAAACCTCGCGGAAGGAATCGTGGAATTCATGCTGTCCGAAATCCAAAAGGTCACGGGCGACGCAAAGCGCGCGCGTCTTTTTTTTCCGTTCGTCGCGACCATCTTCCTGTTTATTCTGTTTTCCAACTGGATCGGGCTGCTCCCGGGCACCGGTTCCATCGGCGTGTGGGAAATGATCCATGGCGAGCGTGAGCTCGTACCACTCCTGCGTCCGGCGGCGAGCGACCTGAACCTCACGCTTGGGATCGCGCTTTTCGCGGTACTCGCGAGCCATGCGTTCGGCGTCTACGCGCTCGGCGTAACGAATCACGTGAGCAAGTTCGTGAACGTGCGCGGCATTTTTCGCTCGTTCAGGCACGGACCGATGGCCGTAATCGTCGCGGTGATCGAATTCGGCGTCGGCCTGCTGGAAATTGTCTCCGAAATCGCCAAGGTCCTTTCGCTCTCCCTTCGTTTGTTCGGGAACATCTTCGCGGGAGAGGTATTGTTGACCGTGATTCTGGGGTTGTTCGCCTATGTTCTTCCGTTGCCGTTCATGTTCTTGGAATTGCTCGTCGGGATCATTCAGGCGACGGTTTTCTCCATGCTGACCCTCGCGTACCTTACGGTCGCGACGGAAGCGCACGGAGAAGAACACGATGAAGGACAACGCGCCACGGAAGCCGCTCACCACTAGGGAGTAGGCGCAAGGACTCGATTGCATCCAGTCCTTACTCCTAAATCCTAATTCCTAACTCCAATTGATATGGACGCGGAAATGATCGTTACGCTTACCAAGGGCATCACGATGGCGGTCGGCGGTTTCGCCCCGGCGCTCGCGATCGGACTCATCGGCCTCAAGGCCATGGAAGCGATCGGACGCAATCCGGAAGCCTCCGGCAAGCTGTTCGTTCCGATGTTGCTTGGCATGGCGTTTGCCGAGGCCATCGCCATCTACTCGCTCGTCGTGTCTTTCACGCTGTAAGGCGGGAAGGCCCTCAGGCACCCAGGCCCGCACGATTGCGGACCTGTCGCTTGCGGAATAATCGAAACGTATGTCTGCTGAACCAACAAACATGGAAACCAACGAATTGACCGAGGTCGCGGAACCGACGGGCGCGCTTGGCACGCTTGGCATCGACGGCGGAATTTTTGTCGCGCAGCTCGTAAACTTTCTCATCGTGCTGCTCGTGTTGTGGAAGTTCGCGTACAAGCCGATCCTGAGGATGCTTGACGAGCGATCCGAGCGCATCGAAAAAAGCATGAAGGACGCGGAGCATGTGGAAAGGCGCGTTGCGGCTCTCGAGGACGAGCGCAAGCAGGTTGTCTCGGAGGCGCGCGCCGAAGCCGCGAAGGTCATGGAAATGGCGCGTACGGACGCGGAGGCACTCAAGGCAGACACGGTCGAAAAGGCCAGGCGCGAAGTCGAGCGGGTGATCGTGGGCGGCAAGGCGCAGCTGAAGAGCGAACAGGAAGCCATGTTGCGGGAGGCTCGCAAGGAAATGATAGAGATCGCCGTGTCGGCCGCGAAAAAAATTCTGACCGAGGGCGTGGATGACAAAAAGGCGGCGTCGCTTGCGGAAGAGGTTGTGCGGAAGCTGACCTAATATGAAGGTCTCAACCAAACAATGGACGGACGCCATCGTGCAGGCAAGCGAAGGGAAGTCGGAAAGGCAGTTGAAAACGATTGCCGGCGAGCTCATCCGGGAACTCGCGAGGCGCGGGGAGCTCGGACGCGTCCGCGACGTCATCCGACGACTGACCACGACGGTCGTCGCCGAGACGGCATATCCGCTGCAGGCGGCGACGCGCAAGGCCATCGAGGAAGCCGCCGCGGCGCCCGTAAAGGAAATCGTGAATCCGGACCTCATCGGAGGCATGAGACTGCGCATGAATGACCGCGTGCTCGACGGATCGATCGCGGGACAGCTTGAGAGATTGAAGCGAACCCTTGCTGAATAATATGGCTACAAAAAACGACATCATCGAAGCGCTAAAATCCCAACTCGCGACGTTCAAGTCGGAGACGAAGGAAGAAAAGGTCGGTACCGTGCTTTCGGTCGGTGACGGCATCGCGCGTATTTCCGGACTTTCGGACGTTCAGTCGTCGGAAATGCTTTTGTTCCCAGGCGACGTGTTCGGTGTCGCTCTCAACCTTGAGGAGGAGACGGTCGGTGCCATCATTCTCGGCGAGGCAACGAAAATCAAGGAGGGCGACACGGTAAAAACCACCGGCCGCATTCTTTCCATCCCGGTCTCGGATGCCATTGTCGGCCGCGTGGTCGATCCGCTCGGCAACCCGGTCGACGGGAAGGGAAAGATCAACGCGACGGAAACGTTCCCAATCGAAAAGCTTGCTCCGGGCGTCATGGCCCGCAAGTCGGTCGGCGTCCCGCTCCAAACCGGCATCAAGGCGATCGACTCCTTGATCCCGATCGGTCGCGGCCAGCGCGAGCTGATCATCGGCGACCGTCAGACCGGAAAAACGGCCATTGCCATTGACACGATCATCAACCAGAAGGGTCAGAACGTAAAATGCATTTACGTTGCAATCGGCCAGAAGGAATCGAAGATCGCCAAGATCGTCGCAAAGCTTGAGGAAGCCGGTGCCATGGAATACACGACCGTTGTGCTGGCTGGTGCCTCTGACCCCGCCTCCATGCAGTTCATTGCCCCGTACGCGGGCTGCACCATCGGCGAGTACTTCATGGCCAAGGGCGAGGACGCGCTCGTGATCTATGATGACCTGTCGAAGCACGCCTGGGCGTACCGCGAGGTCTCGCTGCTCCTGCGCCGGCCGCCTGGCCGAGAGGCGTATCCGGGCGATGTGTTTTATCTGCACTCCCGTCTGCTTGAACGCGCCGCGCGTGTCGACGAAAAGAATGGCGGCGGTTCGCTCACGGCACTCCCAATTATTGAAACGCAGGCCGGAGACGTATCCGCCTACATCCCAACCAACGTGATTTCCATCACGGACGGTCAGATTTATCTTGAAACGGATCTTTTTTACCGAGGCATCCGGCCGGCGCTCAACGTAGGACTGTCCGTTTCCCGCGTTGGTTCGGCGGCCCAGACCAAGGCCATGAAGAAGGTGGCCGGCAAGCTTCGCCTGGAACTCGCGCAGTTTCGCGAACTCGAGGCGTTTGCGCAGTTTGCGACCGATCTGGACGAACGCACCCGCGCCCAAATCGAGCGCGGCCGTCGCCTGACGGAAATTCTAAAGCAGCCCCAATATCGACCGCTGCCGTTTGAAGAGCAGGTCGCGTCATTGTTCGCGGTTACGAACGGGTACCTGGACCAAATTGAGGCGGCAGACATTCGAACGTGGGAGGAATCATTCCTCGAATACATGCGTTCTTCCGGAGCGAAGGTCCTCGAGGATCTCAGGGAAAAGCGCGAGCTCACCGATGAAATTGTCGCCGCGCTCAAGGAAAAAATTGAAGCGTTCCAGCCGTAACCTATGGCGCTGCAAACGCGCGCAATCAAACGGCGCATCAAGTCGGTCAAAAACACCCGCAAAATCACCAAGGCGATGGAGCTGGTCGCTGGCAGTAAGATGCGCAAGGCGGTCTCATCCGTGCTTGGCACGCGGCCTTACGCTCGGCTGGCTTGGGATACGGTGCTTGCCATCGGGTCCGTAACGGACACGTCGGCGCACCCGCTTCTTCGGCGGCATGAGGAGGTAAAGGACGTTTTGCTCATTCTTCTGACATCGGATCGCGGGCTGGCCGGAGGATTCAACTCCAACATGATCCGCAAAACAATTCAGGCGATCCATGCCCTCGGAGAAAACGTCAACATATCCGCGATCACCATTGGCAAACGCGGCGCGGATGCCATGAGACGCGCTAACAAGCCAATTCTAGCCTCGTTCACGGACGTCACCAACAACCCCCGCTTTGAGGACGTGCTCCCAATCGGACGGATGGTGGTCGATGAATACGCGAAGGGAACGTACCAAAAGGTCGTTCTCGCCTACACGGACTTCGTGAGCGCGCTCACGCAAAAGCCGATCATCCTTGACCTCCTTCCGCTCGGCGAACCAAAAGGGACTAAGGAGGTCGGCGAAGTCGGGCAGAAAAATGATGTCGGCAAGGAAGTCGATCATAAGACGGAATATACGTTCGAACCGAGTCCGCGGGCCGTGTTGGACAAAATGCTGCCACGGCTGGTCGAAACCATGCTATACCAGGCGGTGCTCGAGTCCGCGGCCTCCGAGCACTCGGCGCGCATGATGGCGATGCGAAGCGCCTCGGACGCGGCCGAGGAAATGATCGACGCCTTAACCTTCACCTTTAACCAAGCTCGCCAGGCGGGCATTACCCAGGAGATAGCTGAAATTTCAAGCGGAAAGGCCGCACTTGAGAACGCCTAGTATGAAACCAATCATCGCTCAAATCATCGGACCGGTGGTAGACGTCCGTTTCGAAGACTCGGAACTTCCTGCCATCAACACCGCGCTCACCGTGACCAGGCCGGATGGCTACGTGCTTACGCTTGAGGTGGCACAGCACGTTGGCGGCGGCGTGGTTCGCGCCGTTGCCATGTCCTCGACGGACGGGCTCGTGCGAGGCACGGAGGTTGAAAACACGGGCAAACCGATTTCGGTTCCGGTCGGTCCGGAAACGCTCGGCCGCATGTTCAACGTGGTCGGTGACCCCGTGGACAATATGCCGCAAATCAAAGGCAAGCGCCGCGACCCGATTCACCGCTCAGCGCCGGATTTCGCTGAGCAATCCACGAAGTTCGAGGTGTTTGAGACCGGTATCAAGGTCATTGACCTCATTTGTCCGTTCCTCAAGGGAGGAAAGACCGGTTTGTTCGGCGGTGCCGGCGTGGGAAAGACCGTGCTTATCCAGGAGCTCATCCACAACATTGCGACCGAGCACGGCGGTTATTCCGTGTTCGCGGGCGTCGGAGAACGCACCCGCGAAGGTAACGACCTATACATGGAAATGAAGGAATCGGGCGTCCTTGAAAAAACGTCGCTCGTGTTCGGACAGATGAATGAGCCGCCGGGTGCCCGTGCGCGCGTCGCGCTCACCGGCCTTGCGCTCGCCGAGTATTTCCGCGACGACGAAGGGCGCGACGTGCTGCTTTTCATCGACAACATCTTCCGTTTCACGCAGGCCGGTTCCGAGGTCTCCTCGCTGCTCGGGCGCATTCCGTCGGCCGTGGGTTACCAGCCGAACCTCGCCACGGAAATGGGAGCGCTTCAGGAGCGCATTACCTCGACGAACAAGGGTTCCATCACCTCCATTCAGGCCGTGTACGTGCCGGCTGACGACCTTACGGATCCGGCGCCGGCCACCACGTTCGGCCACCTTGACTCGACCGTGGTTCTTTCTCGCGCGCTCACGGAGCTCGGCATCTATCCGGCCGTGGACCCGCTCGACTCCTCCTCGACGATTCTCGACCCGCTGATCGTGGGCCAGGAACATTATGACGTCGCGCGCGGCGTGCAACAGATCCTGCAGCGCTACAAGGACCTTCAGGACATCATCGCCATTCTCGGCATGGACGAGCTTTCGGATGCGGACAAACTGACCGTCACGCGCGCACGCAAAATCCAAAAGTTCCTTTCGCAGCCATTCTCGGTGGCCGAACAGTTTACCGGCACTCCGGGCAAGTACGTGAAACTCGCCGACACGGTACGCGGGTTCAAGGAAATCCTCGACGGCAAGCACGATGAAAAGCCGGAACAGTCGTTCTACATGAAGGGCGGCATTGACGAGGTAGCGGCTTAAGGGATGTTATCTCGACCTCTCGGCGTATGACAAAAATTTCACTTAAAATCGTCACGCCCGAACGCGTCGTCTATGAAGACGTCGTTGATTCGGTGACCACGATGACGGAGAGCGGCGAGATTACGGTGCTTCCGAATCACGTTCCGCTTGTGACCAACCTGCGTTCCGGAGAGATTCGACTAAAAAAGGACAAAGAGGAAATTTTCCTCGCGGCATCAACCGGTTTCCTGGAGGTTCGTTCGGGACGGGAGGTTGTGATTCTTGCGGATACGGCCGAACGCGCCGAGGAACTCGAGCTCGAAAAGATCGAGGAAGCCAAGGAGCGGGCCCGCCAGGCGCTGACGGACGTCCGTCACACTGACGACGTGTCATTCGCCAACGCCGCGGCCGCGCTCGAACGCGAGCTCGCGCGTCACAAGGTCGCGCTCAAGCGAAAGCATCGGACGATGATCGCGCCCAAATCCGAATAATGTACATGACCGCCCTCGGCGGTCATGTTTTTTCCACCTGGGCGGGCAGCCGATTTTTTCATGGTAAGATGACGCCATTATGTCCGACCTGCTCGCCAACCTCAATGAACAGCAGGCAATGGCCGTTACGCACAAAAACGGCCCGCTTTTGATCGTGGCCGGGGCCGGGACCGGGAAGACAACCGTGATTACGCGCCGCATCGCGTGGCTTGTCGAGCAGGGGATCGCCAAACCGCAGAACATTCTCGCGTTGACGTTTACGGACAAGGCGGCCGGGGAAATGGAGGAGCGCGTGGACCAGCTGCTGCCGTACGGGTACGTGGAGCTCCAGATTTCGACGTTCCACGCGTTCTGCGAGAAGCTCCTGCGCGAGTACGCGGCCGAGATTGGACTGTCGCGCGACTTTTGCGTGGTGAGCGAGCTCGACGGCTGGTTGCTTGCGCGCCGTTCGCTCGACCAATTTGCACTCGACCATTACCGGCCGCTCGGGAACCCGACAAAATATCTGCGCGGCCTGCTCACGCACTTTTCGCGCGCGAAGGACGCGGCCATCACCGCGGACCAGTATCTGGCGTTTGCTGACGACTGCGAGGGGGAAGATGCCGCGCGCGTGCGCGAGCTGGCCGGGGCGTATCACACCTATCAACAAATCTTGCTGGAAAACGACGCCATGGATTTCGGCGATCTGCTTCTGTACGCGCTGCGGCTGTTACGCGAACGGCCGCGCGTGCTTGATGAGCTTCACCGTCGATACACGCACGTTCTCGTCGATGAGTTCCAGGATACGAATGGCGCGCAATATGAAATCGTGAAGCTGATTGCCGCCCCGGCCGACAACCTCACCGTGGTCGGCGATGACGATCAATCCATCTACAAGTTCCGCGGCGCATCGCTTGCGAACATCATGCAATTTGAAACGGATTATCCGGACGCGAAGCGCGTCGTCCTCATCAATAATTACCGTTCCGTCCAACAGATTCTCGATCATGCGCATCGCTTCATTCAGGCGAATAACCCAAGGCGACTCGAGGCGCAGGGGAAGCTTGATAAGCGACTCGTCTCGTCGCGTGACGACGAAGGCGTCGTCGGTCACTTGCATCTGTCGACGCTCGACGAAGAAACCGAGGCCGTCGCGACAAAGATCTTGGAATTGAAGGCCGCCTATCCGAATGCGAACTGGAATGACTTCGCGATTCTCACGCGATCGAACGACGCGGCGGTCCCGTTTTTGGCGGCCCTGGACCGTCACCGAGTTCCATACCAGTTTATGGCGTTGCGCGGGCTTTACGCGAAATCAGTCATTCTGGACCTGGTCGCCTACCTGAGCGTGCTTCTCGCGCCCTATGACGGGCCGTCATTTTATCGCGTACTCACGCACCCCATGCGAAAGATTTCACCCGACGCAGTCGCCGAACTGTCACGCTATGCCAGTCGCAAGGGGAAATCGCTTTCCGAAGCCTGCCGGTTCGCGACGATCCTGACATCGTTAGGGGAAGAAACGGCCGTCCAATTACAGGAACTGAATGCGGAACTCGATCGATTTCGCATGCTTGTTTCCACGAAAAATATCTCGGAATTGTTCGTCACCATTGCTCGGGAAGCCGGGTTCGTCGATTACTTGAATCAACTCCCCGAACGGGAGAAACAAGAGGGATTTCGGTATCTTCAGCAGTTTTTCGAACGCGTCAAGCGATTCGAGGAAATGCATGACCATCCGGTTTTGAAGAACTTTCTCGATGAGTTCGCGGTCGAGCGGGAGGCTGGCGAGGAGGGCGCCTTGCAGTTCGATCCGGACACGGGACCGGAAATGGTTCGGGTGATGACCGTGCACGCGTCGAAAGGGCTGGAATTTCGATTCGTGTTCGTGATTTCGATGATTGATCAGCGTTTTCCATCCGTGTCGCGCACGGAGGCAATCCCGCTTCCAAGCGGGCTTATTATCCAAAATGCCATTTCGGACGAGGGTGATGACTGGCACCTGGAAGAAGAACGCCGATTATTCTACGTCGCGATGACTCGCGCGAAGGAGCATGTGTACCTCACGTCGGCTGACGATTACGGAGGCGCGCGCAAGCGCAAGCTGTCGCGCTTTCTCAGCGAGCTCGGTTTCGACAAACCGGAAGGGAAGGAAGCCGCCAAACGCGATCCGTTCGCTAAGGACATATCACCGGTCGATTCCATCGAGTCGCCCGTTGTCATTCATCTTCCAAAGCAGTTTTCGTTTACGCAGCTTTCGGCGTTCCGAACCTGCCCGCTTCAGTACAAGTTCGCGCATATCCTCAAAATTCCCGTGTTTGGAAAATGGACATTTTCATTCGGAAAGACCATGCACAACGCGCTTCATGATTTCTTCCTCCGATGGCTGGAGCGCGCGGGGGTGCAACAGGGGAGTCTGTTTGGCGCGCCATCGACGGTCGCGGATGGTCTGCCCGTGTCGCTCGACGAATTGCTCGTCATGTATTCGGACGCATGGCAGGATGACTGGTATACGGATGACGCTCAGCGCGAGGAGTACCGCAAGCGAGGCCGCGGTCAACTCCGTGCCTTTTACGCGTTTCTCGTCGAACATCCTCCGAACCCAAGATTTCTCGAGCAGGATTTTACGTTAAAAATCGGCGACGCGGTAATCAAGGGCCGCATCGATCGCGTGGACGCGGTTGACGGCGGCGTGGAGATCATCGATTACAAGACCGGCACCCCGAAGGAGGACGGCAAGCTAGACGCGTCCGACAAGGAACAGCTGCTTTTGTACCAGATGGCGGCAAAAAATATTTTTGGTCTCAAACCAGTAAAATTAACGTACCATTACCTGGAGGATAACTCGCAGGTTTCGTTCATTGGAGACGAAAAGGATCTGCTTCGCCTTCAAGAAAAGATTCTGGACCGCGTGAATGGAATTCGAAGGAGCAATTTTGGCCCGACCCCCGGATTCCATTGTAAATACTGTGACTTTGCCGATATTTGCGAATACCGGCAGGGTTAGGATTGAAAAAGCGATCCATTTGTATGGAATCAATCAAGTCATTGCTTGACGGGATGCTCCAGCGCCATCAGATCACGGCGCAAGTGACGACCGCCCGCATTATCGAGGCGACGAACGAGTCGCTCGTGCGCATCCTTCCGCACGGACGCGCGTCCGACGCGGTTGCGATTTCGGTTCGGGACGGAGTCATCCTCGTTCATTGCCGAAATTCTTCCGCGGCGGAACTTGTGTCTTCTCGTGCGAATGCCGTGCTTGATACGATCAAATCAACGCTCCCCACGGCCATCGTCGAGAGAATTCGGACGCGCATCGGCACCTAGCCGTTGGCGTTCAATGGCGGGTGTGCGGTATAATGCGTTTCGAATCGCGTTTGCCCACATGACCTTCCGACAGTTTCTTATCTTCATGACCCTCGCGACGATCGCGGCCTGGTCCGCATGGATCGTGGTGCTTTGGTCGATCGATCCGTCACGCTCGGGTTCGCCCGGCTTTCTTTTCTTCTACGCGACGCTCGCGCTCGCGCTCCTTGGCACGCTCACCATCGTTGGCGCGGGAATTCGTGCGTGGGCACGGCGCGACGAGGTTCTCTCCCGACAGGTCGCAAAGGCGTTTCGGCAGGCATTCCTCTTTACGGCGTTAGTCATTACGTCGCTCATTCTGCTCTCGCAGGGATTATTTCGATGGTGGACGGCCACATTGCTCATCCTGTTGCTCGCCATCGTGGAACTGGTTTTTTTAAGCGCGTTGAAACCGCGTGGCAATGGTCGATTTTCCTGATAATTTTGCCCGTTTGACCGCCCTTGCGGAAGGTGGTTCGGTCAAGTAAAGTAACGGGGCTGATGCCCTGTATTTGTTTTGCTATGTTCAACAAATTGTTCGGAAAATTTTCAAAGGATCTGGGGATCGACCTCGGCACCTCAAATACCCGCGTGTTCGTTCGCGAGAAGGGAATCATGATCAATGAACCGTCTGTCGTCGCGGTGAATACGCGCACGGACCAGATCCTCGCGGTCGGAATGGACGCGCGTGACATGCTCGGAAAAACACCGCCGCACATTATTACTACCCGACCTCTCAGCAAAGGCGTTATTTCGGATTTCGAAGTCGCGGAAAAGATGCTTAAGTACTTCATTGATCGCGTACACACGGAATCGTTTACGATCGTCCCGCGCCCGCGCATCGTCATTGGCGTCCCGCTTGAGACAACCGAGGTAGAACGCAAGGCGATCGAGGATGCGGCGCTTTCCGCGGGAGCGCGAGAAGTGGCGCTTGTCGAAACGCCGATGATCTCGGCCATTGGCGCGCGTCTCCCCATCTCCGAATCCGTCGGCATGATGGTGGTTGACATCGGAGGCGGAACAACGGAGATCGCCGTGCTTTCTCTCGGGGGCGTCGTCACCTGGAAGTCGATGCCGATTGCCGGTGAAGAGCTCAATCGAAACGTCGTTCAATATGCGCGTGACGTCTTTAACCTGCTGCTCGGCGAGCGCGTGGCAGAACAGATAAAGATTCGAATTGGAAGTGCGGTGGAACAAACGGAGCCGCTGACCATGGAGATGCGCGGACGTGATCTTATTACGGGACTACCGAAGGAAATTATCGTCAACGACGGACAAATCCGCGAAGCCCTGCATCGATCGGTTGCGACGATCGTGCAAAACATCAAGGCAACGCTTGAAGTTACGCCTCCGGAATTGGTCGCGGACATTTATGAGCGAGGCATTGTCATGACTGGCGGTGGGTCGCTGCTGCGCGGCCTGGACCAGCTGATCGCTCGTCAGGCGGAGATTCCCGTGCGCGTTGCGGAAGATCCGCTAACCTGCGGTGTGCGTGGCGCGGGCGCCCTCCTAGAAAATGACCTGCTTTTGAAGGATCTCGCTCTCCCATCCGCGACGCACGGATCGATCGTCTAACGCCCCATCCCGCTTTCATGAGAAGACTCGCCCGACGCACGTCGAACACGCTCATCACGATCGCGGCGCTTGCCTTGGTCGCGTTTGTCTTTCGCGGCTCGGTCATGCGTGTGCTTGCCGTTGTCCAGCGGCCATTGGTAGCCGCCGGCACCTGGGTTTCCATCCGCGCGATCGGGATCTTTGATCAAGCCGCCGTATCACCCGAACGTCTCTCGCAACTAGAAGCTCAGCGGGAGGCGGCGATCATTGACCACGCCGAGCTTGAGCGTCTGCGGATAGAGAACGAGGAACTCCGCGCGGAAATCGGATTCGTCAGCCGATCTCACGTCCGAACGCTTACGGCGGCCATTGTCAGCCGATCCGTTGGACCGGAGGCCTCTGCATTCGTGATCGACAGGGGATCGGATGACGGGGTTGAGATAGGCGATCCGTCGGTCACCGGAAACGGGGTACTGGTCGGGAAGGTCGTTGCGGTCACGGCTACATCCGCGACGGTGCGAGTTGTATCAGATCGTGATTCCGCGACGGCGATCGCTCTTCTCAATGGAACGCGTACCATTGGAATCGCTCAGGGAATATCTGGCGCCCTCCTAGCGTTGCATTACATCCCGCAAGACGAACGCGTGGCCGTCAATGACATTGTCGTCACGTCGGGACTTGAGGACAATATTCCGAGCGGACTCATCGTCGGAATTGTGAATACGGTAACGGGTGATCCAACGGCGCCGTTTCAGGAAGCCGTGATCGAACCGCTCGGCGACGTCCGGAGAATCTACACGGTTTCCGTTATTGTCTCGGGATCGCTATGAGACGTTCTCTGTCCATCTTTCTTCTGTTTCTGGCCCTGGCAATCATCCAAACGAGTTTTTTTGCCTCCTTACCCGGATTGCTTGCGTACACTCCGCTTGTTGCGGCGTCCGGCGTCTACCTCGTGCAGCACGTTGGCGAACGATACGGGGCGTTTTGGATCGCGAGTTTTGGTGTCTTTTTGGATATTCTTTCAATTCCATCCTTTCCTCTGGAAACGTTTCCGTACGTAACGGCCGGTCTCGCGGCTTATTTATCCGCGCGGCACCTATTCTCAAACCGCTCCTGGTATGGATTGATCGCATGCGGGGCATTTACGCTGTTGTCGCTTGGCTTGGTTCGCGCTTTCATTCTCGTGGCCATTTCATTGCGTCATCCAGAAACAGTATCTTGGATGGCGTTCTGGGACACGTTACTTTGGAACGCCGTCCTCAGCACGGTTCTCCTAACGGCATTCTTCGGCTTTGCCGGTCGAATTCGTTCGTTCCTGCGAACCGGATTTTTGGCTTCGAACGGCCATGAAATCTAATGCATCCCGATATGATTCACTTTCTTGCGCGATCAACGAAACATCTCCGCCCCTTGTTCGTAAATCGGCAAGCGGGAGTCGGCGCGTTCGATATCGACTCCTCTCCGGAGAGGGAGTGGAATATTCGCATAAATGAAGACGTCAAACGGAAACAGGTAACCCTTGTCGGTTCAATCCTGCCGGATCCAAATTCGTTATTCGAAATATTGACAGCATTTCGAGTTCTTCGCGAGAATAAGTCATTGAACCCATTCCTGGTCGTTCCGTACCTCGCGTACGCCCGACAGGACCACATCGCGAAACCAGGCGAGGCGGCCATTGGGATCATGATCGCGGAGACGCTTCGAAATCTGAATCCATCATCCCTATTCGTTTTGGACGTACACAGCCGCTCCGTGATTGATGCGCTTGGACCGAATGCCGTAGAGCTTTCGGCCCTTCCGTTATTTGCCAGAACGCTGTTGGATGACGAGCCAGTGGACGTTATCGTGGCTCCTGACCAGGGAGCGACCGGGCGCGCAAAGAGGCTCGCCGAGCTTGTCGGGGCAGAAGTGGCCGTTATTGAAAAAATCCATCCAAAACCGAATGTCACGCAGGCAAAATCAATCTCGCGTGATATTTCGGGAAAACATGTTGTGATCGTAGATGACCTGATCGATACGGGAGGGACAATCATTGAGGCCGTTCGACTGGTGTCAAAACGCGGAGCGAGCTCGATTCGCGTGGCAGCAACACACGGGCTATTTTCGAATGACGCGCGCGAAAAATTAGCCGCGCTTCCGATTCGCCGTCTTTACGTCACCAACTCAATCGCTCAGGAGCGCCATCCGAACATAACCGTGCTTGACATAACGCCAATGCTCCTATCCTTGTGAGAAATCCGTTTACCATTCAGGGCGGACGTCTTGGGTCGATTCGTAGTTCCCGGGCCTTAACGGCATTGGACGAATCGCCTGACGCTGTATTCCCGATGGGATCGGGAGCACGTCAATTTCTCGGTCTGACCATCCCAAAACGTCGATTTGCGATCGCCGGCGCATTTTTTTTACTTTCATGCGGGCTATTGGTCGGACGCGCGGCACAGCTTCAAATCATCGACGGCGGTAAATACGCCTCCCTTGCGGAAGCAAACCGCGTTCGGACATATACGCTCCTCCCGCCGCGCGGAATCGTCTATGACCGATTCGGAAAGATCCTCATTCAAAATGTTCCCTCGTTTGTTTTTACACTGACATACGCAGATCTTCCAATAACGAGCTCGGAACGGGAAAACACGATTGCAAGGGCAGCTGACCTTGCCGGCGTGCCACGCACGGAAATCGATCTGCTTCTGACGAACGCGGAAAAAGATCCGTTTGAGCCCTTCGAAGTCAAAAAGGGGATTGCGTATGAGACGGCCATGCGACTGGCCATCGAGGCACAATCCCTGCCAGGTTTCCGGCTTGAGGATACGGCTATTCGGTCATATCTTTCGAATGTCCACACGCTCTCACATGTGCTCGGATACACCGGAAAGATTAACCCTGAGGAATTTGCTGAAAAACGAAATGCTGGATATCGCGCGCTGGACCAGATCGGAAAAACCGGGATTGAAAAATCCGAGGAGACACGCCTGCGCGGAACGCCAGGCTCCCTGTTGGTCGAAGTGGATTCGCGCGGAAGAGAACTTTCCGTGGACGGACGAACCGAACCGGTGGCCGGACAAAATCTCACTCTGACGATTGATCTTGAGCTCCAGGCATTCATCGAATCGCGCATATCGAACGTTCTCACGAAACTCGGGCTTTCGCGCGCGTCCGTCGTCGCAATCGATCCGCGTGACGGATCCATCCGTGCCATGGTGAGCTACCCCACGTTTGACAGCAACGCTTTCGCGTCTGGCATTGATTCGGAACTCTACGCCCAACTGCTCGCGGACGAAGACAACCCGTTATTCCCGCGTGCCTTGTCCGGAGAGTATCCTCCGGGGTCCACGTTTAAGCCTTATGTCGCCTATACGGCTTTGGCCGAAGGTTTGGTCGGTCCATCAACGTCCTTTCTTTCAACCGGAGGACTGCGCATTGGCGAATGGTTTTTCCCTGACTGGAAGGCGGGTGGGCACGGCGTTACGGATGTCCGATCGGCGCTTGCCTGGTCGGTCAACACGTATTTTTACATTATCGGCGGCGGATTCGACATGTTCACGGGTCTCGGCGTCGAGCGTATCGCGGACGGGGCGCGACAGTTCGGTTTCGGATCACCAACCGGCATCGACCTCCCGGGAGAAGCGGACGGCTTTCTTCCAAGCAAGGAATGGAAGGAGGAGGCCAAAGGGGAACGCTGGTACGTCGGGGACACATACCATCTGGCGATCGGGCAGGGCGACATGCTTGCCACGCCGTTGCAAATCGCGGTCGCCAACGCAACGATCGCAAATGGGGGGAAGCGATTCATTCCGCGTTTGGTCGAAATGGCTGGCGGTGCCGCGGAACCACCGGGCCAGGCATCGGAAACCCTTGACTTCGCCGCGGTTCAAATCGTTCGGGAGGGCATGCGCCAGGCGGTCACAATAGGAAGCGCGCGTTTTCTTTCCTCGCTCGCCCTTCCGGTCGCCGGAAAGACGGGAACGGCCCAGGCGCCGGGTGACGTTCCAACGCACGCATGGTTCGAAGGATTCGGCCCGTATGAGAACCCGACGCTGTCCGTGGTTATCCTTATCGAAAATGGCGGGGAAGGATCTTCCGTCGCCGTTCCGATCGCACGCGATATATTTGAATGGTGGTTTCTAAATCGACCGAACGAATAAGCGTCACTCCATGAGCGCAAAACCGATCATCATGCCCAATCCAAGGAGGAAGACGACAACGTGCAGGATCGCTTCGGAAATGTTTTCCTCATGCTTAAGCTCCGGCAAAAGATCTGAGGTGGCAATATAGAGAAAGCTGCCAGCCGCGAATGGAAGCAAGAAAGGCGCGAATGTCGTAAAGGATGAGGACAACATATATCCGACAATACCTCCGAAAATTATGCTCGTCGCGGATAGATAATTAAGAAGCAACGCACGGCGCTTCGAATACCCCCCATAAACAAGTACGGCAAAGTCGCCCAACTCCTGAGGAATCTCATGCAAGGCAACGGCCAAAACCGTGGTCAGACCGAGCGCGGGAGAAACGATGAACGCAGCCGCGACAATCAATCCGTCGATAAAATTATGGATGAGGTCTCCCCATAGCACGAGATGGGCGAACGGCTTGATGTCCGTATGGCAGTGATGCGATGGCTTCGCGCTACCATGATGCGAGGTGCTGTGACAGTGATGGATTGAAAATGCCTGTTCGAAGATAAAAGACAAAACAAAGGCCCCCGTTACAATCAAAAATGTCTGAAACAGAGACAGCCCAACGGTCTCGCCGGTTTCAATCGCTTCGGGAAGCAGGTGAAAAATCGAGTTTCCAAGCATGGCGCCGGTCGAAAGGGCAACAAGGGACATCAATGCTCGTCCAGGTTTCTTTCCTTTTAGGTACAAGACGAAAATACCGACCAACGATAGGCACGAAACACAGAACGTTGAAACGAGAATCCAGAACAGCGCCATAATTACAGGTTAACGGCACGACGCGCAGATCCCTGCGAGTTCGAGCGTGTGAGTTGAAAGTTTTGGGACTGGGCAGGGGATACATCGGACCGTATAGCAACTCTGACAGGAAAAATGGTCATGGTGCGGACGGCCCGCTCCCTCATAGCGAGATTCCGTTTCATGCGAGTGCGTACGAACGATCAGTTGTTCCAAAAGAAGCGTATGCACGTTTCGATAGATGGTCGAGAGGTCAGGCCCATGGATTTGATCGGCGATTTCCGAGACCGTCCATGAACGATTTTCATGAAACAATTCGAGAATATGATGTCGATCAACCGTATTTCGAAGCCCTTTCGCCGCAAGCGCGTCCTCAATATGACAGGAGTGCATAGGAATTTCATTCTGCAAATTCATTTGCATTTTGTCAAATCAAGCTGTTTAGATTATCATGAGCCTGTTATGAAACGTTTCTTCGCGATCCTAATCATTTGTCTCATTTTCGTTCCGTCGATGACGCTTGCTCAGGATAATTCCGCCGGCAATCGGGTAACGGGCATCGTGGAGTCCGTCATGAGAGAGTATCGAGACGATCGCGGATTTCCTCAGGCGGAAATGCGCGTCAATGGATACGACGGTAAAACGTACGAGGTCGACACGGGAATCTCCGCGAACATGGGCCTGCATTTCGCGCTGCGACCAGGCAACCGTGTCACGCTGGAAATCCTTACGAATGAGGATGGCAGCCAATCGGTTTATTTCAACGACGCCGTCCGAACGAGGGGAATCTGGTGGGTCGCGTTGGCCTTTGCCATCGCTATCATCGCGATCGGTCTCACGCGCGGCGTACGCGCACTTATTGGCCTGGCCGTGACCGTCGCGGTCCTTTTTGGTTATGTCCTGCCGGCGATTATTTCAGGATCGAACGCCGTCACAGTAAGTGTCATCGCCTCGCTCGTGATCCTGGCCTTTAACATGCACCTGACACATGGATGGAAACGAGAAACATGGACCGCGTTCGCATCAACGGCCGCGGGACTTGTCCTCGCATGGGCATTCGGCAAATGGTTCATTTCTCTAACCTTTCTTTCCGGGCTGGTCTCGGAGGAATCCGCAATGCTGTACCTCGAACACATAAACGTGTCGGTTGACATGTCAGGAATCCTGCTCGCCGGCATTATCATCGGTACCACTGGCGCGCTTGACGACATCGCGATCGCGCAAGGTGAGGTTGTTGCGGAACTTCGGAAGGCAAACCCCTCACTATCCCCAAAGGAACTGTTTGTGCGGGCCATGCGCGTCGGGCGCCATCATATTGCCTCGATTGCAAACACCCTTGTGCTCGCGTATGCCGGCGCCGCCCTGCCGACGCTACTCTTATTCTGGGCCATACAGTCAGTAAGCGTACTCGATTTTCTCAACACCGAAGCCATTGCCGAAGAGATTGTGCGAACGCTCGCCGGAACAACGGCCCTCGTTTTAACCGTTCCTATTTCCACATGGTTTGCGGTATCGCTTGACAAGCGCGGATAAGGGCCGTATCATGACCGTTATCAAGCCCTCGACCCGGATATTCCCGGCCGAGCGCTAATTTTTTCTGGAATCATATGCCAACGTATCTCTCTGCGGACGGGCTGCAGAAACTAAAGGACGAAATGGAAACGCGCAAGTCCATAACGCGTCGAGAAATCGCGGATAAAATTTCCGCGGCAATGGAACTTGGGGACCTCTCCGAAAATTTTGAGTATCAGGAAGCAAAGGAGCAGCAGGGATCGAACGAGGTCCGCATTTCGGAGCTTGAGTCCATGATTAAGGACGCGTCGATCGTCGTACAACAGTCCGGCGGAGATACGATCACGCTCGGAACCACGTTTGAGGCCGAAGTCGCAGGAATGACCAAGACCTTCCAAATCGTCGGTTCCAACGAGGCAAATCCCTTGGAAGGAAAAATAAGCAACGAGTCGCCCATTGGCCAGGCGTTTATCGGGCGCAAGCTCGGCGAAGACGTTTCCGTGGCTGTCCCATCGGGTACCCTGGTTTACAAGATCATCCGAATCGCCTAAAGTAAGGGGTGCAAAGCCCCTTATTTTCATTGGTATGATTGAGGAAGAAGCAGTACGCCGAGGTCGTTTGGAACGCCTTCGGCAATCGGGACATGACCCATATCCGTCACGGGTCGAACGCACGCATCGCGTTCATGATTTTCTTGGCGCCTTTGACGGCATGCTGTCTGACAAGACCGTCGTTACGCTGACAGGACGCATGAGAACCGTTCGAAAGCACGGCGGGTTGACGTTTGCCCAGCTTGAGGATGGAAGTGGCGTCATACAAATTGCCCTCCGTCGTGATCGGATTGGCGAAGATGGATATCGGTATTTTCATGACACGGCCGACATGGGTGATTTTATCGAGGTTCGCGGAACGGCTTTCGTCACGAAAACGGGACAACGAACGCTTGACGTCGACTCCTACCGCATCATTGCCAAGTCGCTTCTCCCCATGCCGGAAAAATGGCACGGACTCACGGACACGGAGGTCCGATATCGCCAGCGATATCTTGACCTCCTCGCCAACGAGCAGGTTCGCGCAATCTTCAAGACGCGCGCGACGATCGTACGAACCATCCGTTCGTATCTTGACGCGAAAGATTTTCTTGAAGTAGAGACACCAATTCTTCAGGCGATCCCGGGCGGCGCAAGCGCAAAACCATTCGTGACGCACCATAATGCGCTCGATGCCGACATGTACCTTCGCGTCGCGCCCGAGCTCTTCTTGAAACGTTGTCTCGTTGGCGGCTTCGAGCGCGTTTATGAGGTCGCGCGTTGCTTTCGAAATGAAGGCATTGACCATTCGCATAACCCTGAATTCACACAGGTCGAGGGATATGTCGCGTACATGGACTACGAGGGCCTCATGGTTTTCCTCGAAGACATGACGCGCGAAGTCATTCGCGCGTGCGGACGAGATCCGGCAGCGGTGCCGTTCAAGGAATTCTCCTTAAATTTTGCCGACCCATGGCCGCGCATAAAATTCCGCGACGCCATTTTGGCGCACGCCAAATTGGACATCGAACAGTTTCAAGATCGTGATTCGATCGCGCGCCAGGCCGCGAAGATGGGCGTTCCAGTCGAAAAAACAGACAGTCACACCACCATCATCGACAATATCTTCAAGCATCACGTTCGTCCGAACATCGTGCAGCCAACCTATCTTATTGACTACCCGGTTGAAATTTCTCCGCTTGCAAAACGGAAGGCCGATGATCCGCGATATGTCGAAATGTTCCAGCTCGTGTATGGCGGAGGTGTTGAAAACATTAAGGCATTTTCGGAACTGAACGATCCGCTTGACCAGGAAGAACGATTTCGAATCCAGCAAGAGGCGCGAGAAGGTGGCGACGAAGAGGCTCAATTTGGCGATGACGATTACGTAACGGCCTTGAAGCATGGCATGCCGCCGACCGCCGGATTCGGAATTGGCATCGATCGACTGACGGCCACCCTCACGAATTCGCACAACCTCAAGGAAGTCATTTTGTTCCCAACGCTGAAACCGCAGATATGACCACGGTGCTCGCGTTTGGAACATTTGATGCGTTTCATCACGGGCATGAGTTTTTCCTCGCAAGCGCGAATAAACTTGGCGACAGACTTGTGGTCGGGGTAGCCCGTGACGCGCATATCTTGGCCTTAAAGGGCAGGCTTCCGGTTCAGAACGAACGCGAACGGCTGGCGAGCCTGCGAGATCATCCAATGGTCGCAAAGGCCGTCTTGTGCGACGAACGCCTTGGCACGTATGAGATCCTCAATGTGGTGCAACCGGACATCATTGCCATTGGTCACGACCAAGACGCGTTGCGGATGGATCTGAAGCGGTGGTTGACGGAAACCGGTCGTTCTATCCGCATGGAACAAATCGCCATCTATGACTGACCTTCCCGTTAAGGACGTACGAATTGCGGTTGCCATGGTAATTCGAGACGGAAATCTGCTGCTACTCGAACGCCGTGATGCAAACCCGATGTGGGATCACAAATGGGAATTCCCCGGAGGAAAAATCGAGGAGGGGGAACATCCGGAAAATGCGATGCGAAGGGAAGTCATCGAAGAAACGGGGCTTGAAGTTATTGACGCGGAATTTCTTGGGCTTCACCTGCATAAATGGTATCTTCCGGATCGTATTCTTCAGGTGTATCTGCATTGTTTTCGTTGCGGCGCCGGGGAAGGGGATATTGTACGGGAAGAACGTGGATCGTATAGCCATGTATGGACCAAACCTCAGGATGCGCTCGCATTCGATTTATTGGAGGCAAACGCCGACTTGATTCGAAAATTTCTTTGAATAGCCTGTGGGAACGCATAAAACATGGGTTGAAATCGATGAGCGCGCGCTCGCAAGAAATATCGAGACGCTAAAATCACTACTCCGACCCGGGGTCCGTTTTTGTGCGGTCCTCAAGGCGAATGCCTATGGACACGGGCTGACTGAAGTCGCGCGCATTGCCGCTCGAACGGGCGTAAACGCATTTGCCGTGGATAACGTAGATGAGGCGCTTGTGCTCCGATCCATGCTTCCGTCCGCGCTTATCATCGTACTTGGGTATACGTTACGGGATCGACTTCCCGATGCGGTATCAGCGGACATTCATCTGACCGTATACGATAAGGAAACGGTTCTCGCCCTTGAAGCCGTTGCGTCAGAACGCGCAAAAATAGCATCCATTCATCTTAAGATTGAAACGGGAACCTCACGTCAGGGAGTTCTGCCCGACCTGGTTAACGACCTGTTAATTGAGATTCGCCGTTGTTCGCACGTATCGCTTGCCGGGACATCGACGCATTTCGCGAACG
The DNA here is from genome assembly GCA_001791645.1 of Candidatus Uhrbacteria bacterium RIFOXYB12_FULL_58_10. Classification (GTDB taxonomy): domain Bacteria; phylum Patescibacteriota; class Patescibacteriia; order UBA9934; family GWF2-40-263; genus YC12-FULL-57-11. The sequence continues at coordinate 24,038 of MGFA01000016.1, forward strand.
TGGAAGACACCACGGACACGAGATACGCGAATCAACAATTTTCGCTGTTTCAAAAATGTGTCGGAATCATTCGGAAGGCTGGATTCGAACCGGAATGGATCCATTGCGCCTGTTCCGCCGCGCTTGTCCTTTATCCGGACACGCATGGAACGCTCGTACGCTCCGGAATCTCAATGTATGGAATTTGGTCATCACGTCTCACGGAGGAAACTGTCCGCCGACACAACGTCTCCGTCCAACTCGAGCCGGTGCTCGCATGGAAAACGCGAATTATCCAAATCAAATCGCTGCCCGCGGGCACGCCGGTTGGATATGGCCTGAGTGAGACGTTAAGAAAAAATAGCCGCATTGCCGTTCTCCCCATCGGTTACTGGGATGGGTTCGACAGGGGACTTTCCTCGGTCGGCGAGGTATTAGTCGGCGGAACACGCTGCAAGGTTGTCGGACGTATCTGCATGAACATGACGATGATCGACGTTTCCGCCGTCCCGCAGGTAGAGGTCGAGCAAGAAGTGGTCCTGATCGGTCGATCCGGACGCTTTGTGATTCACGCGGATGAGATCGCGGATCGAATTGGCACAATTCCTTATGAGGTCATGACGCGCATCAACCCGATGCTTCCAAGGATTGTGGTATAATTTGCTCGGGTATGCGTTCACGCAACCATTTTCGAGTGCTTCAACGCAAGCGCTATGCGGCGCATCGTTTTAGTAATCCATATTTTCGACGAGAAAAAAAACAGAACTGGAAAGCCATCTTCATTTTGTCGGCAATCATCCTTCTTTTGCTTGGTGGAGTCAGATGGATATTTGGAGCACAACGTTTCTCCGTTACGAGCGTAAGGTTGAATGGAAACGAGACAATCTCCTCGGACCAGCTTTCTGGCAAGGTCTGGGGGGAGCTAAATCGGCGTCGGGCGCTTTTCTTTCGAGCGGGTAACCGTTTCCTCTTCGATGAGAACCGATTACGCGCGGCCCTTTCATCCGCCTATGCCTTCGAAACGCTCAATATTGACCTTGTCTGCGAATGGGTTGGGCCTGGCGAGTGCGCCATGAGCATAGACGTAAAAGAAAAAACATCCCAACTCCTGTGGCAGGTCGGCGGACGGGTGTTTTTGGCCGACATCCAAGGAATCGTCATTCGCGAACTCACGGATGTCGAGCTGGAAGAATGGCGTGCCGCGGACTCTCCGTCGCCCGAGCCGCTGTCAGACGGAACGATTCTGACACCGACTCCACCGAATCCTCTCAAACGTCTTCCTCTTTTCGTAGACGTAAATGCGACGCCGATCGAAATTGGCAATACGGTTCTCTCAAAAGAGGAGGTAGCCAATTTATTCGTTTTTCATAAACGACTTGAGGAAATGGATATCCCATTTACCCAGACGAATATTGATCGTCTGGCAGGGAAGTGGATGGCGGTCCGGACGGAAGCGGGATACGATATCCTTTTCGATGCCGCTGGCGATGTCGATGCCCAAATGCGAAATTTAGTCGTTCTTCTGCGCGATACGATTAAGGACCAATCAACGCTCGAATACATTGATCTTCGTTTTGGGGATCATGTGTATTATAAATGAACTATGGAATCATTTCTCACATACGATGACCGGAACATGCGCATTACGGATGCGGAAAGACGTTCTGTGCGCAAGGCCGTTCTTGAAGCGCATATGCGCATCGAAAAAGCGCGCGTTCGAGGTGAACGGGAATTTTTGGACCTCCCGTTTGATCTTCGCTCGATGACAGCCATTGCACGCGCGGCGCGGCGCGTGCAAAAACGTTTTACCCACATGATTATTGTCGGGATTGGTGGATCAGACCTCGGGGCAAGGACGATCTGGCAAGCACTCGGAGGAAGCAAGGCAACCCTTACGTTTGCAAGCAATCCGGATCCAGAAAGCATTTCGCATTTGCTCACGTCAATCGACTGGAAGCAAACTGCCATGAACGTCGTCTCTAAATCCGGCACAACCCTTGAGACCATGGCCATTTTCATGGTCCTTCGCGAATCACTCATCAAGGAGGTCGGCACCAAGCATCACGCCGAGCATATTTTCGTAACCACGGAACCATCTCCGGACAGTCCATTATTTCAAATTGCGACGGAGGAAGCGTATGAGGTCATTCCACACCCGTTGAATATCGGCGGACGTTTTTCCGTCCTCTCAGGTGTCGGATTATTTCCGGCTGCCGTAAGCGGAGCAAACGTGCGAAGGATCCTTGCTGGTGCACGAACTGCCGAAACGGAACGTAGGGAAAGAAAATGTGAGAGCGTGGCCGCACGGTTCGCATTGAACCAATTCATCTCAATGACCAAGTATGCGCGAACGAATCACGTCCTCATGGCATATGCGGACCTGCTTTCCCAATTCGGGTTTTGGTACCGCCAAATCTGGGCAGAATCACTCGGTAAGGTTCGTCATGGCGTTTCCATTGGTCCCACGCCAATCGCCGCGATTGGCGCCATTGACCAGCACTCACAAATCCAACTATACAATGAGGGCCCCGACGATAAGACAACGACGTTTATCGAGGTAGAACGTTTTCGACGCTCCATTCGCATCCCCAAGGTCTGGGGAAACCATGAGGCGTTCGATTATATCGGAGGCTTGTCATTGGAGCGCATTTTGCACGACGAACGTGCTGGTACGGAACACGCGCTCACCATGCATCATCGTCCGAGTGGCACGCTTCGTATCCACGCAATCTCGCCGGAGTCCCTAGGGTCGCTCTTCATTACATTCGAAGCCGCGACGGCATACATGGGCGAACTCATGGGAGTCAACGCCTACAACCAACCTGGAGTTGAGGAAGGGAAACGCGAGGCCCGTCGCCTCTTGTCACGATAATCGCCATGATCTAATCCTCATGCTTCGTCTAACTTTCATTAGGCGACACATGATATGTTGGATGAAATCGCCTTCTATTTTAAAAACCATTCCGTTGAGAATCCGGCAAAATACGTCATGAGTAGTAAAATTGCCCCGACGGAAAAGATCCCGAGACCCAGCATGATAAGCCCCTTAATGGAATCATCGTCTTCTGCCGCTCCAGACATCATGTAAAAGCTGATAACCAGGAACACGGTGACCGGCGTAACGGTCATGGCCCAGGCAATTACTTTTAGCGCGAGATCGAGGTCCATATTATCGTTCAACAAGATAATTGAGCGGATCCGTTGGAATGCCGTTTAGGCGTACTTCAAAGTGAAGATGCGCTCCCGTAGATAATCCTGCCCCAGGCGTGCCTGGCACGCCACCCGAGAGTCCCAGCGTGCTTCCACGCGAAACGAACTGATCCTGAGATACAGAAACCTTTGAAAGATGCGCGTAGAGAGTCGCGATCCCGTTGGAATGAATGACCATCACGTAGTTGCCGTACATATTCCCCGTTCGCGTCCACGCGACATAGCCCGGGGCCGCTGACAGCACGGGCGTTCCAAGAGGGACAGGAAGATCAATGCCTGGATGCTCAAAGAGATGACGGAACGGATAACTCTTATCATGAAACAGGGCTGAAATCCCCTTCAATGGCTCTACGGGCCAGGAAAGGACGCTGCTCCCCTCCCCCACGGAGTCAACGGAAGAAAGTTTTCTCTCAACCTCATCCTGAAGCAGAGCAATCTGCTGGTTTACATACTGTTGCTCTCCACGTAATTCAGAGAGAAATGATTGAAATTGAGCCTCCGAACGTTGCGTCTGCGCCAAGAGGATTCCTTTTGATCCTTGCTCGTCCTCAAGTAATGCCATTTGCGTTTCCTGTTGCGTCTGAAGATCCGCGAGCTGCTTTCGCTTACCGATCTGGGAGGCGCGATCGCTTTCAAAACGCACGCGTTCGGCTTCCGCCTGATCCAAGGCACTCTTCAGATCACCCGTAACGCTTGAAAGCTCCTGAAGCCTTGTAAAGAGATCTCCAAACGAATCGGAACCGAAGAGAAGCTGAAGCGTCAAATCATTATCATATACGTCCATTTGGCGCAAAAGCTGTGCCAGTGACTCGCGGCTTCGGCTCAGCTGTGCCTCCACGGCCTCCATTTGAGTTTCCAAGACGAGGATTTCATCGTTTAGCGCGGACATTTCTTTTTCCGTCACATCAATGTCCAATTCCGTTTTCGCGATACGGTTATCCAGCAACTCCAGCTCAACCTCGATGGTCGTTTCTTTGCTTTGAAGCAGGGAGATCTTCTCCCGATATTTGTCGATGTTTTGGTTCAGTTTTTCGACATCCGAACGTTTTTCCGAAATTTGCTCGTTCAGCGAATCAATGACAACCACCGCGCCCGCATCCTCAATAACGACATCATTTGGCGTATTGTCACCCATGGCATATACAAATCCAAAACAGGCCGCACTTGCGATGAGAATAACGAATCCGATCAAATACCCCTTTGGATGGATCATGAGGAAATGGCATTAACGGCCGATTCCAGCCTTCGAAGCGTTTCTTCGAGGCCAAGCGCCCACGCGAGCTCAAACGGGCTTGGTGATGACGAACGTCCGGAAAGGGCAACACGCATCGGCCACAAAACGTTTCCATTTTGTAGTCCGTTAGCTTCAATATACTCCTTAAGAGACGCTTCGATCAACCCAACATCCTCCCAGATTTTCGGATCCATGGACGTCAAATGCCCGCGTACTCCCTTCAGGCTCCGGAGCGCGTCATTGACATCGGCCTTTTTCCAAATGAGCAGCTGCGGATCAAACGTCGGTAAGACCCGATATCCATCCACCAGGTCAACAATTTCGGACAAGCGGGTCATGCGAGGCCGCTCAACCGAGCAGATGCGCTTAATCAGCATAGGTTCGACGCTCTTCCCTGCCCGTTCCAGAAACGGCATAACCAACCCGACCAATTCTTCCGGTGTTTTTTTCATGATGTACTGTCCATTCATCCAGTCGAGTTTTGCCGTATCAAAAACGGCTCCGGACTTGTTGATCTTTGACAAATCAAATGCTTCGGTCAGTTCATTGATTGAATACAATTCTTGATCAGCCTTGGGATTAAAGCCAAGGAGGGCTACGAAATTAATGAGCGCCTCCGGAAGGTATCCCTTGTCCAAAAAATCTTCGACGGCAACGTCACCCTGACGTTTCGAAAGCTTTGATTTGTCCGGATTGAGAATGAGAGGCAGATGAGCGAACACAGGCGCGTCCCATCCGAATAAGCGGTACAAAATGACGTGTTTCGGAGTCGATGAAATCCATTCCTCACCACGAATGACATGGGAAATCTTCATGAGGTGGTCATCGACCACAACCGCGAGATGATAGGTTGGAAATCCATCCGACTTCATCAAAACCTGATCATCGATTTCAGCATTTTGAATAGTAATTTGTCCACGGATAGCATCATCAAACGACGTTTCGCCATCTGGCATCCTGAGTCTGATCACATGCGGCTCGTTCGCGCTCAGTCGAAGGCTCGTTTCTTCCTTGGAAAGCGAGAGACAACGGCGGTCGTACTTCGTGGGAAGTTTAGCGATTTCTTGTTGCTTGCGAAGCGAATCCAGTCGTTCGCTCGAACAAAAACAATAATACGCACTTCCCTGCGCGACCAATGACTCGGCATACTCCAAGTAAAGCGGGAGCCGTTCTGACTGAATATATGGGCCGAGGTCACCCGATTGGACAACGACACCCCCTTCAAGCTTGGGGCCCTCATCCGGCGCAAGGCCAACGCGAAAGAGCGTAGAAAGCAACGATTCAACCGCACCAGGCACATAACGTTCTCGATCCGTGTCCTCAATGCGCAGCAAAAAAGTTCCGCCCTGCTGACGCGCGAGCAAGACGTTATACAAACAGGTGCGAAGACTGCCGATGTGAAGATATCCGGTCGGTGACGGTGCAAAACGAGTTCGAATGCTCATAATCCACGTAATTGACGAAAAATTTCAGGAACACTTGCGCGGCAGGCACGGATGAATCTTCGATGCCTAAGTGTATCCCAAATGACAATGGCTGGGAAGACAGGAAAAGCCCGGAAAATACGACGGAATCGGCGCGGTTCAATCAAAAGCCGCCAAAGCCATTCAAGCCCAATGTGACGAACATGAATGGGAGCACGCCGTTTTGAATGAGAAATCATGTCGAATGCGCCGCCGGTGCCGATGAGCACGCGCAAGGACGGGAGATTCGAGGCTGCGCGGTCTCTAAGAAATTCCATGACACGCTCCTGTTTTTTCATGCCGAGCCCCACGGCAACTACGTGGAAGCCACTTAGAACCGAAACGGAAAGATCCTGAATTTGCTCGAGTCTAATGTGCCCCGGATCGATCCCCTCGACCTGCAAGCCAGAAATCTGCGCTCTGAGGTTCTGCGCGGCACGTTCCGAGACTCCCTGGTCACCGCCGAACAGGGCGAGACGCATGCCAGTCGCCGCACATTCGCGCGCAATCAGTAAAAGCGAGTCAACGCCCGTATGACGGTGAGCTAGGAGGTTGCCCGTAATCGCAGGAACGGCAAAGCGCAGTCCGACGCCGTCCGGGAGCGAAAGGTCTGACCGATTGAGCATCGAACGAAACGAGTCATCGTGACGGACGAGCAAAAGGAATTCCGGATTTGGCGTGACGATCACGTGAGCCGAACTTGAACGCAGCCAATCCGAAACGCAACGACGAAGCTCGTCCGTCGATAAATCATCAATGCGAACACCAAAAAGTTGATGCTGCCTCATACGGTTTCATCTTATCCCGTTTGTTGACATTCACCAATTAGCACTCTATACTACGGAGTGCTAATCGTACTACGCTTTATGCTTCCCAACAATTTTACACTCAAGTCGCAAGAGGCTCTTCAAAGTGCAAATTCCTTCGCGGCCGAAGGCGGCCAGCCTGCCCTTGAGCCGATTCACCTGCTCGCTTCCCTGCTTTCGCAGGACGATGGCGTGGTACGCGCAATCGTAAACAAGATCGTGGGGAATCCCACTGAACTGCGCGCAGAACTCGATCGTATTCTTGATTCGCTTCCAAAGCAACGCGCGCGTGGCGGCGGCATCGGACAAATTTTCTTATCGCAGGAAATGGCGGCCGTTCTTTCCGAATCTTCAAAAATTGCCAAACAGTTTAAAGATGACTATATTTCGACCGAACATCTGTTGCTCGGCCTGCTCACAAATAAAAACATCGTTCGGTTTCTCAGCCAGCATAACATGACAGACGAAACGGTCATGCGCGCGCTGAAGGACATTCGCGGAACCCAACGCGTCGATACCCAGGAGCCGGAGGCACGGTACCAGGCGCTTAAAAAATACAGCCGCAATCTCACGGATGCCGCCCGTGCGGGAGAACTTGACCCGGTCATCGGACGTGACGCGGAAATTCGTCGCGTGATGCAGGTATTATCCCGCCGAACAAAAAATAACCCAGTCCTTATCGGAGAAGCCGGCGTAGGAAAGACGGCTATCATCGAAGGCCTGGCACAACGCATCATCGCGGGCGACGTCCCAGAAATGCTCAAGGACAAGGAGATCGTCGCGCTTGACATTGGCTCATTGGTTGCCGGAACAAAATATCGTGGCGAATTCGAAGACCGTCTGAAGGCCGTACTCAAGGAAATCGAGGAATCGGGCGGCAAGATTATTTTATTTATTGATGAGCTTCATACGCTGGTGGGAGCCGGCACAACCGAAGGCGGATCGCTTGACGCAGCGAATATGCTCAAGCCTGCCCTTGCCCGCGGAAAACTCCGTGCGGTCGGCGCGACGACACTAAAGGAATTCCAGCGCTACATTGAGAAAGACGCGGCGTTAGAACGCCGGTTCCAACCAGTCATGGTGGAGGAACCGTCCACGGAAGACACTATCGCCATTCTTCGCGGCATCAAGGAAAAATACGAGCTCCACCATGGCGTGCGCATATCCGATCCGGCGATCGTATCCGCGGCGGAACTTTCGCAACGCTATATCACCGACCGACATCTTCCCGACAAGGCGGTGGACCTCATTGATGAGGCCGCCTCCGCATTGCGCATGCAGATTGACTCCATGCCAGAGGAGCTAGATATGCTCAAGCGCGACCTGATGCGCCATGAAATTGAGCGTCGAGCGCTTGAAAAGGAGGAGGACAAGGATTCAAAGGCGCGTTTGTCTGAAATTGAACGGCAAATCGCCGACCTGCGAGAAAAAACGGATGCCCTCGAGGGAAGGTGGAAAAATGAAAAGGAAAAAATTTCGGAAATTCAATCGATCAAGGGCGCGTTAGAAAAATCGCGCGCGGAAGCCGAGATTGCGGAACGCAAGGGTGATCTTGAAACGGTCGCCAAAATTCGGTATGGCACGATCCCCGCGGATGAAAAACGTCTAAAGACAGTTGAAATATCCCTGACGAAACTGCAACAGGATCGCGGGATTCTTAAGCAAGTCGTAACGGAAGAGGATGTCGCCGGCGTCGTTTCGCGCTGGACCGGGATCCCCGTGTCAAAAATGCTTGAATCCGAACTCAAGAAGCTCGTACGTATGGAAAAGGAGCTCGGCTCGCGCGTCGTTGGACAATCCGAGGCGATCGCCGCGGTCTCAAACGCCTTGCGCCGTTCTCGTGCCGGGATTGCGGAAACGAACCGTCCCATCGGCTCTTTCATTTTCCTCGGACCAACCGGCGTTGGAAAGACCGAACTTGCCAGGGCGCTTGCCGAGTTCATGTTCAATGACGAGTCCGCGCTCGTTCGCCTTGACATGTCCGAGTACATGGAACGTCATGCGGTATCGAAGATCATCGGTTCCCCGCCGGGCTACGTCGGCCACGAAGAAGGCGGACAACTGACGGAGACCGTTCGACGCCGCCCATATTCCGTTCTTCTTTTCGACGAAATCGAAAAGGCGCATCCGGATACGTTTAACATTCTTTTGCAAATCCTTGATGACGGACATCTCACGGACGCCAAAGGACGAAAAGTCAACTTCAAGAACACCGTCATCATCATGACTTCGAACATTGGTTCCGACGTGATTTTGGACGCGGGAAAAACAAAGGCTGCCATCGGATTTTCTGATGAGGATGACAGAGGGTCGGAAGAAGGGGAGGTTCGCGACCGCGTCCTCGGAATGCTCAAGGACCACTTTCGTCCCGAATTTATTAATCGCGTCGATGACATCATCATGTTCCACGCGTTAACCGAGGAACAAATCGGAGAAATCGTTAATCTGCAACTTACACGCGTCTTCGAACGCATCGAGCGCGAGCGCTCGATGACTCTTTCCGTGTCCGCGGCCGCGCGCAAACTGCTCGCCCGCAAAGGATATGATCCATCGTACGGAGCTCGACCGCTCAAACGTGTGATTCAGCAGCTCATCCTGAATCCGCTCGCGTTGAAAATCGTTTCCGGGGAATTGCTGGAAGGAGCTTCGGTCAGCATCGGGGCGAAAGGGGACGAAATCACCATTTCATAGTATAATGACGTCGCTATGATGCGACGTTATTTTATTGCTGCGTTGACGGCAATCCTTCTTATTTCGATCGTCTCTCCCACGTTGGCGTTTGAGTTTAATCCGAGCTATGTGATTTCGGATGCCGAACTTCTGGACGCGGACAGCATGTCCGAGGAAGAAATCCAGGCATTTCTTGACGCATATGGAACACTCGGAAGTCGATCGTTCACAGACGTCGATGACGAACGAAAATCTGCGGCTGAGATCATCCGCGATGCCGCGCACCGCAACGGGATTAATCCGCGCGTGATTCTCATCATGCTCCAAAAGGAGCAGAGTTTGATTGATGACACGGATCCGACGAGCGACCAGCTTGATTGGGCCATGGGCTATGGGATTTGTGACTCATGCAATTACCGCACGGAAGCGGCCCAACGATTCCGTGGATTTGCAAAGCAAATTAATTCTGCCACGCTTCAGCTGACCGATGGTTACATGGCCGATCTTGCGGCCTATGGAAAAACAGTCATCGGTTTCGGGCCGGGAATTTCCGTGGAGATAGATGGAATATCAGTGATATTCTCGAACAACGCTACCGCCGCACTCTATACCTACACTCCGCACACCCATGGAAATTCAAATTTTGCCAAGCTCTGGCAACGTTGGTTTACGCACGACTACCCGGACGGTACGCTTTTACAAAATAGTGAGGATGGAGGCGTGTGGCTGATTCGAAATGGAACGCGTCGTCCGATTACGTCTCGCGCGGCTCTGCTGACACGCTTTAACGAAAATGCCATTGTTTCCGTGGACGCAACGTCACTCGCCGTCTATCCGGTTGGAATGGCCATCTCTCTTCCGAACTATTCCCTGCTCCGTTCGCCGCGCGGAACGGTCTATTTGCTCGTCGATGACACGCTGCGAGGCATTGCGTCACAAGAGGCATTCCGAGCCATTGGATTCAACCCAGATGAGATCCTGGACGTGACCTTCGAGGATCTCGCTCAGTACGAAGAAGGCGAGCCAATCAGTACGGATACGGTCTATCCGCAGGGCGCCCTGCTTCAGGATACGGAAACGGGCGGCGTTTACTTCGTTCAGAATGGTGAGAAATCACCCATCATGTCACGCGAAATCCTCATGGCAAGATTCCCTCATGCCTCAATCAGCGCGGCGGAAGTAGGCGAACTTGAGCTCTATCCACTTACGGCACCGCTCTTGTTTCCTGATGGGACGCTCATCTCCGCTTCTGGGAAGCCCGATGTATACGTCGTCTCAGGCGGATACCGCCTTCCCATCACTGACGAAGCCACGTTTCTTTCCTACGGTTGGAAATGGTCACAGGTCGTGACAACGAATGACCGCTCGATCTCAATTCATCCGCTCGGAGACCCCATTCAAACTTCTGACACCGACGACCTGAGTCATGATACCAGTACGCTATGATCGTTTTTGCCGCGTTCACGCCACATTCGCCCCTTTTGCTTCCTCCAATTGGAAAGGACGCACGCGAACGAATGCGCCAGACGATCACGGCAATGGAAGGTCTCGGCGATGAACTGTATGCCTCCAAGCCAGATACCATCGTATGCATTTCCGCGCATGCCACCCAGCACGACGCAGCCTTTTCGGCAAACATGCACGATCACTACCACGTGGACATGCGCGAATTCGGGGATCTGACCACGACCCGCGAATTTTCATCGAACCCGTCGCTTCTTGACGCGATCCAGCGATCCGTTCGGCATGCTGGCATCCCCTTTACGCTTGATTCTGACGCGCGTCTGGACTATGGTTCGGCCGTTCCTCTGGTCATGCTCGCATCACCGCTCGCTTCCGTCAAAATTGTCCCCCTTTCATACAGCGGATTGGGTCCGAAGGAGCATTTTGCATTCGGTCGTGCGCTCAAGGATCTTTTGGTGACTCGAAATGAACGGATTGCCGTCATTGCCTCAGGAGATCTCGCACATTGCCTTACGTCGAATGCTCCGGCCGGGTTCCATCCCGAAGGCGCCTTGTTCGATGAAGTCGCGCGTCGCTCGATTGAATCAGGTTTGGTCTCCAGACTACTTACAATTGATCCAAATATCGTCGAAAAAGCGTCTGAGTGCGCGTACCGCCCCATGCTCGTCCTGTTTGGGATCTTAGAAAATACGCGCATGGAACCAGAAATGCTTTCCTATGAAGCGCCGTTCGGTGTCGGATACCTTGTCGCCCAGTTCCACTTGTCGTAGCGACTATGATTGCCGAGGTATATCCCATCATGAGAATGCCGAGAAGGTTCGGCATTTTTGATTATGAGTTCCCTGAGGAGAAAACGATCTTGCGTGGGACGTTTGTCCGCATTCCATTCCGATTCGGAGAAACCATGGGCGTTGTCGCACGTGTAAAGGAAGGTGGCGGCAGAGGGATCAAATTGAAACAAATTGCCTCTGTTTTTGAAGAGATTCTCCCCTTTTCGGACGCCGAACTTTCCGCGATCGAGGATATCGCGTTTGACGTAGCGCAATCCGTCTCAACGATTCTCTATGCGTCCGTTCCAAAACTGACAAAACGTGAGCTAAAATTCGCACAAAACGAATCGGTCCCACTTACCATTCCTGCTCGGGAAGCGCCTTCTATTACCTTAGCCGCATCTCAGGTCGGGCAACGCGCGGCCTCCTTCGTTGCCATGCCAGACGTTCGTCGGTCGTGCGTTCTGCTCACCGCCTATTTGCGCGAGCACCCAGATGAGCCCGTCATGGCTCTCCTTCCAAATGTCCGTGACGCAAAATTGATCGCCTCAAGGCTCGGAGGATTTTCTCCGATCGTCGTGACCGGCGAGGAAACACCCCTTGAGCGAGCGAGGGCATGGCGCGCATGGCGCGCGTGCAAAACAGGGCTCCTCATTGGGACGCGAACGGCGGCACTTTGGACCCATCCGGCGCTCGGAGCGATTTTTTTGTTGCGATCCGGGCACCCGAACCACAAGCAAGATGAACGTAATCCACGTTTTGATGCGCGCGCCGTTGCGGAAATTCTTCGGATTCGACTGCACGCACGCGTCATTTACGTCGACGTTGCTCCGCGTGCAGATGATCTTGCGACTCTTGACCCCATCGACCTACTCGGCCCCAGGACTCGTCCGCCAAGCGCAGTCGCCGACATGAACGTCGAGCGATTCGGGGCACCACACCCCCGCATCGGTCAGAGCGCGCTCCTTCGCATCGCAGAAACGCTGTCAACGCGCCGACGGGTTCTTTGTGCCTACAACCTCAAGGGAGTTTCCAGGCGCCTCCAATGCGCAGATTGTTCCTATCGCTTCCCGTGCCTCTCCTGTGGCGGTGTATTCGCGTCCTATGGCCAAACGATTCAATGTCATCGGTGCGGTAGAATCGAACCGACGCCGCTTTCCTGCCCTTCCTGCAATGGGAGTCGGCTTGCTGCCCGCGGCTATGGAAATCGGGCGGTCGCGGCCGCATTACAAACGCTTTTTCCGGAGGCGACCGTTCGATGCGTCGAAAAAGGAACCGATCCTGCGGGTTCGGACCAATCTGACATTCTCGTAGTCACGCGACACTATTACGAAAATATCTTTGACCCGTTCCAACCGCCCAATGTCGGTCTCGTTGTTGACCTGGATGCCGACCTCCCTTTGTATGAACCGACGATGCGCGCCGTGGAACATGCTATTCTCAATATGGAGGAATGGCGTGGGGTTGCCAACGCCTGTCGGGCCGATTTCCTTGTTCAAACGGAAGTTCCCGATCTATTTCGTTCGATTTTTTCGGAACGAGATCGTGTTCTCTCGGACGATCTGACCACAAGACAGGCCTATGGACAACCACCATTTCGCAGGATATGTATGATTCGATTCCGTTCATCCGAGCCGCATGAACGCGATCATGCGTTGCGTGCCATGTCGGATCGCATCCGAGAAGGCGTACCAACCGCAATGATTTCGGACGGTGAGAATCTTCGCGTTTCAATCCCTCCCGAAGACAAGAATCTGCTTTTTGAGATTTTCTCGAACGCGGATGACGGATATATCATTGACACACGGCCACTTGAATGATATCTTGGCTCCCTATGCAAATGCATGTCCGAGTAGAAACCGAGCCAAACAACGAGCTGCGCGTGCGTTCAAATGAAGTTCCACCATCGGAGCTTGGTTCGGCACGAATCAAAAAGCTTATCTCGGACCTCACGGAAACCATGCGGGCTGAAAATGGATGCGGCATCGCTGCCCCGCAAGTGGGCATTCATGAACGGGTCATCATCGTGGACCCCGGAAACGGACCAAGGGCGTATGTGAATCCTAAAATCGTATCCCGGTCCCTTAGGACATTTTCATTCGAGGAGGGATGCCTGTCGGTTCCTGGCGTGTGGGGCATGGTCAAGCGACATCGGTCCGTAAAGGTGAGGGCCCACGACGAAAATGGAATCGAGGTTTCCCTTCAGGCAACTGACCTTGAAGCAGTGATCCTCCAGCATGAGATCGACCATTTGGATGGCGTGCTGTTCATCGACCGCGTAGAAAAAATTACGAGGCTTCCCAATCACCAGATTCTCTAACTATGATCCGCGTCGTTTTTTTTGGAACTCCCTCCTTCTCTATTCCGTTCTTGCGCGCACTACTGGAGGATCCGACATTTGAGGTCATTGCAACGGTCACGCGACCGGACGAAGAGGCGGGACGTAACCATGTTCTCACGGCTCCTCCAATCAAAATCGCGGCCGCGGCGGCTGGTATTCCGACGTTCCAACCAACCATGCTGAAATCGGATGACGCGCGCGAGACACTCCGTGCCATGCGCGCGGACGTATTTATCGTGTTCGCCTATGGACGCATCATCCCCAAGGCGATCCTTGACCTTCCTCGTTTTGGATGCGTAAACGTCCATCCTTCCCTTCTCCCAAAATACCGAGGTCCTTCTCCCATGCAATCCGCCATTCAAAATGGCGACGCGAAAACAGGAATTTCCATTATGCTTCTCGATGAGGGGATGGATACCGGTCCGCTTCTATCCTCAGTGAATATCGGCCTGGATGACAACGAAACGATCGAAACGCTGACAAAAAAAGTCGAGGAGCAGGGGCCGGGCCTTCTTGTCGAAACAATCAAGCGCCTTGCTGCGGGCGAAATCGTGCCAATGGCACAAGACAACGCGCAGGCAACCATTTGCAAGTCCCTTGATCGTGAGGACGGACACATTGACTGGAATCGGTCCCTCGCACACATCGAACGCATGACGCGCGCATACAAAGGCTGGCCCGGCACCTGGACAACATGGAACGGATTGCGCCTCAAAATCCAGGAGGTTGCGGAGGCAGATTTCAACGCGGATCTTCCTCCCGGGACCGTAAGCGTTAAGCACAATCAACTATTCGTTGACTGTGCTGACGGAACTCTTGAAATCCTCACTCTCCAACCTGAAGGAAAACCCAAAATGACGGCCGAGGCTTTTTTACGCGGCTATTCAACCATTGATACCGCCGTATTGACCTGAGTCCCCGCGTTCGTCTCCAATGTTTCGAGGACAGATACCTCCGACCGAATGGCCGGTGGAATTTTTTTTAAAAACGGCACGAACAACAGAAGCATGCCAAGACCAAGCGGATGGTTCAAATATGGAGAGAACGCATGGGTCGCGAACAACATGACGAGCGAGGAAAGAAAGGCGACCCCAATCCATGACTGCTCCGATCTTACATATGGCCAAAGACCGCGAGCAAGACCAACAAACAAGGAAAGAAATGCAACGGGGCCGAGAATGCCCATTTTAAGCCACAGTTCGAGCCAACCCCATTCAAGCGCGTATGTGGTCCAGGTTCCGTCCGGATTAATCGCGCGGGCGCGCGGATCATCCGTTTCGAACGTCACGTCCTCGCCAAATCCCGCACCAAGGACCGGAGACGCTTTGATTTCGTCGAGAAGCGGCGCAAGCAAATTCCACCGACTGGAGATGGCAACGTCCGAAAGATCGGTCGTACGATCGGAGAATAAATTCGTGAGATCCCCTACTCGACCGACACGATACGGCAATGGAAATAATACGATTCCAACGAGAAGAACAATCGCAAATAGCGCTGCGACAAAAACGGAACCAACCGCATGGCTCAACTTGCGCGCACCAGGCCAGACATCCTTCCACAATAGCGCCAATAGGGCGATATCCCCGACAATGATGCCGACCCAAAAACTACGCGAAAGACTGATCATCACCACGGAAATCAAGGCCGCGATGACCAGGGTCAGTTTCCACCACATGTCGCGTGAAAGCGAACGAACAAAAAGAAATGGAACGACGAGATACAGGGCGAATACCACTGACAACTGCGCCTGCAAAAAAATTCTAAAGATATTTCCCGCCATTTTTGTTAGTTCGCCCGTTCGCGTGTCACGAATAAAGCGGTATGTCGGGCCAAGCATCCATTCTGGAAAATGCGTAAAGACATAGAGAAGCCCAAGGGTAAGCGCCACGACCCACGTTGCCGCGGCCGCAAACACCTGAAGCAGCAGGCGCTTCTTTTCCCCGTCCCATTCAACGGAAAGGATCGGGAGCAGGTATCCGAGGTACAAGTAGGCATTTCCGTCCTTAAATGCCGTCACAGGGTCATTTTGAAGGAATCCGACGGTGAATCCAAGCGCAATCGCGATGATGAGGGGGATAAAGATTGCGAGGCGCGGATCATTAATCGTCAGTCGTGCGCGTTTCGTTGCGACAGCCGCGACCCAGGCCAGCATCACCGCCGCGAAAATCACCATACGAAGCGAAAGAGAGAATCCGCCGATCGCATATGAGATAAGATGACCGTGTGAATTTGCGAACAGTTCCGCGAATGCCACGGCGATGCCGAGCTCCGGACGCTTCCACGCAATGGCAAACGTCGCCATTGCGAAAAATCCAAGTGCGAGCGCGGCAAGAATCGGAGTCGAGAAAACCAGTATGGAAACAAGAAACGTGCTTGCGAGCGCGGCAAGCGTCAGAAAAAAAGGCTTTCCAAAGAATTGATCAGACATACGGCTATTGGGGCTTGATTATGCTGGCTATAACCGCAAGCAAAACGAACAATGGATCTAGCATAACAAAGAGGAACCATGCGGCATTCCCATGATGCTTTTTCATATACCGCCGCAGGCTTCGTCGAACCATTCCTTGTTTTTTAAACGTGCCAACGCGGCGAAACGATCCTGCTTTTCGATGTGACACGGACACGTCGGCATAATACCGCGCCTTCCAACCCGCATTCCTTGCCCGCTTGCAAAAATCAACTTCCTCGTACCACATGAAAAAACCGTCGTCGAGCAAGCCGATCTGAGCAAGCGTTTCACGACGGATACAGAAGAACGCCCCCATCACCTGATCAACGTCCTGCGTGACGGCATAGTCAAAGTCCTTCATCAGATATCGACGGATCGGACCGACGTTTGGAAACAGATGCGGGACCTTGAGCATGAGAAGCAACTGGTCGATTGGCGTCGGAAATCGCCACACGCAATCCTGTTGCGACCCATCGGGATTCTTGAGCGATATGCCCCCCACGCCCACGTCCGCATCGCGCCGCATTCGATCCCGTATCCCTTGAATCGCGTTTTCCGTAAACACGACGTCCGGATTTACAAGCAGGATAAATTCTCCACGAGCCTCTGCGATGGCAAGATTATTTCCCCCTGCGAATCCGAGGTTTTTGTCACTCACAATGAACCGCACGGTCGGGAATGCCGCCTGAAGTTCGCCCGAATCCGTTCCATCCCCGTTGATCACCACGAATACTTCCATCTCTGCGCCGTAGGCGTGCTTGAACAACGACGAAAGCATGGCATACACGTAGTCGGTCGTTTTGTATGATACGGTAACAATGGAAATCATAGACCGTGCTTACGGGAAATCACACGCCTGGCCTCTTCGTATTTTTGAATCGAATCTGGACACCAGCCAAAATGTTTCCACGGAATTTTATACAAAAACGACGGACGCCATTGCGAAATCGCCGGACGATGATCAAGGTCAATGACGCGAAAAAGTTCCTCGTCGATAAATGTACCGATCCTTCCCTGCTCAAGCATGGTGAGCCAGACGTCCCAGTCTTGAAAGCGACGAATCGAAGGATCAAATCCTGGAAAATGTTCGCGGCGAACGAGCGATGTGGTATGAATATAGTTCATCTGTCTGAGACGGCCTGGGTCAAACGGAAACGAACGAAATGACTTCCACCCGAAACGAAATCCGGCATACGCGACACTCGCTTCCGGATTTGCCACAAGTGCCTGCTCCATTTTCTCAAGAGCGTCCGGATGCAACACAACGTCCGCGTCACAAAAAATGACAAGGTTCCCGTTCGAAGCCAGGCATCCATTATTTCGTGCCACGTTACCGCCCTGATTCTCCTGTGTTATTATGCTCAGGCGTTGACGAAATCGCTCTAGGAGCTTTTCCGTGCCGTCCGTGCTTCCGTCGTTAACGACGATCACCTCGTCTGGCACACGTGTCTGCGCGAAAACCGAATTCAAGCACTCCACGATCGTCGCGGCATGCTGATACGTGGGGATGATGACGGAAAGGCGATTCACAACAAATCTCTGATCTGACCAAACTGACGCTCAGGCGTAAACTCTTCCAATACTCGACGCTGAGCCTCTTTTCCAAGTGCGCGACGACGTTCCGGATTCACGGACAGACCATACACCGTGTCCGCAAGCGCCGCAATGTCTCCGTCCGGAACCAGTACGCCCGTCTTTCCGTTCAATATGGCCTCGTTTACGCCGGACATGTCCGTAGCAATGGACGGGACGGCATGTGCAGCGGCTTCCAAAAATACCATGCCGAATCCTTCACGATCCTGTTCGTTTTGAATGATTGGAAGGACAAAAATGTCGGATGACGCGTAGATGATTGCAAGCTCGTCATCATTTGCGTGAATAACCATACGGACATTTTTCAACCCAAAATTCCTGATAGATTGCTCGATTGATTCGCGCATCGGACCGTCTCCGACAATAACGTATTCAAACGAGCGCTCAGGGTGCTCCCTTTGGAGTCGAACAAGCGCCTCTAAAACACGAAGATGCCCCTTTCGCGCTACCAATCGGGCGACGGTTAGCAACCTAAGCGCTGTCCCGCATGTTCGTGAAACGTCGATGGCCGAGAGTGAAACGGGAGGATAGGCGGTCAGGCACCGAGTCACGGCAAACGTGTCGCGGACTTCGCTTCGTAAGGAGTTAGAATTTGTGATGACCAGCTTTGCATGACGCAATATCATCCTCACGACGAATCGCTTGATAGCATGTTGCTTGGCAAGGCCAACGTCCATTCCGTGAACGATGACGACAAAAGGTTTACGCGTAACAATTCCGGCGATCAGTGCCGCGGTCCCGATCGGCAACACATGGCTTACGATAAGCAGGTCATATGTCGTTCGTCGTGCCACGAGGTCTATCATGGCCGACCACCATCTTGATCGGGCCACCTCAGGACCGACTACCTCCATTTGCGAACCAAAGAATCCGGCCAAAGCCGACAGATATCGGGCGACCCCCCCTCGGTTCGGTGGATAGTCAATCGTGTAAAGCAGGATCTTCGACATAAACTTGTTTGCGTCGAACGAGTTGCAACGCGGTTCTCAGGTGCGTACTACGCATGGAGCGCGTTAACAATAGCATGGCCAGATACACGACGACCGCGACCGGTACGACCAGGACGAACCCGATCACTGGCCGCAATGCATACGCCACGGCGCCCATCACCGCCCCTGAAAGCAAGATCGGAAAAACCGTGCGTGCAAAAGACACGAACGAGTATCCGGGAATGATCTGTGGGACGAAGCACAACCCACCGACGAACAAGAACGTGAAGCTTCCAAGCGCGGAGTATGCCGCTCCGAGAATGCCAAACGATGGGATGAGCAGAACGTTCAATATGACGTTCAAAACCATCGTCACTCCCATGATCGCCGTTTTTGTCCCCTGTCGATCTGCCGCGTTTAAAAGTGAACCCACGGGAAAATCGAGGAAAATGGGGATCAGAACGAAAACCAATGCCTGCAACACGGGGACAGCCTCCTGATACCCATCGCCGGCCAGAGCAATCGCGTCCGGCGCAATCGCGAAAAGACCGAAGGCGATCGGAGCAGCAAGAACGATCACGTACCAAATCGCATCATCAAACAATTTTCGAAGACGGGGCAAATCCTTTCCGACCAACGCGCTCATTCCGGGATAGAGCGCCGCGACAAACGCCATGGGAAGAAATTGAAACGAATAGGTAAACTTGTATGCGACGGCATACACGCCTACGGCCGCCGTTCCAATGAACTTCGAGATAAAAATGGAGTCGACGTATGAGTACACCTTCACAAAAATCCCCGCGAGCGCGAACGGCAATGAGGCCAAAAGCAGTGCCTTCGTTGTCGCCCTATCCCACACGGGACTCAAAACAGACGGACCAAGCAACCGAATGACATGCCAGGCGGAATAGATCATGTTAAATGTGCTGCCAGCGAGAAGCGCAAGTACAAGAAGATGAAGGGATGGGAACGCAAACAGTACGGTCCCTCCAAAAATCAACGTCAATGTTTGTCCGACAAAAATCCCAAGCGATTCAAACTTTAGCGCATGATGACCGCGCAAAACGCCATAAAAAAGAAGCGAGATCGCGTCAGCGAGCATGACAAGCGAAGCAATGAACACCAGTTCGCGCACACGCACGTCATAATCGAGCATCCAGACAGAAATAAAAGCACCAATGGCGCCGACCGCCATAAACGGGATCTTAAGCCATAACACGCGACGAACAAGACCGATTGCTTCCAAGGGATATTTCGCCACGTCACGAATGACCACCGGCGTCATTCCGAAATCGGTGAATGTCGAGAAGATGGTCGTAATTGACAAGGCAAGGAAATATCCGCCCGTCTGCTCCGTTCCCATGACGCGCGCGAGAAACAAAAAATACACGAACGCCAAAAGTTTCTGTCCTATGGACGCGGCGGTCAGATACAGCGTATTTTTCGCAACGTTCGCAGCCATAACGACGTTTATCGTACCCGTTTCTAGAAATTTCGGCAATCGAAAACCGCCCGAACGGGCGGTTTCAACTTTTGTGTTAGCGCTTGGCCCATTGTGGGGATCGACGGGCGCCGAGGTGACCGTACTTTTTTCGCTCACGAATACGTGCATCACGAGAGAGATATCCGAGTTTTTTGAGCGCTGGACGATAATCCGGATTCAAATCGATAAGTGCACGGGCAATCCCAAGACGTACCGCGTCGGCCTGACCACGAATACCGCCGCCGGAAACCCTTACGGACACGTCAAACTTTCCTTCGTTGCCCGTTGCAATTAACGGCGCATTTACTGACTGTTGGAGCGTAAACAACGGAAAGTATTCCGCCATCTCGCGTCCGTTAATCTCGATCTTGCCTGTTCCGCCCGGAATGAGCCGAACCTGCGCGGACGCCTCCTTCCGGCGTCCAAGACCCTTAATATATTTTGTGGTCGTTTCGGTCATAACTAGTTCGTGATCTTCAAGCGCTTCATGCGTTCGGTGCGGTGGCGGTTCTTCGGAAGCATGCGATCAACGGCACGGCGCAGAACGTCTGACGGATCTTTCGCCCAAACGGTCTTCATGAGCTTCGCGGAAAGTCCGCGCGGCCCGCCCGTGTGCGCATAGTACGTTTTCTGTTCCAACTTTTTGCCAGTGATCTTCATTTTGGATGCGTTTGCTACCTCCACCGCGTCACCCGCATCGACGTTCGGAAGAAAACTCGCCTTGTCCTTCCCGATCAGAATCATCGCGATCTGGGTCGCCAAACGACCGGGCGCTTTGCCGGCGGCATCAATCGTTCGAATTGTACGTTTCAATACTGCCATATTACACGAGCTCAATCTGGACCATATCGGCAGCGTCATTCAGACGATGTCCGAGCTTAACGATGCGCGTATAACCGCCCTTTCGTTCAGCGTAACGCGGACCGAGCACCTCAAGGATCTTCTTAACCGGATGCTCCGTATAAAACACCTTCATCAAGTTTCTCCGCGAAACGAGCGTCGGCGTTTTTCCCGTTGAAATTGCGCGCTCGACGAACGGACGGACCGCCTTGGCCTTTGCTTCGGTCGTCTTTACCTTTTCGTACAAAATAATGCTCGCCGCAAGATTGCGGAGCAATGCTTCGCGCGGAGCTTTTTCACGGCCGAGTTTTGTGCCTTTCTTACGGTGACGCATAATGAGGTTTATTCCGCCGACGGTTCTTCCGTCGCGGCCGGATTCTGCAACAGAATCGAGAAATAGTCAATAAGGATCTTTGCTGACTCCGTCACGGCCTCCTCCGGCGTGATCGTTCCGTCCGTTTCGATGGTCATTACGAGCTTGTCGTAGTTCGTAATTTCACCGACGCGCGTGTTTTCTACGCGGTAGCCGACGTTTCGAACCGGAGAGTACAAGGAGTCAATGGCAATGGTGCCAATATCGTTCACTTCACCGATGCGCTCCTCGGTCGGAACATAACCCCGGCCACGACCGACCGTGAGTTCCGCCTCAAAAACACCGCTGTCATCCGTAATCGTCGCAATCTTCATGTCAGGATTGACGATCTCGATGTCAGAATTCGGCTCGATGTCCGCCGCCGTCACGGTCTTTGAGCCCTTTACCTTCACGGTCAGCTTAACCGGCTCCTCGCTGAAGCACTTCAGACGAAGTCCCTTCAGGTTAAGGATGATCTCAAGCATGTCCTCCTTAACGTTCGGGATTGCCTGAAACTCATGCGTACCGCCCTTAACCTTGACGGCGATGACGGCCGCACCTGGCAGCGAGGAAAGAAGCACGCGACGCAAGGCATTGCCAAGCGTTGTTCCATAGCCGTGAAAACACGGCTCAACGACCAAGAGACCCTCGTTTGGGCGAGTGCTTGGTTCAAATTTGATCGTTGACGGGAGAAGGATGTTCTCCATAGGTTCGCGAAAGCGTTAACGCGAATAAAATTCAACGATGAGGGTCGGATCGAAAACCGATTTTAGATCCTCACCTTCTGGGAGAGACGTGACTTTTCCTGTAAACATGGCAGCATCGAGCGAAAGCCAGCGCGGAGCCTCGGTTTTTTGAAGACGTTCCTGAAGCCCGTTAAGAAGACCTTTGGTTTTCTTGCTTTCCTTGAAACCAATCACCTCGTCAACACGAACCGTAAATGAGGGGATATTCACGTCAACGCCGTTCACAGTAATGAATCCGTGATTAACCATCTGGCGAGCTTGTCGACGCGTCTTCGCAAAACCAAGCCGGAACACCACGTTATCCAAACGACGCTCGAGGGTCTGAACCAAGAAATCGGCTGTGTTTCCCTTTTTCAAGCTAGCGGCCTCAAAATAGCGTCGAAACTGACGTTCCATCACATTATACAGCCGCTTGGCCTTTTGCTTTTCACGCAGCTGGACCCCATAGGAAGAAAGCCGCGGGCGACGCAAGGCCTGTGCCGGACCATGAACGCCCGGCGGGGCGCTGCGGCGCTTCAACGCGCACTTTTCCTTGCCACAAAGGGTCACCCCTTCGCGACGGCACATCTTGCAGGTTGTTTTGAGTGTCTTGCCCATAATCAGCGTTAGATGCGACGAGCGCGCGAGGAACGGCAACCGTTGTGCGGAAGCGGGGTCATATCCTTGATGCTGGTAACCGTAAAACCGTTTGCATTTAGCGCCCGGACAGCCGAATCCCGACCGGATCCCACGCCCCTGACGAAAACGGCGAGCTCACGCAAACCAGTTTCCTTCACCTTGTCGGCAATCGTCTTCACGATCATGCTTGCGGCGTACGGCGTAGCCTTTTTCGGACCACGGAATCCACAGGCTCCGGCAGAAGACCAAGCAAGAGTATTTCCGTTCTGGTCCGTAACCGTAACAATCGTGTTGTTGTAGGTGGCCTGAATATAAGCGCACCCCTGAGACACCTGTCGGATCGCCTTGACCTTCTTTGGCTTGTTTGTAACTTTCACGGTTGCCATAGCTAATTATGTCTTGGTGAGGACTCGACGACCAGAACCCATGGTCTTACGGACGTTCCCGCGCACGGTACGCGAATTCGTCTTTGTTCGTTGTCCGCGGACAGGAAGCTTTTTCATGTGACGGACGCCGCGATAACTTCCGGTATCCTTTAGCCGCTTGATGTTCGACATCACGTCACGACGAAGATCTCCCTCGAGACGGTGATTCTTCTCAAGCGCCTCGCGAATCTGCGAGGTCTGATCGTCCGTGAGGTCCTTCACGCGGATATCCTCGCTGATGCCAACCTGCTTCAAAACGCGTTTAGCAATGGTATCGCCCACGCCATAGACGTACGTGAGACCAATGATGATTCGTTTGTTGTTTGGGAGTGTAACTCCAGCAATACGTGCCATAGATTACCCTTGGCGCTGTTTATGACGCGGGTTCTTACAAATAACTCGGACCCGACCTTCACGGCGGATCACTTTGCAGTCCCGGCAAATGGATTTTACGGATGCACGCACTTTCATAATGAAGCAATAACCTCATCGGACGGAAACGCCCGATGAAGTGGGGTTCGCTCGATCAGAATCGGTAAACGACTCGTCCCTTGGTTAAATCATACGGGCTCATCTCGAGTTTTACCTCGTCGCCTGGAAGGATACGAATGCGATGCATACGCATTTTTCCAGACAGATGCCCAGTGATGGTTTGACCGTTCTCAAGACGGATTTTGAATTTGGCAGACGGAAGAAGTTCTTCCACCTTACCCTTCACCTCGATGAATTCCTTTGACCCTTGTTCGCTCATAATCGTCAAGATTCTATCAGTTGAGCGAAAAAACGCAAGAGGTTGTGGATAGTCGAAGGCGCCGGTATTGTACGTTTTTGCTTTTCATGTGTCAAGAGTTGGTTGTGGAAGCGTTTACAATCGCTTTGATTCGCCTTATTCCAGCGGCTACGGGCTCTTCTTTGACAATATGAAATTCGCCGATTTCCGAGGTGTTTTCCACATGCGGACCGCCACAAACTTCCTTTGAGAAATATTCCTCTGCCGCCTTGTCACCAATGAAGTATACCTTGATCTTTCCGCCGAGCGAAGCATACTTGTCCTCAAACACGCCAATCGCCCCGCGTCGCTTCGCCTCCTCGAGATCCACGATCTCGAAGTGAACCGGGAGGGCTTTCCTGATATGTTCATTCACGATGTCCTCAACTTGCCTGATCTGTTCCTGAGTCATTCTTTCAGGATGCGAGAAATCAAAGCGAAGACGCTCGGCCGTGATGTTCGAGCCGCGCTGAAGCACATGGTCGCCAAGGACCTGCCGTAACGCGCAATGAAGCATGTGCGTCGCCGTATGAAGTCGCACCACCTCTGCCGAGTGATCCGCGAGCCCACCGGCAAACTTCTGCTCGGATCCGGCTCGCGAAAGCTCCTGGTGCTTTTTAAATTCATCGCGGAAAACGGCTCGATCTACCACTTGACCATGCTCGAGCGCTAATTCTTCCGTTAGTTCCCACGGGAACCCGTAAGACTGATAAAGATTAAATGCATCCACGCCTAACACGGCTCCGGTCTTGGCAAATGACTTCTCAAACTCGCGGAGTCCCTTATCGAGTGACGCCTTAAACTTTGCCTCCTCCTTCGTCATTTCCGAGACGATAATTTCACTCTTATCAACAAGCTCCGGATATGCTTCACGATAGGTTTCGACGTAGGCGGATGCGACCGTGCCACAAAATGCATCCTTTGCGCCAATCTTGTTGCCGAAACGCACGGCGCGGCGGATAAGACGGCGGACGTAGTAGCCCTGATCCTTGTTGGACGGCAAGACGCCATCAGCGATGAGAAACGTCGCGGCTCGCAGATGATCAAGCATGACGCGGAACGCAAACGTTTCGTCGGAGTTCGCTCCATACATCTTTGCAGTGACCGACTCGACGGCTGAACGCGCTCGGTCGAACAGGTCGATGCGAAACATGTCCGGATCGTCTCCGACCGCGGCAGCCATGCGTTCGAGGCCTCCGCCAAAATCGACGTTTTGCTTCGGCAGCAGCTCAAACCCGGATTCCGTTCTTTTGTACTGCATGAACACGTTGTTGCCGATCTCTACGAACCGGCCGCAATCACAGTTGACATGGCACGGCCCTGACGCGAAGGCCGACGTCTCATGCAACCTACGTTCAGCACCGAAATCCCAAAACATTTCCGTATCCGGTCCGCCTGGTTCGCCAACTGGCATGGCATTTGGTATGCCGGAGCGAGACCACCAGTTCTTTTTCTCGTCATAATAAAAAATCCTACCGCTTTCCATGCCATCTCTCTCGGAAAAATCAACCGCTTCCGCTGACATCCCAACGGAAGCGAAAGCCTCTTTCCAATACGCGACCGTTTCCTCGTCACGCGCGATCTGGTCGTTTCCACGAAATACGGTTACGTATAAACGCGAAGGATCGAGGCTTAATTCCCTCGTGAGGAACTCAAACATCCAGGCAACCTGCTCCCTCTTAAAATAATCTCCAAGCGACCAGTTTCCGAGCATTTCAAAAAATGTCGTGTGTCGATTGTCTCCTACCTCCTCTATGTCCTGTGACCGAAAACATTTTTGGGCATCAGCGATGCGTGTGCCGCTCGGATGCGGCTCGCCAAGCAAAAACGGAACCATCGGTTGCATGCCGGAGCCGGTAAATAACGTCGTCGGGTCATTTTCCGGCAACAAGGGCGCGGACGGGACGACCGAATGGCCGCGTGCCGCGAAAAAATCAAGATAGGCCTTTCTAATCTCAGAGGATGTCATAACGCACGCATTGTGCCGGAGAATTCGAATTTGATCAAACGCGCCCTACGCCGCGGTCGTTGATTCCGGCGTCACGGTTTCCTCAGGGGCAGATTTGCGTAAAATGCGTCGCTTTAATCCGGAAACCACGTCGGATAATTCCTCGCTTCGGAAGCCATATGAAACAAGAAGATAGACGAAGAGCCCCGCTCCCCCGGCAATGAATCCCTGGGTAAGGACGCCGAGAAAGGTGTCGAGCGCAATGACGGATACAATAACCGGCTTCAAAAATTGCGTGACGACCGCGCAGGCCAGGCCCGCAGTGCTGATCGTAAACAAAGAACGAACGATCCGGGCCTCATCGAGCGTTCCTGTTCGCTGACGAAGTGGCATCCACAGCAACAACAGGTTGACGATCGCGGCAATGGAAAACGCCATGGCCAACCCAACCACGCCGAAATGCTGGGAGAACCAAAGCGCGGCAATGAGCGACAGAAGCGCGGAGACTAATCCTGCGACAAGCGGGGTCATCGTGTCACGATACGCGAAAAATGCGCGTGAGAGAATAAACGTGAGCGCCTGGGCGACAAAACTCAAAGTAAAAAAAGCCAGCGTATCGGCGGCAAGAATAGTCGCATTCCAATCGAATTGCCCCGCGCCTGCGACCACGCGAACAATTTGAGCGCGTAGGATCAGAAACACGACCGTCATCGGAACCATAAAAAAGAGCACCTGGCGGACGGCGTGCGAAAATGTAGCCACGAGCGCGCGCGTATCCCCATTCTCTGCCTCTAGAACGAATTGCGGGAATACGGCGATGGCGTATGAAACGCCAAAAATTCCAATCGCAAAAAATTGTATGTTATACGCTACCTGAAAAATAGTGACCGACCCAACGGCAAGAGTCGTCGCAATGATCGTCAAAATGACAAAATTCACCTGGCTCACGGCGATGCCCATCATGCGCGGACCGGTTAATCGAACCATTTCATGCGTGTCGGCATCCTTCCAGTCAAAGCGCGGCGACCAACGGAATCCCGCTGAAATCACGCCGAGCAGTTGGACTACGAGGTGAAGGAATGCCCCCAAGACCACGCCCCAGGCCAAACCAATGGGACCGAAGGGCTTGGCAAGAAAAAGGGCCCCCGTGATGATGCCGACATTATAAAAAATCGGCGCAAGAGAAAAAAGAAGAAATCGCTTTAATCCCTGCAGCACGCTTCCAAATACCACGGAAGCAGCGAGAAAAAACTGCGCGAGGAGCATGACTCTGGTCATCTGCGCGACCATGCCTTGCTTAGCGGGATCAAATCCAGGCGCGATCAACCCCGCAAGCGGGTCCGCAAAAATGAACAAAATCACGGACATGCCCGCCATGGCCACCGCAAGAAGATTCAATGTGTTGCTCGTGAATTCCCAAGCCCGATCACGGCGCAAAGGCGAATGGAAGTGCCGGCTAAAAATCGGAATGAAGCTCGCGGACAACGAACCGACGACAAACAGCCCAAACAAGAGGTCAGGGAGCTTAAACGCGGCGTAATACGCATCAAGAACGTCGCCCGCCCCAAATTCCCCGAGCAGGATGCGATCACGAACCAATCCGACGATACGGCTCACGAACGAAAGAAGCCCAACGATCGCCGCTGCGCCAACGATGGTCTTCGATTCCTTATTCAAAAAACCGAACACATTATTCGTTATCCAAATTCCTTACCGCGATCTTTTTCCGCGGCTCGTCATCAAGCCGCTCGTCTTCCTGGACGACATCTGGAATGAGCTTGCTTCTTTTCGTCGACGAACCGCGCCATCGGTCGCCTGAAAGCTTCGCGATCATTGCCATGCCGATCAGCAGGAGAAGCGACAAGAACGCGAGAATCATTTCGACTACACGATTCTGGAGCGTCCAAAATCGCACGTGAATCACGGAGCTATCCTCGGATATGGAGCCATTCGGATCAACGACCCTAAAGGACACTTCAAAATCCCCGGAGACAGAATACGTATGACGCACGGTGGCACGCGACGATTCCACGCCATCTCCGAAATCCCATTGATATTGATACCCCGCCGCCTCGGGAGTCACTGCCTTGAATTCGAACGTATTCCAGGAATCACGCGCATAACTGAAGACCGCCCTTGGAGAGAAGGAAAGTTCATCATGCGTGTCTGGGGCATCCACGGAAGAATCCGTCGTGTCGACCGCATCTTCCTCAGAAACAGATTCGTCTCGAGCGTTCAGTTGGAATGCGTCAACGACAGGAGCCTCTAACGTCGTCACGACCGTAGCCGGGACAACGACCGGTTCGACCACGACCGGGACGATAACGGAACGCGTCGTGTCCGATGGATAGGCGTCGCTTGCGTCCGCGACACCGTCTCCGTCGGTATCCTTGGAGATTGGGCTTGTCCCGAGCTCCGTTTCGACGTCATCAGTAAGCCCATCGTCGTCATCGTCGTCATCGCACGCATCGCCTATTAAATCGCCATCGGTATCCACCTGCGTTGCGTTCGCCTTTTGTGGACAATTGTCCGTATCATTTTCCACTCCGTCCCCATCATCGTCAAAAATAGGCGTAAATAATCTTGTGATGGCCACGTCATTTGTCGCGTTTTCGTCGGATGGATCTGTTCCACGAATCTCCGCGCGAACGTTAAATTCGCCGTTTGGAACGATGAAATCGACATAAACTTCCTCGGGCACGCCGCCAGCGCGGACGGAAATTACCTGCGAGTCATCGATCGGAACCGTTCCTTGAAAGAAAGAGACGTACCCCGCAACATCCACGTCGCCATAATTCGTTATGACTCCGTAGATGCGTACCGTGCTCCCCGCGACAAGTTTGTCAGAAAACGTGATGGAACTCTGGTCGATTCCAAGGTCCGCGGACGTCGCATGCACGACGAAAGGCACGCAAAGAATAAGACTCATGAAAAACAATCGTTTCATAGGATGACGACTTGGTCGCCGGTTTCAAGCCAAAACTCACTGGCTTCATCATACGTCAAATGCAACCGAAGGGCGAACGTGGGGTGAATACGAACCGTGACTAACTCCACGCGGTCATTGGGACGTCCGGGAGGCGCGACAGTCACCAGCTGATGGTGCGTTAGTCCTAATTGTGCGGCGTCCCGTTCGCTGCAATGCAGGTGGCGCGCGGGAATAATGACCCCGGATTTTAACTGTACGCTTCCTTCAGGACCAACGAGCGTGCATCCTGCCGTTCGATTGAGATCGCCAGAAAGCCGTACGGGAACATCAAGACCAAGCGCGAATGCCTCCGTTGGCGATAATTCGACCTGGGTCGAATCGCGGGTCGGACCGAGTACGCGCACGCGCTCAAACTGAACTGCGTTCGGCCCAACGACCGTGACCGTTTGCGGACAAACATGCTGCCCGCGGTGCGGGACCTCAGAAAGCTTTTGCAATGTCTGCGTGCCAAAAAGAGCCTCCCTATCCGACGAAGACAGGTGAACGTGCCTGTACTGGACATGTACGGAAATGATCGGAACCATGGTCCTCCTTTTCGTCGTTATTCCTTAATGGCCCTTGATTTATTTCGGTATCCAAAGGTGTACTTAAACCGGTCATGGCGGATAGGCCCAAGCATGGCAAGGTGCATTTCCGCTAACAGGTATTTAATCGCGATATTGATGCGCCCGTCACGATCGAGCCGACGGATGGATACCGGGATCTTTGTTGATCGCAAAAAACCAAACGTCCCGGCCCTCGAAGCGCGTTTGGCATACTCATGGTCCTCACAAAACACCACGGCCTCGTCGAATCCACCGATCGTCTCGTGCAACGATCGACGGACAAACATACAAAATCCTGGAGCATGCGGAAACACGTCGCCCCATGCGCGAGCATACACGTTATACGCCTTGTGCAGCACATGATCGACCCATGCGTCGGAAAGCGGAAACACGTCGCATGTTGCCAGATCGAGCCCGCGTTCCAACATTTCGCCTACGCTCCGCTCCAAAAATTCCGGGTCGCGAAGTTCGACGTCCGCGTCCAAAAAAAGCACGAGTTCCGTTGTTGCCGCCTCCGCCCCACGATTTCGTCCCGGACCAGGCATCCCACCATCCACGATGCGCGCACCATAAGACCCAGCGATCTCCCGCGTTCTGTCGGTCGACGAGACGTCCGCGACGATGATCTCTCGCGGCTGCAACGTTTGGCGTCTGATGGATTCCAAAAGTCGTGGCAAGAAGGCTTCCTCATTTTTCGTTGGGATCACAATCGTGATCATATGAATGTCATTCTACGGCGTTTTTTGGGATAAGACAAACAGCGCTATCCCCGTTGCCACGGAAACGTTCAGCGAGCGTTTTTGTCCTGGCATGGGGATTTCGACCGTTTCGTCGCACGAGGACAACACGGACGACTCAATTCCATCGACCTCATTGCCAAGGATGAGTGCCACCTTCCCCCCGATGGATCCTATCGCCCGCGCCCCGACTCCATTTTCCAGCGCGACGACCGTATACCCGTCGCGCCTAACCGCCCCAATCGCCTCAAACACATTTGTCGGCTTTTCCCACACAACGCGATCTTCAGACCCAAGGGCGGTTTTCGCGATTTCTAAGCGTGGCGGAGTTCCAGTAAATCCAGTAAGGTAAAGCCGTTCCACACCGAACGCGTCACAGGAACGGAAGATCGCGCCAACGTTGTGTAGCGAACGAATATTGTGCGCAATAACGATCATATGAAACTTTTACAGTCTATTTCCGGAACGATTGAGTCTCTCGCCGCAGACGGCAGCGGAATCATTCCACGAACCGAGGGAAAGCCGTTCCTCGTATACAACACGATTCCGGGCGAAACGGTCAATGCGATTCTGGTAAAACGTACGGGAGAAGGACATCGCGCCAGGCTCGACGAAGTTGTGGTCCCGTCGGAGGATCGCGTATTGCCCAAATGCCCGTTCGCAACCGAGTGCGGCGGATGCAAATGGCAACATATGGGATACGATCGACAACTTGCGGAAAAGCTTTTACGGCTCCGAACGACCTTCGATGAACTGGGCATCCCCTGTTCGGTAGACGCCATCGATCCTTGCCCATCCCAATTTTACTACAGAAATCGAATGGACTTCGTGTTCGGACGAAATGGCGAACTCGGCTTGAAACTTCCTGACCGTTGGTGGGCCACGCTCGATCTTAACACTTGTTTTCTTTTGTCCGAAGAATCAACGAACATCGTAAATGACGTTCGGACCTGGGCAAAATTTACTGGGCTTCCCTTCTGGAACAGCAAGACACACGAGGGATTCTTTCGCTATCTTGTTATCCGAGAAGGAAAAAATACGGGAGAACGCATGGTCACGCTCGTCACATCCGATGCGGCTGCCATGCCGGAAGGACTCGTCGATGTCATTGGGGATCGAGCGACGTCCGTCATTCACGGAATAAATGCGCGCATGACGGATCTTTCGGTTTCAGACGCGATCGTTCCGCTCAAGGGGGATCCATTTATCCGAGAGAAGATCAACGACATCGCGTACAAAATCACGCCGAATGCATTCTTCCAGACGAATTCCGCAATGGCGGCAAAGCTGCAGGACGAGGTTTTACGACACTGCGAGAAAGCCATCGAACCTCTTTCCGACCCAACGATCCTTGATCTTTACTGCGGTTCCGGATTCTTCTCTCTTGCGCTCTCCCACCGATTCCCGCGCGTGAAGGTTATTGGAATTGAAGAAAATGCCGAGGCAATTGCTTGCGCAAATGAAAACGCTGAAACGAACAAGGCATTGGCCGAGTACTTCGTGTCCAAGTCCGAGGATTTTGATTGGGCGGGATATGCTCCAGACGTCGTGATTGTGGATCCGCCCCGAGCCGGGATGCACCCACAGGTCATCGAAACTCTTCTCCGTGCGGCACCAAAGACCATTGTCTATATTTCCTGCAAACACGAAAGATTTGCGAAGGAATTCAATGGAACCGCCACGGGCGCGCCCGCACTTTCGACGCGGTACCGCATCGCCGAAAGCACAGGCCTTGATCTGTTTCCTCACACGCCTCATATTGAATTCGTCGCCAAGCTGGAACGACTCGATTGACGTGGATGACGTTTCGTGGTTGAATACCCGCCATGTTAGACACAACCGCCGCAAAACAAAAAACCGGATTCGCCGTGCTGGTCGGGCGCAGCAACGTGGGCAAATCCACACTGCTCAACACGCTCGTTGGAACCAAGGTAGCCATCACGACCCCGAAGCCCCAAACCACCCGACTCCCCGTGCAAGGAATCCTGACCCGTCCGGACGGACAGGTCGTGTTTGTCGATACTCCGGGCCTCATGAAGAAGGCAAAGGACATGCTCACGAAGAAGCTCCTGGACAGCGTAAAGGACTCTCTGAAGGACGTGGACGTCATTGTTTACGTCGCGGATCCCACGCGTTCCATTGGCGATGAGGAAAAGGCCATGCTGGCCATGATCCGAAACATCGAAAAACCAAAAATTTTAGTGATAAACAAGGCTGACCTGAATAGCCCGCCGTTCGTGGAACATTATCGGGATCTCGCCGCGGAATTCACAAGGGTCATCGACGTTTCCGCGTTGACTGGCATGAACGTGAATGCGCTCGCGGATTTTATTTTCGAATCCATGCCCGAAGGCGAACCTTATTATCCGCTCCAACAGCTGACCAACATGAAAAGCGAGATCTGGCTCGCAGAGCTCATTCGTGAAAAATTATTTCTCCGTCTTCGACAGGAAGTTCCTTATACGACTCACGTTGAAGTCGAAGAAATGGAAACGCGGGAGGACGGCACGCTGTATGTAAGGGCAACCGTCTATACGACCGAAGAACGGTATAAACGCATGATCATCGGCAAGGGCGGCCAAGGCATCAAAGAAATTGGACAATCCACGCGCAATGAGCTCGAAGCCGTGATGCAAAAAAAAGTATTCCTCGACCTCACCGTGGAAGTCGACGCGCACTGGGTCGAACGACTATCCTAAAAAAGACGGGCTATTCGCCCGCCTTTTTGATTTCGGAAATTTCGAATCCCTCAAACGAAGAAAGCGCGTCGAGTTCCGCGCGGGCAGCCGGCTTGAGCGTGAGGGACAGGATCACTGGGGTTTCCTGATTTGCCAGGATCACATAGGACGCGAACCTGTTTGACGCCTTGATCGCCCTGACCTGGACGAGCCTGCCATTGAGTCGAACCCAGTCGGTCGCGTTTTCGTCGGATACGGTCACGAGCAATACGTCTTCCCGGGTTTCAAGGACCGAACTGCCTCCGAGCGCCGTGACGACCGCGTTTAAGCGATCAACGAGGCCAAGTGCATCCGAAATCTTCTGGTCATATAGTCCGAGGCTGATATGCGTTTGACCTGTTTCTGATAACTCGGCATACGACTCGCGAGGAAGGAGCACAAACGTGTCATCCCCAAAATCGGTCGCGGATGAAGGCCAGGCGTCGGGCACCAAAACGGTTCTCTCCTCCGGCGCGACGCCAACGAATTCCGTTAACTTGCCGCCCACGCCAAACACAGTCTGACGAATGGTCAACGTGTCGCCTGCCCCGAGCATCAGGTCAACGGGCGGCGAACTATTACACCCGGCCCCCAGCAGAACAAGAATGCTCATCACCACGGCGATCGACTTCATACGTTCTCGCCCCTTGCCCATTTGCGAAGCGTTTCCTCGTCAGTCTCTCCACAGATGAACCGCTTTGATTCCGTGTTGTAAAAAAACGGCACTCCCCCGCACAAACCCCTGTCGTATTCCTTGAGCTTCTCCGCATTTTCGTCGTTATGCCACGTTTCGAACCTTTCGATCAGGATTCCTTCCGCAATAAGCTTGTCGATCATGGACATCATGGTGACGCAATGGGGACATTCTGCACCGTAAAATTCAAGGAGCGCCATAATCATTGGGCGTTACACATAAGACATGCTAGGATTCTAACATGAAATACGCGCCAATCGCCATCTTTTCAGTGTTACTTGCCAGCCTTCTCATCGGCCAGCGCTTTGGATTCGTCTGGGCGGGCGGAAGCGGCTATGATCCCGAGACCGGAGCGTATGATGCTTCGGGTACTTATTATGACCGCGGTGAAACCGTGTCGACGGCCGAACAAGACCGGACATACCTCCGAGTGGGAACGCCCGGTGATATCGCCATGCTCGCGGAGCTCTGGCTTGATCACGACACCGAGATCATCCTCGACCAAACGAACAGCAAGCGCGTCACGGTCCGAATCATCCGTGGGCGTGTTTTCGCCGTCGCGCACGACGCGCAGCACCCTTTCACCATCACAACCAATGCCGTACAGTCCACGATCTTCGGTGGTTCTCTCTCAGTGGTCAACTACGACTTCCGCGAAACGGTCTCAGTAATCCCAATCAATACGACGGCGCTCGTGCTTGTAAAAAACGCGGAAGTTTTTGAAACAGAAAAACCGGTCGATATCCACGAGACATCGCCCGTGTCGATTTTGGATACCACGTTCGATCCATCTTCCGGCGCGGCCGCTGACTTCTATGCGTGGGCTATCGAATGATCGCGCCGCCGAGCATTTCTTCTCCGTCATAAAAGACGATCGACTGACCCGGAGTGACCGCGCGAACTGATTCGTCAAACGCCACCTCGACGTTTTCTCGCTCAATCGCGACAATAACGCACGCCTGCAGCGGCTGACGGTAGCGGACGCGCGCGAAGATTTTATCTCCGACCTTCGGTTGACAAAACCAGTTGGCTTGGAACGCCCGAACAGATTTCCCGAACAACTGTGGATGAAAATTGCTCGAGACAATGAGCTGCTTGGTCTCGGGCTTTTTATCGACCACATAATACGGCATGCCGCCGCCGACATTCAGACCGTGCCGTTGGCCAATCGTGTAGAATGCCACGCCCTCGTGCGTCCCAACGATCTCGCCGGTGATGGTCACGATATCGCCCGGATCTTCCGGTATCCGTTCCTTCAAAAACGCACGAATATCAACCTCCCCGACAAAACAAATTCCGGTTGAGTCTTTTTTGTCGGCCGTAGGCAATCCGAAAGTTCGCGCCATGTCGCGAACGACCGGCTTTTGCATACCGCCAACTGGGAAAAGAACACGCGGCAATACGTCCCTTGGAATCGCCCATAGGAAGTAGGTTTGGTCCTTATTCGGATCGCTTCCAGCAAGCAGGCGTCCATCCTCGATTCTCGCATAATGCCCGGTCGCGACGAACGCGCATCCGAGTTTGTCCGCCTCTTTCACGAACAGATCAAACTTTACGTATTTATTGCACAGCACGTCCGGGTTCGGCGTACGGCCCGAGGCATACTCCTGAAACAGATTATCAACGACCTTATCGCGATATTCTTTTTCGAAATCAAAGGTAACGAATGGGATGCCAAGCTTGGCAGCCACGCGCATCGCATCGCGCCGCTCCTCGCGCCACCCACATTCCCGATTCTCACCGTCGCACTTGGTCTCTGTCCAATTCTTCATGAACGCGCCGATAACCTCGTATCCTTGGTCCAACAACAAGGCCGCGGCAACGGATGAATCCACACCGCCGGACATGCCAACCAATACTTTTGGGCGCGTTTCGCTCATAAGGGCAAGAGTATTTCACACGAGAGGCATTTCATCAAGGGGTGCCGGACAGTTGACAATTTAGGCCAAACGTGGTTGTTTGTACGTCTGGAGGTCACATGGCTACGCACTGCCTGGTCTTCTATGTCGAGGATGACTTGTCTATCGCCACTGTCATGAGACAGATGGTCGACGTAATCATGGATGCTGACGTCGCGCGGAGAACGGAGGTACGATTTTTTGAGAGCGCGGATGCCGCGATGGAAGCCGTGCGTTCCGGAACATGGCCGGACGCCGTGGTTTCCGACGAAGGACTTCCGGGGACAAGCGGTTCGGCCATGCTCCAGGCGTGGCGCAAGGCCGATTGGCTAGGCAAATTCCTCCTTTGCTCTGGGGGATACTCGCAGCTTGATGGGGTGCGGCTTCTGGAGCTTCAAGCCGACTTCATGCTGAAGAACAACCCGGTCGCCGTGGCGAGGTGGGTCAACGCGAAGGCAAAGGAACATCTACGCTG
>MGFA01000016.1:60191-71524 GCA_001791645.1 Candidatus Uhrbacteria bacterium RIFOXYB12_FULL_58_10
CGTCATTTTTTCTTGCAACGCTCGGAAACGACCCGCGTCTTCTCGAACGACAAAAAAATCAACGATCTGAAGTTTCTCGTTATATTTCTTCAATAAATCCGAATACTGAAACATTGGTACCATTTCTTCCCCGCTCACCGTCTTATGAATCACAAACATGAGACGATCCGACTCGGTCAACGAGGAAAGCTCCTTTCCCGCGCGATGCGTAAAATAACCGATCTGGTTTTCTTCGCACATGCGCGTCAGTTCCTCGAGCACGGCGTGATCCTCCTGACGCGCTTCCTGCAAGCGCAGGATGCGATGCGCCGGCAATCGGCGAATCAAATGTTCGGACCAGTAATGGTTAGGGCGACGTGCCGCCTCGAACATGGTTTCAATAACTGCGCCGTCGCGCATCTGCGCGTATGCATACGGATCCGTTGGAATCACAAGTGGAATCTCTCCGGATAAAATAGCCTTCTCAAGGTAGTAAATGAATCCGGCCTTTGTCTTATGAAAATAAACCTGGTCGAACATGTGGTAGCGAGCGAGCAAAAATGACTCGAATGCGCGCACGCCGTTTTCCGCGATCGTAAGAACAAGGCGACCTTCGCGCTCCCCGATGCCCATGCTTGAAATCAACCAATCAATGTCAAAATTTCCATATGCGACGCCACAGTCATAGCTGTCACGAAGCAGGTAATCCATCCGATCGCAGTCCGCTTCGCCGGAAATTAGAAGTTTAAGCACGCTCTGAAGCGTCGGAATCTTTCGCTCGACGGACGCAAACCACGCGGATGGACGGACGCCACCGTGCACGAGCGAGGCGACGTCCTGCGCGAATTCACGGTCAAGCGCCTTCTCGTCCGCGAGCGTTTGAATGAGCAGGACGCTATAATCTTCGTGCTTGGCCCGACGCGCCGTCTTCCCTTCCGACCACCAGGTCCAATCAAGCGGAAGCTGGTCGAATTGCGGGAATACGCTTTCCGATTCATGACTGAACGGGCCATGTCCAATGTCATGAAGAAGTCCGGCAACTCGGATACGACGGCGGATTCCCTCCATTTCGTCGGGAGACAGCCGTGAAACGATGAGATTAGAACAAGCGATCACCTTCGCGAACAATCGTCCGGCGATATGCATGGCACCAAGGCAATGCGTGAACCGCGTATGATTTGCGCCGGGATATACGTACGTCTGCAAAAATGACAGCTGCGAAATAAAACGCAACCGTTGAAAAAAAGGATGATCGATAATACGACGCTCAAATTCGTCAAATGCAATCCGATGGTGGATTGGGTCGCGCAGCTCGTAGTCGGACATATGCCTCCACCCTAACGCAGAAGGACGAAGACGACAACGGCCAGCAACATCCGATAAACGGCAAACGGAACAAACGTGGATGTTTTCAAAATTTTCAATAGCAGGCGGATCGCGAGAATGCCGAAAACGAACGCGGCCAGAAAACCGACGGCGAGCGGCAGCATCGCAACAGGTTCCGCGCCATCGATGACGTCGAGAAGCGCGGAGGCGCCAGCGGCAGCAATGGCCGGAATGCCGAGCAGGAATGAGAATCTGGCGGCTGCCTCGCGCGAGAGACCCGTAAACAGGCCGGCGGTAATCGTGACGCCGGAGCGCGAAGTCCCTGGGATGAGCGCGATCGCCTGCGCCACGCCGATAAACATCGCGCGTTGATACCCAACCTTAGTCACGTCATCCGACGCACCCGGCTTGACCATACGGTCCCCAGCCCAGAGCAGCATGCCCCAAAGGGCAAGCGAGGCCGCAACGACCATGGGCGAGCGAAGCACGGTCTCAATCTGATCCTTGAATAAAAACCCGATGGCAAGCGCGGGGATCGTCGCGGCGAGAATCGTCCAGCCAAGACGCCCGCGCCTTTCAAGAAGTTTAGGAAGATCGCCACGCAACGCCGCGAGAATCGCCGCAAGCGTTCCAAGATGGATCACCGCGTCGAACGCGAGCGGTTGCTCCTGCCAACCAAAAAGAATCGGGGCCAAAATGAGATGCCCGGAGGAAGAGATCGGAAGGAACTCAGTAATTCCCTGGACAATGCCAAGGACAAGCGCTTGTACGACGGACATGGATTCGTAATTAGGATAAAGGACTGATCGCTGAAATCACAGTCCTGATTAATGCGGGATCTTTTTCGAACATCCAAGTTCCATGACCAAGGCCGTGCGTTTCAAGCAAAAGCGTCTGCGTTGGTTTTGCCGCGTGTAACGTCTGAATGGACGCAAGGGATTCCGGATCATCGTCGCTTGCGATCAGGATCATTCGTTGACCTGGACGCATCGCATGCATGGACGGCTCCGTCGTAACCCCATGATAATCCAATCCCGGCGAAAGGGCGACCGCACATGGTAAGCCCGAAGAAACAACGAAATTTATCGCAAGATTTGCCCCGATCGAAGCGCCAATCGCCACGGTGTTCGATGCGTCAGCCCCTTTCGTGCTCATCCAATCGAATGCGGCCTCGACATCCAAAAGACTTGCCAAATGATCCGCATCCGAAAACGACCGGTAATTCAACGCACCGGACATATTCGATTCCCCATGCCCTCGCAAATCGATTGCAAGGCAGGAATATCCCGCCATGACTAGCTGCTCCGCAAGCGTCCGCCACGACTCCTTTGTAGCCGGCATCATGTGAAGCAGAAGCGCAAAACGCGACCCATGCGATGGATACCAGTCCCCAACGATGACGATGCCATCGGACGTGGAAAAGGTTACGAGTTCCGATCTCATACGATTCAGACCACACTAATCGAATCTGATCGTTTGGCCAGAGTGTACCGTTCCGCTCGAGGGCTTGAGCGGCATAAAACCATCACCCGAAGGAGGTAACGATGGTGGGATGTTTCTCGGAGCCTGAACGGAACCTGGCAACGGATCACTCTTTCCTTGCGATGAGCCACGGCCCGACTTTTTTCGTCGACGTCGCTTCTTTTCCTGATCCTCCGTGGTTAGGTTCCCTTCAGCACGCCGTTCAGGAACAGGCGTAAGGGAGCTTGGCCTGACATGTGTGACCGACGTTGCCACGGGCTGGTGTAACTCAGGTGTTTTTGGCACCTCCGTTACGGGAGATTTGAGTACGAGTGACAAAAAGTCATCGCCCGTTGGAACGGATTCCACGTCCTTGACCGCAACGACCGGCTCCTGGGTTGCCGAAACTGGGGCGGTAGACGGCTTCTTCGCGAGAACTTCAAGCGAGGCCGGCGCTGCCATGATGGGGGTTCTCTCGGTCACCGTCGGCGCGGCGGGAGAACGCAACGGCGGGGGCGGTGGGGGCGATCTTCGCTCTGGGCGGCGATCCTTTCCCTTTGCTCGCTCCTCACGAACGACCTCAATGCATTCCTCACAATAGATCGGTCGCGACGTATCAAGCTGAACGGGGAGCGTAATGTCCTTTGCGCAACGCGAACACTTATATTCGAACCGCGGTTTTTTTGAGGCCTTTTGTTCTTTTTTCTTTAATTCAACTTCGGCTACCATCTTGTCGATGGACTCGTCACTTCCCATGCCTGTCCACTTCATGATCTTATCCGCAATTTCCGCGCGGGGGGTGGTATATCGCTCGCGACTGACCATGATAACCTTCTGTTCCGAATCCGTACGCTTGGCAATCGGCGGAAGCGTCTGGGCCGAAAATGGATGGCTTGTTACGCCGTCAATGAGAAGCTTTAGGTAAATGTTGTATTTTGGAAGGTTAATGATATCCTCCGGCGTAAAGCGCGGCGCGAACTCCGTCTCCATGTAGGTTGCGTCCGGGGAGCCGACGCGGAACGTTATCGTGGTCCCGACGTTTCCGAATACGGCCTCGCGTACTTCGTCGGAAAGCTGGGCGATATACTGATGAGCCATGGTCAGGCATAGACGATACTTACGCGCCTCGGACAGAATGGAAGCGAACGATTCCACGGCGAAGTTCTGGAACTCGTCCACGTACATGTAAAAGTCCCTTCGTTCCGGCTCAGGAATGTCCACGCGCTCCATCGCCGACAGCTGGAGCTTGGTAATGAGCAATCCCCCAAGCAGACGCATGTTATCCTCGCCAATGCGCCCCTTAGACAAATTGATGATAAGGATTTTCTCCTGATCCATCAGCTGACGGATATTAATGGTGGACTTGACCTGCGCGACGATGTTTCGAATGACCGATGCGGATAAAAACTGACCGATTTTGTTTTGAATCGGAGCAACGGCTTCCTGCGCGTATTTTTCCTGGTAGCTTGCGAATTCCACCAACCAAAATTGCTTCACGATCGGATCCTGCACGTTCGAAACGATCTTCTTTCGAAAGTCGGCATCGGACAGCATGCGGTTAATGCCGAGAAGCGTCGAGCCAGGATTATCGAGAAGCGCCAGGATGGAATTATTCAAAATATACTCCATGCGCGCGCTCCACAGATTCTCCCAAATCTTCTTGAACACGCCCATCATTCCGGAAGCAACGAGATGCTTATGACTGTCGTTAACCGTTTCAAGAATGTTGAATCCGATCGGATAGTCAAGGTCAGCCGGATTGAAATAAATGACGTCGTTAATGCGCCATGACGGGATAAAATCAATCAGGCGTTCTGCCGTGTCCCCGTGCGGGTCAACATATGCGCACCCGTGTCCCGCGTAAATGTCCGACAAAATCATGTTCTCCAAAAGAACCGTTTTGCCCATACCCGTCTTTCCGATGATGTATACGTGACGGCGCCGGTCATCGGTCTTAACGCCAAACTTCCGCATTTGATTGCGGAAATTCGTACGGGCGAAATACGTGACCTCATTCTCGTGGTCGTGCGGGTAGCTCATACGGGAAGGTTCGGTGGAATGTCATCGTCCGACTCCTGCTTAGGCCGCACCTTGACGACCTCTGGTTCATCGGGCGCCCATCCGGGAGGCGGCCCCGGAAGCTCTATGTCGGCAGGCGGTCCCATGTCCGTTGCGTCCAAACCCATTTCCCGTTCCTCCGAAGATGGTTCCGCATGAACGGAAACAACCGGTGCAACTAGCAATTCCTCCATTCCCGGAAGATGAATCTCCGGTTCTTCTATGACAGATGGCTCGGAACCAACACCAAGATGCTCCCCGGTGGGCACACCCACCGCGGCAACGGCCCGCATGCGTTGCGGAGGCCTGTACATATCCTCGTCCTCGGACCCGATCGGCAATCCAGTCGGCGGTTCCGCGCGCTTAGCCTCGGCCTTTTTCACAAGCGGAGCCTTCACGAGCAAGGATGGGAAGTGCCAAAGCGTAGCAAGTTCCTCAACGTTTAGAATCCACGGATCCGCGCCCATTCCCCAGGAACGACCCTGAAATGCCCGAACGAGCCTCCCCTGGCGGCTCGGATACGTCCAGGCCTGCCAAAAATAGTCATCTTTCGGCGTTGCATCCCCGTGCAGACCCAGCGCATTTAGGTTGAGGTGGGCAAATTGATTGAACATCCCCTTCACAAATGCGGTGCGTGCCTGCTTGTCATATACGCCCTTGCGTCCAAGATACACGAGTCGCATTTTCGTCTTGTACCCAACCTTTCCAATTTTCTTCAAAACGCCTTCAACTTGTTCCTTTTCTGCCATCGTGATCTTGAATGCCTTCCATATATCTTCTTGCTTTGTCTCACCGTGTTCGCCGAGCAGTGAGACGCCAAGCGCCTCCGTCGTAATTGCGCTTGGGATAGACAAAAGGCCGTCGACAGCGGACGAAATCATTCCAGGCTTGTGCTTCGGTTCCACGCCGAACGTTTTGTTGATGAACTTCTCTCCGGCCTTTTTCCAGTCGTTTCCCTCTGGACGAATAATGATCTGGATCCAAAAATGTTCGCCGGGACGCATCTTCGCAAGTTGTTCCAAAATGCCACCGAGAGGATCCTTCAGCTCACCGGAAATCTTATCCTCAAAATCAAGATACGTTCGCAACGGAAAAATTTCTGGATTCTTCAGCCTTAGTTCCGTTCCCCAAACGTCCCAAACCTCGTCAGGATACTGTTTTGGCGCCCATGCGGTATAATCCTCAACCTCGGAAATTTCGGCCTCCGGATACGCGGCATAAATACCTGCCTCAGCCAGGTCGCGATATCGCGTAAGCGTACGAATATAAAACTGAACGTACCCCTCGTGAGAGGCGAGCTCAAAAGTAAACACGGCCTGGGTCTTTCCAATGATCCACTTCTCTTTCCAGGTTAAATTTGAAAAGGCGCCCCAGAGTGAGGCAAACATGTTTTCAAGCGACTTCGGCGTCTGCTCCGTCACGGCAGGAACATCCACGGCCATGATCACGTACTTGAGGGATTTCACCCATTTCTCTTGACGCGTGACAAGCCAAACCTGGGTAGACCCCCAAAGCATGACAAGCACGATTGGAACCCAACCAAACCAAACTAAAAGATCATAGAGAAGGATATCGATCGGTTGGTTCCAAAAGCCAGCCGATACCACGTCTGTGTACAACGACGCCGCAGCAAAAATCATATCGAAAAATAGTATAGCACAAACGATGGATCAAAAAAACCGAGGTTCGATCCTTGTTTCGAATCTCGGCTCCTTGTCGTTAGCGAGCAGACCGACGTAGTTCCCATTCGACCAATGCCGGAGAGGCAAAGAAGATCGAGGAATATGTCCCGACGAAAATGCCGATGAAAAGCGCCAGGGCAAACGCGCGAGTGCTGTCCCCGCCAAAAATGAGGATCGCGACGAGTACCAGGAGCGTGGTTACAGAGGTGTTGATTGAACGCACATAAGTCTGACGTACGGACTTTTCCACGATGTCCGCGAACGATTCTCCGGTGTGATGAGAAAGATTCTCACGCGTACGATCAAATACGACGACCGTATCCGAAATCGAATAACCGAGAATGGTCAGAATGGCAGCAATGAACGCCGCGCCAATTTCCATGTTTAGGAAATGTCCCAGAATCGCGAATACGCCAAGCGGAATGATGACGTCATGCCCGGCACAAATCACCGTGAGCAGTCCATACTTCCAGGAAGCAACGGGATCCGACACCTTTCGGAAGGTCCAAGAGATATACAATCCGATGAGGGTCAATGTCAGAATCACGCCGATAATTGCACTTTTGCGTAGTTCCTTCCCAATGATCGGACCAATGGAGTCAAATCGTTCCTCAGTAAAGCTTCCAAACCGACTTTCAATCGTTGACAACGCCTCCTGATGCCGTTCCTCGGAAAGCGATTCGAGGCGAATGATGGCTCGGTTATCCGTGGACGACTGAACCGTGACGCTCTGATACCCGGCTTCCGCCAACGCAGAGGTCAAATCCGGAGTAGCGGGAGCCTCGGAATCAAAGGACAATTCCATCAGCGATCCACCGACAAAATCAATCGAGAAACGAAGGCCGAACGTCGCGATTGCGAGAAGACTGATCACCACGAGCACGGCAGAAATGCCGAACCACAACCGACGAAGACCGACAAAGGAGAATGTCATATTACTTGCTCTTGAGCGAATACAATCGCGGATTCTTGAACCATTTCCATTCGCGGACATTCACCATATACGAGCGCGTCACCGTAATGGCGGTAAACAGGGAAAGCAGCACGCCGATCGCGAGGGTGAGTGCGAATCCGCGCACGAAGCTCGATGAAAAGGAGTAAAGCACGACCGCGGAGATCAGCGTGGTCAGATGACCGTCGCGAATCGGTGCCCACGCGCGCTTGAATCCGTCGTCCATGGCTGGAACCAATTCCCTTCCGGATCGGAATTCGTCGCGGAAGCGCTCAAAGATGAGCACGTTGGCGTCAACCGCAATGCCAAGCGACAACACGAACCCGGCAATACCCGCGAGCGTGATCGTCACGCCAAAGACACGATACGCGGCGAGGTTCATGAACGCGTACAACACGAGCGCGAGCGCGGCGAGCAAACCCGGCAGGCGGTACACCGTGGCCATGAAGAGAACGACGAGCGCGAACCCGATAAGGGCGGCTTGAACCGAGCGCTGAAGCGACACGAGGCCGAGGGTCGGACCAACCGTCTCCTGAGAGATCAAATTGACCGGAACTGGCAGAGCGCCCGCGTTCAGGCGTTGTGACAGTAGTTTGGCCTCCTCCAGCGTAAAGTCCCCGGAAATCACTGCTTGCCCTCCGTAAATTGCCTGGTTGACCACGGGACTTGAGATAACTTCCCCATCAAGGAAAATCGCGATTGGCTGTCCGACAAGCCGTTCCGTAAGCGTGCCGAACAAATCAGCCCCTTCTCCATTAAACTCCAGTGAGATGATAGGGGCGCTAGTAGTCGGATCGAACTGAACCGCGGAACGCTTCAGATATTTTCCGGAAAGTTCCGTGTTTTTCCAAGGCGATACGTCGCCGACGATATCCGTGATATCCGTGAGAGGAAGAAGGATCCGTTGCACGGTATACGTGGTCACCGGTCGTGCATCGCGCTTATAAATGAGGTGATACCCGTATTCCGTTTCAACGACGTCAGAAATCTGTCCAACCGCCAATGTGCTCGCCGCGAGATCGAACGAAGGAACCATTTCGCCTGGCGCAACCCATCCGAGATCGCCCGTCCCGTCGCCGGACGTGTCCGAGGAGTATTGCTTCGCGAGTTCGGCAAAGTTTTCGGGAGTGGCTTCCTGTTTTACTTTTTCGATGGAAAGCGAGGCATCGATCTGTCCGTACTCGCTTGTACAACCCGTCGTTCCATTCCAACAAACCAGGATGTGCGACAAAAGCATGTCCGTGTTTTGCTCCTGCGACACGTATTTTTCCACCATAAGGCCCTCGGCGGAATCAACGACTTTCGGTACGACACGACC
This sequence comes from Candidatus Uhrbacteria bacterium RIFOXYB12_FULL_58_10, assembly GCA_001791645.1. Taxonomy (GTDB): domain Bacteria; phylum Patescibacteriota; class Patescibacteriia; order UBA9934; family GWF2-40-263; genus YC12-FULL-57-11. The sequence goes on from MGFA01000016.1 coordinate 68,968, forward strand.
TGGCTGCGTCACCGAATCGACAATCGCCTGAACCATCGGCGCATACAGCGGAGATGCGAGTGAAAGCCCGTCCAAGACGCCTTTCGAAAGTTCCTTGTTACGATCTTCGCTCAGCTCCGCGACGAGCGCATCAAAATTCTCTCCGGCGCGAGCGCGACGAAGCACGTCTGCCGCTGTGGCGCGATCCGCTGCCTGGGCCGTTTCAAGCTGTGCGAGTTCCTCTGCCGTGGCATCACGCGCCAGCTCCTGGCCTGGTTCCTTAAACTCAAGCACCGGGGTTTCACCAATTTGGGCGATTGCCTCCTTGACGTCCAGCACGCCGGCGAGTTCAACGATGACACGGTACGTTCCGCCCGTGGATGTCGTCTGTACCACTGGCTCGGCCACGCCAAACGCGTTCACGCGCCGCTCAATCACGTCGCGCACGCCTTCAAGCGCGTTGTCGCGATCTTCTTCCGGTATCTGACTCATGTCTGCCTCATAGACCAAATGAGTTCCACCCTGCAGGTCAAGCCCGAGACGAAACGGCTGGTCGTTCAACAGTGGGACAGACCATCCAGTTTTAGCCTGCGCCGCCTCCGCGACCTTGTTCCAGGCGACCGGAAAGTCATACACGCCCGTAACGAGCGTTGCCAGGATAAGCGCAATTCCGACCAAACGAGTCTTCCATTTCCGATTCAACTCACTGGGCCGGGAAACGTTTCTTTTCTTCAATTTCCAGGTTTGCATACGCTTAATTTCAACAAACGAATTCTCTTCAAAACGCTGAAACGAATAACGGGCGCCAGTGTACCCCCGTCCACCCCCTTTAGGCAAGAAACGTTATCCCCCGAAGAAAAATCCCGGTTCCTGCACACATAGGAAACCAACGACGGCCGCAACCTGAATCAAGACCAACAACGCAAGCACAAGCTGAAATGAGGTCTTACGAGTCTTGTGTCGAAAAATGTGCATGGCGACGATCGCGCCTGGCGAACCGAACAAAAATGCGGTCAAATGCAACGTCCGTTCCGGAATGCGACGGGATTCAAGGGCGGCTAGTCGCTTATCGAGACAAAATAACAAAAAGGTTGCGAGGTTCACCGACACAAATGCAATGAGATACCAGGGGAAATCCAAATAGGGCGAGGCAGCGAAAAATCCCGCGGCGATCATTGCCGCCCACAAGATTAAAAATGGAACGTCAGGTGATTTCATAGTTTCTCCTTGAGCATGCGAAGCGAAAGCGCCCGGTGCGAAATTTGATTTTTGATTTCGCGGCCAAGCTCCGCGAATGTCCGGTCGTACCCTTCAGGCACAAAATAAAAATCAAATCCAAACCCTTCCCCTTCGGTTCGCGGACCCAGATGCCCCGCCACCACCGACTCAGCATACTCTAGACGTTCTCCATCAAAATAGGCGCTCCCGCAGCGCGCGGTCGCGGCCGAATTGCCGAGCGTTTCGCATACGATGAGCGCAGGCTCATATCCGGCGGTTTTCGCCCAAAACTTCACGAACGGACCAGGCATCCCGCCGAGCGCCGCAATCTCGAAACTCACATCCTCAACGATCACGGGGCTGCCGACCGCCGCGTACGCGGCGCGCACCTTCGCCCGCACTATTTCTTCAAGATCCATCGACTGAATTTCTGGCACGTCCACGACCCGCGCCACCAACTCCACGTCGATCATGATCGACTGAAGCTCGACCAACTTGTCCGGATTGCCCGTCACGAGAGTGATCATATCTGCGTCAGATGAATTCAATGATTTCGTGGAGGTCAACGCATCCGTCATCCCCGGAAAAATGCCCGCGGCCATGCGCGATCACTGTTTTCCCGCCAAGGCGCTCACGAACAATCGCTTCGCTTTCATCCCTTAGCCATGGAAAAAATCCATGGTCTGGGGTCCCGTCCCATCCGTGGATGACAAAAGCTCGCTTCATACGATTGAAATTTGCAACTTGGCCAGGCATTTTTCCACCTGCGCCAAAAGTGGGCTGTTCGCCTCAATGAGTTCCTGGCGGATCGCCTGGGCAACGGCGATTCCATGTGGTGTGCGGAATCCACTCGCCTCTTCGATTTTGTCAGATGCGTCGTGCGCACCGCGCATGATAATGTGCGATCCGTCTTTTGATTCATCTGGGTCAACGTTGAGACAGTTCGCCGCGAGCGCCGCGGCCCACAGAATCGACTTAAGAAGTGCCTCGCGATCATGGAATGGATCGAATGCGTCGGCCACGAGATAGTCAAGGAGCGGTCGTGACTGGTACACCCCCTGCTTGATAATTTCACCCATGCCGACCGATACCTGCGCATCCGGAATCTGATCGAGAAAACGCGGCTCTACCACCACCAAATCCGGCTCATACCAGCTCCGATAGGCATGCTTGTGACACTGCCCATTTTCCATCTTATTGGCTCGCACCTTTCCACCGATCGCCGCGTCGGCCATGGCAAGCACCGTCGTCGGGACATATGCGAGCCCGCATCGTTCCTTTTCCGCAAGATAGGACGCGGCATTAATCACGATCCCGCCACCGACCGCAATGATTCGCCCGTAGCCCTTCCCCGCGACAT
>MGFA01000016.1:71547-135298 GCA_001791645.1 Candidatus Uhrbacteria bacterium RIFOXYB12_FULL_58_10
CAGTTGCATTCCTTGGTTTCCGTCTCGCTTGGGACAAGCCAGTGTACGTCGGCCGTTGCGGGAAATTCGACGATAAGCCAAGGAAACAACCCGTCGAGTACCTGATCCGCGAGCACGAGTGTCTTACGTGCGTCAAACGCGCCGGAAACAGGCGCAGAAATGTACTCGTACCGTTCGAGCGTTGCCGCGCGCGGATGCGACGTCGAAACCATGAAATCCGTTCGAAACGCCAAAAGCTCATCGTGCGTGATCGTCATAAACCGTTGATCTACCGCCACGGCCGATTCCAAAATGCGTTGATAGAGAGTGGGCATACGTTTTTCATGGTACCACAAAACCGCCCGAGGGCGGCTTTGAACCTATCTGAGGGATTTGTGCGGCACACCGTACGAATAGTCGCCCATCTTGCCAGAGGAATATTCGCGAATCTTGTCGGTCCAATGGGATCCGAACATTTTTCGCGCGGTATATTCATCCGGAATCAGGCGCAGGTAGCGCCCGTTGTCGAGCGTGAACACCGCCGGCATCCCGCGGAACTTCACAAGATAGCTCGCGCGATCGTACGTCCAGGTCCCGCTCACACGATAATCATCAAGCTTGGAACAGGAAATCGTGCGAACGTCCGCGAACGAGTGACCCCAGGCGTAGAACGTTTCTTCGTCCGGGAATCGCTTCAGCGTATGATTGCTGTTCATGGAGTATACATCGGATTCTCCGTTGCACTTGAGCAGCGTTCCGACCGGGTAGTCGGTGTTGTCCTCTACGTCGCTCGCCTCTGAAACACGGTTACCAAATTCTTTCGCAACGTTGGCGAGCTCGTCCTCATACGCATTCACGATCGAACGCACCTCGTTCTTACCCTCCACGAAATACAGGCCGGGCTTGTAGAACCATGCGTCCCGGCCGTCGGCGTCCGTGCCGTTGCGGGAAGCCTGCTTTAGGAACAACCGAATAGCTTCCGTATCCTTTGGCACGACCATGTATCCGTATGTCACCTGCCAGTATGTCCCGTCTTGCACGTCATGGCGCATGTAACTGTTCGTGAAGTATTCGTTCACGTCGCCATCGTCATTGAGAAAGTAACCGTAGAGATATGGGAGGCCTGCGATATTCTCCGCGCCGCTCGCAAGATTCGCATACGGCTTTTCCGCGCGAGTATAGGAGATGAACAGCGCATAGTCGGTATTGTGGCTCCGCGAAACGTCCACGTCCGTGGAAACGTATCCGTCGCGTTTCTTTGTGGACTCCAGGCGCACGCGACCATCGGAAAGGACGTCGGCCTCGCCGGATTGCGTCCAAGAAGACGTCGCGCGCGCGAAGTTCTTTTCGTTCGTGTCGATGTCCACCCGGGCACTCGCCGCCACCGGAGCCGCGATGAGAAACGCCACCGCGAACAGCGCCGTAAATTTGCGTAAAATCATATAGTTTGATTGATGAACAACCCTGCCATATTTAACGCAAAACGTCAAGATTCGTTACGGGTTCGCAAATCATACGCGTGGACGCGTACCGGCTTGCCAAGAGCGCGGGCCTGCGCGACCGCGTCCTCAGCGGAACAAACAATATTCGACATTTCAAAGGATGCCCAGGATCCGATGAAACTCGTGAAGACGACCATTGGCTTTCATACGGAACAGGTCGTTGGAAATCTCGCGCTCGTTACACTCCGGTGCCGTGATCCTATCGACGAACTCGTCCGCCTCGAATTCCACGAGTCGAATTCTTTCTCCGGCGTCAAGCTTTTGCTTGGCAACCGTACGGCAGTTGCGCGCCACGTACACGTGGATCTGCCAATCCATTTTCGCGACCGGCTCATACGTTCGGAACGGTTCCCAGTCGTCCGATTCCATTCCGGCCTCCTCCAGCAATTCACGTCTCACGGTCGAGAGCACATCCTCTCCTTCCTCCTGCCTCCCGCCAAGCAACGTTAGCCGTTCCTCCCGCATGGGCTGCTCCTCGAATGCCATCACTACTTTCTTTCCCACCACCGGAATCACCAACGCGGTTGACGGGCGCTTAAGTCGTTCGAATGTCACCTTTGACCCGTCGAACATCTCCTGCTCCCACTGATATACGTCGAAGATTACGCCATGAAATACTCGCTTCGCGTCGCTGGGGATTTTCATAACGGATGGACTTTTACAGCGTATACTCCCACCCCGGCTGCCAAGACCATGTGGCCGGGACGACCGTGGCAAGCGGGACGCCGCCAATATGTCGCTCAAGCGCGTACTGCGTCGCGCGATGGCCGATAATCATCACGCGCTTTCCGTCATAGTCGCGCGCGAGATCGTCAAGAAACGATTTCATCCGGGCCGACGACTGCTCGTAGCTCTCCCCGTTCGGAAACGGCTTGTCGATGCACGCCGGCTTCATTGCGGCCACTTCGTCGGCTGGCCTCTGCGTCATGTCGCCATAATCGACTTCGCGCAACCGCGCGTCACGAACAACCGACACGCCCGTCCCATCGAACGCGATCTCTCCCGTACGATACGACCGCGACAAATCCGAACAAAAGACCGCGTCAAAATGCTCACCCTGCCGACGTGCGCCAAGCTCCTTCGCCTGCTCGATACCGAGCAGCGAAAGCTCCGCATCGTTATGCCCAGACGAAACATGGTTCTCATTGTCAAACGTCGTGGCGTGAGATTCAAAGACGATGGCTACAGACATATTGAAGGGATAAAATCGATTTATTCGTTCCCATTGAGATGGCACTTCTTATACTTCTTCCCAGACCCGCACGGACATAAATCGTTGCGACCGACGTTGGTGGTGTTAATGAGGGGGGAGAGCGCATTGCCCGATCCCGCTTCCCATGTGTCAGGAGGAGAGACTCGTGGTTGTTGGGATGGCTTGCCCATGGTTTTGACGGCGCCTTGCATTTGCATGCCGGCGCGTTGAAGCAGCGACTGCCCGAGGAGGGCCGCAGCGCGGGCGTCGGTAATATGCTTGGCGTGCTTGAAGAAACCGTAGGCAATCTCCTGGTTGATAAACGCGAGGAGGCGTTGGAACATTTGGTAAGACTCCTTTTTGTACTCGACCAGCGGGTCGCGCTGAGCGTAACCGTGCAATCCGATAGAGTGACGCAGCGCGGTCATGGCCGAAAGATGTTCGATCCACAGCGTATCCATGGCTCGCACGATGACCGCGCGCTCAAGTTGGCGGAGCTGGGCGGGATCCGCGAACGTCTTGGTGACCGAGTCGTATTGCTCGCGCACGATGGCCATGACGGCCTCGATGACCTTGGTGCGTTCCTCCGCAAGATGCAATTTGTCTTTTGCAGCTCCAGTGGTGAGTGTCGAGAGAGAGGCCTTTTGCTCGTCGGTCAATGCCACGATCGTCTGCACGACCTCGACGATTTCCTTCGCATTGGTGTCACCCGGAATCGCCGTTGTCTCGCCCGTATGAAACAGCACGACCTGCTCAACCTCCCCTTCGACTACGTCGAGAATAACGTCCCGCAACGCGGTTTGATTCTCGGAGGCATAGGCGTCGAGCACTTCGCGGCGGCGACGATAAATCACTTCACGGTGCTTGTTGAGAACGTCATCGTATTCGAGCAAATGCTTGCGCGTATCGAAGTGATGGCCTTCCACGCGCTCCTGGGCCTTTTCGATGGAACCCGTGACCATCCCGTTTTCAATCGGCATGTCGTCCGGAATCCCAAGACGATCCATCATCCCCTTCACGCGGTCGGAACCGAAGATGCGCATGAGATCATCTTCCATGGAAACGTAAAACTGGGTGGAGCCAGGATCGCCCTGGCGGCCAGCACGTCCGCGAAGCTGGTTGTCGATGCGTCGGGACTCGTGGCGCTCGGTGCCGATCACGTGCAGGCCGCCGAGATCCTTGACGCGCTGAGCCAAAGCCCGGTCAGGCGGGTTGCCCCCAAGCATGATATCCACGCCGCGTCCGGCCATGTTAGTGGCGATGGTCACGGCGCCGGCGCGTCCGGCCTGCGCGATAAACTCGGCTTCGGCCGCGTGGTTCTTGGCGTTCAACAGGTTGAACGGAACGCCCTCGCGCCGCAGGAGCGCGCCAAGCATCTCATTGCGCTCAATCGAAATGGTCCCGACCAGCACGGGCTGGCCTTTTTCGTGACGTTCCTTGATTTCACGCACCACGGCCGTGAACTTTCCGAGTTCGTTCTTGTACACGCGATCCGGAAGATCCGTGCGGTCCGGCGGTTTGTTCGTTGGAATGGACGTCACTTCCAGCCCGTAAATCTTTCCGAACTCCTCCGCTTCCGTGGCGGCTGTCCCGGTCATGCCGGACAGCTTGTCATACATGCGAAAGAAATTTTGGAAGGTGATAGTGGCAAGCGTTTGGCTCTCGCGTTGCACGGGTAAACCCTCCTTGGCCTCGATGGCCTGGTGAATGCCTTCGGAAAAACGACGGCCCTGCATCATGCGGCCCGTGAATTCGTCGACGATGATCACGGCCCCGTCCTTGACCACGTATTGCACGTCGCGCTTATAGAGAGCAACCGCCTTAAGGGCAGACTCGGCGTAGTGCTGTTGGTTGGCACCGATCGCGTAAAGATTTTCAACGCCCAGAGCCTTCTCGACCTTCTCGATACCGGCTTCCGTAAACGTGGCGGCGCGCATCTTTTCGTCAATGTTGTAATCCTGATTCTCGACGAGCGTCTTCATGATGGCCGCGAAGCGCGCGTACAGTTCGTTGGATTCCTCGGCGGGCGCAGAGATGATAAGAGGGGTGCGTGCCTCGTCGATGAGGATGGAGTCGACCTCGTCCACGATCGCGAAGTGCAGGTCGCGCATCACGCAGTGATCGAGGGTCGGCGCCATGTTGTCGCGCAGGTAGTCGAACCCGAACTCATTATTGGTACCATAGGTGATATCCGCGGCATATGCGTCCTTGCGGGAAACCGGTCGGAGATAATCGGTGTGCACGCGAAACGCGCCGGTCGCGTCGCGCTCGGCATCGTGTGCCTCCTCGGTTTCGGATCCGTGCTCATGCTTGTAATGCGGGTCGTACAAAAAGCCGCTCTCATGCTGAATGACGCCGGTCGACATGCCGAGCGCGTAAAACACCTGGCCCATCCACGCTGCGTCGCGTCGTGCGAGATAATCGTTGACCGTAATGAGATGCGCGCCTTTCCCCGTGAGCGCGTTTGCGTAAAGCGGCGCGGTAGCGGTCAGGGTCTTGCCTTCGCCTGTGCGCATTTCCGCGATGCCGCGGCGGTGCATCACGAGTCCGCCCATAAGCTGCACGTCGTAGTGGCGCTGCCCGAGCTTGCGCTTCGCTGCCTCGCGCACGGCCGCAAACGCGTCAAACAAAACGTCCTCGAGCGTTTCGCCATTGCTGAGTCGCCCGCGTAACACCACGGTCACGCCGAGCAGGTCATCGTCGCTCATGGCCTGGTATTTCGGTTCGAGCGCGTTGATTTTTTCCGCGTCGCGAGACACGGTCTCGAGAGCCTTCTTGTTCGGATCGCCAAAAATGGCATTGAAGATCTTTTGCATAATACGGACAGACTATGCGCTTTTTGACCTGAAAAATCAATGGCGGGGTCATGAGACTCCGCCATTTGCCCTCAGTCGCTATTCCTTATCGGGCCGTGGCGATCGCTGGTCCTGCTGCACACGGTCCTTGTGCTCGACGACCTGGCGGCGCAGGTCGTCCTTGCATACGTCGATCGCCTCATACAAATCTTCACGCTCTTCCTCGGAGCGAACCATATTGCCTAAAAATGCCAGGTTCATTTCCGCGCGCATGAAAGGCCCCTTGTTGTGATGGCGCGAACTCTTGCCAACCTCTACCTCAAGCATGGCATCGGGATCATATTCATCCACCAGCTTCGCGATGGCGAGCGCTTTTTCGTCCACATACTGCCGAATCGCATCGGTCAGATCCATGTCCTTCGTCTTCAGGATGATTTGCATAAGGCGATGTTTATAATCCTAAATACTGTACCTCTTCCTGCAGCTGAATGCCAACCTGATCGCGCGCGCGAGTCTTAACGAGCGCGATCAGCTGTGCCACATCGCTTGCCGTGGCTCCGCCAAGATTTATGATGAAGTTTCCGTGCTCCGGACTAATTTGCGCGTTGCCGATCTTCATGCCCTTCAATCCGAGCTTGTCGATGAGCCAGCCGGCGGACACCCGACGGCTGGACTTTCCGCCAATGGCGGACCCGGCCGAGCCAGGCATCTCTTGGGGTAGTAAATCGAATACGCGCCCAAAACGTTGCAGGTCCTCCTCGATCGCGTCGTAATTTTTAAACATGCATCCGGCCGAACCCGCATACAACGGCTGCGACGTCTTGCGCGTTTCGAGCATCTCGTCGATCTTTCTAAGAAGATCCCCGCGATCTCCCGTCGTTAAATCCATCGTCACGAAAAGAATGATGTCGTTTGACTGTTTCATGGCGGATTCTCGATATGCGAACCGAAGGTCGGCCGCAACGACCTCAACGACGTCCTTCCCCCTCAACACGCTCACGCTTCTCACCACATCCTTCATTTCCCCACCAAAACACCCCGCGTTCCCGCGAACGGCACCGCCGATGGTACCCGGGAGCGAAATAGCCCATTCCATACCTTTAAGACCCACGCTCGCGGTCTGCCTTGCCACGGCCGCGGACATGGCCCCGGCATCGGCTGTCACCGTCGTGCCGTTGATCGTCACGCCACGCATGGCCATCTGGATGACGACCCCGGAAAATCCCTCGTCGCTCGCGAGCACGTTCGACCCGCCGCCGATCACGCGAAACGGAACCCCATGCTCCGCCGCAAACGCGATGGCCTCGCGAAGTTCGCTTTCGTCCTTCACGACCACAAACCACCGCGCCGGTCCCCCGATGCGAAAGTTGGTGTGCTTGGAAAGAGGTTCGTTTTCCAGAATGGTCATACGGCCAGTTTGCGCGCGAGGTCGTCAACGTCGCCGGCCCCTTGGACAATGAGAACATCGTCGGTTTTCACGATGTCGCGCAGAATCGACTCGGCCTCCGCAAGATTCGCTGCGTAGTGCGCGCCCGGAACCTTGGCGGCGAGATCCTTGCTCGAAATATCATCGCCTTCCATGCGCCCTGCCACGGCATAGATCTCCGGAATCACCACGACGTCGGCCGTCTTGAGGGCATCCGCGAAATCAACGAACAGCTCCTTGGTACGTGAATGCTGATGCGGCTGGAAACACAGCACGATCCGTCTCCCTGGAAACATTTCACGCGCGGCTTCCACGGTGCCGCGAATGGCTGTGGGGTGATGGCCGTAGTCGGAAATCACATCTGTGCCGTGCCAGGATCCGACGCGTTCGAACCTCCTCCAAATGCCCGTGAACTCGGCGAGAACACGCTTGCACGTTTCAAGCGAAACGCCGAGCTCCATGGCCGCCGCGGTCGCGGCAAGCGCGTTCATCACGTTGAACCGCCCGGGGATCTTTAACTTCAGCCCGATTTTGTCCCCGTCGTATTCCGCGTCCACGCCAAAGCCGTACGCCACGCCGCGGTCAACGTTCAGCTTTCGTGATTCCGGATCGTTCATGTTCCAAACAGCGAGCCCCTTCCCCTTCAGCTTGTCTACGAACGTCTGAAAGGTGTCACGAATATGGTCGAGATCACGATAAAAGTCGAGATGATCCTCCTCGATGTTCGTCAGCACGATCATCTCCGGATTGAGATGGAGCATGTGCGCGCGATACTCGCACCCTTCCACCACGAGGAAACGGCCGCTGCCCACCCGCAAGTTGCCGAGCTCAAACGAGGGAACGAGCGAGCCGACGATCACGGTCGGATCATATCCCGCGGCCTCAAGGATCAGCCCGAGCATCGCCGTCGTGGTCGATTTGCCGTTCGTGCCAGAAATCACGATGGTCGAGAATTCCTTTGACAGCGCGCCCAAGAATTCCGGATAGGTCCATTGCGGAATGCCAAGTTCGGTCGCGCGGACGCGTTCGACGTTCGTTTCAAGCACTGCGGGCGAACACACCACCAGCTGCGCCCCTTCCGGAACGTTCGAGGACGCGTGACCGGACCGAAAATCCATTCCACGACGCGACAATTCATCGGTGACTGGCGATGAGCGCAGATCCGATCCGCTGACGTTCTTCCCTTTTGCGATACACCATTTGGCCGCGGCAGAAATGCCAATTCCACCCGTGCCAATGAAATGAATCGCGTGTATTCCTTCAAGCATATTTATGTTGTCATCTTAGCATAGGGGGCCGTGAAAAAGAAAAAGCCGCCAGGGTCCCTAGCGGTCATAGGCGAGTTCGACGCGTTCGATGCGTCCGTGCGTGAGCACGTTCGCGGCCACGGCGTCGGTGAGACAAGACAGGTTCCAGGCATAGGGGTAGGCCTCCGTAGAAACATCCCCGGCCACCAGGCGTCTTCCTTGGGCGGCGTCGAGCACGTAGGAAAGGCGGCCGCGATCGTCGATCGTGGGCTCGTGGATCATTGCCGGACGGCTGAACGCGACGCATTGGTCGCGGGTGACGAGGATTTCCTCGGCCCGGTTGCCGTCGGAGTCGGTCCGCGTGACATGGGCGACGAACTGACGGCCGTCCGGAGACCATCGGAACCCGCCTGACCGCATGAAGAACGAGCCTTCGAACACCGTCTTCCCGTCGACGAGCAGACGCCGCGCGAATCGATTGTCACGGGACGCAACCCGCAGCAGCAGGGCGACAGATGAGCTGTCGGGCGCGGGCCAAACGAAGTCGACTCCGCCGTCCGTTCCTTCCGGCGTAATGGGCGTGAGCCTTCCACCGACCCAGAACGAATCGGAATTCCCATCGCGAAGCAGGTAGACAGGTCTGCCATGGTGAAGGAACATGCGCGCGCGCCTCGCCACGAACGGAAGCGGCCACACCGGCTTGCCCGGCTGGTTGTCCGGAAGGTTCCAGTCCGGATCGGGCGGATCGTACCAGAAGGTATCGGATCCGACGGCATGCGGAAGCAACGTGTGAACGCGGCCGTCGCGGTCGAAGACGAGCTCGACGCCGCCAGGCAGCGTCATCGCCGATTCACGCACCAGGCACACGACGCCGCCGCGCCCCACGGACCCGACGGGAATGTCGCCCCATGGGCCGCGGATGAACTTCTGAACGTCCTGCATCCGCGCGCACAACCGAACGCCTTGTGGCGTCACCATCCAGATGCCGCGCGTGCCGGAATAGTCACCCCACACCCTCACCCCACGATGGGGAAAGGTCTGGACGATCATCGCGTCGTCGAACGCGTTGGCCGCCAGGGTTACCGCCGGGTCCGAGTGAACGACCACGAGAGAACTTCCGGACGTCCGCCGAATCGAAGCCACGGCAAAGCCGTCGCGCGAAGCCATCAGACGCCGCGACTCGACGTCTTGATGGAGACGGATGGGCAAAAGCGGGTTGGGTGGAACGAACACCACTTCCGAGATCCGCGGCACATTCGTTTGAAATCGTTCGCGAGCCGCACGCCTGACCGCGCTGCCAGAGAGTCTGTAAACCATTGGATTCTCCATTCTCACCTCTCGATGAGAGCGAAGCTAGCTTAAGAGAATTCGGCCTTGTTGTCAAGAAAACAACCCCATCGTAGAATGGCACCACTATGTCATAGGGTCTCCATCGGCCGCACGCTTTTCCCTTAAAATGCCTTTTGTTTTTCCTATGACGATACATGCGTACGACCCTGATCTTTCGGCCGCGCTAAACGCCGAGCTCAAACGACAGCGCGAGGGACTTGAAATGATCCCTTCGGAGAATTTTGTGTCCGAAAGCGTCCTCGAAGCCCTCGGATCCATTGCAACTAACAAATACGCCGAGGGATATAACGGAAGACGCTATTACGGTGGCTGCCAATTCATTGACCAAATCGAATCACTCGCGATCGAACGCGCCAAACAGCTGTTTGGCGCGGAACACGTAAATGTCCAGCCTCTTTCCGGAGCTCCGGCAAACATCGCCGCCTATTCCGCAATCCTCGAAAAAGGCGATACCGTGCTTGGCATGGACCTGTCGCACGGCGGGCACCTAACGCACGGCCATCCGGTTACCTACATCGCCGGCATTTATAACTTTATCCGTTATAAAACCTCTCCGGACGGCACGCTTGACTATGACAACCTTCGCGCCATGGCGCTAGAGCATAAACCAAAGCTCGTCCTGGTCGGCTATTCAGCGTACTCACGGGAAATAGACTACGCGCGGGTCAAGGAAATCGCGGACGAGGTGGGCGCGTACACCATGGCAGACATCGCACACATTGCCGGACTCATCGCCGCCGGAGAAATGAACAACCCGGTTCCCTTGTTCGACCTCGTGACCACCACCACGCACAAGACGCTTCGCGGACCGCGCGGAGGGATGATCATGTGCAAGGAAGCGCTTGCAAAGGCCGTGGACAAAGCCGTATTCCCTGGACTCCAGGGCGGACCGCACGAAAACGTCATCGCGGCGAAAGCGATCGCGTTTAGGGAGGCGCTCGAACCGGAATTCAAGGAATACGCGCGCCAAATCCGCGTCAACGCGAAAACGCTCGAAGGTGAATTTAGAACGCGCGGATACACGCTGTGCTTTGGCGGCACGGACAACCACCTGCTCCTCATGGACGTTGTGGCCTCGCGCGGCGTATCTGGCAAGGAAGCGCAAATCGCGCTCGACAAAGCCGGCATCACCGTGAACAAAAACACCATTCCCGACGACGCGCGCGGCCCCATGGATCCGAGCGGCATTCGCTTTGGAACTCCGGCTGTTACCACACGCGGCATGAAGGAGGATGACATGAAACAAATTGCCGCCTGGATGGACGACGCCATCACGAACGCGAAGGACGACGCGAGGCTTGAGGCCATCCGCCTCGGGGTCAAGGCACTCACCGACCGATATCCGCTGTACCAGGGACTCTCCTACTAACCACATGGATCCGAACAATCTCAATCTCGTGCGGAAGGACATTCTTCGGAGTTCCCCTGATCCTTTACCAAATGCCTGATTTCCAGTAGCATTGGCCCCATGGCAATTCTCCTCGACGGACGTGCGATTGGCGCGCGCATTCGTGAAAAAGTAAAGGAACGAGTGGCGCGCATGGCCATAAAGCCAGGGCTTGCCGTTCTTTTGGTTGGCGACGACCCAGCGAGCCACCTGTACGTTTCGCTCAAGCGCAAGGCATGCGAGGAAGCTAACATCCGCTTTGAACTTTTCCTGTATCCGGCAAACGAACCGGAAGCCGTCATCCTCGCGAAGGTCGACGAGCTAAATCGGCGCGAGGATATCACCGGCATCCTCGTGCAACTTCCCCTCCCATCGCAAGACGCAAACCGCATGATCGCGCATATCCATCCTAACAAGGACGTGGACGGATTTCACAAGGAAAACGTCCGTGCCCTCTCCGAAGGACGTCCAGGAATCGTGTCGGCGCTTGCGCTTGGCATTTTGAAACTGATTGACGAGGGTCGCGGGGCGCTGGGTCGCGGAACACAAAAAAACAGAGCGGCAATCGTCGGGAGCTCGTTGTTCGCGGAACCAATCCGATACCTGCTCGCGGAGCAAAATGTCTTCGCCGAGCGCGTGGATCCCGATGACGCGGAACTCGCGACAAAGACAAACGTGTCCGATATCCTCATCGTAGGGGTCGGACGACCAGGATTGATCACGGGCATCTGCGTAAAACCGGGCGCGATTGTCATCGACGTCGGAACGACCAAAATCGACGAACAGGTCATCGGAGACGTGGACGCGCTATCCGTCGAACCCATCGCGGGCGCCATGAGCCCGGTCCCAGGCGGCGTCGGTCCCATGACGGTTGCCATGCTCCTTTTGAACATCCTGAAGGCTGCGGAACTCCAAAAAACGTCTTAACGGCGTTTCTGACATCAAGTATGACTATTTTTTTGCTACGATTCCTGCGACGAGAACAGCGGCGATATTCACGGCCTGGCCCTTGAAAATTCCCATGGTGAACGCCATTGTCCATGGGTAGCCATATACGGGCTGCATCAGAATGGCCGTGCCAAGAAAGGTCAGGCACACCCATACCAAGGCGATGGTAATTCGATGTGCCCAGTCATTTTCGGTCGAGCGGCGAAAATACAGCCATCCAAACAACAGGTAACAAAGTGGCGTAGCGGCCTGCAGCAAAACGAATGCCCAGCCGGTCAGGGTAATTTGATAGATGGTATAGAGAAAGAGGCTCGAGACGTAAGCGCAAACGAACGTAAGAAACCAAAAGGTGAGAACGCGCTTAATGGGAAAGTCATGCAACGTCATATGGATCAAATGAATGAATATAATGTGACGACGATGCCAGAGAGATACAAAAGCACCAATCCGGCGGTAACGACCCTTGGAACCTCAAGACACACATGCTCCCGACATGCCTTCGTTGCGCGCATGCGCTCGTACGTGAACACAACCAAAATCCCATTGACGCCAGCGAATACAGCGCCAATGAATCCAAGGATTCCAATGAATGACCGAACCCCGGCAAGGTACAGGACAACCGGAACGCCAATTGCAAGTGCCCATGCGGCAACCCGGCTCAGGCGGTTGTCATAACGCAAGCTGTTCTGCAGTTCGACGGATCCGACCATGTAGATGGACAGAATGGACGCGACGGCAAGCGAAACTCCGATGACACGAAACGAACCGCCGATGAGCGGCACGAGCGCATCAATGGCAAACTCGCTCGTGGATGTCCCCGTGGCCGCAATCACGGAAAACGTGAAAACGGCGTACAGCGCGGTAATGCACGCCATGCCGATGAAAACCGCGTATGGAAGCGAATCCCGCTTGCCGAGCAGGGCGCGCATTTCCGGAATCGCGCTGATGCCTCCGGTCAACGAAAAGAATACAACGCCGTACAATGCCAACAAGCCGTTATTCCACGTACCATCTGCGAGCCTCGAAAGATCCGCGTGTGGAAAAGCCGCGAGGACAATGAACGAAAAAAGAAAAATCAGTCCCGCGAGCATCCATACCTCAATGCGGGCGACAAACCTGAGTCCGCGGTATGATAGCGCACCAATCAAGGCCGCGATGCAAAGCCCGAAAAACGTTTCGGCAACGTTGCCTTGCAGACCGAAGAGAATGGATAGTAATTTTCCGCCGGCCACGAGATAGGCGAGCATCGCGCCCCAAAAGCCGAACACGAGCGTCATCGTGGCGATTCGACCAAACCGTTTTCCCAGGTACGTCTCAATGATCCCGGCGAAACGATGCTCGCCCGGGGTATGCGCGATGACATCGGCGTACATGAACAATATCCCTGTCATGGTGGAGCTCAACAGGAGAAGAACGAGCAAACCGGCCCCATATCCGGTCTGGGAAAATACGAACGGGAGGCCGAACACGCCAACGCCAACGACGGAACCAACCATCGTCGCGACCGCCCGGATGAATTTTATGTTCGGATGCACCATTCGTCCACAAGTATAGCACAGCTTAGGGCTTGCCTGAGAGCGCCCGGATGCTAAGATGCCAACGGCTTATGGGCGTAGAACGTCTTCCCCCGCAAAACGTCGAGGCCGAGCAATCCCTGCTCGGTTCCATTTTGATTGACCAGGACGCAATGCTGAAAATCGGCGACATCACGCATCCTGAGGACTTTTACCGTGATTCGCACCGGATCATCTTTGATTGCATGCTCGATCTCTACGAGCGCCATGAGCCGATCGACATCCTGACGGTCGGAAACCGCCTCGAGGAAAAGAGCAAACTCCAGCACGTGGGAGGACGCGCGTATCTGGTGGAACTCTCAAACGCGGTCCCAACGTCCGCGCACATCGCGCACTACGCGCAAATCATCCAAAAAAAATCGTCGTTGCGCCGTCTGATCGAGGCGGCCACGCATATCACCCAACTCGGATACGAGGAAGAGTCGGACATTGACGCCACGCTCGACGAGGCCGAGCGCACGTTGTTCGGCGTGTCACAAAACCTGACCAAGAATGCCTTTACCCCAATTTCACGCGTGCTTGCCGATGCGTTCGACCGCATTGACGAGCTCCACCGCGAGCGGGGAAAACTGCGTGGCGTCCCAACCGGTTTTCGGGAACTGGACGAACTGCTCGCGGGCCTGCAAAAATCAGATCTTCTCATTCTCGCCGCCCGACCATCCGTCGGAAAAACGTCGCTTGCCATGAACATCGCCGCAAACGTCGCGCTCAAGGGAAAAACCCCGGTCGGCGTCTTTTCGCTTGAAATGTCCAAGGAACAACTCGTAGATCGCATGATCTGCGCGGAGGCGGGCGTGGACCTATGGAAAATGCGCACCGGGCGCCTGTCGGACCGCGACGAGGACTTTCCGCGCATCGGGCACGCGCTCGGCGTACTGTCCGAGGCTCCGGTTTTTATCGACGACTCTCCTTCCCTCACGGTCATGGAGCTCAGAACCAAGGCGCGGCGCATGCAATCCGAGCATGGGCTCGGACTCATTATCATCGACTACCTGCAGCTCATGGAGGGCCGGAACAAAAAAAATGGTGGCGACGACAACCGCGTACAGGAGGTTTCCGAAATCTCGCGCGGCTTAAAGCAGATTGCGCGCGAACTCAAGGTTCCGGTTCTCGCGCTTGCGCAGCTTTCGCGTGCCGTGGAGCTCAACAAGCCGGCTATCCCGCGCCTCGCGCACCTACGTGACTCCGGTTCCATCGAGCAGGACGCCGACGTGGTTCTCTTCATCTATCGCAAGGCATCCGACCGAAACTACCGCGAGGAGGATCTTGCCCCGGAGGAGAAGAACGTCGCCGAGGTCCACATTGCCAAGCATCGTAACGGCCCGACCGGCATGGTTCGCCTGTTTTTCGACAAGACGCGCACGTCATTCCGCAACCTCGAGATGCGCGGACACGCGTCCGGATCGGATATGTCGCCTTTGCCGCCAATGCCCACCTCGCCCCCTCCGGTAGATGCCGGATTTGTCCCTCCGCCCATGGAACCGCTACAATAGAGTTACTCTCCGACTCAATAACCCCAGACTATGTTTTCAAAGATCAAGGCCATCAAGGATATTCGTGACCAGGCCAAGCAGATGCAAAACGCCATGGACGACGTGTCCGCGGAAGGATCGGCAGGCTGGGGAAAGATAAAGCTCCGCATGAACGGAAACCAAAAAATCCTGTCCATGGAAATCGACGATGAACTGATGACAGACAAGGTAAAGCTCATTAGAACCATCATGGAAGCTCATGCCGACGCCGTAAAAAATCTACAAAAAGAGATGGCCGGAAAAATGAAGGATATGGGCGGTATTCAGGAAATGATGAAAAACCTCGGGATGTGAGGCGGTTTCCCGAACCCATCCAAAATGCGGTGGCGTCATTTGCGCGCCTGCCGGGCGTGGGGCCAAAAACGGCCCTGCGTTTTGTGTATTACCTGCTCAAGATTCCGCGTCACGACCTTGAAGTCATGGCACGTTCCATTATCACGCTCGCGGATCGCATTCGGACCTGCGAAAATTGTTTTACGTACTGCGAAACGCCCGTATGCGACATTTGCCGCGATAACCGGCGCGACACGTCCATGGTGTGCGTGGTCGAGGAACCGCGCGATATCGCGACGATCGAGAGCACAGGGGCCTACCGCGGGCAGTATCATGTGCTTGGGGGCGTCTTAAATCCCATTGACGGAATGACGCCCGATGTGTTGCGCGTGCGCGAGCTCACGGAGCGCGTGCGCAACGATGAGTCGATGCGCGAGGTAATCCTCGCGCTCTCCCCGACCATGCAAGGCGAAAGTACCATGATGTACCTGACGAAACAGCTGTCTTCGCTCGGCCGCCGCGTCACGCGCCTCGCCCGCGGGCTTCCCATCGGTGCCAGCCTTGAGTACGCAGACGAGATTACGCTCGGCGACGCCATGAAGGGACGGCGGGACGCGTAAGTTCAAAACACGGTGCTTCGGAACATCCCGCCGTGCTCACTTCGGTCCGGACTTCGCCGGCCTCTTGCTCCGCGCGGCAGGAACCCTGTTCCTTCGCCCGGCCTTGAACTTCGCGAGAAAGAAAAAAGAGGCTCGAAGGCCTCAGTGGACGGCGGGACCGGCGGCGGTGGCGATCGTCGCGGCGCAGGACAAACGACGGGACCGCATGACGATTTTCCGAATGCGGTCCCTGATCTGCCGTTCTACCCGACGACGGGCCAGCAGCAGCGCGAAATACTCACGGGCGGTCGGAGAACGGCTGAGCACTGCCTCGACCACCTGGTGACCCACCTCGTCAAGTCCGCTCGGGAGCAGATGCGCCTCGATCGACTCCGCGTCGACGTCCGCGAACCACTGACGATCGAGCCTCTTCAGATCCCTCTCGATTTCCGCGATGCGACGACGCTTCTCGAGGATCTTCGTGTCACGCTCGATCGCGTTCGCGATGATTCCCGACTCGACCTGTTCTTCTCGACGTGCCATCCCGTTGCTCCTTTGGGTGGGTGGTTGCGAATGATACACGGTGTTGCGATCCGCGTCAAGCCTGCCATAGAAAAATCCCCGCGCTAGGCGGAGATTTTTTCGATCTTGAGCTTGGTGAACGGCTGGCGGTGGCCGACGTGTCGGCGATAGCGTACCTTCGGCTTGTATTTGACGACCAGCACCTTGTCTGCGCGGCCGTGCTCGACGACGGTCGCGGAAACCACGGCTCCGGAAACCATCGGGGCGCCTACCTTCACGCTCTTACCCTCGTCGTCCGCGACGAGAAGCGCATCAAAGGCGATCGGCTTGCCGGCCTCGGTTTCGAGAAGCTCCACTTTGAGCTCCTGGCCCTCGCGGACAATGTACTGCTTGCCGCCGGTCTTAATGACTGCGAACATACGTGCGCTCGCGGCTTCCCTGTCCCAAATGGGTAGTATTGCCTGCGATCCTACGAATTACGAAGGAATAGTACCTTTAGGGGAGATCAATGTCAAGGAGGTCTCCGGCAACCAGCCCATGGGCTTGTGCAAACCCGGCGTTTACCTCCAAAACCCCGTCTACGGCCGTATTTGGAAGATATTGTGGAAGATCATCGCCGTCTGGTACGGGAACGTCTGGCGTAACATTCACGATCGTTTCCCCGCGAAGCCAGATGATATCGATGGGAAAATCCATGTCTTTCATCCAAAACCCGTAGCGACCCGGCTCGTCAAACAGAAACAGCATCCCGCGATCCGCATCAAGCCAAGCATGCCCCGACAATCCGACACGCCGCTCCTCCGCCGAATCCGCGACTTCGACGTCGATCGACGTCCCGTCCGGCAGGATGACATGTGAATCATACCATATAGGAAGATTCACAATCACCGCGAGAACGACGGAAACGATGGCCAGGGATAGCATGATATTCTTGGGCCACCTCATACGCGCTTTTCCTGCCGCGTCATCCAAATCGCGACCACGACCATCGCGGCGGCCAGCGCACCGAGAGCGATGAGTTTTTGCTTGCTCTGCAGGAACAACGTCGAGAGGCCGAACGCGGTCGCGACCAGATAGTAGGCGAAAACGATGCGACGCTGGCTCCAGCCGCGATCAAGCAGCCGGTGGTGCAAATGCTTGCGGTCGGCCTTGAAGATGCCTGCGACGCCACCCGAACGAAATCTCCGGACGATGATCCAGATGACATCCATGAGCGGAATGGCGATCACGAGCAAAGCGGTCGCCAGCTTCCCGCCGGAAATCACGGCAAGCGTCCCGATGACAAACCCGACGAACGTACTTCCCCCCTCCCCGAGAAAAATGGAAGCGGGATTAACGTTAAAGACAAGAAATCCAAGCATGGCTCCAAGGCAAATGGCCGCAAGCACGGCCACATCCGGTTGGAAGTAGGCGTCGGAAAGTGCAAGCAGCATCACCATCAGTGAGCCGATGGAAGACACTCCGGTCGCAAGTCCGTCAAGCCCGTCCAAAAACTTGCTTGTGTACATGACAACCATGAGCCACACAAACACCAGCACGTCTGATTCCCACCCGGCAAGGAGAAACACACCTCCAAATGGGTTCGTCAACTTATCCACCTCTATGCCAAACGCGATGACTGTCAGGGTCGCCGCAAGTGGCGCGACAATGGAATATTTGGCCGGAAGATTATACTTGTCATCCAAATATCCGCCGACCATGAGCACGAGGCCACCAAGGAGGAACCCAGCGTAATGTGAAACGGTGATCTCACCGCCCGTGAGCAAGCCGCTGTCCGCGAGAATGAACAGCACGACGATCACGATCGAAATGAACATCCCGACGCCGCCAAGAAGAGGAATCGGCCTTGTATGGATCTTGCGCCCGCCCGTCGGACGATCGACCAGTCCGTGCGCGGACGCGAACCAAGACACGATGGGTGCCATCCCGAACGAAAAGACAAAGGCAAGCGCGCCAAACAGCAACGCAACCGTCAGAATCAACCCTTGCGCTTCGCTCATAATGCCTCGGCCTTTTCAATTTCAATCTGTCCGTCCGGATGCAACACGACCGTATCCCGACGGTCGACCCGTCCTTCGAGCAATGCCGTGGCGATGGCATTGTCCACTTCTTCCTGGATGATACGCCGGAGCGGTCGTGCTCCGAACTTCGGATCGTATCCCTTCTTCGCCAAGGCTTGCACGGCCTCATCCGTAGCGCGAAACTTTATGCCCTTGGTCTCGAGCCGTTCCGCGACCTGCGCAACCATGAGGTACGCGATCTGTTGCACTTCGTCCTCGGTGAGCGGACGGAATACGATCACCCCGTCAAAACGATTTAGTAGTTCAGGCCGGTAAATGCCGCGAAGTTCTTCCTCAAGCAAATGCGTCTTCATCTGGTCGGTTGGAACGCCAGCTTTTGTCGCATCCTGAATATAGGCGGTTCCGGCATTCGACGTCACGATGATAATGGCGTTCGTAAAATCAACCGTGCGCCCGGAAGAATCCGTAAGTCGTCCCTCGTCGAATACCTGCAAAAACAGGTTGAGAATGTTCGGATGCGCCTTTTCGAATTCATCGAGAAGAATGAGCGCGAACGGGTTACGACGAATCGCCTCGGTGAGCAGCCCAGCCTCGCCGCCTGGCGCGCCAATGAGCCGGTAGACGCTCGCCTGGTCCTGATATTCGCTCATGTCAAAACGAAGCATCGCGTTTTCACCGCCAAAATACGACGCCGCGACCGCCTTGGCGAGCGCAGTTTTCCCAACCCCGGACGGACCAAGGAACAAAAACGTGGCAATGGGACGATTTTCCGCGCGCAGTTCGGCACGCGCGCGCCGCAATGCCGAGGAAACGGCCTTTACGGCCTCATCCTGGCCAATGACGCGCCCGTGAATTCTCTCCTCAAGTGCCAGCAGCTTTTGCCTTTCGTCGGTCGTGACCTGCGTCATCGGGATTCCGGTTTTGTCCATGAGCACGCGTTCAACGTCCTCTCCGCCCACCAGCGCGTTCGCGCCGCGGGCCTTCGAGGCCACGAGCGCCGCCTCCCGACAAATCTCAATTGCCTTTTTCGGCAAGTACGACGCATGGATGTATCGATCGGAAAGGGTCACGGAACGCTCCACCGCGTCATACGTGAAGATGACATTTTGTTCATATTCGATCCCGCCTACTTTGGATTCGACCACATGGATAGCCGTGGCGATGTCCGGCTCCGGCACGTTCACCCGCTCAAGTACGCGAGAGAGGATTGAATGTTCCACGACATTCACGTATGCCTCCGGAGTCGTCGTCGCAATGACGAAGGTGATACGACGCGAAAGAACGTCGGTGAGAATCTGCGCAAGATCCTCGGTCATTTGCTCGATGTTTTGAATGACCAATACCACGTTGCGCGCCTTGGCGACATCCGAAAGGGCCGCGAGCAGCCGCGCCTGTGCCTCGGATGGGTTCACCCCGCCCATGAGCGCCGGAAGCACGATGCTGACCAACCGTTTGTCCTCAAGCACCTTTGGAACGCTTTCGCGAACCATCTGCTCGGCGATTCCAGAAACGATGGCCGTTTTCCCTGCCCCTTCGGGCCCGACGAGGACAATGCTTTTCCCGCCCGCCTCAATCACGCGGAACAGCTCCTCCATTTCGCGCTCGCGACCAATCAAAGGGGGCAACCGTCCGGCAACCGCTGCCGTTGTCAAATCCTCGCCCACCGCGTCGAGCGACGGAGTTTGCACCGCAGTCATGGCCCGGTTCATCGGTCCGGTCGGCTTGAACGCGGCCGCGCGCCTGAACAAATCGTATCGCTCGCGCAACGTGTCAGAAATACGAATCCACTCCACGACGTTCGCGATGCGAGCCTCATCCACCTTCAGATCGTAAAAAAGCTCCCGGATGAACGCATCCTGTTGATAGGCCTCATAAAAAACCTCGATGACGGAAACGGCCGATCGATGCCGGGCATAGGCGTTTACGAACGACGCAAGAAGAACCTGCTCCGATTCCGGCGAAACGGAAGGAACATCTCCGACCGGCAACGTGAGCAACCGGCGATTTAACGGTTCGCGCACATCGTCAAACCGAATGCCAAGCCGCCCAAAAACGACCGGGACATCGCCATGGGAAAGAGAGGTGATGAACAGATGCAAGGGATGCACCGCGGAGTGCCCGAACCGCGCGGCGAGCGCGTAGGCCTCTTCTACCGCGCGTATGGCCTCACCCTGGTACAGGTCCCCAACATTCGAACGTTCGCCCTCGGGTACCGGCGCCACGATTTCTGGAAGTTCGGCGCCTCGCGCACGCTCCGGGATCCGATAACGCCGCCGAGCGACCTCGCACATGCGCTCGAACACGAACGCCCCAAACAGCAGCATGAGCGAAAACGAAAGCCCGACCGCGCTTGGGCGCCACATGGCAGACCAAATCGTTGCCGCCTGCGACAGATAGGCGCTCCAGCCGAACCAGAGCAGACAAATGGCAGCAAGGACCAGCGCGGCCCCGTTCACTGAATCGCGTGCGACTCGACGTAACTGTTTACGGGCAAGGGATTGTTCATCCAGGGCCTCGGACCAAACATAAATCTTCCCGCCAACGGAAATGCCGTAGCCGGGAGTCGATGTGACGGATGGTGTGGGAGGAGTGGCCATGCGACGTTAAAAAAACAATAAGCCGGTTCCGTGATACAACGCCCCAATCACGGCAAGCGGCAAGGAAACCAGGTACGCCGCAAACGCGCCAAGCGCCAGCACGGTCCAAAATGCCACGGCGACTCCGCGCACGAAGATCATCGCGATACGCACGCCAAAGCTGATGATCTTTCCGCTCCATTCGGTCTCGCCGTACATGGGAACGAACAAGTTGCGAACCCACACCCCAAGCGCGAACATTTCCGATGCCTCGCGAATCGTGCGGCGGACCCAATCGGACATAATCGAAAGGCCGCGGGTATACCACCATACCGGCAACGCCAAAAACCCGCCGACGAGTTCGGTAAGGATGAGGCGCATGATCATATGGCAATATTGTAACACAGGCGTGTCCACAAGGCATCCTTGACTTCGTCCTTGATCCCAAGTAAACTCCCCGTTCGTGAACGGATCCACCGTTTACCCGTCCGAGGACCCATGCATCCCGACCCCTTTCTTCCCCTCCCTCGATTTCTCGAGGACGTTCTCCCCAAACTGACCGGCAATGCGTCATCCCTGGCGCACCTGGTCGCAAGCTACAGGCCCATCGGAATCGCCCGAGTCACGGATAGCGAGGAGATTCGCGCGACAAGCAACCTCACCACGATCGCGCTGTCAGGAATCAACCCCGTGCTCGCTGCCCGAGATCTTCCCGATCTCCTGCGAACCTGGGTCGAACCGGACGTGTCGCTAATCGCGACCCTGTACGCCGGGCCGCGCGCATTCATGGAGATGCTGGCGCTCATGAACGCCGTTCAACTAGAACGCCCTGACGCGCAGTTCGTCATCCTGACGTGCGGGTGCGTCGACCATGCCGAAAGGCAATCGCTGCTACGTGGAATCGAACGCGGAACCATCACGAACCTCGTTCGAACCACCTGTGGCGGATCCGTGGAAATCGCCGCGATTCTCGACGCGGTCATCGAGGATCGCCAGCGGATGCGTCATCGCGCTGCCAAGGCACCGGCCGAATCCTCTCACCTCTGCGTCTGACCTAGACGCTTTTTTCTTTTCTAAGCTCTTCCATGAGCCGCAGGTAGAATCGGAGATTATGGATGGTTGCCAAACGCATGGCAAGCATTTCGCCGACGGAAAATAAGTGTCGCAAATATGCGCGGCTCACCGTCTTGCATGTGAGGCAATCGCAGTGCGTGTCGACCGGCGACTCGTCGAACTGGCTTGCCTCGGCCGTAACGTGAAGTTTCTTGTAAAAATCAACTGGACGCTTTCTAAAATCAATCGTTGACGGATGGTCGGCCCACACAAACAAGGTGCCATGCCGCGCATTGCGCGTCGGCAAAACGCAATCAAACATATCCACGCCCACAGAGACGTAATGCACGATCTCCTCCGGCATCCCTCCGCCCATGAAGTATCGGGGCTTGTCCTCGGGTAATCGGTCGCATACGAATTCCGTGATGCGATAGGCATCATCGCGCTTCTCGCCAACGGAAAGCCCGCCGATGGCATATCCGTCAAATCCGATATTCACCAACCCTTCCAACGACCGCTGGCGAAGATCCTCGTGCGTCCCACCCTGAACGATCCCGAAAAGTGAAGCGCCATTGGGGCGAAGAGCCGGGTTCCCTGTCGCCCGGAGCGAGAGGCCGGCTTTGTCCGGACCGAGTGAGGACGATAGGGTGGCCCGAAGCTCCGGGGCCCCATGGTGCGGCGTCGTGACGTCGAACGTGTCGCGACACCGCTTCGCCCAGCGCAGACTCCGCTCCATCGCGTCCTCATATCGCTGGCGCGTCGAGTCGCCCGCGGCAACGTCGTCGAACTGCATCACAATGTCCGAACCGATCGCGCGCTGCATTCGCATGGAAAGCTCCGGGGTCAAATTAATGCGTTTCCCGTCGATATGCGACTGGAACACAACGCCCTCCTCGGTCGTCTTGTTCATCTTTGACAAACTAAACACCTGATACCCGCCCGAATCCGTCAAAATCGGCTTGTCCCAGTTCATCAGGTGATGCAGCCCGCCGAGCTTCTCGATCCCCTCCAGCCCGGGACGCAATAACAAATGATACGTGTTCGACAATAAAATCGACGCGCCAAGCGACGCGACATCCTCGCTCGAGAGCGTCTTCACCGCGCCCTTGGTGGCGATCGGCATGAAGATAGGCGTCTTTACGACCCCATGCGGCAGCGTCATCCGCCCGCGGCGAGCCTTTCCGTTTTTTGAAAGGAGTTCGAACACATTATTCTTTCAAATCCAGCTCCTCGAGTAACTTTCGCTGCTCGCGCGACAGCTTAGTCGGGGTCGCGACTTCCACGACGAACACATGGTCGCCACGGTGGGTGCCGGTAACCACGCCCTTGCCGCGCACGCGAATTTCCGTGCCGCCCTGGGTGCCTGCCTCGATGATGACCGTGGTCGGCCCGTCAACGGTTTCCGTTTCAACGGACGCGCCAAGCGCGGCCTGGGTGAAGCCGATGCGAAGCGTCGAGTAGATGGTCGATCCCTCGCGCGCGAACCGCGTGTCGTTCTTGATGTGCAAACGGACGAACAGATCGCCAGGCTTTCCGCCGCGCACCGCCTCGCCCGCGCCGCGCACGCGCAGCACGTTGCCGTTCTCCACGCCGGACGGGACGTGCACGGACAACGTTTTTTTCCCTCGTGTCACGCCGTCGCCATGGCAGGCAGTACAGCGTTTCTCCGGAATCTTTCCTTCGCCCTCGCACGCGTGACACGGAGCCTTGGTCTGAAACGTGCCAAGAACCGTTCGTTGGCTCACGATCTTCACGCCCTTCCCTCCGCAATCGGAACAATTGTTGAGCTTGGTCCCTGGTTCCGCGCCCACTCCGTCGCACCGTTCGCACGTATCGAACTTCGAGAGCGAAATCTCCTTGTCCGCGCCGAACACGGAATCGCGAAATGTCAGCTCCACGTCCACCTGAATGTCGGACCCTCGCGGTTCGCGCGGTCCGCGACCGCCGCCAAACCCAAACATGCCTCCAAACAGGTCGCCAAGATCCTCGAATCCGCCTCCCTGTCCGCCAAAGCCGGAAAAGTCAAACCCTCCGAATCCTTGGCCGCCACCGCCGTTCCCGTCGAACGCCGCGGACCCGAACCGATCGTACTTCGCACGCTTTTCCGAATCACCGACCACCTGATAAGCCTCATTGATTTCCTTGAACTTTGCTTCGTTGCCCGTTGGTTTGTCCGGATGATACTGGTGCGCAAGCCTGCGAAACGCAGCCTTAATTTCATCCTGCGACGCTGATTTGTTTACGCCAAGTACGTTGTAATAGTCTTTAGCCACAAATAATCGAGAGTTGAGTCAATTTATGAGGGCGGAAGACGGGGCTCCTAGTGCCCGCCGTCCTTCGCGAACACGGACATGGTCAGCGAAATCATCATGCCGAGAAATGCAGCCGCGACAATGGCCGAAAACAGATGCCACGACGCGATGCCATAGAGCGTCTGAACCGTCTCCGAACAGTTCGTCGGAGGCGGAATCACCCCCTCGGTCGTCTTCACGCACCCTTCGTCGTACTCAAAGTACGCGACGAACTGTTCGTCAAGCGACCGCGCGGCATGCGTCTGCGTCTTGGCCATACGTTATTTTTCCTCGGCCTTCGTGTCGATCGGCTCTTCCGAATCCTTCGACTCCTTTGATTCCTCTGATTCCTTTGATTCCTGCGTTCCCTGTTGTCCCTGATACATTTTCGCGCCTACCTTCTGCGCCACGGTCGAAAGCTCGTCCGCGGCCTTCTTGATGGCCTCATGATCGTCGCCATCCTTCACGGCCTTGAGCGCGACAATCTTTTCCTCGATTTCCTTCTTTTCCTCCTCAGTCGCCTTGTCGCCCGCGTCCTTCAGCATCTTCTCGGCCGTGTAAATCATCGTGTCGGCCAGGTTACGGTGCTCGATCATCTCTTTCTTTTTCTTGTCTTCCTCGGCATGGAGCTCGGCGTCCTTCTTCATGCGTTCGACCTCTTCCTTGGAGAGCCCGGTCGAAGCGGTGATCGTAATTTGCTGGCTCTTGCCCGTGCCCTTGTCGGTCGCGGACACGTTCAAAATACCATTCGCGTCGATATCAAACTTTACTTCCACCTGCGGGACGCCACGCGGGGCCATCGGGATACCCGAAAGCGTAAAACGTCCAAGCGTCTTGTTGTCGCCGGCCATCTCGCGCTCACCCTGAAGCACGTGGATCTCCACCGTGTTCTGATTGTCGGCCGCGGTCGAAAAGATTTGTGACTTCGACGTTGGGATGGTGGTGTTGCGCTCAATGAGCTTCGTGGAAACGCCGCCCATGGTCTCGATGCCGAGTGACAACGGGGTCACGTCAAGCAACAGCACGTCCTTGACCTCGCCTTGGAGCACGCCTCCTTGCACGGCCGCGCCGATGGCAACGACCTCGTCGGGATTCACGGTGATATTCGGCTTCTTCCCGAAAAACTCCTCGACCATCTTCTGGACGAGCGGCATGCGGGTCATTCCGCCGACCATGACAATTTCATTGATGGCCGCCTTGTCCATCTTGGCGTCTTCAAGCGCCTTGCGTACCGGAATCAGCGTCTTTTCGACGAGATCGCGCACAATTTCCTCAAGCTTGGCACGCGAAAGCGTCAATGCAAGGTGCTTTGGGCCGTTGGCGTCCGAGGTAATGAACGGCTGGTTGACTTCCGTGGTCTGCGCGGTAGACAACTCGATCTTGGCGCGTTCGGCCGCATCCTTGATGCGCTGGAGCGCGAGCGGATCCTTGCCAAGGTCGATCCCTTCCGCCTTGCGAAACTCATCCACGATCCAATCGATGACGCGGCGATCAAAGTCGTCGCCGCCGAGGTGCGTGTCGCCGTTGGTCGCCTTCACTTCCACGGTATCGGCCGACACGTCGAGCACGGACACGTCGAAGGTGCCGCCGCCAAGGTCGTACACCATCACCTGCTCGCCCTTCTTCTTGTCGAAGCCGTAGGCGAGCGCGGCCGCGGTCGGCTCGTTGATAATGCGCAGTACCTCAAGGCCCGCGATTTCACCGGCGACCTTGGTGGCATTGCGCTGCGCGTCGTCAAAGTATGCCGGGACGGTAATCACGGCCTGCGTGATCTTTTCGCCAAGCTTTTCTTCCGCGTCGGCCTTGAGCTTGCCGAGTACCATCGCGGAAATTTCCTCCGGCGAGTATTCCTTTTCGCCCATGGTCACGGCAATCCCGTCGCCACGCTTCACGATTTTGTACGGCATCATCTTGATGTCGCGCTGGACGTCGGCATCGTCAAAACGACGACCAATCAGTCGCTTGATCGAAAACAGCGTGTGCTCCGCGTTGGTCACGGCCTGGCGCTTTGCCGGCGTGCCCACGAGTCGTTCGCCGCTCTTTGTCGTTGCGACAATGGACGGCGTGGTGCGCGCCCCTTCCCGATTTTCCAACACCTTTGGCTGGCCTCCCTCGATAATGGCCATGCATGAGTTCGTCGTTCCAAGGTCGATTCCAAGAATTTTTGGCATAGGGGGATGATAAGTGACAAAGTTGTAAAGTGGTGGAGTGGCGGAGTTACTGAGTGCGGGTGATTACTTTTGCTGGGCGAACGACGCGATCGGCGATTTTCCAGCCGCGGGCGACGATTTCGAGGATAGTCCCGGGCGTTGACGTGGCGTCCTCGCGTTCACCGACCGCGTCGTGGAGATTCGCGTCGAACGGGTCGCCGACGCTTCCGTAGGGCTCGGCGCCCATGCCTTTGATGGCCTCCTCGAGCTGCGTTTGGATGAAGAGAATGCCGGTGAGCCAATTGCGCAGCTTTTCATCGATCTCCTCCGGAACAAACCGCGTGGCAACGTCGAAGTTATCGAGCACCGGGATGATGCGCATGACCGCGTCCGCGATGGCATTGGCGCGCATGTCGCCGCGCTCGCGTGAAAGATCTTTTTTTAAATTGTCATAATCGGCCAGCGCGCGCTTCCATCCGGCCAAATATTCGGCGGTGTTGTCTTTTATAATTTCTTCGTCACTCATATTACTCATCAAGAATGTCGCGAATGTCTTCCATCAAACCGATATTGCGCTCGTAATCCATGCGCATGGGACCAAGGATGCCCAGGATGCCAATGCGTCCGTTTGGAAGCCGACACTTAATCATCACGGCCGACATGTCCTTTCCGAATGGATTTTCGCTTCCGATGAGCACCTGCGGTTCCGCGGCCACGCGGTCGAACACTTCGCCCACGACGTCATCGAACCGGTCGAGAAAACGGGAGAGCTCACGCACCACGGACAATTCGCCAAAGTCCGGCTTATCGAACAGGTTGGCGACCCCGCAGTAGTAGCTGCGTCGCGGATCAATGGCCACCAGCGCCATTTCGCCGGAGAGATCTACCAGGGTACGCGCGAGCGACCGCACGCCATCGTCGTTGTCATCCATGTCACGAACCGCGTCGCGCACGCGTTTCTGCGGTTCCGCGTCCTCGCGTCGGGCCTCCACGAAATGTTGAAGATAATACACGTATGCCTTTTCGGTGGGTACGCGCCCGGCCGAGGTGTGCGGCTGCGCGATGTATCCCGCGTCCTCGAGCGCGACCATGTCGTTGCGAATGGTCGCGGGCGACACCTGTCCGTATGCCTCGGCGACCAATCTCGAACCAACCGGCTCCGCGTGCCGGATGAATTCATCGACGATGCATTTGAGGATAGCCTCCTGCCGCGGCTCAAGTGGCATAGCAAAAAAATTAGCACTCGTATTGTACGAGTGCTAACCCATGCTGTCAAGGCAACGTTTCCTGGGTTTTTATGAGTTGTCTGCCAACGCCATGGCTTTCCGTCGAGCCGCTTCCACTGCTTTCACGTCCGCTTGCGCGCGCGACATGTCCGCGAGGCGCTTCAACTGCACCACGCGCGCGCGGGCATTCTCCACGCGTTTCCGCCACACCGGGGATTCCGGATCGTTTTTCCGCGCCGCTCGTTCTGTTTCAAATCGCTGCTGCCGTGCCTGCGCAAGCGTCAGTTCGCTTTGCATGGCCTCTATCCGACCCAGGATGGCACGCTCCTCCGCAAGAAACGGCTGGACGTCGCGTTTCAACCCTTCCACGCCATCTGGATACTGCCGAGCATACCTTCCAATAATCTTGACATATGCGGCGCGCGACTTGACATCGTTGCCAGTCGCTTCGATCATTCCCAAATCTTGCAACTCTGGATGGGCGGCACGAAATGCCTCGAGTTCGCGGACAAGGTCATCGATGGTCCCTTGCGCGTACGCAACGTCATCCTCGAATCCAGCCTCAACGAGCCGTCGCCACGGACGGATTTCCAAACGAGGAACTTCCAAACCGACCACGGTAATGTCATCGGGCTTTGCACGCAAATCACTCTTCCCAACTTCGAGGACTTCGCCCGATTCCGAAAGATAGTCGCCCTTGCTATTCGCCTCAGCCGCATCGGAAACCAACATGCGCGCGGACTGTTCAGGCGTTGCCCCGCGGGCAAGGGCATCCCGAATTTGCGACTGCTTCAACGCATCGATCCCATCCGATGTAATAAACAACCTGTCTCCAGGATCTAACCTGATTATCGCCGAATGAACTCGAAGTTCGACGCCCGGCGCGTTTCCAACATACTGAGTAACAACGGACCGTTCGGGTCTCGCTCCACTGTAGTAGTTATTGAATAGTTTCAACAGCTGCCTTAGCTTCGTCCGCATCGAATCTGGCACAAGATCCCACCGCTCGAAATTCTCGGAAGTGTCGGTTACCAGTTCAGCCGCATTTCGAGGAACCATTCCTAATTCGGCCTGATATTCCAGGAAGCTTTTCACGAATTCCGCCTGGCTCCCGCTTTCATAGATCAGATATGCTTCATCCTCGGAAAGCTCGCCGTTGCGAATCCGTTCCGCGAACGCGCTATCCTCCTCGATGTCAATGCATTCCAACCGTCCATCCACACGCAGCACCATGGCCTGGCAATCACCGATGCTCTTCACGATCGCATACGTTTCGCTTGGAGCCGTCTCAAACACCTTTGCCGTCATGAGGGTTGTGGCAGCACGATATTTCCTAGCGTCATCCAGAGATACAGCATCCTTGACACGGTCGGCAATGGAACGGAAATGTGCGTCCATGACCGAGGAAGCCTGCTCGAGAGTGAGATATGGGACACCGGTTTCCTCGCGTGCGTCCTGAATCATTTCGTCGAGCGTTTCGGAAAGGTCTTCCGTTGCCTGGCGCGCAGCATCGCTTGCGTGCTCCCCTCCCGTCGAAGCGGTCACGCCGTCCGCGACCATCAGCAGCTGTCGCTTCGCATCCACGACGAACGCGTCCTGGTTCACATCCGGATGCCTGGGTGATGCCTCGGTCGCGGAACCGACCGGATATGGCGGGAGTTCCTTAGCCTCGACGCGGCGTTCCTTCTTCTCTTTTACGCCCCGATCCATTGCCGGATCACCTGAAAAAAACGTCGGCGACGCCCCAAAAATCTTTCTCCAAAAGCTTTGTGCCATATGACACCAGGATACCGGAATTACGCACATGCATCAAAAAAGCGCCAGTTAGGGCGCGTGAAGCGGGAAGCGACGAGACCGACCGCCAGAAAGGACGGTGACGAATCCCTCCTGGGGCATCTGACCCTCGGCTAGGCCGTTTAGCGAAGTCGAGGCGTCTCCGAGCGTGACGATGACGTCACGCGAATCGACGTCGCGCCACTGTGTAACGCGACCGACCACCGGAATGGCACCGACGGCATGGAGCACGATCACTGCGTTCGTGAGCCACCGGAGGTCAGTCCCTCCCGGAGTCGTCCGGATCCGCATCCGCGGCGACGGCAACTGGCTTCGCAGCTCGACGGACACGATGCAATCGAATGCGCGCTCCTCGCGCGCCGCGGCCACGTCGGCCGGAAACGCCAGGGGCGGCGTTGCGCTTGAGGCGAGCATTTGACCCTCCAGGATGAGTTCCGACGCTATCAGCTTCTCGGTGATTCGTCAAGCGTGGCAGATGCAACCGCTTTTTTTCTACGCAGCTTTTTTAAATTGTTCCATATTTGCGCGCTGCTTTGCCATTTCCTGTTCCAAACTGCGTTTCACGGCTGCCCACTGAGCCTTCGCGTGTTCATCGCCCGTTGCCTCCGCGCCGCGCGCTTTTGCGGCAACCGAGGCGATCTGCGTCGCGATCTGCTCCATCGTGGACCGCGCGCTTTCAATTTTGCGCTCCCGCGCTCGATCCTCGGCCGCCCGTTCCACCGCCGCGCGATCCGATTTCTCCGGTACGGCCTTCCGTTCCTGTGCCCGTTGCGTTTCTGGTCGAACGATTTCCTGATTCTGCTCCTTAGGCGCGCCTGCCTCCATGCGCCGTCCACCAACCAGCCGACGTCCTGGGGCGGCTTTCACCCAAGCCAAATCAGCTCGCTTTTGTCGGTCGGCGGCTTTCATGGCCTCTATGTCTGGCATGCGCGAGCGTTCATTCATGGATTTCAGGATAGCACATTTTAAGCCATTTGTCCAACCCGACGTGCCAATTGTTCCCAGGATTGCCTGCGAGTTTTTTTATCCGTCAGTAGCTCACGCAATTTTTCGCCCCCAAGCATCGTCGGAATGATGACGAACGTCGCTCCAGCGGCATAACACTTCGCGGCTTCTTCTGGCAGCCGCGCGGACACGATCACCGTCCCTTTGAACTTCTTGGAGCGCAAATACCCTAAAATTTCCAGGCTGACGCTCACTTCCGGAATGGTAGATACGATGAAGGTCGCGCGCTCGACGCCAATCTCCTCCAAAAAATTCTCATCGCTTACGTCGCCGTACAATGCGGGAACATTGGTCGCAACCAGATTTCGAATCACGGTCGGATCAAAATCTACCACCACGAATGGCTGCCGGATGTCCTCGAACGCGCGAAGGGCCGCCAAGCCAATATGATGAAGACCAAACAAAAACATCTTGGCGGGCACGCGTTCCCGCGGACGTTCCTGCGCCAACATTCGCTTCGGTTCAAGAAAACGGAAAAACGGCCGACAGATTTCGTAAATCTGATCGTTGTGGTGAATGACGAACGATGACACGCCAATCGTAATCACGCCGACGGCGGTCGCGATGGTCAACACGGTTTCGTCCAGGTGGCCAAGCGCGATCCCGGCGGCAAGCACAATAAATGAAAACTCGGAAATCTGCGCGACCGTGGTCCCAGACAAAAATCCGGTACGCGGATGATACCCGAGCGCACGCATCACAAGCATGGCCAGAATCGGGTTGCCAACCAGCACGTACGCGGAAAACACGATCGTCGGGACGATGACGGTTCCAATCGAGGCCATGCTAAGCCGCGTGCCGAGAACGACGAAAAATATGAGAAGAAAAAAGTCACGCAGCGACCGAATGCGCGCGTTGATCTCACGCTCGAAAATCGTCCCGGAAAGCGTGATGCCCGCCACCAGCGCCCCCATCTCCACGCCGAACCCGAGCCAATACAGCAGCCCAGCGACAAGAAAGCACCACCCAATGGAAAAGACGAACAAAAGCTCCTGCGACTTTGCGGCGTATGCCACGAGTCGCGGCGTCACATACGTTGAAACGATCCAGAACAAGGGAATGAGCAGCGCAATCTTTACGAGGGTCTGCGTCACCACGTTCGGGACGCTCGCGCCCGTTCCAAGCGCCCCAAGGCCAAGCAGGATGAACATGGCAATAAGATCCTGTACGAGCAGAAACCCGACGCTAATGCGGCCGTACAGCGTATCGAGCTCATCTTTGTCGTATAGTAGCTTGACGATGATGATCGTGCTTGAGAATGAGAAGGCGACCGCGATATATAGGCTCGTCAGCGCGTCAAACCCAAGCATTTGCCCGATAGCGAACCCAATGAACGACGTAACGACTACCTGTCCGACTCCGGTCGCGAGCGCGATGCCGCCCACGTCGCGAACGTTGCGCCAATTCAATCCAAGTCCGACGGTAAACAAAAGAAATGCGACCCCGATCTTTGACATCGCCTCGAAAATTTCCGGGCTGCGCGTCAGGGCAAACACGCTCGGTCCCACGAGAATCCCGGTCAGGATATACGCGATCACGAGCGGAAGCCGCAAACGCGAAATCACCATCGCGCTTGCGGCCGCGACGACGATGATGGCGCCGATCTCAAAAAACAATTCCTCCATGAGCATGACGAAATTATATCATAGGTTGTAAAAAAACGAAGGAAGGCTGTAGGATGTGGATACTATGTTTACAGGCATTGTCAAAGGACTCGGAACGGTCGTGTCCGTCGAAGACCGGACCGGACTACGCACGTTCATGGTGGAATTCCCTTCCGAATATGCGGCGGGTCTACAAATTGGCGCGTCCGTCGCGATCGACGGGACATGCCTGACCGCGACCATTGTCGATGGCAACAGGGCGACGTTCGACGCCATGCAGGAAACGCTCGACAAAACCACCATCGGCCGTATCCATGAGGGATCGCGCGTGAACGTCGAACGGTCGTATTGCGTCGGCGATGAGGTGGGCGGACACATCGTGTCCGGCCATGTGACGGGCATGGGAGAAATTCTCTCGGTTGACACGTCCGAAAACAACTGCGCCATCACCTTCCGCGTGCCAACGGAATGGATGAAATACATCTTAAAAAAAGGCTTCGTCGCGCTCGACGGCTGTTCGCTCACAGTCGTTGACGCGCATTCCAATGCCGGCACGTTCACGGTATGGCTTATCCCGGAAACGCTTACCATGACAACCTTTGGCCTCAAGAAGCCGGGCGACAAGGTCAACGTGGAAATCGACTCGAAGACCCAGGCGATCGTCGATACGGTCGAAACGTACCTACGCGAGCATTCGGTCAGTTGATTATCACGAGCAACGCGCTCATGCCTGGCAGGTCAAACGCGCTTCCAGAAATTGGAGCGCCTTTTGTTCCGTCACGGGTATCGTCAACCAGATACGCCGTGCCATTGTCAAATTCAGCGGAAAGAACTGCGTTCGATTCTGACGTGTTCGCGAATAGCATCGCGGATCCCTCATTTTTCGAGCTCGCGCTAAGAGCCCAAATCCCGGAGATGCCCGTTTCACTCGGAGTCAGGACGGATTCCAGGTTTGCATACGAACGCGCGAGTCGTGTCCGAAGTTCAAACGCGAACGCAGACGGTTTCGGCGTTGCCTGTGCGTCGCCGTAAAATAACCCGACATTTCCGGAACGGACTCCTTTGCCAGATGGAGAAGATTTTGGATCGCCTCCGCGATAATAATATGCGCGCGTGGTATCCGTTGATTGAAGCGCGATCCACGCTGCCGTTTGAAGAGCTGCTCCCTGCCCGCCGTTGTGCAATCGATCGGCCTCATTTGCTGTCAGTGACTTCATCTCGCCGTTCTCCATCTGGGTCGTTGCCAAACCATACGCGTCACAAATGAGTTCCACGCCGTTGAAAAAGCCGGTGCCCGCCCATGGGACATCGGTAAATTCACCTGAACCGTCAAGCACGTCGCGCCATGCGGAACCAACCGCGCCGTATTCTGCCGGATCAGAAGAAAACAAATGCCAGCCGATCCAATCGGGACGCACATGGCTGTGATAAAGTCCGTCCAAAAAGGTAAGGGCCGCGCTCGGCAGTCTCCCTTCCCCAACCGACACGGAAATGCCGGCTCCGAATCCTGGGCCGCCGACCTGCATGTCGGAATGCCTTGCCTTGATCTCCTGATAAGCCTTGACGAAAAAGTCATTAAATTCAGCGGCCGTTCCATCCCAAAATTGCGTCCCGGGATATTCGGTCCAGATGTTCAAATACTCGCCAGACGTCGCATAACGATCGGCAACCTTATTTGCGGCGACAATCCAGTTTGCCACCTGTCTTGCATTTTGCGGCCCCTTGAAGTCATGGTGGGGATTCGCATTTTCCCACTCTCCGCCCAATCGCAGAAAGAGGTCGAAGCCGCCATCGGAAATCGTTTGAACGAGGGCATCGCTTGCATCCCAATCGTAAAAGCGATCCTGCGTCGCATCGCATCCTTCCCAAGATGGATACGTGGAACCGCCACAGTTAAATATCCCCTCGATATCCAGGCGGTCATCGAAATAATCGTTATTTCGAACGGACGTAACGCCGATCTGTTGATACCGCTCGGTCAAATCCGGTGCTGGAGAATCAGTGGGCTGGGACGGCCCGGATATGATTCCGGCAAGGTCATAAACCTCAGAATGAGCGAGCGGAACGGAATTCACAAAATTGATAGATTCTGCCGAAGATACGTCTGGCAGGACTTCCGGCGCCTGCTGGGTTTGATTTGCCGCGAAGAAATGCCAAATCAGCAAAGATGCCGCGACGAAGCCGAGAACAGCAGGCAACAGCAAAAATTTTCTTGTCATATTGAATGGCTTATGTCATGGTACGTATATATTTAAGTCTATCACGTATGCCCAACATCGCCATTGTTCTCGGTTCGTTTCACAAGAATGAGGCAGACGAAATGCTTGATGAGGCACGCAAAACCGCCGCTGAAAAAGGCCTGACGATTATCGAGGAAGTTTGGGTGCATGGCTCCATTGAAAAACCGCTCGCACTCAAGCGTCTTCTCCAGCGCGACGACGTGCAGGGCTGCGTGGCACTCGGCATCATCGAACGGGGTCAGACAAAGCATGGCCTTGTCATGGGCGAGGTGGTCTATGAGGCGATCATTCGCCTCATGCTGGAATTCATGAAGCCGATCGGCCTTGGAATCCTCGGGCCGGAAATTGACCCGGAACAAATCCAGCCGCGCGTGCGCCCGTATGCCCGCGAGGCCGTCGTTGCCACCGCACAGATGCTCGCGTAATTGACGCGAGCTTTTTCGACTGTTAGTGTTTGCCGTGGAGGTATGCCATGTCCGACCGACTGCGCAAACTCAGGGAACGCGTGGACGCCAACCAGCGAGTGAAGACGGATGAAGCCCGTGTCGCGTGGTTAAACCGCGCGAGCTTCGAAACCGACGGGCTCCTCGGTCCCGACGAGTGGATCGAAACCCTCAACGCGATCTCCCAACGCCTGGCAAGCCGCGCGCGCATCAGCATCGTAAGCGCCTGGTTCCGCGCCGCGGGTGAGCTCGCCGAGTCAGTCCCGGATCCACAGGACCGCCTGTACGGCATCACCCTCTCCGTCCACGCCCGGAACGTAGGCCTGCGTTACGAGGACGCGCGGACGTTCGCGGAGCTGTTCCAACGGTATGCGGAACTGTGGGAGCAGATGGACCGCGTTCAAACCGACGACCCCGCGGAAGAGGCGTGCCAATTCTACGAGTTCGTCACCAACCAGCTGCTCAACGTGGAGACCGCGCTCGAACATCCGCTCGACAACGATGAGGTCGTCGATTGCGAGATGCTCGCGGATCCCTCGGTCGTGGTGAATGCCGCGTACGTGTTCTATTGTCTGCTCGACGCGCTTCGGCAAGAAGCGGACGAAGATGGGGGCGAGGTTGACGAAGACCTGGTCTCCGATTGCATCGTCCGGGGAGGCCATTTCCTCTGGGCCGCGTTCCATGCAAAGCGGTGCGGCGTGGACACGGAAGAGCTCGCGTCCTTCGTGGTATCGTTCGACGACTGGTTCGTGATGATGGACGAGCTGGTTGGCCGGCAGGCGCTCGCGCCGGACGTACTCGCGGCCATGCGCGACTGCGAGGCGGGAAACGACATGCTCTCCGAGGATGGCCCAGAGCTCGTTGCCATGTGGCGAAATGAGGGGCTTGCGTCCATTCTCCCTCTCACGGAATACCTGACCCAAACCCTGACGGCGGTTGAGCAGAATGCTTGACCCTCGTTCTTTTTTTTGTCATACTGGGCGCTTCGTTCTTTTCCATTGACGCGATTTTCTACAAAGCTTACTATGTGTTTATAAGACACTAAGTAGTGCCTTGCGCTCCATCACAATCGAATCGATCGGAGAACATCATGTCTGAACGCACCGCCCGTTCCTGGCCGTCTCCGGTTCAAGCCGACGTCATTCGCTACGACCCAGCGATTGTATTCGCGGCCGGGCTTTGCAGTCACCACATCTCCAACACGGCCTACCCCATCGCGCATGGCTCCACCTGGGGGCCGTATCGCGTCCGGCCCGACCGACACGAAGAGACCGTCCATGGCGCCTGGAGCGGTATCACGGATCTGTGCCTCTACGCGCACATCCCGTTCTGCGAAACCCGATGCGCATTCTGCGAATATACCGTGGTCGGTCGCGATGAGCTGTCGGAAACGAACGCGTACATGAGCGCGCTTTTCCGTGAGCTCGACCTGTACGGAGACATCGTGAGCGGTCACGACCATCTCGTACACGGCTTTGACATCGGCGGAGGCACGCCGTCGTTCGTTCCCGCCGAGCAGATCGCCCGGCTGGTAGAGACGGTGCGCGCACGCTATGTTTTTGCGGCCGGAGCGGACATCAGCATCGAAACCACCCCGAAGATCGCCGCGGCCGAGCCCGACAAGATCGCGGCGTACCGACGCATGGGCATCGACCGGATCAGCATGGGCATCCAGGTCATTCAGCCCGACCTGCTCATGGCCCTCAATCGATCCGCAAACGGAATCGAACGGCATCGGGTTGCCGTTGACAACATCCGCGCGGCCGGATTCCAGCGCCTCAACGTCGACCTCATGTACGGATTCGCCGGCCAGTCGCTTGAAAGCTGGCGGGCAACGCTCGCACATGCCATCGACCTCAGTCCGGAGTACATCACCCTGTACCGGATGCGCTACAAGCTGACGCGCATCTCCCACCAGGCGCAAGGCGTGATCCTTGAAGACGTGCGGTCGCTCATGCGACTGGCCAAGGCCATGCTTTCGGACGCTGGCTATCAGGCCAACCACGGAAAAACCACCTACAGCCGCATCCCGGGCGACGTGGGGACTAGCTCATATCTGGCACGGCGTGTCATCGACGGTATGCCGTACCTCGGGCTTGGACTGGGCGCGCAGACCTCCACGCATACCACAATCTCCTACAATGCCGGCTCCGCGGGCAAGAATCTTGCGCCTTACCTGAGCGCGGTCGCCAAAGGCCGGCTTCCGCTCCAGGATCTCTATGACCTCCCTGCGCGGCAGATGATGGGAAAGATGTGCGCGGTCAGCTTCTACTTCGGAGAAATCAACCGCGAGGCATTTCGGGCCAAGTTCGGCATCCAGCTGGAAGAAGCATACGGTCCGGAGATCGAATTCGTCCTCGAGAACGGCCTCATGGCGTACACGCCTCACGCCCTGAGCTTGACGCATGAGGGAGTCGCACAGGTCAACGGGATCATTGCCCTGTTCTTTGCCCCCAGCATCCAGCGGCACCTAATCGACCGCGACGCGGACTGCATGAGGACACGGACCACAGCCATCGCGCTGTCGACATGATGGCAAGGGAGAGGATACATGTATGACTTCGCGAATGTCCTGTTCGCGGGCCCGTGCAATCGCGCGTGCCCCTGGTGCATTGGAAAGCTAATTCCAATGCACGTAAACCAAGACAATCTGGGCGTATTCCCTCCGCGCGGAATCGACGCGTTCGTCGACGCGGCGAATGAACATTGCGTCCGCCAAATCGTGTTCACGGGAACGACCACGGATCCACAGCTCTACCAACACGAGGCAAAGCTCCTGGCACTCCTGCGGGAACGCCTTCATGCGGACGCGCGGTTTTCGATCCACACCAATGGGGTTCTCGCTCTGCGAAAAATCAAGGTCCTGAACCTCTACGATCGAGCGTGCATTTCGTTTCCATCGTTCCATCCAGATACGTACGCGAAAATGATGGGATCCAGACGCGTTCCCGACCTGGCGCGTATCATCCGCGAGGCGCGGATTCCAGTGAAGGTATCCTGTGTCCTAAACGAGCACAACGTTTCTGAGCTCGGCGACTTCGCGGCAGACTGCCACCGCATCGGCGTGAGACGACTGGTGCTCCGGAGGCTGTATGGTGAGACACGAGACTGGGCGCTTCCTCAGGACTGGCCCGTGATTGGGTCATTCAAGGGGAATTCCGTCATGGACTACCATGGCATGGAGATCACCTACTGGAACTTCGAGGGGAGCCGATGCATGAGTCTCAACCTCTTTCCCGACGGAACACTTGGCACGTCTTATCTCCTCGTCAAGACGCCCGAATTCACTCTCACGACCTGAACCACACCGCGTGCGTTCAGGTTTTTTAATCCAAACGCCGCCCGAGTGGGCGGCGTTTGGTTCGAACCTTCTGTCATTCGCCGTTTATCCGTTCTATTGGGCGAGCTCAGCGAGCTCGACGCGCGTCTTCATGATGCTGGTATCCACGTCATCGCTCTCTGACATATCCTCACCCGTCTCGAACTTCGAGAAGACGGTGGAGTCGAGATCGATCACGTAATCGGCCCAGGATTCGCCATACAACGTGATGGCAATCTCCTCGGTCGGGATCCAGCGCAGCAGGTAGTTGCCATCCGAATCCACGTCGATGGCATACACCTTCGGATCGCTCTGAATCTTCACGAGCGTCACTCCTGGTTGCGGAAGCATCACGTCACCGAGCGTCAGGGTCGGAAGCGTCGCGTCCGTGACCCAGACAATATCATCCCATGAGTCAGACCAGGTGAAGAATGTGTTCGTGTCCCAGAACACGAAACGTTCGTGGTTCTCATCGACGTAGTACACCGACGACGAACCATTGGTACGAATGAACCATCCCGCAGAGACTTCCGAGATTTCTTGCTCGGAGCCATCGAACGGGGATGCACCATACTCACCGGATCCCGGCGCATTATAATGCTCGTCGTTATCGCTCCATTCGGCACCTTCCGTGGTTGTTCCCGCATCTGCCTCCTCATTACTGGCCGAGGAGGCGACAATGTCAATGGTAACCGTGTCCGTATCAAGCGTCCCCTTTCCTGAATCGTAGGACGTAATCTTTAGAATCGCGTCCGTTGCGTCGATATCTGGAACGGTCCACGCGTACGAACCGTCGTCTTCGTCCACATTGTACGCGATTTCCGAATACGTCAGACCAGCATTGGTTGAGTAAGCGAGCGAGATCGTGTCATGGCCAGAACCGGAGGTGGACCATGTCACGGTCACGTCTTCGCCGCCATCCAATGAATCACCGTCATCGGGGTTGCTAAGCGTAATAACAGCGGTTGTGCTTGTTACTGTGCTCGAACCGCCACCACCGCTGCCACTACCTCCGCAGGAGCGGATAGTGAACGACCATGTGCCATCTTCCGGACCAGTAGTAAGAAGGGCTTCCGCTGCGGCCGAGGCAATCTCTGCTTCATCGAGCACCATCGTATAGGAGGTGTTGCAATTGAAGTCATTGGAATGAGAAAGCGTGATTACCTTGTTGCTCGACGACGCGACAGACGACCACGTGGTCGCATCCGGCGTCTGTGCGAACTCCGTTCCCTCCGCGAAGGTCGTGTTCATTGGCTCGGAGAAGGTCAGAATCACGTCTGCATCCGTCGCAACGGACGTACCGGCGGAAGCAGGACTCGTTGACATCAAGACCGGATCCGCGGCATCCGTAATTGCCGGAGACGAAGCTGATGTCAAAGTAACGGTCGCGATTTGGTTAAGGGCAATGTCCCTCATGCCGGCGTTTGCCGTTAATACGACATTCATATCACCGACCGCCGTATAGGCTGACGTGCAGGTGACCGTAAGGTTGCGGCTTGTTGTTGAGTTCGGAGTAATAGATTCTGCGGTGCATGTTCCATGATTAGCCGCAGACGTTACGTCGAAACCATTTGCTCCGGCCGACGCGGTCAAAATTGGCTCCGAGAATGTAAGCGCGATGGTTTCGATAATACCATCGAAATCCGTGTCCTGCACTTCAATCGCTGTTATGGTCGGTGCCGTGGTGTCCGCTGTTTCTGTGACTGTGTTGTTAAGATCAACGAGGTTTGTGTTTGTTGCCATGTCTGTCACGGCAAGCGCGTCCACGTCGAGCACGACCGCTCCGGCGTCACCACCGGCCGTACCGGAAATGGCAATGGCTGCAACACGCTGTGCTTCTGTGAGCGTGAAGGAGAGCGTGGTCGCGTCCGTGTCCGTCGGCGCAACTGTAAGGTTGACGCTATTCGTTTCAGATACGTTGTTAATGTGGAATCCTGACGCGACCGTGGCGCTGGCGTCGATCGTCTCCGAGAAGGTGACGACGAGCGCGCCGGTGTTGTAGTCGAGGGTCGCGGAGGTGACCGTCGGCTTGGTTGTGTCCGCTGTCTCGGTCACGACGTTGGCGTCGTCGACCAGGTTGGTGTTGGTGGCCATGTCTGTCACGGCGAGCGCGTCCACGTCGAGGACGACCGCGTCGATCGCGTCGCCGCCGGCCGTGTTGGAAATGGCGATGGCCGCCACGCGCTGCGCCTCGGTGAGCGTGAAGGTGAGGGTGGTGGCGTCAACGTCGGCCGGGGCCGCGCTGAGCGTCACGTCGTCCGCGCCGGTGGCGTCGTTCAGGTGGAATCCTGACGCGACCGTGGCGCTGGCGTCGATCGTCTCCGAGAAGGTGACGACGAGCGCGCCGGTGTTGTAGTCGAGGGTCGCGGAGGTGACCGTCGGCTTGGTTGTGTCCGCAACCGTAATGGTCGGCAATATGCCAATGGGTCCACTACCACCACCGCCAGAAACGTCATCGGTGAGAACAGTTACGTCTGATGCTGCCATTACAACCGCCGAAGTACCCTTGTAGGTGAGGGTGATGGTATCTGTACTTGCACATGCTCCCGTGACGTCAACCGAAATGAGTTGTCCTAGAGCAGATGAGCTAGCCATTGTAACTGCGCAGGCTCCTCCCGCGCCGACCGCAAACCATTCTCCATCTACGTCAACCTCTCCAGCATTTGTTGGAACCGGAGCTCCTCCAGATGCGTGAGGCGCTGTAAAGCCAGCCGGAATATCAAATTTTACATGATCTGCGTCAGTGGCGATTCCGCTCAGGCCCACTGTCAAAACGATAGTGAAAACGTCTGATACGTTTTGCTCAGCGGTAACGCCCGCTCCTGCACCTTCAACGCCAGGAGAACCTGTCGTATCCGCGATGGTTGCCGTTCCTTCTCCTACACCGGCTCGAGCAACTTGGTATCCTCCCAAATTGCTTACCAGCACAACCGCGAAGACAAGGGCCAAAAAACTTAACGATTTAAATAACGTAGCAGTTTTGGACATAGTAGCGAAACGTTGCCGATGACTTAAGGTTCGAAAAAAACTTTTTATCGTGTGCACGGATAAACGGCGAAATTTATCTACGATGCATTACGCACATTATCGTTTATCTGCAACGAACACGCAAGTGAAATCATCCACAGGCATTTTCATCTTCTTCGGAAGATTATTTTCTTCGTCCTTCGCGTCGGACAATCGTGCGATGATTAGA
This sequence comes from Candidatus Uhrbacteria bacterium RIFOXYB12_FULL_58_10, assembly GCA_001791645.1. GTDB lineage: Bacteria > Patescibacteriota > Patescibacteriia > UBA9934 > GWF2-40-263 > YC12-FULL-57-11. The sequence continues at coordinate 112,792 of MGFA01000016.1, forward strand.
CCCACACAAATCCACAAAATTTTTTGAAAAAAATCTGTCCACAGATTTTGTCTATGCCAGAGTAGACAAAAATTTGGACGTCATAAATGAGATGTGGAAAGAGGACCTTGTAGAGCTGAGCGGAATCGGCCTGATGATTGTCCTGATCGCCGCGGCCTACCTGGTTGGTCATCTCCTGCGCGGCGGGTTCAACCCGACCAAGCGTCTGTTCAACATGTTCTTCATGTGCAGCATCACGGCATTGATCCTGGATGCCGGGTTAGGGTTCGTGGTCATCGCCGCGACCATTGGCTACCAGCCGTGGCTCATCTGGATGCTGATGCCAGGCGCCATCATCGGTGTTGCCTGTCTGACCATGTGCGCGATCCTGGGCGGCATGATGCATGAGACGCACACCACCAACCACGACCCGTCCTGAACGGGTCTATTTTTTTGATAAACAAATGACCACCCTTGCGGCGGCCATTTTTGATATCAATCAGGATTTTCGAGTTTCGGATTACGAACTAGACAGTTCCACACGGCCTCCATCAAACTTGACCATACCAGTCATAAACTGTGCATTTGGAAGAAGTTTTGCCACCGCATCCGCTTTATCTGCGAGATGTTCGCTGGCTGCTTTTTGTGCGGGGTCTTCCATGTTCAAGATCCCTTCATTATTCACGAGTGAAGTCACCTCATTGCCCCAAACGTCTGCCCATGCGTCAATCGCCGCAATCACATCTGGGTCATTCGGCACTCCTTCGGATTTGTAAACGTAACGTGAGGAAAAAGTTGCTTTTCTCTCTATCTTTCCTATCGCTTCCATGCTGTCCGCTATCGCTTCTCGGTCGCCTTCACCTCGATTGCCCATAATCATTTTGTTAGTGAATTTTTTATAAGTGTATCCCTTTTGTGGAAAATGTAGCAAATGCGCTACGACAGACGCATGGTTTAATCGCTTCGGAAACATACGGAATTGTTTTAAATGTGGGTATATGGCTTCAACCTAACGGACGCAAAAAAGCCCCTGCGATATGCAGTGGCTTCTTTGGTGACCCCGAGGAGGGTTGTCATGAACTATCTCAAAATGGCGCGGGAACTCATGCCCGTTATGATGGGATGGAACGGTGGTGCTGTGCTGTTCTTGAAGCGTCCCCGTGCACTCCAGCAAGTTGCCGTGACGTACTGAACGGGCGTAAAATGAGGACAGAATATGAGCTCAACGCCTGAAGACAATCAAATCCCCGACGATGCCAACAACCTTGCAGAGGTCCTTCACGCCCTCAAGGCCGTTGGTGCCGCGCCAAATCCAGACAAGCCAGAAGGTTCTGTTTTGGGCATCGACGGACAATGGGTAAAGTTAGGTGAAGAGAGAACAGAATGGGACGAAAGGGCTTGTTATGTCCATCCCGACATCCTCATGAAATGGGCGGAAGAGGACAGACAGGAGGCAGAGCAAAAGAAAAACAACGATTTGTGAAAGATATAACAGTCAAAACCCAGTTCGTGGAGCTCCGAGCGCAAGGCGTAAGTTTTGCGTCCATTTCGATGCGCCTCAACGTCTCGAAGGGTACGCTCGTCGCGTGGAGCAAGGAGATGAAGGACGAGCTCGGCAACATGCGGCAAATCCAGCTTGAAGCCATGCGGGAGAAGTTTCGCATGGGTTCGGAGCGTCGCATGGAGCTTTTCGCCAAACAACTCGAAGCCGTCGAAGGCGAGCTCGCCACCCGCCAGCTCAACACCGTGCCGACAGAAAAACTGTTCGACATGCTCGTGAAGCTCGGCCACGAGCTCAATGCGACCGACGCGCCGCTCACGTTCAAGGAACGACCGAAGGAACTTATACTCGACGACATCGCGCCCATGTCCGTGTGGGAGGCGTAAAAAACAAACCGTTTCTGTACCAAAAATGACCACCATCACGGCGGCCATTTTTGGTTGTTGGAGATAAAAAGAAGAAGCCCCGCACCGAAGGCGCACGGGGCGGCTTCTTCGGGCGGGGCGACGTGATGCGCGAGGTCTATCCGTAGATGGCGTCGTTGACGAGTCCCATCCGCGCCAGCTCGGTGACCGAGGGGGGTGAGTCGTGCAGCGTGCCGAAGCAGTCCTTGAGCACCTGCGTGAGGGCGTTGAGTCCCTCCTGCGCATCGACGTGCCAGTTGGCGCAGCCGCCGCGCTGGACATTCGTACCACCCGACATGCCGTCCACTCGCACGATGCTGCCCATGCGGTCGTTGAGCGCCTTCGCCACCTTGAACGGCAGACGCGCGGACGAGTTGACGCTCCAGTAGCTGTGGCTGCGGGAGAAGGCGATGACCTCCCCGTTCGTGAACCACAGCGCTCCGACGATGGAGGAGCGGAACTCAGGCCTGTGCTCGCCCTTGAAGGTGGTAGTCAACGCGGGAACTCCAGCGATGAGCAGCTCGTTCTGCGCGGCGGCGTCACGGCCACGCTCGGTCACGTCGAACGGGGTAAGAAAGAAGGCGTATTTACGCATGGCTGAGCTCCTCAGGGACATCGGGATGATGTCACCCTGTCGAATATACGACGCTCAAAAATACCACAAAAATGGCATTTTGTCAATGGCATCATGCCTATTTTCGTGATAATATGGCCTAAAATCTTATGGAACAGCCCGTCAACGAAATGCAAAGGGTCACGGAACTTGTCGGACGCCTTCAAGCCCGTTTTGGTGCAAAAGGAGCAGACGTCACGGGCAGAGCGGAGCGGCTGCGGTACGTCATTTACGTCCGCAAGAGCACGGATTCTGCCGATAAACAGCAGCGAACCATCGGTGACCAAATCGCCTCGTGCAAGGAGTACGCCGACCGTTTCGGCTTGCGCTGGACGGAGCTCATCCACGAAGAGGAGTCCGCGATGGTTTCAGACAGGCGCCCGAAGTTCCGCGCCATGCTGGAGGCCATCCGCGCTGGCACGTTCGACGCCATCCTCGCGTGGGCGCCAGACCGCCTTTCGCGCAACATGAAGGAGGCGGGCGAGATAATCGATATGCTCGACAAGGGCGACATCAAAGACCTCAAGTTCGCCAACGGGTTCGTGTTCTCGAACGAGCCGTCTGGTAAGATGCTGCTCGGCATCACGTTCGTCATGGCGAAACAGTACGTTGACCAGCATTCGCTCAATGTCACGAACGCCATCAATCGCAAGACCGCCGAAGGCAAGTGGGCAGGAAGCCACGCCAAACACGGATATTACAGGAGCGCCGCACATTTCCTGTTGCCCGACGGCGAGAACCACGAGCTCATCAGGGACATATTCCGCCTCCGCCTCGAAGGTACGCCGCAGAAGGACATCGCGGCGTACCTTATCGAGCGCGGATATCCCGTCCAGACGCCGCACACCAAGCATCGAGAACTCGTCATCGACGACAATTTTGTCTCGGGCATCCTCCATGATTCGTTCTACGTTGGCGCATTGAAGTTCGGCGGGCAGTACGTCAACCTTTTTGAAAAATACGATTTCGTCCCCGCCGTCTCCATCGACGGATTCGAGCGGCTTTACGAGAGCGAGGGCGAGAAAATGGGCATCGACCTCAAGAAGATACTCAACCCGCGCGTGGAAACGAAGGCCGCGCTCATGCGGCAGTTCGTCATTTGCGGGCGGTGCGGGAAGTTCATGTCCACGGGCATTACCAAAGGCAAGTATTATTTCCGTTGCGACACGCCGAAAAAAGTTTGTTCCATGCACGGCAAGTCCACCCGTGCGAAGGTCGTGCTCGACGCCTTATACGAGTTTCTGGAGCATCACCCGCTCACCACCGAGAAGGGATATGCCCGTTACGTCGTCGAGATGGAACGCATCCTTTCAGAGCAGAACAAGGAAATGGAACGGGAGCTGAAGTCGCTCGTGGCACAGCGGCAGCACGCCGAGGAGCGCATGGAGGACATGAAGGAGCTCGCGCGCGGCGCGAAGGGCGACAGGGTGCTCGTGAAGGAGTATCAGGCCGACATGAAGGCAAACCTTGCCAAGGCGAAAGAATTGTCGGAGCAAATCACAATACTCAAATCTCAACGTCTCAACCCGAACGAGGCGATTGCCACGTTCGAGGAGTTTCATGAACTATTCAAAAATATCGCCAATCTCATACGAAAAATAGACGGCATGGCAGATTTAGATTTCATCATCAGAAAAATCTTCATGAACGTCACCGTTACCGACCAAAAAGTCGCTGACATAACACAAAACTCCCCTTTCAGGGAGCTTTGCTTGGACACAGATTCTGTGATGGTGACCCTATGGGGAATCGAACCCCAGTTTGCTCCGTGAGAGGGAGCCGTCCTAACCGCTAGACGATAGGGCCGCAATTGGTGGCAAAAGGATACCACCAGGTCGAAAAAGGATCAAGGGTTTATGTCTCCAGCCATTTGCCAGATTGACGGACGAGTAATTCCGAAGCGCGGAGTGGTTCGGCCATGAGATCCTTTGTCACCTTTTCCATGCGCGCGCTTTGCGATCCTTTCACGAGAACGATGTCGCCCTTCCCCACGTTAAAGTCGAGCCACCGACCCGCTTCCATGGCAGCCGCAAACACTTGGATATCAGCCTCATCCATTCCTGCCTCCAAGGCGCCACGGCGAATATCGCGCGCCTCTTCGCCGACGCACACCAGAAGATCGGCAACCTCTGCGACGCGGATCCCGAGAAGTCGATGCTCGTCAGCCGAATACTTTCCAAGCTCCGCCATCTTTCCGAGCGCGACAACGCGACGCGCGCCTTCCGGCGGCTCGAACTGGCGCAACACTTCTAACGCGGTGACCATGGACGCTGGCGCCGCGTTATAGGAATCGTCGAGAAGCAGACAGCCCTTGATTCCAGGAATTGGGCGCATCCGGCCGGGCTGTGGAGCAAGCGCGGCAAGTCCCGCGACGATCTCGTCGATGGTCAGCCCGAAGTGCTTCCCAACCGCGGCCGCGGCAAGCGCGGAATAGGCCTGTCCGCGACCGAGCAAATTTCGCAAAACAACCGGCGCGCGCTCGTCGCCGATCACAAGGTCAAAATGAATCGCGCAAAATTCCTCGCCCAAATCGAAAGAACCATCCGGATCCCCAACTCGCGTTTCAATGCGATACTGCTCCGCGCGCACGTCACACGCCTCCCCAAATCCATATGTCACCGTCTTTGTCACATTTGCGTGTTTGTCGCGCGACAACGTCTCTTTTGTCGACAGAACATTTGCATCATCTCCGTTCAACACGGCGAGCCCGTTCGGCAAAAGATGCTTCACGATCTCCCCTTTTTCCTCAATCAACCGTTCGAATGATTCAAAGTATTCGACATGCACCGGCGAAATGGCCGTCAGAACGCCAACGTCCGGACGTGCTAACCGACACAGCTTCTTTATGTCGCCCGGACGATCTAAGCCGTATTCGAGGACAAGCATGTTCGGATACGACGAATCACCAAGCAGCCAGGTTCCCTTGGCTTTTAAGAAGACAAGAAGCCAGCCGATCAAGGACTTGCCCGGGGAGGTTGCCCCAATGATCGTGAGTGGCACACCGAACTCGTTATTATAGTTTTCGATCGGGCTTCGTACGCGAAACTTCGCGCCCAACACGGCCGCGATCGCATTTTTTGCCGACGTCTTCCCAACGGACCCCGTTACCGCAACCACCATCGGCTTATGTCGCAAAAGGATTCGACGCGCAAAAAACGCGAGCAGCCACTGAATCATTCCCTTCATATGCTCTATGCCCTGACGATTCAATCATTAAACGGCCTTTCGGGCGGAACCTCGAAATACTGTAGCAGGAACTGCGCGATGTCGCCAAAGAGAGGCGCGGCGGTAGATTCGGCCCATTGGACGTCCCTCGGGTTGTCGATGCGTACCACCATGGCAAACTTTGGACTGCTCACGGGCCCGAATCCCGCGAACGACCCGATGGTCTTGCTCGACGAGTACCCCGACCCGTCCGCCACCTGAGCGGTTCCAGTTTTTCCGCCGATATAATACCCCGGAACGCCCGCCTTCTTACCGTGGCCATTTTCCACAACGGACACGAGCATCGCCCCAAGAAGCCGCGCGGTCTTTGCCTGGATCACGCGCCGGACCTCTTGCGGGAGACGACTCTCGCGCGATCCGTCCGGATGAACGACGTCCTCAACCACATACGGGCGCATCAATACCCCGTCATTTGCGATCGCCGCATACGCAGCGGCCATTTGAAGTGGCGTCACCGTAATTCCCTGCCCAAATGACGTCGTGGCCGCATACACCTCCTGGCCAAAATCCAAGGCGGAAATGTCCGCGGCCGCTTCCGTTTCAAGCTCAATTCCCGTTCGAACGCCGAACCCAAAATTCTTGACGTACTCAACGAACGTATCCATCCCGGTCTGACGCATGGCAAACACCATTCCCGTGTTAATGGATTCCTCAAGCGCCTTGGTCATATCCGCCACCCCGTACACTTTTCCTTCCGCGTTTCCGATCGGTTTTGGCCAACCGTCGACCATCACGTATCCAACGTCCTCGAACGTGGTGGTCGGCGTAATCGCCCCGGTATCAAGCGCGGCGGCAATGGTGATGGTCTTAAAAATGGACCCTGGCTCGTATGAGCTGAAAATGGTGGGATTGTTAAAGGTATTGATGGAATCCACCTCATGATATGCACCCGGCTCAAAGTCGGGCGCTCCGCACATGGCCAGCACTTTTCCCGTTTGCGGTTCAAGAACGACGACGCTTCCTCCGTCTGCCCCGTGTTTGGCAACCGCATCATGCAATTTCGTACAGGCATAATACTGGATGGTCCGATCAAGGGTCAAAACAACGTCCGAGCCGTCTACGGCCGGCTCAATGGACCGGTCTCCGAGCGCAATGAGACGACCCGCGATATCGCGTTCGCTGCGCAAGAATCCTGGCGTGCCGGTGAGTTCCTCGTTGAAATATCCCTCGACCCCGTATTTTCCCGAAAGCGCGCCGTCCTGTCCGCTCCCAACGAAACCGACCACATGGCCTCCGAGTCCTAATTCCGGATACAGGCGGCCTTCCTCGCGCAAATAGAAAACGCCGGGAAGTTCAAGCGCGATGAGCTGATCGAGCGCTTCATCCTTCACGTTGCGCTGGATCGGCTCGTACGGGTCCTCGCGGTCTTTCAACCGCTCCTCGAGCGCGTCGATTTTTTCATCGTCGAATTGGAACAGCTTGCCAAGCGCCTTTGCCGTGCGGTCCGCATCCTCGATTTTTCTCGGATCCGCGTACACGAACGCGACCTGCTGGACCGTGGCAACGGGGAGAAGGACGTCATCCTTTAAATCATGAATCAGGATGTCACCGCGCGACGGAAACAGTTCCTTGAAAATCTCATGCTGGCCGGAGGCAAGCGCCTTGTAAGTGGCATGATCAAGCACCTGGAGCACAAACAACTTCAGCGAAATGACCGACGCGAACGCGACCATGCCAAACCGAAACGCCTTCATGCGCCAGTCCGACGCGGAATGCCTGTTCGATTGGTGCCAATGCTTTCTTCGACTCATAGCGTCATTCCCCAAGTCCAAATCCGAATAAGGTACCTTCTCCCCGCGGATTCTTTCCGCTGAGTACCTCTTCGCCGTCACGTATGCCGTCCCCGTCCGTGTCCGCGACGTTCGGATTGGTTCGGTAAAACGCCTCCAGCAGGTTGCTTAGACCGTCATTGTCCGGGTCCGCGCTCGTGGTAACGGATTCCGTTGGGAGCCGAGCCACGTCATCGGGAAGAAACTCCATCGAATGCTTTGTTGATGACGAGCTTTCGCCATAAGACCCAAGCGTACGGCCAAGAACCTCGTAAAATGAGAAGGAAACGCTTGGCGCGACCCACTCGAATGGATCATTGGCACCGGAAAGCTCGACAATCAGGTCAAATGGAACCAGCACGTTTTCGCCGGCTTGGCCCGTCGCGTCCGGAATGGCGCCAGCCGCCTGAACGCGATAAAGAAGATGGTCGTCGATTCCAATCCAAAAGCGGACGTCTAGTTTCTCAAGGGCCTTTGCCTGATCCTCGACTTCCAGGCGCTCCGCGGTGGTTGGCTCGCGGTTCTCGCGCGCCCGGATTCCGTCGCGCAAAAACGAACGGAGCGCATCCGGATCGAACCGCGCGTCAATGACGCGCGTGGCGTGCGCGGAAATAAGCTCGGTCACGTCGTCGTATGCCACCACGAAGATGTCCGCGCGCGAAAGCAGATAGCGCAGCCGCGCGATTCCTTCCGGCGTCCAATCGCCTGCCCGCTCCACGTTACCCGCGTCCTGATTGCCAAATGGATCGTCGAGACCCGGAATAATCGCACCCCATTGCGGCAATTCGCCGGAAGCGAACGAAACCCACGTATCGCTGTCCGCAAAATCGATTCCATCGACGTCCGGGCCGGGAGGCGCGTACGTTAAGTGCGAAATGCCGTCGATAGTGCGGATTTCCCCGGAGAGATCCGCGTAATCCTTTGATCGGCTCAGTCGAAACAATCGAAACTTGGTCGCCTGGTCGACCCGCGAGGGGTTGGACAGATCGAACTGCCCCGTGGCGTACAGCGTGGTGGTCACGCGCGATTTTCCCTCGCCGCGCGTCCACGAGAACGCCGAGCGCTCGCGGATCGTTTGCACCTCGCTCATGGCGACCAACATCCGCCGAATCTCGTCTTCCGGACGAAACTTCGACAACACCACGTACGCCGCGATCACGAACGCCAAAAGACAGGTTACCGAAACCACAATAAACAAAAGTGCCCGTCTGCCATGCATACGGACACAGTATACCTTATTTTATTCAACCGCGACGATGTCCTCTTCTCCGACCACGGATCCGACGAACGCGATGGACTCTCCGGTGTTGTCGTTGCGCACCAGACGAATGGTTTCCCCGTCATCGGACTCGTACTCCGTAAACGTATACCGTTCGTCGGCCTCCACCGGCGTGACGCCTTCCGCGACGCCCACGGTGCCGGCGTCCTCGTAGGAGAACTCGTAGTCCTTTCCTTGAAAGCCAATCGTTTCGTTTTCCGGCTCGACCTCTTCGTCGAGCGAACGAAACAGCACGAGCTCCTCATCGTCCGGAGACACCGAAAGCAGGCCGCCCTCGGCGTTAAACAGCCAATGCCGGACATCGCCGCCTTCGAGTTCCACGGTCACCTTTCCGGCAAGCGCGAACGGTTCATTGTCAATCATAAGGTCGGCGTGGAGCGGCAGAAGGAGCAATTGGTCAAGCTTCATAAAAATAGTTTCTATTTCGTCGCGATTATACAGAGTACTCGATAAATAGCCAAGTTTTTCCCAGGACCATTGACAAAACTGCCATTTTGTGGTAAATTTCTTCTCCGATTCGAGGTGTATTTCACCCTCTTGTCGCGCCCGTTTTCGGGCACTCCGTGTCTTTCACCCAAGGAGGCGCCCATCATGCGCTCTCTTCTTCTGAACGCCGGGGCCCAGGTTCCTGGCGTGGTCAGCAAGTTCGAAGAAATGATCGGGGACAAGTCCCCGATCTACACCAAGGACCTCCCCCCCACGGAGAACCGCACCGACGCGCTGCGCGTCGAGTGCCACGACCTTCACGATTTCGGGAGCGTCCTCATGGACCTCTCGGAAATCCGGTGGGAAAGGATGGAGGGCCCGCAGGGCCCATACTGGTTCGGGATGGCAGGAAAGGTGGCCGTCCACCTTGCCGGTGGCCTCGAGCCCACCGAAGGGCTGAGCCAGGTCAAGGCCCAGCTCCGGGTCAAGTCGGCATACCCGACCAACCGGCCCGTTGGTGCAAAACAGCCGAACGTGTCATACGCGTTCGTGCTGGAGTTGTCACCGAGCAACGGGGACTTCAACGAAAAACTGGTGGTCGAGAAGTCGTCCACCGGCCCCGAGCACACGCCCCTGCTCGACTCCGGTCGCGAGATCTTCGCGGCCAACTGGACCTGCGTGAAGCGGGTCCCGGTTGGCTACGAGACTCCGCCGCCCAAGAAGGCCACCGGCCGCGATCAGCGCGGCGGCGGCAACGACAGCAGCCGCCGCGGCTGGCGGTGAGACACGACGGTCAAGGGGCTCCCCTCTAGCCCCCTGGCGTACAGTACCCTCTGAAGGGCACCTGTGCGTCAGGGGGTATTGTATTTTAAGCTCAGCTATCGTTTGTACAAATACAACTTTGGGGCGCCGGGGAGCTCGTCTGTGCGATCGGGCTCCCAGCCCGGGATGGGCCAGACGTAGGTGACCACGCGCGCGCCGGGTTTCAGTTCCGCCTCGAGCTTCGGGCGGATTTTTTCGTAGGTGTCGGGCATGAGGAACATGTAGAGCGCGTCCACGTCGTGCAGCTTGTAGTTGAAGGCGTTGGCGAACACGAAGCGAACGTTTTTCGAGCGCGACAGGACGCGGCGCGCCTGCGCGGCGAGATACTGGACGAGCGAAAGCTCGACCCCGGTCCCCTGCCCGACGGCGCACGTCACGCGCCCGTCGCCGCAGCCAAGCTCGACGAACGTTTCGCCCGGCTGCAAATCCAACAGCTTCTTCGCGCGGGCGATGTCCCGCTTCCACGTCGGCACCCACGGCGCGCCCGAAAGCGTGGCGTAGGCCATGGAGAACAGGAGGAGAAAGACGGGGATGAGGAGCCAGTTCATACGGCGGTATTCTACCACGCGTTTCCCAAACCTCCCCTACCCCCTCCTTGGCAGGAGGGGAAACAAAAAAGCCGAACCCTAGTCCGGCGAGATGGCCTTGAGGAACGCCTCCTCGAGCGGCCCGTAGTCCTGCGTTCGGTTGAACGCCTCGAGCGCGTCCACGAGCGGCTCGTCGCCCGGTCGGACGAACGACCCGCCCTCCACCGCGAGGCCCTCGTCGGAGAGTCCAACGAAAATCGGCAGGTCGCGACCCTTGCCGTGCAGCACCGCGCGCGCGGTGTCGACGAGCCTGGGCGGCGTCCACGTGCCACGCTTGAGCTCCTGCTCGAGCGTCGTGCCGCGTGCGGCGTAGGTGGGGTTGAGGTGCAAGTTCAGCCGCGCGTCCGGCACCGTCCTCTGGAGGTCAGCCAGGTACTCGATCGCGGCCTGCACGTCGCGCACGGCCTCGTCGTCATCCATGTCCGCGATCGACTTCTGGAGGAAGTACCCCTTCACCCGGAATCCCTTTGCGGTCGACCGAGCCACGAGCTGCTCGAACTTCGCGAGCGCGAGGCCCTTGAGCAGATCCCGGTTGCGGACGCGCTCGTTGAACGCCTCGAACCCGACCGCGATCTCCAGCACCGTCGGCGTGTCGCCCTCCGCGATGGCACGTGCCAGGAACTCGAGCTCCGCGTCGTCCACGTAGTCCACGCGCGTCTCGAGGGTCAGTACCTCGAGGTTCGGCAGCAGCAGGTTGCAGCGGGCCACCAGGTACATGAGCGCGGTCGACGAGAAGGTCAGCTCGTCGAGCATCGACCCCTGGTTGGAGAGAATCACCTTGCGGATCTCGCCGAGCTTCCCGGCCACGTCCGGCTGCGCGAACACGTGGTCGATCTGCGCCATGATGGCCTTGTACCCCACGTGCCGGAGCGACGAGGTCGACGGCAGCGTGCAGAACTTGCAACGCGACCAGCGACAGGCCTGCGTGTAGAAGAGCACGAACAGGACGAGCCCTTCCGGCGAACGCTGGAAGAAGCAGCCGATGGGCAGGTTCGGGTCGTGGTCGTTGTCGAACTCGTACGTCTTCCCACCCGCGCGGGTCGCCGCCTGGATCAGTCGTTCTGTGCGTTGATTGGCATCCACGTGCGTATCCTCCTCTAATCCCATGAGCCAACCTCATGGTCTCGGAGAAAGAGGGATCCAGCTAGCGGATCCCCTGGGCCTCGAGTTCGACGATCTCCCGCTTCCACCCCTCGCGAACGTCGTCGGTGGAGTTGGGCGGGAGCAGCCGCCGGTCGGTGCAGTTGACGAGCGCGTGAAGGAGCTGGTAGCGGCGGGTCTTGGCCGTGTCGGACATCACCTTGTTGCCGATGATCTCCACGACCTCGTCCACCGTGAGGTCGCGGCCGCGCAGCTTGCGCTGAGCCTTGAGCTCGGAGCGGACCGTCTGGAACGCGCCGGCGTAGTACCCGCGCGTAAGCTCGTGGATGCGCTCGAGCTGCTCGGGCGGGATCTCGTCGGCCACGCGTCCCTTGAGCATGAACTGCACGAAGGCGTGATGGTCGGGGGAGCCCGGCTCCGGATCCTGCACCACGACGATGCAGTCGCCGCCGCGCCCTTCGCCGCGCAGGTCGGGCGAGAGCAGGTGGATGCGCGCGGTCAGCATGAGCCACATGATGCGGCCGCGCAGCGCGGAATCCGACATCATCTGCTGGAACTTGCCGGTCGCGCGCTTCTCAGTCTCGTGGACGTCGCGTCCCACGCCTCCGAACTGGGTGTCGGCCTCGTCGATGAGGACGATCCCCTTCGTGATGACCCGGAGCGCGCGGTAGATGCGCTCGATCGCCACGTCGGTCTGGCCGACCCACATGCTGCGGAAGTTCTTGAGCTCGATCACCGGGATGCCGAGCTCGCCCGCGACCGCCTCGAAGATGTACGTCTTTCCCGTTCGGATCGGCCCGCCCACGATCGCCGCCGCGTAGGCGACGTCGGGGTCGGTGGAGCGCACGCGCGGGATGAACTCCGCGGTGATCCACGCGAGCAGAGCGGCGTTGCCCTGCAGGTCCTTCATGGCGTGCGTCGGCCGCTTGAACGCGATCACGTCGTCGCCGATCTGGGACTTGAGGAACTGCTCCACCTTGTCGACGACCGCGCCGGGGAGAATCGACTCATCCTCCGCGCCGACCAGCAACTGGCGCAACGCCCGGACGGAGAGCCCGCCGGTATAGGCGGCCAGCTCCTCGAGCGTGCTCCATGCCCTGAGCTTTCGCTCGGGCGGAAGCCGCGTGTCGAACCACCGGATGTACGAGAGGCGCTCGGCCTCGTCGGGAGACGGGACCTCGACCTCCTCGAGCATCGGCAGTCGGGAGATACGGTCGTGCAGCTGGCTGCGCGATTCGGCCATGAGGATGACGCTGTCGTTGCCGTTGACGAACGCGTCCTCCGTGAACCAGTCGTGAAGGATCGCGAGGCGCGAGGCCATCGCGTCGCTCAGCTGATTCACCGGGGCGTTGGGGAGAAGCAGGTCCGCCCCCTCGACCACGATGACCAGCCGCTTGGCGATGAACGGCGCCGACGTGCGCTCGTCACGCATCCGCGCGAACGAGCACATGGCGCGCAGGAGCTCCAGGCATCCCGTGGGATTGCGACGCGTCGCATCGAGGAGTTCCTCGAACGACGTCGCAGCGGCGCCCTCGGCCTTGGTCCGGACGACCACGCGGCCGCCGATCACGCGCTCGATGGGCCGTCCCCACTGGTCGTACGCGCGCGAGAACTCCTTCTGGTCGCTCTCGCGGACGAAGCGGATCCCTTCGTTGACCTCGTAGATCACCATCATCGTGTTGTCCAGGTTGCCCCAGAACGACGCGAGATAGGCGATGAGGGGAACGTAGGAGCCCGCGGCGTCCTTGCCGTCGACGTGGAGCAGGTCGTGGACGTTCCCGGACAGGATGACCGTCCGTGCCCGTCCGCTGTTGAAGATCCGCGCCAATGTCCGGCGCCACGGGTAGTCGCTCATTCGAGTCCTCCGGAAGGAACGTTGGGATGTCTTCCTCTGAGCGCACGAACCTCTCATGCGCTGGGAAAAAGAGGGGAACCGTCAGGTTCCCCGAGTTGCCGCGAGGACGCCCTCGACCTCGCCCGCGCGCACCTGGTCCCAGAAGCGGACGTGGGTGCCGACGGGCGGCTTGGGGGTGTCCTTCCTCATCACGAGCGAGCGGATGAGGTCGCGCTGCGGGGCGTAGGAGGCGAGGTCCACGGACTGGCCGGGCTCCTCCACCGACGCCTTCTCGTCGTACACGATGGTGGCGCCGGGGCACGCCTCGTGCCCGTCCGCCTTCCAGTCCCAGTGCTGGGACAGGCCCACCACCCGGTCGCCGACGAGGATGGCCTCGTTGAGCTCGTGGGTGACGATGAGCATCGTGTACGGGGGCATGGCTCCGCGCCGCGCGGCCGCCATGTTCTCGGCGTACAGCCCGAGCAGCGTCTGCTGGAGCGACTCGCGGGTCGCGTCGTCGAGCGCGCCGAACGGCTCGTCGAGGAGCAGGATCTCCGGCTCCATGATGAGCGCCTGCGCGATCGCGACGCGCTGCCGCTGCCCGCCCGAGAGCTGGTGCGGGTACTTGTCGACGTGGCCGGCGAGACCGAGCTTCTCGAGCATCGCCGCCGCGCGTTCGCGCTGCTGCGCGCGGACCTTGCGCCACGCGAACGGGCGCAGCGTCCGGAACGCCGGCGACGTGTCACGGACCATGGGCCCGAAGGCGACGTTGCCGAGCGCGGACAGGTGCGGGTAGAGCTGGTAGTCCTGCAGCACCATGCAGCGGTCGGCCCCGATCCCGTTGACCGGATGCCGCTCCCCGGCGCGCGGGTGGATCTCGACGGCGCCCGCCGTGGGGCGGAGCTTGCCGAAGATCTGGAAGAGCAGCGTGGACTTGCCGCACCCCGAGGGTCCGACGAGCCCCACTATCTGCCCGCGGGCGATGTCGAGACGGACGTCGTGCAGCACGCGCGTCCGCTCGTCGAACGCGTGGCCGACCGCGTCGCACGAGACGACGATGTCGTGGTGGCGAGGCATCAGCGCTTCTCCGGGTTGTACCAACGGAACGCCCGCTTCTGCAGGAACCCCATGGCGTAGGTGAACGCGATTCCCCCGAGGGCGAGCACCGCGAGATACGGGACGATCATGGACATCTCGCTCTTCATCATGACGAGCTTGATGCGGTAGCCGATCCCCTCCCCGCCCCCGATGGACATCTCGGAGCCGAGCAGGATGAGCATCGCCCCCGCGAACGCCAGGACGGTGAGGTCCACGAACCGCGGGAGCACCTGCGGCACGATGACGCAGGCGATCACCTCGAAGGTGCTCGCGCCGCGCATGCGCGCCGTGTCGAGCAGGCCCGGCGGGATGGACCGGACCGCGAGGCGCACCCCCTGCTCCACGCTCGGCAGGATGCCGAGCGCGATCATGGAGATGAACATCAGGTGCCCGCTGGGCACGAAGACGTAGTACACCGCGATCATCGCCATGGCCGGGATGCTGCTGAGCGGGGACAGCACCGGCAGGAACGCCGCGTGGCCCGCCTGGTAGCACCCGGTGAACAGCCCGAGGAAGAACGCGACGCTCACCCCGATGGCGAGGCCGCACGCGAGCCGCAGACCGCTCGCCTGGAGGTCGATGAGGAACCAACGGCCCTCCCCCATCCTCGACTTCCAGAGCTGCATCCACCCGTCGTGGAGCTGCGAGAGGTTGGGGATGGTCTTGTCGGTGGGGTTGACCGCGTGCTTCCACTCCGACAGGACGAAGTAGGCGGTGACGATGAGCGCGAGCGAGACAAGGGTGATGAGCACCGTCGTCCGCCGGCTGAGGGGCGATCCGATCATGTTGTCTCCGTTCTCAAAAGGGCTTCCTCTTCTCTTAAGGGCACGGACCTCCCGTGTCCTTGAGAAAAGAGCGGTCACTGGGACCGCTAGTGCCGCGGGGCGGCGCTCAGGTCTAGAGCGCCTCCATGGCCGAGGCGTCGAAGCGCAGGTAGGCCTGCGTGTCGGGGATGCCGGTGGGCGCGGCGCCGTAGGCGACGACCGGCTCGGTGGTCACCACGCCGCCCGCCATGACGAACTGCACCATGCGGGGCATCGTCTCGCGGAGCTGGGCGCCGTTCCACACGGCCAGGCCCTCGGCCGACGACCCGTAGAACTTGGTCTCGACCACCGCGATGTTCATGTCCTCCACCGAGGAGGCGCCGAACTTCTCGCCGGCGGCGACCAGCAGCTCGTCGCGCTGCGGGCCCTGGAGCCGGTCGTTGAAGTCGTAGAAGGCGGCCGTGAGGGCGCCCTGAGCGGCGGCCGCCCCGGGCTTGGCCGCGGAAGCCTCCGACATCACGAGCATGTCCACGATCTCGCCGCCGATGGCGCGGCTGGTGACGAGCGGGTGCATGTCCGCCCGCTCCTTGCGGATCGCGATGCCGTACGGGTTCCACACCACGCCGGCGCCGAAGCTCTCGTTGTGGCCCATGATCGCCTGGGTGACCGCTTCCGGGGTCTCGCCGACCCAGATGAAGTCCGCCTGGTTGAGCCCGGCGATCTCGACGTTGCGCCGGAACATGTACTCGGACACCGAGCCGGCGAGGCCGTGCACCTTCTTGCCCTTGAGCTGGGCGAGGTCGGTGATCTTCGTGGACGTCCACGCCTGGTCCCCGCCGAAGCTGGTCGAGGTGGGGAGGAACGCCACGGACCGGACGCCGGTCGCGAGCGTGTCGAGGTTGGTCAGCGCGACGATGTCGAGCTGGCCCGAGCTGTACTTCGCGATGCAGTCGTCGTACGTGCCCTCCACGAGGACGATGTCGACGTTGTACTGCTTCTCGAAGGTGCCGAGCTCGCCCTCGTCGCCGTCGAGCGTGCCCGCCTTGTGCATGGCCCAGAAGGCCGACCAGGACGGGTACTCGGACCAGCCGACGGTGAACGGGCCCGCGGGGGGCGCCGTGGTCGTGGCGGGCGTGGCGGCGTCGGGGCCGGTCGCGTTGGTGCCGTTGTCGGCGCTCGTGGGTGCGTCGCCGGAGCAGCCGATGGCGAGCGCGATGAGCGCGATGGGAAGGAACCGCATGCTATTTCTTGCCTCGTTCTTGGTGTCAGCAGGCTGCCCGCCTGCAAAGGGTGGTCACCCGCCCCGGGTTCTAGCCGGGGCGGGTGGGAAAAGAGAGGGAGGCTGGGTCTCCCTCGAGTTGTAGCCGCCCTCTAGGGCAGCTGGTCGATGCGCTTCTGCGCCGTGTCGGCCGCGGGGGCCGGGGTCGCGGCGGGCGCGTCCTTGGCGGCCGCGCCGAACACCTTGTCCGCGAACGCGGCCTTGGCGGCGGCCGAACGGCCGGCGGACCGGACCTTGGCGCGCTGCGCGGTGGTGTCGGTCCCGGCGAGCGCGGCGGAGAGCCGCGCCTCGGCCTTGACCTGGCCGCGCGCCTCGCGCAGGCTGCGCAGCCTCTCGCCGGTCCCGTCGGTGGCGAGCCCGGAGAGCATGTCGTTGATCTGGGCCAGCTCCTTGTTCGAGATGACCTCGGCGACGGCCTGCGCCTGCTCGACCTTGAGGTCCTCGATCTGCCGCATCACGCCCTTCAGGTTGAGCGTCTGCTCGTCGATCTGCTCGCCGAGCTGGGCGATGAGGGTCTCCAGGTCCGTGATGCGCGCCCTCTTGTCCCCGAGCGACGAAGACCAGTCGGTGTGGGACTCGATCAGCCCGAGGTATTCGGGATCGGCCTCCACGTCCGCCTGGGACTTCCCGGCGGCGACGAGCTTGTTCGCGCGCGCGATGGCCGCGGCCTCGGCGCCGGCCACGTCCGTGGCGAGCTCCTCGGCCTCGTCCTCGACCCGCTCGAGCTCGGTCTTGTAGCCCTCCTGGGTGCGGATGAGGGTCGCGATCGCCTCCTTGAGCCGCCGAGCGCTGCCCGACTTCTCCTGGATGACGCTCCCGTACTCGTGCTTCATCACGTCGGGGTCCTGCCGCAGCTTGTCGGTGGAACGGTCCACCGTGCCGAAGATCTTGGCGAAGAACGCGCTGATCCATGCGCCGATCGATCCCATGTGGGTATCTCCTGTGCTTGTTGACTGACGAACAACCTTACGATTCGGTTTCCCGAGAGAGTGGACGACGGCCGCTGCCAAGGTTGCGAAGGCGAGCTTCCGTCCGGATGGTGGTCGCGACCGACTCCTCGAGGGAACGTCGGGCACGGGCCTGGTCTTCGGTCGAGCGTGACTCGACCATGAGCTGCTGCAGTTGCGTCAGCATCGTTCCGAGCGTGCTGACACTGGTCTGGGCGTCCGCGATGAACGCCTCCCGCTGCTGCATGAGCTGCTCGCACGTCGGCTGATGCGTGATTTGCCGCGAGCTCTCGAAGAGCTGCAGCGCGTCGCGCAACCCCTGGATCGAGGTGTCGAACAGCAGCCGCGAGGCATGCTGCGTGTCGATCCGCGACCGTTGGTCGAGACGGGCGATCCACGGCATCTCATCCGTGAACTGCCCGTCGAGCGACCGGAGGTCGTCGAGGATCTTCTCGTCCCTCGAATCGCCGTCCGCGCAGAGCCTCCGACGCAGTTCGTCGAGCTCCTGCTCGCGGGATCGCACGTCCTCCTGGTGGGCGGCCGCGCTTTCCCCGTCCAACTCCTTCTTCACCCCTTCCCGTACTTCCTCCATCCTGAAGAGGAACCGGTAGCCGACGACGCCGGCGGTGGTGAGGAGACAGAGGATTCCGGCAAAGACCGGCACCCCAGGATGTGACGCGACCGTCGCGCCGGCGAAGGCGATCAAGCTCCCAAGCGCTGGGATGATGACCGCCGGCTTCCCGACCAGATTCACGAGGATCCTGGTTTTCAGGCTGTCTGCCATCGGCCATGTCTCCTAGTAACTGGGTTGCATGAGCGCGAACGTTACGCTCTGGGCCGCGCCCTGGTGGCCAGAGGGCCTGGCTCCGACGGCGCGCACCCGGTTGGGGTTCACGCCGTGGTCCGTGATGTACTTGGCGGCCGTCTCGGCACGCGCCTTCGCGAGCGCCAGGTTGGCCTCCGGGTCCCCCTCGGCCCGGGCGTGTCCCACCACGGTGATGTAGTAGGAACTCCACGAGCGCAGGTGCATCACGAGCTGGTCGAGGTCGCGCGCGCCCTGCATTTCGAGCTCGCTCGCCGCGCGGCGGAACGAGATCGGCTCCACGCGGGCGTTGCCGACCACGCTCATCTTGGTCCACTGCTCCTCGGCGAGCGCTGGCAGCTCCTCCACGCCGCGGATGGCGTCGAGGTCACCCGACTCCAGCCCGGGGACCGCGCCGGCGTTGGCCACCGGGTGGAAACCTTGAAGCTGGAGGTTCGCGAGGGTGGTCTTCGAGTGAAAGAGCGCCGAGTAGTCGCCGTTGAACGGGTCACTCCTGATCGCCCCGGTCTCGACATACACGCGCACCACCTTGCGGAAGATGTCCTCCCAGTTGGAGAGGCCCCTTGCCTCGGCGGGCGGGATGAGCCCGAACCGCGCGTAGTTCTCGAGCGTGTTGGTGAAGCGCACGCCCTTGGCGATGGCACCGGCCTGCGACTCGGAGAACTTGCCGGCCTTGGTGTCCTTCGCGTCCGCGATGAGCAGCTCGGTGAGCGCCTTCGGGTCGTTGCCGAGCCGGTAGGTCGCGCGCAGGTGCGCGGCGATCACGGCCTCGACGACGTCCGGGTGCTCGGCGAGGAACTCGCGCCGTGCCACGAGCACGTCCACCACGTACTCGTGCACCATCGAGGTGTCGAACACCGCGTAGGCGGCCGGCTCGGAAAGCGACATCGACAGGTACGGCTCCCACATGCAGTACAGGTGGGTCGGATTCACGTCGATGCGAAACCGGTTGAAGGCGTCGGCGGCCCCATCGGTGGCGACGAACCAGTCGCCCGCGAGCGCGTTGAACTGCAGGTCGGCGCGGGCGACCCGGGCGATGAACTCGCTCGGGCTGTCCGGCGTCCCGTAGAACTTCGTGGCCGGGGTGTCGAGCGTCGCGGGCTTCTGGCCCTTGTCGTCGACATGCGCGACGCACCCGTCCGCCCCAACCGACTCGTCGATGGCGAGCACGATGAGGCCCGGAAACCCACCGGCGTCGGCCGCGCTCTTCACGAGAGAGTCCACCGTGAACACGGCGAGGTCCGCCTCGCCCGTCTTCAACGCCTCGAGCCGCGCCGCGTAGTTGGCCCCGTCGTCGCGGAAGTCCAGCTTGATCCCCTGCGCCTTGAGGTCCTGCTGGACCTCGGGCGAACGCAGGGGGGCGTACCCGGAGAAGTCGTCGTCCGCCACCGTGGCCACGACGCGGTATTGGGCGTCCGACGCCAGGCTCTCGGTGAGCCGCTGGTCGAGCAACGGGCTGACCAGGAAGTGCCACGCGGCGACCGCGCTGACGATCAAAACGACAGCGAATCCGCCGAACGCCAGCATCTTGATGCTGCGCCGGGTGTCGACACCAGCCATGGGAATGTCCTCACTTGTTGAAGGTCTGTCTCTTGTCCTGGACGCGCGACCCTTCGATTTCTCTCAGGGTCGTGCATCCGGGGAAAAGACCGTCGCCGATGCGGCGACGGTAGTACGGCCACTAGGCCGCGGAACGACGGCGACGCAGGGTCGCCTGAAGAACCAGCAGGAGCGTGAGCACGGAGATCGAGCCGAAGCCGATCACCGAGCACCCGGGGCTGGCCTGCGGCTGCGGCGCGGTCGCGGAGGTCGGAGACCCCTGCGGCATGCCGTCTGAGCCATCCGGCTCCGACGCCTTCGGCTTGGGCGGTCCCTCGCCGATGGGCCAGTTGCCCTTGGGCGCGGTCACGGCCTGTATGAGACCGGGCGCCACATCGTCGGAGAGCGCGGACACGAGCGCGAAGTCGTCGCCGCCGGCCTGCCCGGGGTTGGACGACGACTCGATCGTCACCACCTTGGCGAGTGCCCTGTCCAGCTCGGACGCGTTCTGCGCCGGCTGGTAGGAGTCCGCCATCGCGGCGAGATCGTGCGTGCCGTCCATGTCGAGTCCGATCACGTCGAGGCGGATGCCGCGCTCGACGGTCTCGGTGGCCGTCCGACTCATGATGTCGGAGTCGCTGGCCTGTCCGTCGGTGACGACGATCAGACGATAGCGGCCCTCGTTGAACTGCCTCCCGCGCTCGGCAAGCAGTGCGTCCGCGCCCCGCTTGATGTACTCGCCGAGCGGAGTGCTCCCGCCCGGACGGACCGCGTCGATCTTATCGTTCATCGCCGGGTCGCGGGGACCCAGCGGGACGATCCAGTCGTTCGTGCCGCCGAACACGCCGTTGAACACCACGATGCCGATCTGGGTGTCAGACGGCACACGGGCCAACACCGACATGAGCGCCGTCTTGGCGACATCCATGCGCGACCGTCCTTGGGACATCCGATCGTTCATCGAGCCGGAGCCGTCGAGCACGACCACGATACAGTCGTGCGCCTTCTCCTCCGCGCGTGCCAGAGCCAGCGGGAGGAAGAACGCGACGAGCAGGGCGGCGAACAGAAGGATGATCTTTTTCATGTTCGTCTCCCCTACAGATCGAAGTCGGACTGGGTGACCGCCTCGGCCGAGACGCGCACGAGCGCGAACTCGACGCGACGGTTCAGAGCGGCCTCGTCGGCGTTGTTCGCCTTGACCACCAGCGGCTCGGCGAACCCGACGCCGTCGGTCTGCACCTGGCTTTCGTCGAGCGCGATGCCGCGATTCTTCGAGTAGGCGAAGAAGGCGTCGCGCACCGCGTCGGCCCGCTGCTTGGTCATCTCGATCGCCGCGGTCGCAAGCTCGCGCGGGTTGTCGCCCTCGGCGTACATCCCGTTGAACTGCGGGCTCGTGGCGAGCCTGATGACCTTACGGCCGGTCTTCAGATCGAACGGCCGTCCCTCGTAGAAGAAGGTGCGGCCGGTCGAGGCGTTACCCGACTCCTGGATGACGCCGGCCTTGACCCCGGCCCTGATGATGTTGGCCACCATGTGCGTGGGGTCGGCGTGACCGCGGATGACGATGGCGGCGCGGGTGTAGGTCTGGCCGAGCTCGAGCATGCGCGCGAACTCCGTCTCGTACTTGGACCCGTCCACGCGCGTCTCGTTCTCCGGGAAGTAGGCAGTGAAAGAAAGCCGCGTGTTGTCCGAGAACGATCCATCCTCCTCCATCTTCTCGATGCTGTGACGCACAGCCGCGGCGTCGAAACGCGCGGTGTTCCTGGCAACATCGGTCTTTTCGAGATACTGCTTGAAGATCGGCAGGTTCCAGTCGACGACGCCCTCCGGGAGGGTCACCGGCGACTTGGAGTAGCCGAGCTTCACTGCGACCTCGCCGCCGCGCCTGTTGAAGTACGCCCAGCTCGTGAGCGACTTGGCGTCGTCGTCCGTGAAGAACGCGACGTTGCCCGGGTGGCCTACGAAGCTGCAGTCGGCGACGAGCCCGGCCGCGTCCGCCTCTGAGCCGTCGGGCAGCGAGCCCATCAGGTCGCCGAGCTGCACGAGCAGCGCCCGGTAGTCCTCGGAGCCGCCCGCGTCGTACGCCTTCTTGAGCTCGACGATCTCTTCCTGCCCCTTCAGCACGCCGACCGCGAACTTCACCACCTCTTCCTTGTGCGAGGCGTAGAACTCCGGGTTGACGTAGTAAAGGTCCGCGATGGAACGCGTGCGCTCCGCCGTAGACAGGATCTGGTGCGCGCCCTTGACCGAGCCCTCCGCGCCAGTGCCGACGTTGCCGCCGGCCGTGAGCAGGAACATGTCGGGCGTGATCACCCAAGCCGCGTCCACCTTCCCTTCCTGGAGGAGGCTGACGGGGCTGTCCTGGCCGGTCAGGTTCTTCGCCCTGACGATCTTCACGTCCGTGAGCTTGAGCTTCGCGTCCTTCTCGATCGCGTCGACGTTCACGCCCTCGTGCGGTCCGTAGCCCTGCACCGCGATCTTCACGCCGCCCTTGAGGTCGGCGATGGTCTGGATCCG
>MGFA01000017.1:0-5879 GCA_001791645.1 Candidatus Uhrbacteria bacterium RIFOXYB12_FULL_58_10
CTGTCCGTCGAGGAAGGTAAACCGCGCGTTGGTCTCCTCATATTCCTTCGCGATCTCCGGGTCGATGCCCCCGATGAGTTCGAGCTTGTAGCGCAAACGTTGGATCTCGGGGTAGAGCGCGGGCGCGTCGGCCTTCGCGTTCGCGCGGTTCGCGCGGATCTCGCCGGAGATTTCCTTCAGCTGTTCGTCCATTTCGCGCCCAAGGTTCGCTTGGCGTTCCTCGAGTCGCGCCAGCTCGATGGCAACGGCGTTGCGCTGGTTCTCGAGCAGATGTCGCTGGCTCTGGTGCTCGCGCAGCGCGCGTTGCAGGTCGAAAAATTCGGTCTTTACCTCCTTGTCCCTGGCCGCGTACGACTCAATGGCGCGTTCCGCTGATTTGATTTCTTTCTCGACCGTTTCGAGTTCCTTGCCGAGTTCGGCGACGCGCGCCGCGAGCCTCGGATCCGTTTTTATGTCCTCCGGGCTTGGTCGTTGCAATCGTCCGACGAGCGAGGACGACTGTTCGAATAGCCGGTCGACCGCCTGATGCAGTTCGTCGACGGTCGTGAGGCCCTTGAGTTCCTTCAATCCCTTGTTCATCTCCTCGACGCCCTCGATGATTTTTCCGAGCGGCAGCGGCGACCAGCTCGATTGCGCGCGCACCTTTGCGAGCTCGATTTCCTTTTGTGCCTTGAACTGCTCGTCGCGCAATGTTGAGCGTTTGTGCTGTACCTCGTGATAGGCTTTCTGGAGCGCAGTGAGCCCCGTGTCCTCCTCGGCCTTGTGCTCCGCCTCCATTTGCTTGACGCGTGACTCCAGTTCCTTCATTTGTTCGTCCGCATTCTTCACTTGCAGGTCAAGCGTTTTGAAGCGGTTCCGTACGCCGCCAAGCTCGTCGGCGAGCTGCCACCAGAGCGAACCGTAATATTCCCGCTCGATCGCGCGCAATTCCCTTTCGACTTCTTCGCGCTGCTCCAAACGTGTCACTTGTCGCTTCAGCGAGCGCAGCCGCGGCTCGATTTCAGAAAGCAGCATCTCGACCTCGGACAGGTTCTCATATGTGCGCTTCAGTTTCAGCATGGCCTCGTGGCGCTTGATCTGGAACTGCTTCACGCCCGTCGCGTCGTCAAAGAACGCCTTGCGTTCCTCCGGCGATGACACGAGGATGTGGTCAACCATGCCTTGGCCGATCACAGAGTACGAGCGTTGTCCCACGTTTGCCTGGGCAAGCAGAAGCTGGATGTCTGAAAGGCGCGCGGCCTGGCCGTTTAGGAGATATTCCGAGTTGCCGTCGCGGTAGAGGCGGCGGGTCACGGTGACCTCCGTAAAGTCTACGGGCATGGTTCGGTCCTCGTTGTTGAACGTCATCGAGACTTCCGCGAAACCGGAGCGCCCGCGTCCGGCCGAACCGGAAAAGATGACGTCCTGCGACTCCTTGCCGCGCAAAAGCTTGAGCGATTGTTCGCCGAGCGCCCAACGAATGGCATCAGACAGGTTGGATTTTCCGGAGCCGTTCGGTCCCACCACCGCGGTGAGCGGCGAAATGCCGGCCTTTGGCGGGAGAAAGGAAAGAGCCGTCTTATGGGCAAAGGTCTTGAACCCTTGGAGTTCCAATTTGGTCAAAAACATAACGGATCGATTATAACAGAACGCCTTTGACACCGCGACCGACAACCGGATAGGGTGGTCGCTGAGGAGGGAACATGCATTGGAAGAAAGGAACGAGCCGCGTCGTGTTGGTTGTCCCGAAGCTCGGCATCTGTCTCAAGTTCGCTCGCGTCCAGGTCATGACGGCGCTCACGTCGACGTTCCGCCTGATGTGGACGGATAGGCACGGCTTCAGCCCGCATCTTGTGCGTTGGTACTGGAGCCATCCGGCTTCCGTACGGCTGGGTGGCGGACGCGCGGCTGTTTTCCGCGGCATGCTTGATAACGTCCGTGAGTGGCGGTATTCGCGTTTGCTCGCTCATCCGGTTCTTGCTCGCACCTACCTGTCGATCGGGTTCGTGAACGTCCAGGAAGCCGTTCTGGAAAACCCTCATTCTCTCACGGTGCATACCCGCCAGCTCGAAGACATCGTGGGCTGGCGTACCATCAACGATTCCGGCGACCTCCACGCGTTTTCCTCGAAGAACTTCGGCGTGCGCGACGGCAAGGCCGTGGTCGTCGACTACGCGAGCCTCGCGATGCAAAGGCTGCTCGACGCATACGCCGACCAGATCCACGCGCAACTCGATCTCGTCTCTCCGCCCTGAACAGACCCTCACCTTCGTGCCTCGCCGGCACGTTTTTTTATTGCCCTTTGCCCTGGCTATCACTTGCGTACGTGTGGACGTACCAATGCCCGGTATTGGTATTTTGATTGACCGTCTGCTTCGGCGATGGTAGTGTTGCTCCTCGTTATGGAGTCTTACACGCACAAGCGCATTCACGACATGCTCGTCACTGCCAAGCGGCCGGTTTTTGTTGCGGACGAGCGGCTCGACGGCGATTCGCTCGGGTCGTCGCTCGCGGTCGCGGATTATCTGAAGTCGCGCGGTGTACGCGTGCCAGTGTTCGTTTCCGAGCCGGTTCCCGCGAAGTATCGCTTTCTTCCCAACGTTAATCTTTGCACGACGGACGAAGCAATCTTCGACGATGTTTCCATCGATCTTCTCGTTACGTTCGATTGTTCCGACGCCGCGTTCGTTTCGCGTCTTCATGCCCGCGTCCCCTCGCGTCCCCCAATCGTCAACATCGACCATCACGCCACGAACTCGCGCTACGGCCAGGTGAACCAGGTTGTCACCGATTCTCCGGCAACGGCCGAGGTCGTGCATCGATTCTTTCGAGAGAATCATATCGTCCCGAGTCGAGATGCTGCCACGTGCCTCATGACGGGCATTTGCTTCGACACCACGGTGTTCTCAAACGACGCCACCAACCAGCGCGCGTTTGACGCCGCGTCCGACCTGCTCATTGGCGGCGCGCGCATCCAGGAGGTGATACGCAACATGTATCAGAATCGCAGCGTGAATATGTTGCGCATTTGGGGGGCAGCGCTCGAGCGTTTGCGTCGGCATCCGGAGAAGGGGGTTGTCGCCACGTTTATTACCCGCGCGGACATGGAAGGCGCAGGGGTAACGGACGATGAAGTGGACGGTCTTTCAAACTTCCTCAATCTGGTCACGGACGCGGACGTATTGTTCGTATTTCGCGAAACCGTCGACGGGTCAGTGAAGGCGTCCATGCGCTCGACCGGTCCGGACGTTTCATTGGTCGCCAAGGCCATGGGCGGGGGAGGCCACCGGAAGGCCGCGGGATTCACGGTCCCGTTTGGATCGGCCGTGTGCGATGACGCGGGATGTTGGCAGCTGGTCGAGCGGGCGCTCGTCGTGTTAGAATCCTAGTGCAAAAAAGTAGTTCTCCTAAATTTTTCATTTTGATCTTGCATTGACCATTTTCGCTATGTCTGACATCGCATCCTCCTATCTCATCCCGACCGTTATTGAAAAAAGCCACATGGGCGAGCGCGCATATGACATTTATTCGCGTCTTCTCAAGGATCGCATTATTTTTCTTGGTACGGAAATCGATGACACGATCGCGAACCTTGTGATCGCGCAGCTGCTGTTCCTTGAGTCCGAGGATAAGACCAAGGACATCAAGTTATACGTGAATTCTCCGGGTGGTTCCGTGACCGCGGGCCTCGCCATTTATGACGCCATGCAGTACGTGAAGCCGGACGTCTCTACCATTTGCGTGGGCATGGCGGCAAGCATGGGAGCGGTGTTGCTCGCCTCTGGCGCGCCTGGCAAGCGATTTGCGCTTCCAAATGCGGAGATCATGATCCACCAGGTGCTTGGCGGATTCCAAGGTCAGGCGACCGACATCAAGATTCACGCGGAGCGCATCCTGAAGATCAAGGACCGGTTGAACGAAATCATTGCCAAGCACACGAAGCAAAAGAAGGCGAAGGTTGAGCTTGATACGGAGCGGGATAACTTTATGGATCCGGTGGAAGCTTTGAAATATGGCTTGATCGACAAGGTGATTGACCGTTAATCCTCGTGATCCACAAGTTGATTCTGAAGAGTTTTGACAGAATAAGAGGCGTTTTGGCAAATAAATGACAGGCCCATTGACGGACCTGTCATTTTTTGCGAACATGGAGTCACAGCCAAGGCTTGACAAACATCCTCCAGGTTGTTATTATTTTGTGTCCAAGCGATTGGAAGACGCCCGTTGCACTCTGTAACCTGCAGGCACGACAAGCATGGGATTTCATCTCATGGAAGCATCTGGTCTTCGGACTAGATCTCTCCACGTTTGAAATTTCTTGCCTGCAGATTACAGAGTGCAACGGGCGTTTTGTTTTTATTCTGTTTTTGTTTGAGGGTCCGTCTGGTCTACCGCACCGACGTCGGCGGGCACATCAGAGGTCTGAGATGATGATACGCTGTCTGCATCTTGTTGCAAGTCTTCCGGTGTGGATAATTCCTCCACGCCGACGAGACAGATTTCAGGAAGCGGACGATAGTGGGACGCATACACCGTTTCCTCAACCGTCCCGTCCGGCTTCACGACTGAGTACGTGAAAGTCGTATCCGCGCCGACGTGCGCGCTCTGACATTTTTTTTTGCCGGGAGCGAGGTCCAGCGTTTCCGTGTTCACGGTTTCGCCGACGCCGATCCAGCGAAGAACCACTGGCGGGGAATAGGAGCCCTTCCTCCCGTCGGTCGTTCCCCAAAACGTGAATCGAAGCCCCTGCGTCGCCTCGTCCATTTCTGCTTGGAACAAAATGTAGTGCCCGGTGTCATTCGTGAATTGAAAGTCCGGTGCCGGGTCATAAATGGTGGCATCCGTGCCCGGGTTTCCATTGGACGGGTCGTTGTAATACGAGACGACCAGCGAGTGGTTCGAACGCTTGGTAATCTGCAGGCCGGAGTTCATCACGGCCCGGAAGGTGGTCGTGCCGATTTGGCACAGGCCGCCCCCGATTTCCGGCTCGATCTTGTCGCCCTTGATAACAAGTTCCGACAGATATCCGTTCTCCGTGTCGAACGGCCTGAGAGCGCCTAGGAGCGAAAACGTTTCATCCGGGGCGATCAGGAGCCCATTGAGAAGCCGAACGCCATTCTTGATGTTCTTTATGCGGTTTGACGGAGACCCGCGGTAGCTTGAGGTACCCACCCCGAGCACGTCCCGGATCCCGAGGTCGTTCGCCTCCTCGGTAGTGACATCGGGCTCGACGACCGTGGTCGGGATGGCGACGGTCGTTTCCGCGTCGCCGCGCGCGGCCATCGCGATGCGCCCCCGCAGTTCCTCGCGGTTGATGGAAACCCCGTTCTGCGCGTCGGCGAACTCGGATACGCGGCCGTTCTCAACCGAGAAGCGCGCGTCGAGCGCCTCGGACTCGATCTCTGCCGCAACGGGCTCGAGGAACGCGTCGAGCGCCTCCGTGCCGATCCCGATGCCCGGGAACATTTCGCGTTCGGGAACCAGCATGGTCGCGAGGTCCTCGGCCGTGACTTCCCAGGTGCGCCCGTCGTCCGCTGCTAGGGCGAGCGGCGCGCGCGCGAGCGCGGATAGGGCGTCCTCCGCGACAAAGAGCGCTTCCTCCCGGGACACTTCCGGCTTGCGGTTGGTGATGGTGAGTTGGATCGGGGTCTGGTCGATATCCGCGAGACGGGACATGAGCGCGGTCATGAATGGCTCGAAGTCGAATTCGTTTCCAGCCGCGCCGTCCGTCACCTCCACGGCCCATCCCTCCGCGCCGCTCGCGAACACGAAGGCCGCGTCCTTGGCCGGCGATTCGAGGTCCGGAAACGCGGACCGAACGGACTCCCGGATGCGTTCCTCGTCCGCGGCCACGAACAGCCCGATGCGGTTCTCACGGAACAGCTCCCCGACCAGCCGGA
>MGFA01000017.1:5887-14368 GCA_001791645.1 Candidatus Uhrbacteria bacterium RIFOXYB12_FULL_58_10
GCGGATCCGTTTTCGTCGTGCGCGCGGTCGAAGGCCACGTCGACGGACTGGTCCACTAGGAGCTGGACCACATCGAACGAGTCGGACCCAGCCAGGACCGTGAGCGGCACGGTCGCCGGCTTGCCCCGGAGCACGACCGGCATCCCGTTGGCGTACAGCGCGTCCGTCGCCTCGCGCACGGTCCGGGCCGCCCCTTCCAGGTCCATTCCGCTCACCTCGACCGATCCGACGAACGTGTTTGGTCCCAGGCGGCCGTCGTAAGTTTGCGCCCACACGAGCGTTCCTCCGACGGCGAAGAATAATGCGAGCGAACAAAAAACCGCGGCGATCGCGATTTTTGCGTTTCTGGAAAGAATGGGCATAGCATTACTCATCGAGTTCAATGACGGAGACTTTTGACCTCATCTCAACCTTTTTGAGCGTGATCGTCAAGATGCCATTTTTGAGCGTGGCGTCGGATTCTTCCGGACGGATGTGACAGGGGAGCACAATGGATCGTGAAAACGCGCCCCAGTAGCATTCGCGCACATGAACGGTTTTGCTTCCGGTATCCTCGCAGTCATGCGACCGGGTCCCGCGGATCGTTACCGTATCCGTGGTCACGGAGATGTCGAGGTTTTCCGAGGAGACACCGGCGATCGCGGAGCGGATGATCATTTCGTCGGCCGTTTCAATGACATCGACCGAAAGCTGGCCCTCGGTGTCCGAGAACCAGTTTTGTTCTGCCAGTTGGGAAAAAAATTCCGCGTCCGTTGCCATACTTATTTCAGTCGCACGTCACGCATATATTCATAAAGCGGGCCGATGGCGAATCCGACCACGCCGGCCCAAAGGAGCTCCTCGAGGGGGATACCCGCGAGCACGAGCCCGGAGAGGTTGCCTGCTTGCCAATACTGGGAGGCCGCTTCCGGAAACAGCCGCACGAAAAACAGCTGTTCCGACGCAAACACGAGAACGGCCACGAAAACGCCGGAGAGCAGGGCGTCGAACATGAGATCCTTTCGGTCGGCGATCACGTACGTGCCGACAAGCAACCCGCCGACGATCGCTGCCTGCACGGAGGAGAGACCGAGCACGACGGCAAGCGCGACGCCAATGACGGCCCAGATGCCAAGCGCGATGATGATGTGCGCGAGCCAGTGCGTGGCCGGGTGACTGAGCAGGATGCGCCTGCCCCGCAGTTTCTTCGTGTGTTTGCCAAGCGCGAACTGGTAAATGACCGACGCTATTCCGAATACGCAAAAAGAGAACAGGAAGTCCTCGATACCGATCGTCGCGACGGTCACATTGTGATAATCGAGCGCTGCAATGGCCATGGCTCCCGGGGCGAGCACAAGTCCGATCACGCTCATGACGACCTGTTCGTGACGCGTGTTCTTTGACAAAAAGAGCACGATGGCCCAAACAACGAATAGGGCAAGGGACGCGTAAAGAAACGATGACATATGTCGACATGATACACGAAAAAAGAAAAGAGCGCCCGTGTGCAGGCGCCTGGCCTGGCCGTTCATCGCGGCAGGTCGTGGATCGTTCCGTCTTCGAAGGCATCAAGACGATATAGAAGCGTTACATTGACGATTATTTCCGTCACCGGTACCCTCCTGTTTGGAGGAATACATTCGTGACTACCGATCCTTCCCGCGCCGTTTCCCGAATGCGGGATCATGCGCGCGACTTGCTGGCCTACGCGCCGTCCGCGAGGACGCACGCGCACGCGTTCTTTGACGAGGCCGCTCCCGCCCTTGAGGCGTTCTGCGCGACTCCGGCCCTGCAAAGGCTTGGCGGCGTTTCCCATCGCGGACTGAAAAGGTGCGCGCGCAACGTGCCGGAGATCATGGTTCCGCTGTGCGACGGCCAGGCCGACCGCACCACGGCACTTTCCCCGTTCTCGCGCTTGGAGCACTCGGAATGGGTCTGCGCCATGGCGACCGCTTCTTGCGCCTTGCACGGGTTGCCATACGATGACACGTTCTACGCCGCGACCGCCGGACTTTTCCACGACGTCGGCCATGGGGCGTTTTCCCACGCGGTCGAGCCCCTGTTGCATCGGCATGGCGTGGAGGATCATGAGAACACGGGACGACGGATCATCGCGACGGATCCGCACGTCCAGACCGCGTTTTCCGCACATGGGGTGAACACCGAGCGTCTGCTCGGGATCGTTCGCGAGGAAGGGGACTCCGGGCTTCGTCAGAAGTTCGTGGATACGTGCACGTACGTCCGTCATGACGCGACCGCTGCCGGATACGCGTCCATGGACGGTTTATGCTGGAGCGTGCTGCGCTCAATCCGGGCCATGCGCGACGGCATGCTCGAGCTCGATGAGACATTCCTCATCGAGCAGTTCCTCGATCGACGCGCATCCATGTACGCGGACTTCTACGAGCATCCGTACAATAGGCTCTGCAACCTGCTGCTGTGCGAGGCCGCCGACTGGCTGATTCGCGCCGGGAAGCTTTCCATTCGGGCGATTTCGTACGGACGCGACGAGGACGTACTCGGTCCCATGCGATTGGCCGCGCACAACGGCGCTCCCGCCTGGTTCCGCTCCGCGCACCGTCTTTTACTCGAAGACACGGCGGAGACCGGTCGATGGTCCGCGCGGGAGTGCTCCTGCGAGTCCGAGGCGAATGTCCTCGCGAGTCGCGCGAGCGATGAACGCCCCGCGTTCGCGCTTCCGCCCATTGATCTCACGGGCAAGTCGCTGCCGGTTCGTCTTCCGGACGGATCCGTCCGTTCGGTACGAGCGCTTCCGGATTCTCGCCCCGACCACCATCGCAAGTGGCATGTCATTTCTTACACGGGTCCGGTCTGACCGGTCCTTTTTCTTTTTGTGACGCTTGATGGTCGGCTCGTCTTGACAATTCTTGTTTTTTCGCCCAACATTGCGAGGCATCAGCCCTTTCACCATCTGCACGGAGGAATCGATGGCTGGCAAGCGTAACTGGATGCGCGCGGATCCGGAGACGGACGCGGCAAAGGAAGCCGCGTGGCGTGATTTCGCGGGAGGCAAGGCTCCGCATCGCGCCTGGTACTATTCGCTCAGGTTCAGGGGAGACCTCGAGGACCACGCGTTCCGCGGCGCGCTGCGCGACGCGTTCTGGAGCGCGGCGACCAAGAAGCGCCTCGTTCCGAACGTCGACGTCAAAGTCGACCACGTGGGCGTGCTTCCCGGCGTTCCAATTCTGCGGGTGAGCATGCCGGAGCGTCTGGTGGTGAGCTTCACGATCGGGGACATGGCCTTCGCTTTGTACAAGGCCATGGTCGACGATCGGACGCTCGACTTCGGTCGCGACTGGGGAGGTCTGCGTGGCTCCGAGGAGTCTGGCGGTCGTGCCCATACCGTGGTCGGAGACATCGGGATGATGATGGATGGGGAGGATGTGCCTCCTCCCGCGGCAATGCTGCGTGTCAATGAGGATCGGGCCCGCGCCGCCGAGCACGTTCGTGTCCCGTCGCGCGTCCCGCCCGCGCATGTCGTTCGACCCCGGATGCCGCCCAGGCCGCCGCACGACCAGCCCGTGATCGTCGCGCCCAGCCCCAGTCCCAACCCCAGCGCGTCGTCGGCGCTTCCGGTGCCGCGCGCAACCACGCGTGACCCGTGGGCCACGTTCGGTGAGCCGCGCGATGCCGCCGCCGGCGTGCCTCGCGAACCCGATCCCCCGTTCGTTCGACGACCGGAGTCAGATTCCGCGGATCTGTTCTTCCGGACTCCTCCGCCCGGTCACCCTCTGGTGCTCTTCGCCATCGCGGTTCTCGTAATCGCGGTGCTGTGCCTGTTCGTCATCCTCTCGTCCTTCCCCGCCATCTGACGGCGGGGATTTTTTTAAAAAAATGCCCCGTCATATTGCGGGGCAGCTTACCTTTAGGATTTCGCGCAAGTATTTCAGGACGGAGTACGTCGGGTTTTCGCAGGCCATTTGTGCTGCGTCCCACCTTTCAAATTGGGTCGGCGTCATCCTGACCGTGTACGCGTCCTTGCCATCCTCCGATAAGATGATCGCCACGTAGATGATATTGTGGTCGAGTGCGTGTGATGTTCGCATGATGTAAATGTCTTCCTGGGAGTCGAGAACGAGCTCTCCCTGAACGGCTTGCGGACCCATGAAGACGTCCGTTGCCGGCCTCCAAAAAAATAGTGCGGCCAACAGGCGCCAGTGATCACCGAACACGAACAACTGGAGCATCGGGCCGACAAAAACGGCGATTCCTCCATATCGGCATCGAGATATCAATGGATCGTCCCGTTCATCGTGTCTTCGAGTACTCGGAGAATTTTCTCGTGTACATCCTGCGGATCAAGGAGCTTGGCAACGGCGTTGCGCTCCCTTTTTGTCAGCTTGGTTTTTGCCAGTCGCTTTACGGCGGCGGCTACCTCCTCGGGATCATCGAATGAATCGATGATCATGCGGCCGAGCCGCGCCTTCCTTAAAATTTCGGCGATCCCGACATTTTTTGAAACGAGCACGGACGTGCCATTTACGAGCGCTTCCGCGGCGACATTGCAGAACGTTTCGAAGCGGGATGGCACGACCAAGAGGTCGATCGACCGGTAGAACGTCTTGAGATCCTCCTGGCTCATCGAATCCTTCCGCTCGATCGTTTCCGAGATGCCGAACTGCTCGTCCCAGTACGACGTGACCATTACGGCACGGTGCGGCCATAGGATACGCAACAGTTCTTCGTGCAGGGCAATGAAGGCCTGGAAGTTTTTGATTTTGGTCCAGCGGCCAATCGCGGCGATGGTGAATCGTCCTCTCCGTTTTCCGTTGGTTGACGTCGCCTTGGTTGGGTTTGGAATGACGACGCCATGTTTCGTGGCGTGTCCGAGGATGTCTCGTTCGACGATCGTTCGACACAGGCTCGACGGGTAAATGATGACGTTTGCCGACTCGGCGATCCATCGTTCGTGTACGAGTAGCCGTCGGCGGACGAGCCATCCGTTGTGTTGGATTTCTTGCTGAAGGATTCCGGCGTACCGAAGCACGATCGGGATGCCGAGCTCCTGCGCGGCCCGGGCGAGGATCCACGGCGCGTAATACGTCCCGTTGATCAGCACGACGTCCGGATTTTCCTTGCGCAGAACTTTTTTCGCGGTTTCGACCAAAACGCCCCAGTTTTTTCGGAGATTTCCGCGTTTCTCCCATGGGAATCGCGGAAGGATGTCGATGGCGTTAATGATGTGGTGGGTAAAGAAGGAGGGAAGATACCGTCGAAAAATAATGGCGCCCAGGATATGGCGGGCCGTGACGAATTCGATGCCGACGATCGTATCGTCCTTGTCCTCCATCCAGTCGAACAGGGCAAGATTGGAAATGGTGATGCCACCGAACGCGTCTCGATGGACGTTAGTCGCGATCTTCATGCGGCAATTATAGCAAAAAAAGATCTTGCTTTAAATATTTTTGCGAGTAATGTCATATTCGTTCAATGAACGTTGCAAAAGACGGCGTCATTTTCGGAAGATACATTGACAATCGAGCGAAACGATGGCATGGTAACGCCTTGCCTGCCGTCCGGCATGCTCGCTCCTTTCTTCTCGGCCATAGGAGTTGCCGTGAACATCCTTTTCGAAGATCGTGCCGTGTGCATGGGTGCGCTTGCCGCGCTCGTCGCGTCGGCCGCGTATTTCGTGTACATCGTCGACTTCGTCGGCGGAAGGACCAGGAGCCACCCGCTCACGCGCTGGATGTGGAACAGGTTCGGTCTCACGGGCGACACGCATCCGCGGCTCGTGTCGTGGTTGGTCTGGATGTTGCTCACGCTGACCATGGCGATCATCAACGTGCGGAATGGCTCGCCAGCGACTGCCATCATGTGCGGCGTGTACTGCTGCGGCAACCTTGCGCTGCTCATTGCGTCGCTCAAGTGCGGGACGTGGAAGATCAAGTGGTACGACCCTGTTTGCTTCCTGCTCGGCGGTATCGCGCTCATCCTCCTCTTCGGCGAGGATAGCCCCCGCGCCGCGACCGTGCTCGTGATCGTCGCGGATATCATCGCCGGGATTCCGACGTTCGCGGGTGTTGTCACCAATCCCGAGGGTGAGAGCCGCATTGGATGGCGCATCTTTCTCGCGGGCGGGCTCATCAACGTCCTCGCGTTCGCGCGACCATTCGATCCGTTCGCCTGGGGATTCGTGGAGTCGGCGTACACGCTCTACATCGTGGCCGCCACGCTCTACCTCACCCTCATGACGACCTTCTGGCATTCTTCTCCCCGCCGCTAGCCCCCGTGCCTGGCGGATTTTTTTTCGGAATCACAAAAGCCATCAGTATTTCCAGGCGGCTTTTGAAGTGACCATGCCGAATTTCAATTTTTTACGCTGTACGCCGTAAAGGGGTCAGGTCGGATTATGGACTTTTTGACAGTAAAAAGAAGCCCCTGCGATATGCAGTGGCTTCTTTGGTGAACTACTCTCCAGATTTTTGGAACCGCATCATCGGGGAGCTAAAAATGCTCTATGCTCTGCATATCGAAGAAAACAGGGCTCTTTCATTTGCTGGATAAGACTGCCATGGAGGAGTAGAACCAGCCGGTTAGTAAAGCCAGCATATTGGCTCATAATAGCCACTTTCCGGCCATTTTTCATTGACAAAACCTCATTTTTCTGCTATTATATCTTGTCACAAGTGAGTAAGGTGAAAGGGGGTTTCTATTTGTACTCATCACAAGGTGGTGATTATAAATGGGCATCCCGCCCTTAGTTCCCAACCACGGAGTCATCCCATGTTCCTGTTCACCTTGATCGCTTGCAGTACCCTCGATCCCCTCAACAAGTCTCCGTTCGACACCGCCGTCGAGGATGCCGAGACGGACATCTGCTCGAACCTCGGCCTCGGTGTTCCCGAGGACAGCGACTGGGACGATGGAGAAAGCACCATCGACGTGGACTGGATGACGGAAGCACGCAGCTTCCTCCGGGTCACGGCCGAGTGCATGGTCATTCCGCCCTTCCACATCTACACCACCCAAGAGGAGGAGTCACCGATCACCTTCCTGACCTTCACCCTCGCGAGCTACGACAACGGCGAGTGGGTCGAGAAGTTCGGCGACGAGCTCACGGTCGAGAGCACGCTCGGTGAGCTCGGCTCCTTCGAGTCCGTCGGTACCGCCTGCGATCCGTTCTGCGGCTCGCATTGGGAGATGGATCTTACGGAAGAAGGGTTCGCGGTCAGCCCCGAGCAAGACTTCTACGTCCAGTTCGGACTTCCGGGCTTCGACGATCCGTCGGAGGTCGACGAGGTGTGGGACGAGGAGTATGACCAGCTCGCCATCATGGTCTATGCCGGCCACAGCTGGGAGGAAGAGACTTCCCCCGGTCACTACGAGTTCGGCATGTACGAGGCCGGATCGCTTCTAACCATCGGCGTCGAGATCGTCGACGAATAACTCACGCCACCTGCGTGCAGGACATCACCCATTCTGGTGAACCTGCTGCGCGGGTGGTGTTTCTGTTTCAGAAGGACTATCAACGCTATAATGACGGTAATATGTCAGCGTTAGCAGCCTTTCAAATCCTCCCCCATGACTACTATCCGATTTCGGAGGCGATGGCAGCCACCCCAAAATCACACATGGGGAGACCGCACGTCATGACGAAGCCGACCATATCAAAACTCCGCCTCGCTTTTCTCGTAGGCTGTAGCGAGCGGGAGGCCTGTATTTTCGCGGGGATTCACCGCTTGACGCTCTATCGATACCAAGATAAAAATCCCGACTTTTGTGACCAAAAACAGGCATGGCAAACCTATCTCGTTTTACAGGCGCGTTTTAACATCGCCGAAGCTATCCGCGCGGGCGACGTGCAGTCATCATGGCGATACCTGCGTGCCAAGCACCCGGAGGAGTTTGGCGTCTAAAGGGAGGCCTTTTCTTGCGCCGTAATATCGAGGTAGATCGTATCGTCGCGCTTGGCGAGATACCACACGAGGTAAAGCAGAAAGCCAAAGAAAAAGAGGAGTAGTCCGCACAATGCAAGAAATAAGCTGAACTTCTTTTTCCGCACAAGCTGTGCGGTTTTTTCGTTCTGGTGAACGACGACGTAGCCGAACTGGATGAGGTAGCGCACCTGCGCCGAAAGATCGCCGGGGTACTTTTGCGTGACCCACGACGGATTGGTTTGGATGTGTGCCATAGGGTTGTGGTTAGGAATAAGCGATGGAAACCAGCCGTGTGCACAAAACAAAAGCGACACCCCGTGGTGTCTCTACCCAAGCCAAGCACGGATCGTGCAAGGATTGTTTTAACCGGATGCCGCTCATCGCGCGCGATCCGGTAAATAGGCAAAATCTGCCTGTGTTTCAGGTTGGAGTTCGACCCCAAGAGTGTACTGCATTGCTCAACTTTGCTCAACATTTCACAAAAGAAACAGCGCACCCACGAGATCGGCGGGGCTCACGTGGGTGAGCTGTCCTCCGCCGCGCGGGTGCGCGAGCTGTTCAGCGGTGCCAGTGACCGCCGAGGATGCCCATGGCGGGCACG
>MGFA01000017.1:14380-27929 GCA_001791645.1 Candidatus Uhrbacteria bacterium RIFOXYB12_FULL_58_10
TACCCCCTCGCGAAGCTGCCGCCGACATTGATCAGGATCCAGCCGATCTTGACGGCAGCGATTCCAAGCAGGACGACGAGGAAGTAGTAGTCAGCCGTACGAGCCGACATTTCGACGCCGTAGGCGAACATTGTGGTGGTCCGCCACTTCCCCCCCATACTTGCCGATCCCGACCATGCTGCCGGTGAAGAGGTCTATGAAGGGGAGGGCGGTGGCGAGCCAGGCGATCATGCCGGCACCCCAGACGATCCACCACGAGCGCTGGCCGCTGGTGGGGTTGAGCGAGATGAGTAGGTTGGCGAAGGAACGGATCACGGTGACCTCCTTTTCAGGACTTGGTGTTGAGGAACGGGACGACGAGGAGCAGACCTCCAGTCAGGAGGAATCCTACGCTACCCACGAGGATCCAAAGCACGTTCATGATGGGGTCACCGACGCTGAACGTAGTGATAAGCCACCACATGGTGCTTTTGTTCCCCCAGATGTCGACCGGGTAGAACATGAAGGTCAGACCGGCCATGAGGTAGACGAGGCCGAAGAAGATCGACCCCATCTTGCGCTGACGACGGTTCATGTACGCCTCCGATACTTGAGGATGAGGGCGATCATCTAGCAGGTGGTGCCCATCGAGGCCACCATGCCGGAGGCCTGCCATGCGTCCTTGTGGATCACGGCGTTGGCCACCAGCGAGAGCTGGATGAAGAGGAAGACGAAGTACATTGTCAGGGTGTGCCCCTTCGAGTCCTTCGTCTGGGTGAGCGTGCGAGCTTGCAGTCCGATCGCTCCGGCGTTCAGGAAGCCAGCGATCATCACGCAGAGCTGCACGAGCTTCTCGATGAACTCCACGGTTTGCTCCGGGAATGAGCGCGGCTGACCCTGCCGTAGGGAGTCGATCCTACAAGAAACGACATCATAAAATAGCACAAAAATACAGCTTTGTCCAGTGTTTTGGCTCCAAACATGCTAAAATGTTGAGGAAAATCACTCCCGGACTGGGAGAAGTCGCCTATGCCAAAGGAACGAATCAAACGCAAAGCCTCACGGGTGCCCATACGGCATGTGGAGGCCACACATGTGCGTCGGGAGAACCCTCACGGCTGTTTGAGGCCATCGTGAGGTCTTTTGAGGAACAAAAGGCACAGAAGACAAAGCCGCCCGAGGACTACCTCTACGTCATCTATAGACGCAAGAGCACGGATGATGACAAAAAGCAGCGTCAGACTTTGGATGACCAGCTCAAGGACTGCATGGCGATTGCCGAACAGTATAACCTCAAGATCGCTAAAGTATTTACTGAATCGGTGTCCGCAAAAGAACCGGGTATCCGCCCGAAGTTTCGTGAGATGATGGACGGACTCATGCGCGGTCGCTATGACGGCATCAT
Source organism: Candidatus Uhrbacteria bacterium RIFOXYB12_FULL_58_10 (assembly GCA_001791645.1). Taxonomy (GTDB): domain Bacteria; phylum Patescibacteriota; class Patescibacteriia; order UBA9934; family GWF2-40-263; genus YC12-FULL-57-11. Next base: position 15,765 of record MGFA01000017.1, read on the forward strand.
TTCGCGAGCACCGGATCGTCTTGCTCGCAACATGCGCGAAGGTGGCGAGATCATCGACCTACTGGATCAAGGCATCATCAAAGACCTGCGTTTCCACTCCATGACGTTTATGAACACAGCCGAGGGAAAGATGCTCCTCGGGATTTCTTTCGTTATGGCCAAACAATGGGTCGAAGGTCACGCCGGTCGGGTAAAAGATGCCACCGATAAGCGAACCCGTGAGGGTGTGAACCTTGGCAAGCCCAAGCACGGCTACTACAACGACAACATGGGCTGCATGAGGCCGGATAGTGAGAACTGGCAGCTCATCCGTGGTGTCTTCGATCGTCGCTTTCAGGGTATGGGACTCAAGGAGATCGCCGCGTGGCTCAAGGCCGAAGAGTACCCACGAAAAACGGGACACGAACGTCTGTCCGTTGTCGTCGACACGGCGTTTATTTCCTCCCTGCCGCAAGAAACCGCCTACGCGGGATGGTGATCTGTGAGTGGTGTGAAGCGCCAATGGTCTTGAGCATCGCGAACAAGCAGGCGATGGGCGTCCGGTATCTTTACTACCGATGCAACACCCCGAGCTGTCCCGCTATGCGTGGAGGTAAGCGTCAGCATATACGAGCGAAGATCGTCATCGAGGCGGCGCGCGCATGGCTGCGGGAGCATCCGCTCCGGCTTGATGTCGCGCACAACCATTACGTCGAGGAGATGCACCGCATCGGTGAAAGTCGGAGGCGGGAAACTGCCAACACCCTGCGGAGCTTGGAACAGAAAAAAGATCACGCGCAGAAGCGCTTGCAAGAAATCAAAAAGCGCATCGAGGAGCTCGACGACTCGTCACTCGCCTCGCTCTACAAAGAAGACGTGAAAAAAGAGAAGGCGACCGTCCGTGAAGCGGACGAAGCTCTGCGGCCAAACTCGACCGCACCATCAGAAAAATCTATTCGAACTTTTACGTGAAGGATAAAAAAGTGACTAAGATAACACAAAACTCCCCTTTCAGGGAGTTGTGTTTGGACGCCGATTCGGCGATGGTGACCCCACCGGGAGTCGAACCCGGGTTACAAGCTTGAAAAGCTCGTGTCCTAACCATTAGACGATGGGGCCATGTTTGTGGCGGCATGATAGAAAATTTTCGATGGGTCGTCAAGGCGTTGACGGATTCGGTGATCTGGCGTATGGTTCGTCCCTGCCCAGGAGGGAAAGATGGCAGAAAGCAAACGCGTTGCGTGGGTGAATATCGCCGCGGGACGCGCCATGGTGATCGAATCGGATGACCGGATGTTCTTTCTCGAGGTGCGGCCCGACGGCACCATCAACGGGCCGTTCGAGCCTGGCGCCCTACGCGTTGGCATGTGGCTGCAGCCAGCGTGCTGCATCCTCATGGAGGAAGACCCTGGCGCGTTTCCGTACGAGGCGGCGCAGGCCTTTCTCATCCGGAAGCACTGGCTCAGCCGGATGGTGGGAGCGTTCGTCATTGCGATTGAGGCGTCGTACAGTCTCGACCTGCGCGGTCGAGTCTGCAGGGAGTTGTCCGAGTTCGCGATAAGTGCGCCGCCCGAGGCCACGGAGGAGTTTCGCCAGATCTTGCTCGTCACGCCCTGGCCCGAGGGCGCCGAGACCCGCTCGGTCGCACTCACCGGACGCGCGGCCGAGATCTTTGCCGAGGCCGTCACCAAGCACGGCCACGCCCCGTCCTGACGTGACGGGCTTTTTCTTTTGCGATAAGAAATCCTCGCACCGCCAACCCAGTCGGCATCTGGTTCGTCTCAGGTTGGCTCGTCATTGTTAACGTGCTCCTGGCGTTCCTGCTCACGGCCTGAGCCCCGTTTTTTGTTGCGCGGATTGCCTGTGGTAAACTGAGCGCATATGTCACGTATTTCCGAATCGCACACTCACATAGCCCGGTGGTTTTTTCTTTTGCTCGCGACCGCGGTCGCGGCGCTGTTTTGGAAGGTGATCGCCCCGTATGCCATCACGCTTGTGACCGCTGCCATCGCGGCCGTGGTTCTTGCCCCGCTTGAAAAGCGGGTAAGGCGCCTGGTGCGACATCCGCACGTGTCGGCGGTGATCATGGTCGCGTTTATGTTTTTTCTCGTGGTTGGTCCGCTCGCGGCGCTCCTCGCCGTGATGCTCGACCAGGCGTTCGACATTGTGGCGTCCACGGTCGCAAATCCGGATTGGGTCGCGAGCTTCCGACTGGAGGAACAGGCCGGATTCCTGCTGCTTCCGGAGTTCATCCGGCACGGCATTCTCTCACTCGACGTGGTGGGGTTACTTCGCAGCGTGGCGCAGTGGGCGACGTCGAACCTTGGCACGTTCTTACAGGGCACCACGGTTTTCATCCTGAATGCCTTTATCTTTTTCGTATCGCTCTATTATTTCCTGCTTGATCGCGAGCGCATTAGCAAGGAGATGTTGGCGCTTTCCCCGTTGCGCGACAGTGTGGATCACGAGATCGCGGTGCGCATGGTGGGAACCGTACGCGGGGTGATTTTCGGGTCGCTTATCATTGCCGTGGTGCAGGGAATTCTCGCTGGCATCGGGCTGACCATCTTCGGCGTGCCTGGCGCATTCCTGTGGGCCGCGCTCGTGGTAATTGCCGCGCAGGTGCCGATGCTCGGCACGGGCATCGTGATGCTGCCGTGCGTGGCATATCTTTTCGTGGTCGGAGAATCTGCCTCCGCGGTCGGGCTGCTCATTTGGTCGCTCGCGCTGGTCGCGACCGTTGACAACATGTTGAAACCGTACGTGGTCGGCGGCCGCACGCGCATGCACGGGCTGCTCATTCTCGTGTCCATGCTTGGCGGGCTCGAGGCATTCGGTCCCATCGGATTCATTCTCGGTCCGACGATTCTTGCCGCGTTTCTCGTGGTGGTGGAACTTTACAAGGCCGGCATTTTGGAAAACAACAAGGCGGCATAAGAAAAAGCCCGTTGCGGTCAACGGGCGAGAGAAGGCGCGGCTCGATTCGGGTCGCGTTTTTCATTTGTGTCACCATTGCCGACGCTGGTCGGAAACGCCGCGAACGCGCAGATGAATTCGGTCGGCTGGAATTTGCGTCGATCGGCCGCACACGCAGCAGCGGCATTCGTATCGGGAACCCTGCTGGTTGGTGGCGACGACATCGTGTTCATCCACCTCGAGCGTTGCCCCGCAGGCCGTGTTCATGCAGATGATCTCGATGGACCACGGCTCATTCCATCGGCCGTCCTTGATGACCTTCATGAAAGCTCCTAGCGACAGGAAGAGAATGTGGAGTACGAGACGTACGTCTCGGCGTGACACACCGGGCACACGAAGTAATAGTTCGTGTCCGAGCCGCCGCCGTAATCGTGGGAAACGAAGCTCTTCACGTCGCGTGGTGACACGAGCAGCAGCGCGCCACATCCGGCCGTGTTTCCGACGCCGTTGCCCTTGCAGCGAAGTTCACGGCATCCTTTGGGGTCCGGACCCTTTTCAAGAAGTCGCATGGGGATCTCCGTTGGAAGGAACGCGCCAGCGCCACGCTGACAATGCCAGCATACGGTCCGCACAAAATATTTGATACAAAAATTCGTAAGCAAATCAATTTCTGAATAGAAACTTGCTTGTCTAAGCAAAATAATCTAATGTAATAACTACGAAATAAATCGTAGTTATGAAAAAGGAAATTCAAGAAGTGTTAGAACGCTTCGGTCTTCGGGAAACGGACCGGCGCGTGTACCTGGCCATGCTGTCGATGGGATCGACCACGCTTTCGCCGATTGCGCGTCAAACCGGCCTGCCCGTTACCACGGTCCAGTCGGTCGTAAGGCGCTTGGTGAATATTGGCATCGTGAGTGCGACCAAGCGGAAGTCACGCAGCGCGTTCGAGGCCGACGACCCGGTCGTGCTTCGCCGTATCCTTGAGCGGCAGTCGGAGGAAGTGGCTGTGATTGTGCCGATGCTGCAAAAAATGAAGACTGAGCCGGTGACGACGCCGAAGATTCGCGTGTATGAGCGCGAACGCGCGGCAGACATCTTTCACGCGGCGCTTGGCGCGAAGGACAAGCTCGTGCACGAGATCGTTTCCGCGGAGGACCTACAGGACGTGCTTGGGGAAAAGTTTCACTTTACGCGCAGGCGCGTAAATGAAGGCGTGCGGTTGAACAGCCTGCGCGTCGAGGCGCACGAGATAAAAAAGTACTCGAAGGCAATGCACGTGCGCGAGCTACGCGAGGCCAAATTTTTGCCGCGCGAGCTTACGTTTCGCTGTTCTATTATGTTTTGGGATAACACAGTTGCCTTTTTCACAACCAAGGCGGAAGGGCTCGCCTGGACCGTAGAAAGCAAAATGCTCCGCGAAACGTACGAACAATTATTCACGCTTCTCTGGAGCGTTAGCCGAACCATGGAAACGGCAAAGGAATGAAAAAAGATCCCGGGTGGGATCAGGCGTAGTCGCTCTGGAGTCGCTCGATGACCTTGGCATGATCGAACGCCATCAGGTTGGGCTGGACATTCGCGAGCGGCATGCGGACCAGCTCGCTCGCGTCGTCGCCGGCCCTTGCGTCCCGCACCTGGGCGGGGGACGCGTCGAGGATGTGCACGATCGACGTCCGATTGTCGCCGCGCGGATCGCGTCCCGGGCCGTCGAGGACGCCGTAGACGCTCAGCTCATCGAGTTCGGCGTGGATGCCCACCTCCTCATAGAGCTCACGCTGCGCGGTCACGGCGATGGTGCCGTCTTTGGCGTTCTTCTTGCCACCGGGCAGGGCCAGCTTGCCGCGTTCGGTCTCGCCACCGCGACGGATGAGCAGGATGTCGTAGGTGTTGTCGTTCCTTTTGTAGAGGACGACGATGTCGGCCGAAAGGATTTCCGGCTGGGCTTCGGGAACGTTTGCCATTGAGAACCTCCGGCGTTGTGTTATCATGTATGCATCGAATTGTCAATCATCATATGGCTTTTTCCGAGTTTCGAGGTGGGTTTGATCCCACGAAAGAAAAAAAGGGTACGGTCAACGCGCGCGAGCAATCCGTAGAGTTTACTTTGGATAAAAAAGGCCGTCGTGTCATTCCTGAACACGAGGTGACCCTTACCTTCGTTCGTTCTGGCGGTTCAGGCGGACAGAAGGTTAACAAAACAAGCTCAAAGGCCGAACTGCACTGGCACGTTGGCCGTTCCGGATCCTTTTCCGCGGAGGAAAAGGCCCTGATTCGCGAAAAACTTAAGGTATCGAAGGACGACGAAATTATTTTGCAATGCGACGAGGAGCGGTCACAGTCGCAAAACAAGGCCGCTTGCATCGAACGGCTGCATCAAAAGGCGCACGAGGCGATTCAGGTGCCGGAGGAGCGCGTGGAGACGCATGTTCCAAAAGGTATCAAGAAAAAAAATGCGGACTCGGATTTTCGCGAGGCGAGAAAGAAGGCCTGCCGGAAAAAGGTTGATTGGTAGGAACAGATCCGGTAGGGTATACGCGATATGCGTATCCTTGGCATCGAATCGAGTTGCGACGAAACCGCGGTAGCTCTCGTGCGTGGCGAGGGCGACCGCGTTTTGATTGAGAAGAATCTGGTGGCGTCGCAGGCCGCGCTGCATGCCAAGTACGGCGGCGTGGTGCCGGAGGTGGCCGCGCGCGAGCATGTGGACGTAATCCTCCCACTGCTTCTCGAGTTGGGAGTCGCACATGACGGCTCGGGCGTGGACGTGGTCGCCGTGACCGCGGGGCCTGGGCTCGTGCCCGCGCTCAGGATTGGCGTGGAGCTTGCGAAGACGCTCGCGTGGGCCTGGCAAAAGCCGCTCGTGGCCGTGAACCATCTTGAGGGACACCTATATTCGTCCTTCCGTCCCTTGATATTCCCAGCGCTCGCGCTGCTTGTTTCCGGGGGACATACCGAACTTGTCTTCATGCGTGGCCATGGGGAGTATGCGCGCATTGGGGGCACGCGCGATGACGCGGCGGGCGAGGCGTTCGACAAGGTGGCAAAATTGCTCGGGCTCGGATATCCGGGCGGCCCGGCGGTCTCGAAGATGGCGCAACAGGGGAATTTGTCCGCAGTCGATTTTCCGCGCCCGATGCTTGAGAGCGGAGATTTTGATTTTTCATTTTCTGGCCTGAAGACTGCGGTAGCCGTTCGTCGTGCCGCGCATCCCGGTGACCTCGTCGAGGACGTGTGCGCATCATTTCAAGCCGCGGCTATTGATACGCTCGTCGCGAAAACTTTGCGTGCGGTTGATGCGTACCAGCCGAAGTCCGTGATTCTCGCGGGCGGCGTCGCCGCGAATTATTCGCTTCGTGAAACGCTTGCGGGACAACTCGCGACACGCGATCCACAGCCTGAGTTTTTCGTTCCGGAGCTCGCATTCACGGGCGACAATGCGGCCATGATCGCGGCCGCGGGTTATTATCGCGCACGGCGCAAGGATTTTTCGGATCCGCTTGACCTTGAGGCGGATCCGAACATGAGATTCGTATGATTTCCTCCTCTCCGGAACAAACGAAACAGATTGCGGCGGAATTTGTCGCCACGCTGCGCGGGGGCGAAGTCGTTGCGCTCGATGGCGAACTTGGCGCGGGAAAAACGACGTTCGCGCAAGGACTGTGCGAGGCGCTTGGCGTCACCGGCCCCGTGACAAGCCCGACGTTCGCGATCATGAACGTGTACCACGGAAAGTTTCGCGTCGTGCATCTCGACCTGTACCGGTTGAAGTCCGCGTGCGAAATTACCGCGCTCGGGTTGGAGGAATATCTCGGCGCGCCCGACACGGTCACGCTTATTGAATGGCCACGCGCGGTCGATGGTGTACAATGGAATCCATCGCACGTGGTTTCGCTGAGCGCGATTTCGCCCGGTGAGCGATCTATCAACATCGCATATGGAAATGGAGGCACCTCGATTTCTCGCGGAAATTGAACGGACCATCGAACGCCCGACGATCGAGTCGGATCTCGCGTCCGCGCTGACCAAGGCGGGTTCGAAGAACGTCGAGGTGCTTGCCAACCGTGTTCGTTGGGGGCATGGGGCGACAGGAGAGAATATTGATATTGAGATTCTTCCGCCGCGCAGCAAGGCGTTGCCCGAGGCATTCCGTGCGCTGTCTCCTGAGGATCCGCGGTTCCGCGTGGCCCGTATTGCCATGCTCTTGCAGTTTCGAGAGCGCATCGCGCGGGCGCGCGTCCTTGGAAAGAAAACAAAACCTGGAAACGATTGGTTTCGCGCCATAGATTATTTGGCTTCTCGCGTGACTGATTTGCTAAGTGAAACGACAGTAAGAGAACGAGACAAGGCGAACACATATCGTCAGCACATCGAAGCGCTCGCGAAGAACCCCAGAAGAGAAACGGTTGCGCGCGCGGAAGCGTTGGTGCAACGCGATCGGAAACGCGTCCCGTTGGAAGCGTCGAGAGACATCCGTGTGGTGGCAAAAAAATACGAGCGGCTTGCCGAGTACGCCGAAGCGCCAGTGGACATCCGCTCATTTCGACACGTTTCGGATAACCGACGAGAGAAGGACTACGCGTACCAAAGATCGGTCGCGAGCAGATTCGCTCCGGCTCCCGTCGAGAACGGCGTTGATTACGGCGGTTTTTTAGAAAATGTCATGGAGGTCGAGCTCGGCCGCCAGGATTGGTTTGGGGCGGCATTCGTCCGGTCAACGAAATATGACGATTATTTGAACGGCGTCGACGGCGTGTTCGAGTGGCCGTCTGACGACCCGCGAAATGCGTTCCGTTTGGCGATTGATTTTACGGTTTCGGAAAACGACTCTCTGTTAGAGAAAAAGTTATCAAAGGTGGAACGCGGGGTCGACGTAAAATACTTTCGTTCCCCGTCACGCGCAACGAAGAATCCTTATGAGACATCGTTGCGCGGCCAGCCAATGGTCATTCTTGGGATCGATCGGGAAACGCTTCGGAACGTCATCAAGGAAACCGGGGGGGACCCGGAAAAGATGCGCGAACATCCCATTCGCTCCCTGCTCCTGCGACAGGCCATTCGGCAGGTCGAGCTGCAGGTTCGTTCGCTTTCCGCACAGCTGGTTGGCAACGTCATCGGGAGGGAAGCCCGCGTGTCCGAGAACTTACGGGCCAGCGTCGAACGTTATAAGGAACGCATGCGGGAAAATCCAAAGTTCGCGCGTGACGCTTCGTCCGTGGTCGAGCTCATGGACGGGCTCAGCAGGGAAGACATGTATTCCGGATTTCGAGATCAGGAACAGGCGCATCGGTTGCAACAGCTCGTCGGCATCCAGCGCCGACTGCGCGAACGGCTCGATGAGATCAAGTCGTCGGATGCGGACCTTCTGACCCTGAGGGCATCCACGCTGCACAGAAAACTTGCGGGCGAGTCAGCGTTCCTGCAACCCACGCAAATCAAAATCTCCCCGGCATGGGGAGATTTTGATTCAGGCCTCGCCCGGCTCGTTGCGTTTTGCGAGCTTTTCCGCCGCATCGCGCTTCAGGTGTTCGAGGACTGTTTGTTCGGCTTCCTCGGCTGCCTCCTCAAGATGCCTTACGGCTTTCAAAACGTCTTCTGTTGATCCGTCCAACCCTTCCGGCGGGCGTGGTGAAGGATTCTGTTCAGACATATGGTTCGTTTGGTTCATTCGAATGGTATCAGTCACCTATTTTTTGGTAAAGGACCGAATCTCTCGGGAATTCCAGTGATACTCATGGCTTGAAAAGAAAAAAGACCCGGACGAGAATCTACGGGTCAGGCGACTTGCAGGTAGTCCTGGATTACGATCCGTTCTACGGGGACGCGAAGCTCGTGGGCGAGACGCGTCGCGAACCTTGCGAGGATGCGATCGTTGCCACATTTCGCGAACGGTTCCCCGCGCGGGATGCCGCGCAAACGAATGACGGTCCCTTCGTCGCGTGCCATGACCACGTGCCGCACGTCGCGCCACCAGGAGCGCGTGACGGTGCGGATTTGCGGGATTGGACCGTCGTCAATCGCGATGGTCGGCGGTCCGTTTGTTGGGAACCCCCTGGATTCCAAGGAGCCGAGCACGGCCGCGACGACCGCGTCGTACAGGTAGCCGATGACGATCAGTTCGACCTGACGCAGGTCTTCCGCGCCCACCTCAGCGAGTTGCAGGAGGCCCCTGAGAATAATCCTCGGCGCGATGAATCCGTTGACCATCGGGGGCATGCTTCGATTTGTCGGCGCGGTGATAACTGTCGGCTGATCCCTTCGAAGCGTAACGCGGCCACGGAGAGTCGTCTCGACGACCTCCGCGATGAGAGGATGACGCGGCGAGGTCTCGACCTCGTAGCCACCGCGACTGTTCGGAGTAATGACGATCGTGAAGGCAAGCGGGGTCCTTCGTTCGGGCATGGGGAATGCTCCTGGTCGCGTCGTATTAGGATGGCGCGCAATTACCCTATGGCCCGTTGGCTCAATTGTCAATCCTGAAATGAAAAAACGCGATCTGCCAACGACCTAGTACCAATGCCCGGTATTGGTAGCGATGAGTCGCGGGAAAAAGGGAGGGGTCCAACGCCGGGGTTGGACAGAAGGTTCGACGGGTCGCCCTCCGAGGACCCATCGGCGTCACGCGGTCTGGAGACTGAGGAGCCGCATGGCTTGGCCGTTCCAGTCCATGTCACGGATCTCTCCGTTGGTCGCGCCACGCAGCTCGTCGAGGAGAGGTTGGACGCCTTCGACCACGATGTCGCGCCCACGCAGTTCGTCGTGCAGCCACAGGCGGTTCTGAAGCAATTGTCCTCCGCCCATGCCGCCCGATACGAACATTCGGTTGGCCTCGACGAATTCGTCGAGGCTCTCGAATCCGAACGCGGCGGCGACCTCGGCGGGTGCGTCACCGTTGAGCGTGAGCTCAGCAACGATCTTTGCGGCTGAACGCGGACGAACGAGCCGCGCGGACGCGCCGGCGAGCGCGTTGCATCCCCAGCACAGCGCGTCGATTCCGCGCAGCAACTCGCCGATCCTCGCCGTGCGAGCAACGCATTGCCACGGTACGCTCAGGTAGATTTGCCCGCCATAGTCGCCCTCGAGGATGAGCCACACGTCGGACAGTGCCTGGCACCGGTCGCGCTTCGGTACGCGGTACAGAAGCCGGAACAGCTGCGAGCGAATGAAACGATCGATCGAAAGGTCAAAGCGTACGGTTCGGTTCATCGGTTGCCTCCCTTTCGTCCGCGACCTATGTCGTGGAGAAAAGGGAGGAGTCCAACGCGCGGGCTGGACAGAAGGTTTTACTTGGCGGCCCTCAGCTGCCAAAACCGCCATCGGCGGGATCCGGCGGGGCGGCCCTCGGCAGGCATAGGCGCCAGTAGTCGCTGTCGTGTCCCCAGCAGTCGTGCCGGTCGTAGTCCCGAAACGCACGGAAGTGCGTTGGGAGCACGGCCTGACATTCGCCAGGCTGTTCGGTGGCGTACGTGCTGGCCAGCGTGACGGCCTCTGCGTACGTGAGATTTTCCCCAATGACCCTTGCGCGGTCTTCGGGGTCCTCATCGAACGGCACGTTCGTGTACTCCCGCACCCACCATTCCTGGCGGCCGATGTCGCGGTGGTCCAGGCACCCGCATTTGCGGGTTCCGAACCCAACCTTGACCTGGCTCCACAGGAATCGCGGGGGAGCCGATTCGAGTTCCTTGCGCGACGGCATCCGGCCGCCGTACTCGGTGTATTCGTAGTCCTCCGAGTCCTCATCGCTCATTGCGGCGAAAGCGCCCTCGGCCTCCTCGTAGGTCGCGCATTTGCGCAAAGGGCCGCACGCCCCGTTGCACTCGATTTCCGTGTCGCCGGTGGAACGGATCACGATCCAGTACTCGCCGTTTTCCATGCGTACGACGTCGAGTTTGGTTTCTGCGCTCATGGTGTACCTCCGGTGTGTTCCAATCCGCGTACGACGCGACATGCGTCGTGCACGAAAGAAGAAGGAGGACCGGACCGCGAGCGGTTGGTGGTCCTCCAGGAATCAGGCGCATATCCCCCCTTCCGTCCGCGACCGCGTCGCGAAGGGAAGTGGGGAGAGGAGCGGAATCGACGAATCGACTCGACGCTCCTCATGGAAGCAGATGCGGCTTGGTCTGTTTCAACCGTGGCCGCGAGCGAGTGGGTCATGCGGGGGTGCGTGGTCCCCGCCCCATGCCACAAAGCATCGTCTCGCTCTTGCCAGGCGGTATGAGCAGACAGTGTCCACTCGCCTACCTACCAGGCTATGCTTTCGGCTCGCTGGCACCGCGCGCGATCGTATTGACTCGCGGGTATCCAGTTTGCGTACTAGCCGAGGGCGTGGACGGATGATTCGCCATCTCCACGTCACCTCTCCGCACTACCCGAAACTTACGGGTCTGTCGCAGTGGATTTGCGTTCGCGGGGCTACGGTACCCGCGTCCGCATTTCCTTCCGATTCGCCGTCGAGAGCGTCTTCGCTCCCCTTGTGTGGCCACACTCGGGGAGAAGCACTGTCCCTCTGGACGGTTTCACGGTCGCATTCGTGGTACTTGCGGCGGCGCGGCTCCCTGTTAGTGCCGTTCGCAAGGTTTCCAGCTGGGAGCGAATCCCCCTCTTTGCCAGGCATCTGCGCGTGCCTGACTTCCGATTCTGGGCCTTTGTTCCCAGGAAACTGGTCATCAGAGCGCTGGGGACGCCATGACGGCCATGTTCCTGGGAACAAAAGACCCGGGGCGAAAACGTTTCCGTTTCGCTTGCCCCAGGTCTTTTGTTGTCTCTTGAAACTCTCTCCTCTCGGTCTTGTCGCGGCTCGTTGCAAGTGCCGTTCTCAACTTGACAAGCACAAGATAACACAGGTTGAAAAGTTTGTCAAGGGTTTGGTGTACATAATATAAATATTTGGCCACGTTAAGCCCAATTACATTATTCATTGTTTGAATTTTAGAACGTCTCGAAGAGGAAATAATAGTAGAAGGATTGACAAGTGAATGGTTGTATGATATAGTCTCTCTGCGATTGGCCGAAGGTTTGGCCGATCGTTCTCCCCCCCCGAAGGACCCAGGAGGTCCAAGTGTTCTAGCCCTGAAAAGAAAAAAAGAAGTAGACCCCCCCGCATGCACACATGGAGCGATCCGTGGCGGAGGTGGTTCGATCATCATGAAATTTGCCGGGCCGATGTCGCCCGGCACAAGATCTGCGACTCACCTTAGGGAGAGTCGCTGTCGCCAAAGCGCGTCGTGGCAAGGCTTTCTGGCCGGCCAAAGCGCAAAGGCGACATGAGAT
>MGFA01000017.1:27936-66052 GCA_001791645.1 Candidatus Uhrbacteria bacterium RIFOXYB12_FULL_58_10
CAACCACGGAGGTGCACATGTGGTAAGCGGTGGGGGCTCTGCCGGCGACGTCTTCTCGTCGTCCGGCATCCTCTCCCCGCGGATGTCCCCGGACGTCCTCAGAGAAAGCAAAACAGTCCGACGTGCGTCGGACTGTTTTCGTTTGCGCCATCTCATTTGTTATGCTCTCCTTGTCCTGTCCCATGCCGCGTTGAACAGCGCCCGCATGGTGTCCGCGACTGACTTGCTTTCCAGTATCACGACCACCGGCCGTCCGATGAATGTCATCATCGAGACGAAGTCGCCGTAAATGGAGATGTCTCCATGAAACTCGCCGAACGACTCGTCGAGCATCCCGTACTCCACGTCGTCGCGGCGGTGGCGGATTTCGCCGCGGTGGAGTAGCCGGAGAGTTTTAATGTCCTTCCAGGATACGGCCTTGCGCGACGCCTGAATCGTTTCGGTCTCGAGATGCGCGTACACATCGTCGAGGTTTGAGATCTCGTACATGGCGCTCGGATTTGCCTTCGCGAGCTGGTCGAAGTACGCGGGCAGGGCCTCCTCGCCCTCGTATACCTTCACGGCCGGCTTGATTCCGCCGGACATAAGATGCAGCGTGCCAATGGTTTGCTCAATGTCCTCGAGCGTTGTCGCGAATTTCTGCTGCTCGCCCTTGAGATATGACACGATGCGGTGCGGATCTTCGGCGATGTACAGGCGTTTCTTTCCAGAAAGGGAAGACGACATGAGCCCGCGCTTTTGCAGGAGCTCGATCGCCTCATAGGCGGCCGTTCGGGAAATGCGAGCCTTCGCGGCGATGTGCTGGACGGTTGACGGCCCAAGCTCGAGCGCGCCTAGGTACACTTTTGACTCGCTCGGCAGCAGGCCGACCTGAGAAAGCAATTGTTCGATGTTCTTTGGCATAGGAGTTATGTTCCTTCGCCGGCAACGCGCAACACTTCATCCACCGTCGTCAGGCCGTCGAGACATTTGAGCATCCCGTCCTGCTGCATGGTGGTCATGCCTTGCGTTTTCGCGAGTTGGCGCACTTGATATTCGTCGATCTTTTCGGAGAGGGCAGATCTGATTTCGTCCGTCATAAGCAGAATCTCGTAGATACCGACGCGTCCCTTGTATCCAGAATGGTTGCATGCCTCGCATCCCTTGCCATTGTAGAACTTCCATTCCGTGGGAGGGGCGACCGTTTCGCCGGATGCCGGCGGGACGTCGAGAAGAATTTTTTTTACGCGTTCGGCCGTTTCCGCGTCGAGGACGATCTCTTCCCTGCAGTCCTGATGAATCTTGCGCGTGAGGCGTTGCCCGATAATGGCATTGAGCGCCGGAGCGAGCAAGAACGGCTTTACGCCCATGGAAATGAAACGGGGAAGCGCGCCGGCCGCGTCATTGGTATGCAGGGTGGAAAGCATCAGGTGGCCGGTGAGCGCGGCGTTGATGGACGTCTCGGCCGTTTCGAGGTCGCGAATTTCGCCTACCATCACGATGTCCGGATCCTGACGAAGGACAGAGCGCAGCCCGGACGCGAAGGTATATTGCTTCGAGTGGTCGATTTGCGATTGATTGACTCCCTCAAGTTTGTATTCGATCGGATCCTCGAGCGTGATGATCTTTACGTCCGGAGAGTTCAAGCGGCGCAGGACCGCGTACAACGTGGTCGTTTTTCCGGAACCGGTCGGACCCGTGGTAATGATCATCCCGTGCGGCTTGTCGATTTCATGGACCAGCTTTTTTTCCGCGACTGGACGCAGCCCAAGGCTCGCGAATTCCACGGCAATGGAGCCAGGCCGCAGGATGCGCATGACCACGGATTCCCCCCAGTTCGTCGGAATCGTCGATACACGCACGTCCGTGTCGCCGTCTTTGAGAAAGATAGTGAATCGACCGTCCTGTGGGCGGTCGGTGATGTTGATCTTCAGTCCGCTGATCAGCTTGATGCGTGAGACGATGCGCTTCCAGAAGTCATGCGGAAGTTCGGCAACGTCCTGGAGCACGCCGTCCACGCGGAAGCTGATCCCCACCCGATGTTCCTCCGCCTCGACGTGGACGTCGGAGGTGTTGAACTGGATGGCCGCGGCCATGACAATGGTCATGATGTCCGTGACGGACGCGTTGTTGAGCACGCGTTGGATGTCCGCGAAGGTCTTGAGCTCGCTCTTGAACCGGTTGAGCTCGTCGTCCGTCACTTTCACGCCCTTCACGATCAGCTTGATCTTCGGGAGCACGTCGTACATTTTGATGGCGACGCGCAGGGATTCTTCCGAAATTTTGTACACGCCGCCGTTGCCCTGAAGGCGTTCCGCGATCTGAAAGACAAGCTCCTTGATTTTCGGGTCGTCCGGATTGACGGCGCCAAGTCGAAATTCAGACCCGCTGTAGAGAAAACAGACGGTTTTGAGTTCCTCGGCCTGTTCCTTTGGAATCTGACTGATGGCTTCCGGATTGATCGGGAACCCCTTCAGGCTCACATACTGGATTCCGGAGGCGGCGGCCTGGCGCTTCGTTTCGTCTTCGAGCTCGCGCAAGCGTACCTCCTTCATTTTTTCTTCGAATTTTTCCTGGACCGTCGCGTCCGGGCCGTTGGATGGCGTCTTTCCGGCAGAGCCGGATTGGATGAGGTCCTCGATGGATTGGGTAAGCTTTGCCATAACGCTGCCAGTATATCATGGGTTGAAAATCAAAAGAACCAAGACCAACGGCTCATTTTTGGATCCTGGTTCTTTGGATTTTACTTTCCGGACCAGATCCGGCGTACTTTTGAAATGATCCGATTTTTTACCCCCGCGTGTTCGTAGAATTTGACCCAGACGGCATATTGGAATGTCGTCGTCGCGCCCGCGAAGGCGAAGACAAAGACAATAAGAATCGTGGCTCCGAGCATGTTGACGATCAGGAACAGGATTCCATCCCCGATGAGCAGGGAGATTGACGCGACGACAATGAACGGGATGGACGCGATGGTGACGGCCGCGACGAATCCGAACGCCGCGAGAATCACGGCGCCAAACAGCAGGACGCCCGTTTCGAACGCTGCCAGCCAATGAACTCGGAAAACATTGACTGCATGATGGACTGAATCGAACGCGTGGTCACCCGTTTTGACCGAATGGACGGAAGCGAGGAGAAAGACGACGGAGACAACGATGGTGAGCGGAAACGCAATAGCGTAGGCGATGAGCGCAGCCAAGGTTCTACCGCCGGTCGCGTGCGCCACGAGCGCGAGCATAGGGAGCAGGGAAAGCAGGATGAGCAGGAGCTGCGCGGCCTTATGGAGAACGTTGAGCGCCAGCAAATGCCAGAATGAGGCCCGTCCCGCGACGGCCGCTTGAGTGTCCGAGATCGCTTTTCCCCCCGCTCCCTCGATGAGCGCCCCCTGACTGACGACCGACGCGATCACCGCGAGAATGCCAAATGCGACTACCAGGCTCACGAATACGGTGAGACGCGACGGATCCCACCCAAGCATGTCCTGTACCAGGATGCCGAACGCATGCGCACCGGTAAACGTGCCTTGTACCATCCCGACGTACACGTCGCGCGTGGCGCGGAGCCCCCGGAATCCCTTTGCCGCCATCTCACACGCGCCGCCCGTTGACAGCAATGCCGCGAACAAACCAAAAACCCACAACGCCTTGCGTTCCCAGGCGACGCGAAGGGCGTCGGAAAACAGGGAACGGTAAATCGTCGTGGGATATTTGGTTGGCATAATCCTCCTTTATGCGAACAGGGCCTCGAAGTCATCTTTTTCGATCGTTTCCTTTTCAAGCAAGGTGTTGGCGATCTTGTCGAGGTACTGTTTCTTTTCCTGAATGATACCACGCGCGGTTTCCATCGCGCCATGGACGAGCTTGGTAACCTGTTCGTCGATGTCCTGCGCGGTCTTCTCGGAGTAGTTGCGCGTCTCGTGCATTTCTTTGCCGAGGAAGATCATTTCCTCGCGTTCACCGAACGTGCGTGGGCCGAGTTCGCTCATGCCGTAGCGAACGACCAGTTCGCGCGCGAGGCGGTTGCAATGCTTCAGGTCGCTCGACGCGCCGGTCGTGAGGTCGCCGAACGTTTCTTGTTCGGCCACGTATCCCCCGAGCGACATCGCAAGGTCGGCCAGGAATTGTTTTCGGCGGTGGAGGCGCCGGTCCTCACTCGGAAGCTTCATGGTGTATCCTCCGGCATTGCCGCGGCTGATGATGGATACCTTGTGCACCGGGTCCGCGTCCGGCATCATTTTGGCGACCAGAGCGTGTCCGGCCTCGTGGTAGGCCGTTACCTTCTTTTCTTCCTCGTTCATGACGTAGCTTTTGCGTTCCGGTCCAAGCATGACCTTCTCAATGGAGGTGAGCACATCGTCGCCCGTGACTTCCTTTGCATTCGACCGTCCGGCGCGGATGGCGGCCTCGTTTAGAAGGTTCATGAGGTCTGCGCCGGAGAACCCGACCGTGCGTTGGGCTACCCGACGAAGGTCGACATCGGGCGTGAGCGGCTTGCCCTTGGCATGTACCTTGAGAATCGCCTCGCGTTCGTTGATGTCCGGCAGGTCGAGCGTGACGCGGCGGTCAAACCGGCCTGGGCGCAGGAGCGCGGGGTCGAGCACGTCCGGACGGTTGGTGGCGGCGATCACGATGACGCCGAGGTTCGGCTCGAAACCGTCCATTTCTGTCAGAATCTGGTTGAGCGTCTGCTCGCGTTCATCGTGCGAACCGCCGAGGCCGGAGCCGCGCTGGCGTCCGACCGCATCGATTTCATCGATGAAGATGATGCACGGCGCAGACTTCTTCGCCTTGGCGAACAGGTCGCGCACGCGGCTGGCACCGACACCCACGAACATCTCTACGAATTCGGAACCGGAGATGTAGTAAAAAGGAACCTCTGCCTCGCCGGCCACGGCACGAGTCAGGAGTGTCTTGCCCGTTCCTGGCGGGCCCATGAGTAGCACACCCTTCGGGATTTTTGCACCGAGGTCCGAGAATTTCTTTGGGTTTTTGAGGAACTCGACGATCTCGGAAAGTTCCTCCTTCGCTTCAAGCGCGCCCGCGACGTCCGCGAACTTCACCTGCTGCTTCTTTTCCGAAAATTCGCGCGCGCCGCTTTGCCCGAACGACATTGCCTTGTTGTTGGCGCCTTGCATCTGTTTGAGCATGAAGAAGAACAGCACCATGAGGAGCACAATGGGAAGCAGCGAGGGAAGGATGTACCCAATGATGTATCCGCCGAGCGTGTTGGTTTTCACGGTGATGCCCGCAGACTTGAGTTCATCGGCCGTCACGCCGTAGCTCACGAGCAACTCTTCGACCGTGCCGCTTCCTTGCGTTGCGGTTTTCATCTTGTTTCCGTCCGTAAGTTCCGCGGTGAGCGTGTCACCCTCAACGTCAATGGCAACGACGTCGCCCGCTTGGACGCGGCCGGCCAATTCGCCGACGGAGACCTCGGTTGGTTTGGTGCCATTTACTGAGTAGGCGGAGAAAACGACCCCGAGCACGATGACGGCAAGGAGGGCGATAATGACGTTTTTGGAAAGTGGTTTCATAACGGGGTTATTCTAGACAAATCGAGCCGTCACGTCAATCGTTGCACGTCAATATTGTTGGCGCGCATGTAACATGTTGTGAATTGTGATATGATATTTTTAATTCTTTGCGTCCTCAGTGCATATTTGGGGTCGGGTGTACGAGCCGACACAATGTCAGTTTTTCAAAGCATCCAGCTGATTTGTTCGAAGAGTTGTGGTTATTTCCCAGAATAACTAACAAAATCGCGTGGGCTTAACACGTAATTTGTCCTCTCTAACAAATCATATGAGACATACGAGTTGGTCTTTAGCAAGGGGAGTCTCTTTCATATTTGTCTTTAGTTTCGTCGGGATACTTGGGACGCTGGCGCCAACCGCACGGGCGGCCACGTTTCCGCCTCTCGGTGCCGCTGCAAGTTTCTCCGTACTTGCGAACACGGCAATCACGAGTGTTCCAACCTCTGTGATTTCCGGAGACGTAGGACTGAATGCCGCTGGGACGAATTACGCGGGGCTTACCTCCGCCGAAGTTGCCGGAACGATTTATGACACGGCCGGGACCGGGCCGGATGGCGCCGCCGCGATTATTTCACCAAACGTACAGGCGAACGTTCTGACGGCGCATGGAAATATCATGGGACAGAGTTCGGACGGGAGCATCGGCCCCGCCCTTGACGGACTGGTTGTCACCCCGGGTGTGTATGACATTGGGGCCGGGAGGCTTACTGGCGGTATTCTCACCCTGGACGGGGATGGTGTTTATATCTTTCGGGCATCAAGTGATTTCGTGACTTCCGGTTCGCTTAACTTAATCAATGGCGCGACCGCATGTAACGTTTTTTGGGACGTTGATACGCTCGCAACGATCAATGGCAGCTCGTTTGTCGGGACGATCATTGCCGGAACAGGCATTCATTTCGGTTCTGACGTGTCCTTGGACGGCCGTGCGCTCGCTCGCGGCGGCGATGTGACAATGATCAGTGACACGATCAGCGGTCCGTCCTGCGCGGCCCCTGTTTCTTCGGGCGGCAACACGAATTATTACTCAGGAACGATTACCGTCGTAAAAACGATCGTGAATGACAATGGCGGTAATAAGGATATTGAGGATTTTTCGCTTTTTATCAATGGAATTTCAGTTGTTTCTGGAATACCAAACGCGTATGTCTTCTATAACAATGCTATTCCATATACGGTGAGCGAGACCGCAGATCCGGCATACGCGGCAACCTTTTCCGGAGACTGTGATTCGAGCGGACGTCTGTATCTGAGTCCGGCCCAAAACGCTTTCTGTTTCATTACAAACGACGACATCGGGACTCCCGTAGTCGTCCCTCCTGTTCCTCCGCTCATCGATGTCGTGAAGGTGCCGAGTCCTCTGGCGTTACCGGACGGGCCAGGGTCGGTAAAATACACATATACGCTCCGAAACGTTGGGGTGGTTTCGGTGGCCGACATCACGATGGTTGGAGATTCCTGCGAGCCTATCCAATTCGATTCTGGTGATACGAATGGGGATAACATGCTTCAAACAAGCGAAACCTGGGTGTACGATTGCACGACTACGCTCTCGGAAACGCATACAAATACCGTTGTAGCGACTGGATGGGCGAATGGATTGAGTGCCGTTGACGTGGCTAGCGCCACGGTCGTGGTAGGTATTCCCGACGTCGTTCCTCCGTTGATCCATGTGACAAAAACCCCCTCTTCGCTGACGCTGCCGGCCGGAGGCGGCTCTGTGACTTATACGGAAACCGTGACCAATCCCGGGATCGTCCCATTGCGCAGTATCGTTCTTTCTGATGATAAGTGCGGGCCGATGCAGTTCGAATTTGGCGATGCAAACAGCAACTCTCTGCTTGAACCGGAGGAGAGTTGGGTCTATTCGTGCGACGTGGGCTTATTGAAGACAACGACCAACGTCGCAAGCGTGAGCGGCGAGGCAAACGGCTATACGGTGCGTGACTTTGCAATGGCGACCGTCGTTGTAGCATCGGCCGTCCCCGCGTTGCCGAACACAGGCGTCATTCCGATGGAAAATGCACTCGTCGCATTTCTCGGCGCGGCTGCCGGTGCATTCGTGGCAACGCTTCTCATTCGCCTTGCGGGCAAGAGACGCAACCGGTAATTAGCGAATCTGTGTTTAGGGCTCATAACCTGATATTCGCGATGGCGGTAATCGTGCTGGGAATCGCCGTCGCGTATGTGTCTTTCCTCATTCGATTTGAATCGAACACGTCGCCCGAAATCGCCCGAGTGACCGCGGATGCGGATGCGTGGAGGATCGTTCTGGCATCTTCGTCCGCGGCCGGCCCCGCGGATTCCCCAGGTATCGGATCGTCTGAAGTTCGAGGATCATCTTCGACCAATGAGGTATTGCCAGACGGAACACCCGTGCGGATAAAAATTTTAGCCATCCACGTAAACGCGGCCGTGCAACGGGTTGCCTTGGCGGAGGATGGCTCCATGGGAGTCCCGGCACTCCCAACCGATGTCGCGTGGTACTCCCTCGGCCCCAAGCCGGGTCAGATCGGAAGCGCGGTGCTCGCCGGACACGTTGACTGGTATGGCGGAGTGACCGGGGTATTCGCAGATCTGGACACCCTGGCACCAGGTGACACGGTCGTGATTCTGGACGACTACGGATCCGAGATCTCGTTCGTCGTCCGCGAGGTCCGCGCGTATGGATCTGGTGACGATGCCACGGACGTCTTTGTGTCCACAGACGGCGTGGCTCATCTTAACTTGGTGACGTGCACGGGGATATGGGACCGGGATGCCGGGCAATATACGAAACGTTTGGTCGTGTTTTCCGATAGGGTTACCGAGTAAGAACGCGCTTATCAATTTTCTCGTATCAAAAAACCGCTTCGCATGATGGAAGCGGATTTTTGATAGGCACCTCAGCCTATTTCTCTTCGGCAATTTTTTCTTCTTGTTTTACTTCTTCCTTGTCGCCGGCCGCCTTGAGCGATAGACCGAGGCGGTGTTCCGTCGGCTCGATGGAGATGATCTTGAAGTTCAGTTTGTCTCCCGACTTGGCGAGCGTGTTCACGTCGATCCCGGGGATGTCGGAAAGTTCCGAGACGTGAGCGAGGCCGTGGATTTCCGGGTCGAGCTCCACGAAGAAGCCGAACGGGTTTACCTTAAGCACCGTGCCTTCCACGACGTCGCCGACCTTATAGCGCTTCTGGATGTCGGACCACGGGTCCTTGATGAGCTTCTTCATGGAGAGGAAGATTTTGCTTCCCTCGATGCCGATAATCTCAGCCTCGACCTTTTGTCCGATCTTCAGGATGTCGCGCGGGTGGTCGATGCGCTGCCAGGCAATTTCCGAGATGTGCACGAGTCCCTCGAGCGAGCCGAAGCGCACGAACGCGCCAAAGTCCGCGAGCGCGGTTACCTCTCCCTCGATGGTGGTGCCCACGCGGTACTGCGCGATGACGCTCTTCTGGCGTTCTTCCCACACCGACTTCTCGGAGACGATAAGCTTTTCTTCCTGCTCGTTCGCGTCGATTACCTTCACGGGGAAGGTGGCCCCGACGTACGACTTCAGCTTTTCGAAGATTTTATTTTTGTCGCCGCCCGTGACGCGCGGATAATGGTCCGGTGAAAGCTGGGACACCGGAAGGAAACCGGTGACGTGGTTGACGCGCACGATGAGGCCGCCCTTGTTCGCCTCGGTTATCTTCACGTCGAGGATGGTACCGGCCGTGAACATTTCGCGCAGTTCTTCCCAGGCGCGCTTTTGACCCGCGAAGCGGAACGAGAGTTCCATTTCGCCATTTTCGTTTTCGAGGTCGATGACCGTAGCTTCCACCTCGTCGCCGACATTGAGGTCGTCGTACTGCGCGGATTCCGAGAAGATCTCGCGGCCGCGGATCACGCCGGTCGTCAGCCCGTCGATGTCAACGCGCACCTCGCGGCGATCCGCGGAAATAATCTTTCCCTTTACCGCGTCGCCAAGGCCCGGGACGTTCAGGTATTGTCCCTCCTCCATTAATTTCTGAAACTCCGTCAAAGCGACTGTTTGGTCCTGGTCGGACATAAGGATATTCCGGTAGGCGGTCCGATGGACATCGGACGGCCCGTCGGGGCTAAGAATAGATAAGTGCGGAGATTATAAAGGAAAGAGGCTCAATTGACAAGGGAGGGGGATTTCCGTATGGTTTTGGCGCTCAGGAGGGACACAATGAGCTGCCCGTTTCAGTGGCTAGGCGTCGGTTCCACGGAGGAGCTTATCGGGCTTCTTCCGCGCGCGTTGACGGACGGTCGCGACACCATGCTGTACAACGCTGCGAAGTGGCAGGATGGCGGTCAGCTTGCCCGGGCGATCAGGGATACGCGCGCGATCGTGGCGGACAACGACGGGTCCGTGATCGCGGGGAGCCAGTGGGATGACTTGCGGCTGCGCATGTCGGATACCCATCGGCAAGCGGACGCAGAAGAAGCGGCCGCATATTTCCGCGGCGAACGCACGGATGACGGCGACGTCGAATTCCTGCTGCGGGGCGTCGGTCGTCTGGTTGATTCTGGTCTCCGCCTCAGCCAGGTACGCGAGGACGCGGCCCGGCAGACGCCACGGTCCGGGACGCGCGAGCTGCTCGCGTCGTATCACGGACGTTCCGCGGTCGTCACCTATGGGGTCGACGCGTACGCAGAAGAGTGGGCCGTCTTTCACAGGCTGTGGTTGACGGAGGTCTTCGCCGCCAACTTGCGATGGGACCGGACGTCTGATGACCCTGTCCTCGTCGGCTGCGATCGCGCGACGGTAATCACGGAGGCGAACAAGGGGCTCGCGCGAGAGGACTTCTCGCGCCGCCACGGGCTCGTCGCCCGGAAGGTCCTCGTGCTCGAGGATACGCCGCGCACGCTGGCGCGCATGAAGCATCCGGACAACGTCGGCGTCCTCGTGGCACCGCGTCACGACCCGCAGCCGAACCGACCAGAGGGGCGCATGCGCCAGCTCGCGGACCCTTCGTTTTTCTCCTCGATCGACGTCGTGATCGCATCCGACTCGCTCGAATCCCTCGCTTTCCTTCGGAAGTAGAATCCCACATGCATCTGGCGGGTGTGGGTCCATCGACGCCATGCTCATGGTCGAATCCGTTCCCGACGCTTCTTGCTGCGCTCGACGAGTTCGAATGTATTGTCGCATAAGCCCATTCTCGGGCTTTTTTTATGATCTCAGTTGTAATTCCAATGCGAAGCGCGCTCGCACGTATGAAAAAAGACGGTTTTTCAACCGTCAGGGGCGTGGGTTCGGGCGTGGCTAGCCCGCAGCCTAGTTGGTAATCCGTTCGACGATTCCATCGCGGTTCACGCGGAACACGTGATGGGCACGGACGTCGCGCCGGCGGCGGGCGAGAAGGGCGTCGAGACGTTCGCGGATCACAGAGCGAAGACGCGGGTCCTTCATTCCGTGGTGGCGGTCGATCATCGTTCGTACCTGGCTCCAGGGCTTTCCGCAGTTGCGGGAGAGAACCTGGAACAGGTTGATAACGGAGTTGGGCCTCCTGCGCTGTCGCGTGGTACGGCGGATCGGCTCTGCGTTCATTCTGGGCACATGAGCTCCTGCTTGGAGGTACGTTCGACGTCGAACGTGAGGCGGAGGATACCAGTTGGTTGTGCGAGCGTCAATAGTTCGTTATCCTATTGGCATATGACCCACCCGCACGAAATGTTCCTCAAGGAATATCAAATTGCCATTGATAACCTCGTTCCGACGGTTCCGCCCGAAGTGAAGATCACGGCACAGAAGTCGCATGACGAGCTGCTGGCCAACTCGAAAGCGACCGAAAATGAAATTCGTGGCGCGCTGTTTCAGACCGGCATTGCCGAATATCCCCACCGCCATGCGTTCAAGGATTTGACCGCGGGAGGAATCGAAGCCCGGCGCGTGGAAATCGTTTTGGAGCACGTCGAGCCGGAGGTGGCCGAAAAAGTGAAGAAACTGACGGATTCCGGCGTGTCGATGACCGAGATCACGAACAGCCAGTTGTTTGAATCGGCATTCACGCCGGAGGAGCGCCATCAGGTGGAAGACGCCCTGCTCGACGCGGATATCCATATTAAGGAAGAATTTGGGAAGGAGGCGGCGTCGGACGAAAGGCAATACGCGGCATTGGTGAAGAAATGGACGGAACATCGGGACGCGATTCTCAAACACATCGACGAGCTGGAAGCGTTAAAGGACAAGGACGCAAAGTGGCACGACGAGATCGTCGAGAAGGTGAAGCGCTTCCGCGAGGGGTTCTCGGTCACGGAAACCGACGTGGATCTCGACGAAGTCGAAAAGGAAATCGAATACTGGAACGGGACGATGGGGGAGGAGGTTTAAGCTTGTTTTTCCTTTGTTGGCATGGTACGATCTTCGCGTCATTCATGAACTGAATATGCAGATTTCCTGGCTTGGACTGTCTTGTTTTGAGATTACAACCTCCACGACGACCGGCGAAGTGTCCCTGGTCGTGGATCCGTACGGAAATGAAACCGGGCTGCGCTTTCCGCGCACTCTCGAAGCCGATATCGTCTGCGTTTCGCATGACGAATCGGATGCCAATAACCTTTCCGCCGTTGGCGGAGATCCGTTCGTCGTGAAAATGCCGGGCGAATTTGAGATAAAAGATGTGTTCGTGTACGCGAACCAGTCCGAGGGAACGATTCTGTTCCGCATTGAGTCGGAGGGGATGCGCGTCGCGCATCTTGGGGCGCTTAACCGCGTGCTCACCAACAAGGAGTTGGAGGAGCTTGGCACGGTCGACGTGCTCATGGTTCCGGTTGGCGGCGGACGCGTCCTCACGCCGAAGCTTGCCGCGGAGGTTATCTCCCAGATTGAGCCGCGCGTGGTCGTACCCATGACGCATGCGGTCCCGAACATGAAGGAAACGCTCGCGACCGCGGATGATTTTTGCAAGGCGATCGGCGCTTGTCGTCGCGAGGCAACCAACAAGTTTAAGTTCGCGCGCAAGGATCTTCCGGAAGAGGACATGCTGATCATGGAACTTGCCCGCACATAAGCGTATGTCAATTCCGAGAACGCAACCCAGCAGACGCGACCGGATGGCGTTTATCGCGTTCACATCGCTTGCCGTCGCGATTATCGTGGCGGTGTGGGGGTGGTCGGTTCGGATGACGGTTGAGCAGGGAGTGGCCGGAGCAAGGGAAATGGTCGCTTCCGTGGCCGACACCGCCGGCAACGTCCGTGCCGAAACCCAACCGGATCCGGAAGTGCTTTCGGCGGTAAAAGCAGGATTTCAGGAGATGATCGATCAAAAGATCGCCGAGGGAGAACAGCGTCAGGACGCGGTTGACGCGGTTGCGGAGATCTTGGCGCAGGATTTGCAGGGGGCGGGCGCAGTTGTCGCTGATGATTCCGAAGTTAAGGAATAGGTATGGCAAAAGAACAAAAAATCGAAGAGCAGCCGGATGACCGGATGCTTGGCAAAATCGAGCCGCGCTCCATTGTCGAGGAAATGAACACGTCGTACCTCGATTACGCGATGACCGTCATTGTCGGCCGCGCGCTTCCGGACGTACGCGACGGCCTGAAGCCGGTGCATCGGCGCATCCTGTACTCCATGTGGCAGACGGGGTTGCGTTCCACGGCCAAGTTCAAGAAATGTGCCACCGTGGTCGGTGACGTGCTCGGGAAATATCACCCGCACGGCGACAGCGCCGTGTATGATTCGCTCGTGCGCATGGCGCAGGATTTTTCGTTGCGCGACCCGCTCGTCAAAGGCCAGGGAAACTTCGGTTCGCTCGACGGCGATCGCGCGGCCGCCTACCGCTATACCGAGGCGAAACTTTCCGGTATCTCCGAGGAACTTTTGTTTGACATTGAAAAGGAGACCGTCGACTTCGTCCCGAACTTCGACGGGACGCACAAGGAGCCGAAGGTGCTTCCGGCGAAACTCCCGAACCTTCTCATCAACGGGACCGTCGGCATCGCGGTCGGCATGGCCTCAAACATCCCGCCGCACAACCTCGGCGAGGTGTGCGACGCCGTTTTACATCTCATCGACAACCCGGAGGCATCGGTCGACGACCTGACGACATTTGTGAAGGGTCCGGATTTTCCAACCGGCGCCATCATTTACGGGGCGAATGATTTGAAACAGGCATACGCGACCGGCAAGGGCGGCATCGTGGTACGCGCGAAAACGGAAATCGTGGAGGACAAGAAGGGAAACTTCATGATCATCGTCCATGAGATTCCTTACCTGGTGAACAAGTCCACGCTGCTCGAACGCATCGCGGACAATGTGCGCGACAAGAAAATCGAAGGCATTCGCGATTTGCGCGACGAATCCAACAAGGAAGGCGTCCGCATCGTGATCGAGCTCAAGAAGGACGCGTATCCGAAAAAGGTGCTCAACCGCCTATATCAGACCACGCAGCTGCAGGAAAGCTTCCATTTCAACATGATGGCGCTCGTGGACGTGATCCAGCCGCGCATTTTGAACCTCAAGATGATGCTTGAGGAATACGTGAGGCATCGCCGCGAGGTCGTACGGCGCCGCACGCAGTTCGATCTCACCCGCGCGCAGGACCGCGCGCACATTCTCGAGGGTCTCCGCATCGCGCTCGAATCCATTGACAAGATCATCGCCACCATCAAGAAGTCGAAGGACAAGGACGAGGCGCGGGTCAATCTTATCAAGCAGTTCCGCCTATCCGAGCTCCAGGCCGTGGCCATTCTCGAGATGCGCCTGCAACAGCTCGCGAACCTCGAGCGATTGAAGATCGAGCAGGAGTACGACGAGAAGATGAAGATCATCAAGGAACTTGAATCCATCCTGAAGTCCGAAAAGAAAATGCTCGCCGTGATCGCGACGGAAGTGAAGGATTTGCGGGAGAAGTTCGCGACGCCGCGTCGGACGCAGATCATCGCGAGCGGGGTCAGGGAGTTTTCCATGGAAGACGTCATTCCGGACGTGCCGACCGTCATCATGATTACCCGCGACGGGTACATCAAGCGCATTCCGCCCGAGACGTTCAAGACGCAGCATCGTGGCGGCAAGGGCGTGGCCGGCATTACCACCAAGGAAGAGGACGTCATTGACCAGGTGTTTACCACGTCGACGCACAAGGACCTGTTGTTCTTTACGAGCCGCGGCCGCGTGTTCAAGATGAAGGCGTACGACGTGCCGGAATCGAGCCGCACGGCCAAGGGCCAGGCACTCGTCAATTTCTTGTCGCTTTCCCCTGGCGAAAACGTCACGGCGACCCTGTCGATGGAGGACATGGAGTCGTACAAGCACCTCATCATGGTGACCACCAAGGGCACCATCAAGAAGACGGAGTTGTCCGAGTTCGACCATGTGCGCTCCAACGGACTTATCTCCATCAAACTCAAGGACAATGACAACCTGCTCTGGGTGCGTCCAACCACGGGCAAGGATGAGATCGTGCTCGTTTCCGAGGCCGGGCAGGCAATTCGGTTCAGCGAGAAAAACGTCCGTCCAATGGGACGCACGGCTTCCGGCGTGCGCGGGATGAAACTGAAGGGATCCGACCAGATCGTTGGCATGGACGTCATTGAGGAAGGGTCCGCCAAGAAGGCCAACATGATCCACCTGCTCATCGTGATGCGCAACGGCTATGGGAAACGCTCGGATCTCATGGAATACAAGGTGCAGGGTCGCGGAGGATCCGGCATCAAGACCGCGAACATCACGAAAAAAACAGGCCAGATCGTGGCCGCGTTCATCGTGAATGCCAAGGACGACCGTGACCTCCTGGTCGTGTCCGAGGCGGGACAGGTGATTCGTTCCACGATCGGTTCGATCTCCGTGCTTGGTCGCGCCACGCAGGGTGTGCGCATCATGCGGTTCAAGAAGGAGAACGACACGGTTGCCACGTCGACCATCGTATGATAAAAACGCCGCAGCGAACGCTGCGGCGTTTTTGAACCTATGACGATCGATCATCCGCTTCGCCCACATGTGGACCAGGCCAAACTTGCCGACCGGGTGCGTGTTTTTTTTGACTTGGGCGAGGTACAGGACCTGTCTTTCATCTATGGCGGCTACATGTGCCACAACTACCGGATGACGACGGATCAGGGCATATACTTTTTGAAGCAGTATCGCAATAAGATCAGCACGATCGTCCATGAGATAAAGTATGCGGAGGAGTTTTTTTCATCGCAGGGATTTCCTGTCATCATGCCCATTGAGGATCGTTCGGGTCGGCGCGCATTTTGGGTAGACGATCATTGGCTAAGTATCTTTCCGTTTGTCGACGGATATGTTCCAGCGCTTCGAGAGATTGACATGACGTTAGTGGAGCACGTGGGGGATATGCTGGCGCATTTTCATAAGGCTGGATTAAAGTTTCCTGATCGACATTTTCAGCCACTTCGATTATGGAGTCGGCGAAAGTTTTTTATGGAATATGCCGAGCTCGAATATGAGCTTGCGCGCATTGCATCCCCGTCTGAACTTGACCGGCAGATCGCGGTCTCACTTCAAAAAAAGGCAGAACTCGTTCGTCATAATTCGGTCGACCTGCAGGACATCCAGCTTCCGTATGATTGTTTGTTGCACGGAGATTTCATCTACCCAAATATGTTCGTGACTCCATCGCATGAGATCACGCATGTCTACGACTTTGAGAAGGCCGTTATTGGGCCGCGCGCGTATGAGCTTGCGCGCAGCCTCATTATCAATTGCTTTGACGACGGCGACACGGAACAGAATTACGAATTGGGACGAGCATTCCTCCGTGCCTATCGGGCACGCTTGCCTATTTCCTTCGATGAGTTCGACAAAGGGGTCCATCTGTTCATGATTAACCTTCGGCATTCAAACTGGATCGAGTCACGGTATTTGATTTATGGGATTGACACGCAGCTTGATTTATATGAACGGCATACGAACCGGCTTGAATGGACGGTACGCAGTGGGGAAGGATTTAGTCGTCGTGTTTTCGAATAAAAAAAGACCGGAGGACTGGGTTCCGGTCAGTAAACGCTGACGTGATGGTGGAGAAGAGCGACGCCAACGGGAATGTACCATGCCAGATTCGTAGTCGTATGGTTCACGATGAGGTACGCCTGATCCTTGGCGTGTCGGCCAAGGCAGGTGTATTCCGCCGCGGTTTTTGTCGTTCGCGCACGTTTTTCCTCATACGTTTCTGCGCCGCAGAACAGTTGATAGAAGTGCTCGCGAGCGAGCGTATCCGCGTCTATGTGTCGTGCGAGTGATTGGTCGTTTCCGATCCATCTTATGGTCGCGGCGCGGCAAGCGAGAAACGACGGAAAGAAGTCCGTGATCGCCTCGACGTTCCATCCGTATTCCGCGACGCGTTTTCGGGTCGCGTGGATGGTACCGCGGATACGGTGTTCGAATTCCTTTCGCGACAGGCTCGTTGCCCGACGCAAGGCCGGATCATTTGCCTCGTGGCTTGCGACGAGAATGGTTACGCTCGCTTCTGGAATCAGTTCGGTGACGCGGAGTAGGAACGGGATGTGCCTGATGGTTACGAGCGACACGCCGGATTTCAGCGTAGTCACTGGGAGGAACTTTCCGCGTCGATTTGGGTATGCCGGGCACGTTGGGACGATGATCCGTGGGGTTTCGTCCAACAGCCGAGATCCGATCCGGATCGCCATTCGGCGCGAGTGCGAGTAGTCCCCGCACGAGTGAATGAGTTCAGGCAGAATGTCTTGTACGCGGCTGAGACGTTCAGTCGGCAAGCCGCGTTGCCTAGCTTCACGGAAGAGAGCCGCATGGACCCTCTTCCAGTCGAGGGGTTGGTGCATGAGAGCTCTCCTGACCGTGTTGCATGTGTCATATCCGCGTTATGGGAAGGAACGTCAGTCGTTGGAAACGACCGAGCGGGGTACTGCCAGTCAATCATGGTCAGTTCATGACGTCAATGATAGCTCACCTTGTCCCTCTCTTGACCCACGCCGGTCTTTTTCCCCGATCTTGACCGTTTTTTATCCGTTTGGTATAGTCCTGCCGTACTAATTTCGATCCCCACCGATATGGGTCTTCCTGGACATCGCCGTACATCTTCCCACAAGCGCCGTCGTGCCTCGCATTTTGCGCTCGCCAAGACGTCGGCGACTGAGTGTCAGAAGTGCAAGGCCCCGGTGCTCCCGCATCGCGCCTGCAAGATCTGCGGATTTTATCGCGGTCGCACGGTGGTTGACACTGCTCGCGCCGCCGCCCGCCTGGTCAAGCGTCTTACGGCCAAAAAGCCGCCTGTTCCGCCCCAGGAGCACGATCACGAGCACAAGAACGAGAAAAAGGCGTAGCGAAAGCTGCGCCTTCGTGTTACCATGATGGCATTCGCCCCCTTAGCCACACTCGCCCTTTATGAGCAACCGTCATCTCGCCCGCACCATTGCCATGCAGTCTTTGTACCAATGGGACTTTTTAGGACAGGAGAACGTCGATCTTCCAAGAATTATCGCATTCAATCGTGACGAGTTCGCCCCGGATTTCGAAGACGGCGGCTTTGTGCAGGATCTCGTGGACGGCACGCTTCGGCACCACAAGGAGATCGATGAGATCATTACCCATTTCGCGCCGGATTGGCCGCTTGAAACCATTACCATCATTGACCGAAACATCCTTCGTCTTGGCTGTTTCGAGTTGAAGTTCTCGGAGTCCGTCCCGAGCAAGGTTGCCATCAACGAGGCGATCGAGCTCGCCAAGTCTTTCGGGGGCGAGGCATCCGGGAGATTCGTAAATGGCGTGCTTGGGGCCGTGTACAAAGATATGCTCGCGAAAGGGGAAGCAAAGGAGATCGACAAGAATCCCCCAAAGAAAAGGGAATCAGAGCCAGAATCATTACCAACACCTAACGCTTAACGACCATATGCCTGAACTTGAAACGCTCGAACAGGCCCTCGGCGTGACGTTTCTCAACAAAGACACGCTACGCCAAGCGCTTGTTCATCGCTCATATTTGAACGAGCATCCGGATTTTTCACTCGGCCACAACGAACGGCTCGAATTTCTCGGCGATGCCGTGGTCGAGCTCGTCGTAACCGAGCACCTCTACCACAACTATGAAAATCCGGAGGGCGATCTTACCAACTGGCGCGCGGCGCTCGTGAACGCGGACATGATGGCGGGCGTTTGCGAATCGCTCGGGGTGGACGATTACCTGTATCTTTCGCGCGGCGAATCAAAGGATAACAAGTCGAAGGCACGCCGGTATATCCTGGCGAACGCATTTGAGGCGATGATCGGCGCGATCTATCTTGACCTCGGATGGGAGGAGTCCAAGCAGTTCGTTCTGCGTACCATCGTTTCCAAGCTTCCGGAAATTCTCGAGGAGCGGCTGTACGTTGATCCGAAGAGCCAGTTCCAGGAGGCCTCACAGGAAAAATTGGGGATTACGCCGAGCTATCGCGTGCTTTCCGAGGAGGGTCCTGACCACGCGAAAGTGTTTCAGGTTGGAATCTATCTTGAGAAAGAACAGGTCGCGGTCGGAACCGGAACCAGCAAACAGGAGGCGCAGGTCGCGGCCGCAGCCGCCGGATTGAAGGTGAAGGGCTGGTAACCATATTTTCGAAACGCGTATGTCCATGTCCTCGCTGTTAAGGGCCGCCGTCGCGGAAGGCGCTTCCGATCTTCATCTGGCCGACGGGCATCCACCCACGCATCGCATTGACGGCGCGCTGCGGTCCACGGACGCCCGTGCGCTGACCGGATCCGCAATTGAGACCCTGGTGCGCGAGATCGTCTCTGACCGACAGTGGAAGATATTTCAGGAAAAGCTCGAATTGGATTTCGGATACGAAGAGGGGGGATATCGTTTTCGGTTCAACGTTCATGTCGAGCGCGGGAATGTCGCGGTCGCGGCCCGACTGATTCCGCTTGCGATCCCTTCGTTCAAGGACATTGGTTTGCCGGAAAGCGTCGTGGACCTCGCTCGTTCGCCCCACGGGCTGGTGCTCGTGACCGGTCCGTCCGGCGCGGGAAAATCAACCACGCTTGCCTCGTTGCTCGCCGACATCAACGCGCACGACGCCGTCCATATTCTGACGCTCGAGGATCCGATCGAATTCGTCTTTCCGAACGCCAAGGGGCTCGTGAAGCAGCGCGAGGTCGGGTCGGACACGCTGTCGTTCGCGGAGGGGTTGCGTCACGCGTTGTGCCAGGATCCGGACGTGATTATGGTTGGTGAAATGCGAGACCCGGAAACGATCGCCGCGGCGCTGACCCTCGCGGAGACGGGGCATCTCGTTTTTTCGACGCTGCACACGAATTCGGCCGCCCAGGCGGTACATCGCATTGTTGATTCGTTCGCGGAACACCGGCAGGACCAGGTACGCGCCCAGCTTGCGTTGACGCTGCGCGGCGTGGTGGCACAGGTGTTACTGCCGCGCGTAAAGGGAAGCCGTGTTGCCGCGCGTGAGATTCTGATGAATACGCCGGCGTGCGCGAACCTGATCCGAGAAAACAAGGTCGAACAAATACCGACCGTCATTCAAACGGGACGGTCGGAGGGAATGGTTTCGCTTGAGTCGGCGATTACGGAACTCGTGAAAGCAAAACAGGTGAGAGAGGAGGATGCCGTGGCATATCTGCCGACGCGCCGCCGGCGCTAGAAGTCGACCACGTGCGACCACGACGTCACGTGAACGGTTTCCAGGTCGTCCAGTTCAATTTTGATCCGATAGGGGTGACCGTCAACGGTCGCCTCTGTTTGTATCGTGGTGACGGCCCCGGACAGCACCGGACGGACAGCGCACGTTTCCGTCCCGATCGCGATTGATTCATTTCCAGCGTACGCGGGATCCTCACGAAGGCTCTGGAGCGCCGTTTCCGCGCATCCTTCCGCGAGTCGTTGCGCGTCTTCCCGTTGCCGCGCCTCGGTTCCCTGGCCCAATTGGTTTGCGAGCCGGAGTGACGTCGCGGCCGCGGTGAGAATAATGACAACGCAAAATACGAGTACCGTGCCAACGATGGCGAATCCGCGCGGGGGAATCTTATTCATATCTGAGGGCAACGAATAATGTGAGGACATCGGAAATAGTTCTGGTTCCCGCGTTCACGGAAAGCGTTATAGACAGGTCGAGGCCCGGAGGAGAACCGGCCGTACGAGTGACCGTAAACTCATCGACCGAGACGCCCGGAGGGGTCAGGGGAGCGGGGGCTTGCGATATTGTGTCGAGATACAGAACGCCGTCGGTCACGAAAACGCTTACCGGTCCATCCGTTATCCCGTTGCCGTCGATTTCCAACGTGGTCGCGGAACCAGAAGCCGGAGACGTGATTTGTCCGGCCGACTCAACGAGTTCCCGCAATTGCGACGTGACCATGTATCTCGTCTCGTTCAGATCTTGTTCGCGTCGTGCCAGCCGGTCCGTCGCAAGATTGTTCGCGTAGATGGAGGCAAGCGTTCCCATGGTGATCGCGAAAAGCGTCACGTACAGGAGGACTTCGACGAGTGTGAATCCGCTGCGCTTCATATTATGGGGAAGAGGTAATAATGCGCAGCGCGTCATTGCTGCGAACCGCGGCAAACACCATGTTGGCCGCAAAATCAATTCCCGAAACGACCTGCGGGAAGTTCAAGGAGGAATATTCCGAAAGCGCATTTAAATCTGAAATGTCGAGCGCGATAAATTCTTTCGTGCTGCTGTCCGTCCCGGTAAACAGGAGATTGTTGCTCGTGCAAACCATGTCCTTGATTTCCGTCCCGGTCGCGACGGCGGCCGTGACGATTGGCGCCGTCGGATCCGCGACGTCAACCGTGACAAGCGCGTCTTCCTGACCAACGAAGAGCGTTCCCGGCTCGTTATAGGCGATACTCTTATTTTCCTCGCCGATGTCCGTTGCGCTCACCTGGATTGGAACGAGCGGATTTGTCACGTCGAAAATCGTGAGTCCTTCGGCGCTCGAATCCCCCGCCGCAAAGACATGCGTGGCGTTCGTGGCGAAGTCGTTGATGCTATCGTCCGTCTCAAACGTGGCCAGAAGGGAGGGGACAGTCGGATCCGTCACGTCGTAAAAGTAGATTTCGCTGTTCGTGGACGACGATCGGCCGAGTACGGCTAAGGAACCTTTTACGATGACAGTCAGCCCGTCCGCGCTTCCCGTCGGATTCGTGTGGGCGACAAGGCTTGGACTGCGTGGATCGCTTACGTCGAATACCAGAAATTCCTGGTCGTCATTTGGAGATGCGGCGTACAGATAGTCGCCGGAAATAGATAACGTGTTCATGCCGCCCGCACCGACGTCAACGGAGCTGACAAGCATGGGCGCGGTCGGGACGCTTACGTCGAATACGAACAGGTCGGGCTTTCCGGAGGAAGCGGCGACGCCACTGACATACGCGTACGGCAGGTTCACGACCACGTCCGTTCCCTGGTTTCCCGCGCCGATGTCCGCATTGCCGATGACGATCGGGTTCATCCAGTCGCCCGTGACCGTGTATCCGTAACAGTTGCTTGCGGCCGGGATCATTGGGGTGCGCCAGTTCGTGAGGCGAGTCGTCACCGCGCGTTCTTCCGTTCGACCGAGCCGGTTGGTCCACGTCACGGCGACCGTGACCTCGCGCGTCGCGTCGTCAATGGTCGTGATGTCCACGGATCTGTGGAACGCGTTGGTCACATCTTCGGAACCAGAAAATGTCCAGATACCGTCCGTTTCGGAGAGCCCGTGCGTTCCCGCGTCGAGATTGTCAAAAGACGTGTCGCGAATTTGGCGAACCGCTTCGAATCCGTTTGTCAGCAGATCTTCCGCCCGAGTGCGCTCGCTGGCCACAAGACCTTCCACGAACGTGGAGCTTAGCAGCACGAACGCGGCCGTGCTCATGGAGGCCAGGATGAAGATGGCGATCAGGACCTCAATGACCGATTGTCCGCTCCGCGACGGTGAGAACGCCATAGGGGGTCAGGGTGATATCAATGGCTAGCGAGTCGTTGTCAATGGAAAGCATGGTTTCTACGGACGGTCCCGTCGCTCCTTTTGGAATGGCAATCTCGCTCGTTTCCGGGACGGATATTTCCGAGGAAAGGTTCGTCGTTTTATCGAGGGCTGGCGTACGACTGGCATAGGTGTCGCCGGAATAGCGCACAACCGAATCGGTGAGGACCTTGATCCCGTGCGCGGAATCGTCGGCTTGCGACCAGGCATCGATTTGCGCGCGTCGCAGCTCCGCGATGACGGTTTCACCGGCAGTTCGCAGGTATTGGTCGCGAAGGAAGGATCCCGAAAGGGTGGTGCCGAGCATGACGAGAATGCCAAACAGTCCCAGCACGATGGTGACCTCTGCCAAGGTGAATCCGTTCCGTGAACGCATACTATGTGTGGATTCCGGTGGTGAGCGAGTAAATCGGGGTAATGATGGCAATGGCGATGAACCCGACGAATCCCCCGACGACGAGTAGCAACAGCGGCTCAAGCACCGTGGTAAGCGTTTTTGTCGCGTCGTCGATTTCCGTTTGCGCGAAATCGGAGATGAACAGGAACGAGTCGTCGAGCTTGCCCGTCTCCTCGCCGATGGCAATCATCTGCGTCACGAAGCCGGGGAACAGACCGCGGTGCTTCGCGAGATAATGGGAAATGTCCTCGCCTTCCTGAATGGAGTCCGCGACCGCGAAGTACCAGTGACGGTAGACGGCGTTGCCCGCGCTTGCGGCTGCAATTTTTAACGCGTCAATGATGGTGACGCCGGCCTTGAGCAGCGTGCCAGCGACGCTCGACATCTGGGCGATTTCGATTTTTTTAATTAACGGGCCCAAAACCGGGATGCGCAAGGCAACCCAGTCTATGGCGTAGCGAGTAGGCTGGATGTGCCGCAAGGTGATCCACGCGCCGATGAGGGCGACGATTCCCGCAATGACCCACGGCCATTCGTTCGTGAGGAATACGGATCCGTTCAGCACCACGCGCGTCGTCCAGGGGAGATCGATATTGAGAGAAATGAATAGAGGGGCGAGTTGCGGGAGCAATACCAGCACCAGATAGGCCGCGGTCGCGAGCGTGCCGGAAACGACGATCAGCGGATACAAGGTCGCCCCGCGAATTTTTGCCTGAAGCTCGCGCGTCTTCCCAATGTGGTCGGCAAGACGGAACATGGATTCCGCGAGCGTGCCGGATTCCTCGCCCACGGTTACCATGTTGATGAACAGATTGTCGAACAGTCTCGGAAATTTTTTGAGAGAGGAAGAAAGAAACTCACCCGAAGCCACATCGGTCAGCACGATGTGCAGCACCGCATGCAGGGAAGACGAACGGGATTGGTTGTGGATGGCCACGAGGCTCCGATCAAGCGGGATCCCGGCCTGCAGCATGACGCCAAGGTACTTCGCGAAGAACATTTTTTCCTTGCTCGAAAGGAGCAGGAATCGGCTGGCCTTCGCCTTCGTCCAGGCGGACGCGTCGTCTTTTTTCTTTTGGAACATACTTAGCTGTGGATCACCCGAAGCACCTCGGCAACGGACGTGATGCCCGCCGAGGCCTTTCGAAGCCCGTCCATGAGCATCGTGGTCATTCCTTCCTCGATCGCGGCCTTTCGGATTTCGTCCGCAGTTTCGCGCTTCATGATCATATGACGAATCCGCTCGGTCATTTCGAGCACCTCATAAACGCCGATGCGTCCCTGATATCCTGCCTCATTGCACGCGTCACATCCCTTTGGTTCCGCGAAGTCCTTGAATTGGCGGATAAAGCCCTGCGGCAACAGGTGTTGGAGGCTTTCCTGCTCGACGTCCGAGAGCTTTCTCGTGGTTACGCATTTTTGGCAGAGTTTTCGGACCAGTCGCTGACCGATCGCAACGTTGACCGTGGAAGCGATCAAAAACGGCTCAATGCCCATGTCCAGGAGACGCGGAAGCGTGACGGCCGCGTCATTCGTGTGAAGCGTGGAAAGCAGGAGGTGTCCGGTCATGGCGGCGTTGACCGCGATGCCAGCGGTTTCCTCGTCGCGGATCTCGCCGACCATGATCACGTTCGGGTCCTGGCGCACGATGGAACGAAGCCCCTGGGCGAACGTAAGGTTTGTTTGCGGGTTTACCTGGATCTGCGTCATTCCGGCGATGGTGTATTCGATTGGATCCTCGATGGTGATGATGGAAATGTCCCGCTTGTTGAGCTGTTGGAGCGCCGAGTAGAGCGTGGTCGTTTTTCCGGAGCCGGTCGGGCCCGTCGCAAGGAGCATGCCGTACGATTTGACCAGGTTGCGTTGGACGCGTTCCAGGTCGACCTGTTCCATGCCGAGTTCTTCCATTTCAATGGCGCGTGCCTGTCCAACGAGCAGACGCATGACCACGTTTTCGCCGTGATACGTCGGAACAATTGAAACGCGCACGTCGACTGGCAGTCCGTCGAACATTAGTCGAAACCGTCCGTCCTGGGCAGCCATATGCTCGTCCGTCCTCATTTCCGAGAGAACCTTGATACGAGTCAAGGTCGTGATGAGCATCTTTTTCGGGAGGACGAGCACGTCGTACAGGATCCCGTCGATTCGGTAGCGTACGGTCATCACGCTTTCGCCCGGGTCAATATGGACGTCGGACGTACGGGAGAGATACGCGAATTTGATGATACCGTCGACGAGATCTCGAACGGACGCGGTTTCGAGCTTCTTGATTTCTCGAAGGGAAGGGATCTTTTGCGACTCGCGGGTTCCCTTGACGAGCATATCCTCAAACTTTTCCATCCCTTTTTTATTTTTTTCTGGCGGCAGTTTTATTTTGGATGGCATAGGACGGGATCGTTTGAGAAGAGTATACCATCTTTGGATGTAATTCGCAGGATTTGCTATACTGTAAACAAGTTGTCCACACGTTAATTTTATTCGTTATCTCACAACGCATATGTTCGTGAAGAACGTTAAGGGGTTTACACTCCTTGAAATGCTCATCGTGATGGCCCTCATTGCCATCTTGGTCGGCATCGTCGTCGCCGTATTGAATCCGGCGCGCCAATTCGCGCTCGCCCGTAACTCAACGCGTTATTCGCACCTGAATACCGTCATGAACGGGATTAGTGCCAACATGGCCGAGAACAGCGGTGTGTTTACCTGCGCGACCGGCGCGCTGCCGGCCGTGGCAACCAGCATGGCACCGGATGACGGCGACGCGGGTACCAGCGAATACGATATTGCCCCGTGCCTTGTTACGGAGTATCTCTCCTCGCTTCCGTATGACCCTTCGGCCACGGGCGCCGGCTGGACCTCCGAGGCCGTCTATCTCACCGGTTATACGATTTCGCAGGACGCTGACGGCCGCATTACGGTCGCAGCCCCGTCCGCGGAACTTTCCGAAACCATCGCGCTGACACGATAAGCAAGGGTGCGCGGACAAACAAAAACCGGTCCGACTTGCGTTGGACCGGTTTTTGGTGCGCGCGGAGGGATTTGAACCCCCGACCAAGTGGTTAAGAGCCACCTGCTCTACCCCTGAGCTACGCGCGCCCGGGATTCGTGCCGAGATTATGCCAAGCGCATTGACCGATGTCAAGATTTACGTTAAGATTATGCCGTTCGAGAGCCATTTTGGTCTCGATGACGGGGCCGAGGGAAATCGTAATTCGATGGTGTCATAACGCACATGCGGACGTAGCTCAGCTGGATAGAGCACCTGGCTTCGAACCAGGGGGTCGGGGGTTCGAGTCCCTCCGTCCGCACCACAAGACGACCCAGTTTGAAATGGGTCGTCTTGCGTTTTTGGCGCGGCGTCCCCGAAGTTGGCAAGAACCCGTTGGTTTGTTAGGATCTATCCACTATGCGATATTCTTCTCTATTTGCGAAGACCAATAAGGCGGCACCGGCCGACGCAGATTCCACGAATGCCAGGTTACTGATCCAGGGCGGGTTTGTGGACCAGCTTTCCGCGGGAATTTACACCTTTCTTCCGCTTGGGCTTCGGGTGCTTAACAAGATCAAGACGATCGTGCGCGAGGAAATGGACGCGGTCGGCGGGCAAGAGGTGCTGATGCCGGCCCTCATCCCGAAGGGGCCCTGGGAAACGACGAAGCGTTGGGATTCCATCGACGTGCTGTTTAAGCTTGTTGGCGCCGGAGAAAAGGAGTTTGCGCTCGGACCGACTCATGAGGAGGTGGTCACGCCGCTCGTGCAGGCATTCGTGAAATCGTATAAGGATTTACCGGTATCCGCCTATCAGATTCAGGACAAGTTTCGCAATGAGGCCCGCGCGAAATCCGGATTGCTTCGTGGCCGTGAGTTTTCCATGAAGGACATGTATAGCTTTCATGTCTCTTTGGAAGATCTTGATGCGTATTATGACACGGTTGGAGAACGTTACGCCAAGCTGTTCCAGCGAATGGGCCTCGACGCGATTAAGACGGAGGCATCGGGTGGAGTTTTCTCAAAGTACAGCCATGAGTATCAGGTCGCGACGCCGTACGGGGAAGATCTTATCTATGTTTGTGACAAATGTCGTTGGTCCGTGAATCGTGAAATTGCGGAAGTGAAGGATGGCGACGCTTGTGCAAAGTGCGGTGGAAAAATTCATGAGACGAAATCGATTGAGGTTGGCAATATCTTCAAGCTCTCCACGCGCTTCGCCGATGACTTTGGCTTTACCGTTGCGCTTGAGGATGGCACGCAAGGGAAGGTATGGATGGGTTGTTATGGCATCGGAATGTCACGCCTTATGGGATCCATCGTGGAAGTTTGGCATGACGACCGTGGAATCATCTGGCCGAAGTCGGTCGCGCCGTTTGCGGTTTGTCTCGTTTCGCTCGGCTCGAAGGACGCTGACGTTGCTGGACGTGTTTCACAGTCGGCATCTGACTTGCATGACGAGCTGGCCAAGGCGGGCGTAGAGGTTCTTTGGGACGACCGCGTTGGCGTGTCTGCCGGGGAAAAGTTCGCGGACGCGGACCTTCTCGGCATGCCACTCCGACTGGTCGTTTCGGAGAAGACCCTGGCACAGGAATCCGTGGAGTGGAAGGAGCGTTCCTGTCCGGACAGCCGGCTGATATCGCAGGCTGACATCCTTGAATCCATTCAATCTTTCCTTGCTTTATGAAACGATTATTCGCCGCGTTAGCGATCGTTGCCGTTGCGGGATTCGGGTGCGCGAAAACGCAGGAAAGGCCCGTTTTGGACCCGAACATGACTGCGTACGAGAATGCGGATTACGGGTTCACGTTCGCGTATCCTTCGAATATGGAGGTTCGCCAGCGCGAGGGGGAGAACCGCGCGTCCCAGTACCTCGGATTCGACGTGGATTTTTTCATCTCGTTGCGCGATACCGTGCGGGAAAAGGACGCAACGAACATCGCCTGGTTTTACGCGGCGCCTGGCCTGAGCGCGGACGCGTTCACTGCGGCGCTCGTTGCCTCGAATCCGGATGGCGTCGTCGAGGTAAAGTCCGTCGAGGACGTGGTCATGAACGGGCTTCAACTCAAGAAGGTGACGAGCACGACGGAAATGGGGACGGACAAGGCTCATTACTTGTTCGACAGGAACGGGACTCTTATCATCGTCTCGGTGTTTCTCGGGGAAGAGACCGCCTGGAATGACGTATTTCAAACCCTGTACACGCCGTAGGAAAAAAAAGGCCGGACGAGCAATCGTCCGGTTTTGCGTTACCCATGGTTACAGCCATCCCACCCACCAGAGCGCCGTGCGCACCATGAGGTGACAGAGCTGGTCGAGCCAGATGGCCTTGATGACGCCGCGGCACTTGAGGGCATCGACCAGGTAGTGCATGACCCCGTCGATGATCACGCCCTGGGGCGCGGGGGAGTATCCGGCGAGCCGCATGAAGACGTACATCGTCGCCACGTATGTGGCGACGTGGTAGAACATTACCTCGTACCACCTGGCTACGCAGATCTCGACGCCCGTCGCCGAATCCACGAACGAGAAGTTTCTCCCCTTGTGCTTCACCATCCATTCGCTCTGGAAGGGGAAATCACCGAGGAAGTGCGTTCCGATGAGCAAGAACAGACGTTCCACGATCCACCTCCATTGTGAAGGATCCGCCACAAATCATATCGCGTCCGAAAATTTTGCCAAGAACGCTTGTCGGACGTTTTGGCGACACCCAGATTTTCCGTCTGCCAGGGAAGGAATACTGCCTGATGACCAGTGCGGTCGGGTTGCGAGAATACGTCCAGGAAGCGTATTTGGTCAGTATTTTCTGACCGAACATGCGGCGGGTCAGTATCGGGCGCGTGCCGGCCCGATGGTCTTTGATCCGCGTTACCGACGACGAATCATTGGAAGACGCGTTTCGACGCATCATCCGTGCCGGCGTAGAAATTCCGTCCGCGCGACGTGGCACAACGAGGTTCGTCGGTCCGCATGAGGCCGAGCGGAACCATGGCGTGGTTACCCGGTACGTTCCCATGACGGTTACCTGCGACCTGTTTCGGGGACGGGAAGGGAACGTGGTTAGTCGCTTCGAGTGCCGACTGCGGCCGTTCGTCGCCGAGGAACACCTCGTTGAAAGTGGCCCCACGAAGCACGCCGGCCTTTCAGTCCGCAACTCCTCATGATCCCACCCGGGATCTTTTTTATTTCAGGTCGAATTGGGCTTGATACGGTATACTGTCGTTCATATGGAATTGGAAAAAGACTGGCTGCCACGCCTCGCATTTCGTCTGATCATCGTCGCGTCTGTCGCAGCTATCCTCCTTGTTGTCTCTTACGTGTTTTTTCCACTGACACAGGTATTGTCGTGGTCGGTCGCCCTTGGCTCTACTATTTTCCTTATCACACTTTCGCGACGAGAAAGTCTGGTCATCCCAAAAATCCATCGCGTTCATATGGACGCGGGGCTTCTTTTTTTGGGGCTGTCCTGCGCGGCGGATATCATCCTATTCGTTTTATTCGTCATGGCGAGAACGGACGAGGCCATCATCAGTCCCTGGAACACGTTTAGTTGGCAACCGTTCGTCCTCTTCGGCCTCTCCACGCTTTTATTATTTTTCGGGTCACGGATGAGGGGTGATCGTATTAGTTTGCTATTTGCGGTTTGGCACACGTTTGTTGCCGTGAGCATTTCCGCCGTTGTTTACGGGGTTGGGTTCGGTTTCGATCCATTTTTGCATCGGGCCGCCGAGGAAGAACTCGTAAGAAATGGATTTATCGAGCCGAGACAAATCTTGTACGTCGGGCAATATCTTTCCGTGGCGGCGGTCCATTTCGTTTCGGGAATTTCCATTCGTACCATTGACATATGGGCGCTTCCTCTTTTTTCATCCGTGGTCATTCCTGTCGGGGCGTATCTTGGATTGCGATACGGATGGAATTTGAGCGATCGTGACGCGCGTTCATGGTGGATAGTCGCCCTTGTCCAACCTTTCATGCTCGCCACGTTTACCGTTCCGTTTACGTGGACATATGTGTGGTATCTTGTCCTGCTTTTTTTGATTCCAGTCGTTGGCTCGTCGCGTCTTGCATTCGTATCATTGTCTCTTGGAACCATATCAATGATCCTATTTCATCCGCTTCTTGCGGTCCCTTCGTTCGTTTTCGTCATTGGGTTTGGCATATGGTTTCGTGTGCGCACTCGTGTCTTCCTCGGTCCCGCGATGCTTGCGCTTCTTACGGCCGCAGTCGCATGTTCCGTGCCGGCATTGTTTGTCGTGTACCAGTGGAAACAGGGGATTGGAATCGATTTCTTGTCTCTTTGGCGGGAGGGAGACCGTTTTTTGACGTTGTTCCATTCGCCTTTTTCTAATCCATACCCGCAGATTCCCTGGTTTCTCCAAGCAATATATGGCTTTCGATACTGGTTTCCGATGGTTTGCATCGGTGTCGGAACGACTCTGTTCCTTTGGTTCGCGCGACGCATGGACGCGGCGCTACCATACCTTGCCTTTACGGCAGGATTGCTTGGTGCCATTCTTGGCGTCAGCACGTTGTTTTCTTTTCGAGGGATTATTTCGCATGAACAGTCGGAATTCGCGCTTCGGTTATTGACGGCCTGGTACCTGGTCCCCCTGCCGCTGATTGCCGTCGCATTCGCGCGAATTGGAAATCGCTGGCGCGCGTCCGGTACGGTTCTTGGAACGTGCCTCTGTTTGATTGTCGTTCACGCTTGGTTCTTCAGCTACCCGCAGTTCAATTTGAAGTATCCCTATTTTTCTCCGAGCGTAAGCGCGGCGGACGTTGAGGCCGTCCATGTGATTGAGGACAACGCAGACGATCAATCATATGTTGTCTTGTCGAATCAAATGACAAGCGCCGCTGCCATCCAGGAATTTCATTTTGCCTCATATGTCTTTGTGGATGGAGAGCAATCTCTCTGGTATGCGATTCCAACTGGCGGCCCACTTTATGCATATTATTCTCGGGCCATTTTTGAAGGTCCGACCCGTGGCGTGTTCGATGATTTGCATGATCATTCCTCGGTTGATACAATTTATTTCGTAATTCACGATTATTGGCCATGGTATCCAGGATTCGTTGAAGAACTTTTTCGAGGAGCTGACGAGGTTCTCACCGTCCATGAGGAAACGATCCGGATATTCGTCTATCGATATGGATACTGAAGATTCGCCCTCTCTCGCGCCTGAGGTTCAGGTACGCACTAAGATGATCACGCATACGGTGGTAGCCGTATCTATTTTCGTCGCGGCATTGATGGTGACAGCGGCAGCTGCGGGCTATATGGCTCTGAAAACTCAACATCGGGCTATTCCGGGTATTCTCCCATATCAGGCTCAAACGAGCGGCTATGTTCCTGGGTACGGATACACGCCGGGTTACGGATACACGCCGGGTTACGGATACACGCCGGGTTACGGATACACGCCGGGTTACGGAACTCCCGGATACGTGATGCCAGGATACGTTAAATGAGAACATAAAACCGGGGCCGCATATACGGCCCCGGTTTTATGTTCTCATTTATGTTTTACCTTTGAGCGCGTCTTTCAATGCCTTCCCAGCCTTGAAC
Source organism: Candidatus Uhrbacteria bacterium RIFOXYB12_FULL_58_10 (assembly GCA_001791645.1). GTDB lineage: Bacteria > Patescibacteriota > Patescibacteriia > UBA9934 > GWF2-40-263 > YC12-FULL-57-11. The sequence goes on from MGFA01000017.1 coordinate 59,289, forward strand.
TTTGGAACTGTAACCGAGGGAATTTGGATTTTTTCCGTTGGTTTTTGCGGATTCACTCCCATGCGGCCCTGACGCACCCGCGCCGAGAACGTGCCGAAACCGGCAATCGTTACCTCTCCACCAGCCACGAGCTGCGCCGTGACGAGATCCTCGAACGCGGCAATGATGTCCTCGCCGACCTTCTTGGACAATCCGAGCCGTTCTGCGATTCTTGCCGCAAGTTCTGCCTTGTTCATATGCTTTATGCGGATTCACCGTTAGTATTTACACCAAGCATAGCCAAAAACTACTTGGAAAGCAAGGGAGACCGCGGATGTGTCGCCCATTGATCGACAACATCTTCAATGTCGCGCACCTTCACAACGTCCTCGGCGTGCTTGGCAGCCTCATGTACCACGCCCATGCTGGTTGCGTGATGTGAGCGCGAGCAGTCGATGGCGACCTTTGCGGACGCTTCATCGATAAGGTCGATGGCCTTGTCTGGAAGAAAACGCCCTTGGATTTTTTTGTCCGAAAGTCGTACTGCCGCCTCGATGGAATCATCCGGGATTCTGACTCGATGGAATGCCTCATACGCTGGACGAAGTGCCTTTAGCATGCGGATTGCCAATTCGGGGGTGGGCTCATCCACGAGTACGGGCTGTAGACGGCGGTCAAGCGCGGCGTTCGGACGAATGTGTTTCTCGTATTCGTCCCAGGTGGTAGCACCGATGATCTGGAGGTCGCCGCGCGAAAGTGACGGCTTGAAAACCTCGGCCACGTTCACCGCGCCTTCGGCGGAGCCGACTTGCGCGAGCATATGGAACTCGTCGATGAACAGGATGGTGCGCTTTTCCGACGTGATCCCGGCGAGGAACGCCTGTAGCCGCTTTTCGAGCTCGCCGCGGTACTTGGTCTCGGCCATAATCGCATTCAGGTCCATAGATACGATACGTGATCCCTTGAGCGCCTCTGGCACATTGCCCGCAAGGATCTGCTGCGCGAGCCCGTCGACGATGGCGGTCTTTCCCACGCCCGGCGCGCCGATGAGCAGGGGATTGTTTTTTGTGCGGCGCATGAGGATGTGCAGCGTACGCTCTATTTCCTTTTCGCGTCCCTCGATTTTGTCGAGCCCGCCGCGGGCTGCGCGCTCCGTAAGGTCGGTCGCGAACGCGTTTGCCGCAGCCGTGCCGCGCTTGGCGGATTTTTCCTGCCGCCCCTTCGCGAGAACGAACAGCCCAGCGAGCCCGAGGATGATCGCGATGCTCCACCATGTTTTTTCTATCATACGCGCTTAAGGATACCGCATGCGCGGGCGGCAAACAAACGTCCCGGCCGGGCGCATGCCCGGCCGGGACGTCGGATGACTAGTAGGAGATGGTCGGTCCCATGAGCGGGAGTACCCGGAGAAGATGGGCGTTGATGTTGGACGCGCCCGCGTCGGTATCGTCCCAGAGGATCGCCTGGTGACGGACGGCGCGCGCTTCTGCGTCGCTTAGCAGGTCGAACCGGACCGAGTCATCGTCCGCCGCGCTCGCCCCCGTTGTGTCGACGTGCAGGCTGAGGGTGGACGTGACCCCCGCCGGAACGTCGGTCGGTCCTGTGGTGGCATCGGCTCCGAGGTTCAGTACCGCGTAGGCCACTGGCTCGGCGGCCTGCCCGCAGGCACTGCCGTCGGCCTTCAGGAGCGACCAGTCGCCCTTGTCGCTGATCGGCGCGGAGAGATCGTCCATGTCGTACAGGTTCCACAGGTCATTGGCGCCGAACCGCTTAGTGGACGCGCCGTCGCCACAGTCGTTCCATCCGGTTCCAGCGTTGTCCGTGGTCGTGACTCTGAACATGAGCTGGTTGACGGTGACGTCGCCGAACGAGGACGACGCGACGTTGAAGCGCAGCGCCTCGGCCCGTCCTGGGACGCCCGTCCCGGAAGGTGATGCGGACGACAGGGAGAAGCTCGGCTCGCTTAGGCGAATGATCATCAGGCGTCCAGAGACACTGGCCGCGACGTCGGTTTCGTCGACGCTGTTGCCCGAGGTCACGCCGATCGCGGAGAAGGAACCGGAGTCCAGGGCGTTCAAGGTGAAGCGGAGGGTGTCGCCCGAGGCAGCGCCGTACGAGCCGACGGCGACGATGTCCACGGTGAGCGTCACCGCGGTGACGTCGCCCGCGCGGGCGTAGCACTCGGCGCCTTCGAACGAGACGTGTCCGGCGATGACGGACGCCGTATCCGTATAGCCGGATCCGCCCTCGTCGGTACAAAGAATGGACGCGGCGCCGGCGCCGGTCGCCGATCCGAGATCGTCGAACGAGAGGGTCTCGACGAGGAAGTCCTCGCCACGCGCGTCGAATTCCCAGCGCCCAACCTCGTTGCCGGTCGTGGAGCCCAGAAGAATGTCGCTCGCCGTCATGTCCGGGGCCGGGCGAAGGACGAGACGTCCGTTCTCCTGCACCCTGGTGGAGATGGTGCCCGTATCGTTCAGCGTATCAGCTCGGCCGATTTGGAGCGTGGCTCCGGACAGCGTCGTGCCGCCGATGGTCGCGGTTACGGATGACTCGCCCGCGAGCGCGGCGGCGAACCGGTCCGGATCGTCGGACAGCGTGCCGTCGTTGCTCAAATCGCACCGGATGACATACGTCGTCGCGGTCGCGGCCGCGACCGTGAACGAGTCGGAGAAGGTGAGGGTCTCGGCGGACACGGGCTCCGGCCCGGCGATCACCGTGCCGGCCGCGTCTTCGAGCCGGCATTCCATGAAGCGGTCCTCGGCGTTCGCATCGCGGTCGATCGTCGCGAAGTCCGCATCGTCGTCCCCGAACACGGAAAAGCTCATCTCGTCGATCGTCGCGTCGCCGCCGCGCGGCTGGAGGTCGAATGAGAGCAGCGCGGCGTCCTCGCTGCCGGCCACCGTCTCGACGTTGAGCGGCTGGTGCGGGGTGAGGCGCACGAGCAGCGCGGGGGAGCGCATGGACATCATCGCGAGTCCGGCCGCGGCCGCGAGCCCGGCGCCCGCGAGCAGCGCGACGCCAACGACGGTCGTCGTGCTCGTCCGCATTTTTGTCTGAATCTTTTTTGCCATAAGAGTTGGTTATGATTGGTCCTAGTATATCACGAATCGCAAAAACGCCCCGCATGCGCGAGGCGTTTTTTTGCTAGCGCGCGTATTCGACGACGCGCGTTTGGCGAATGATGGTGACTTTGACCTCGCCCGGATAATTGAGCTCGGCCTCGATTTTGTTGGCAATATCGCGCGCAAGCTTGTACGCGGTCAGATCGTCGATCTTTTCCGGAGTGACGAACACTCGTACCTCGCGACCGGCCTGGATGGCATAGACCTTTTCCACCCCGTCGAACGACGCGGCCGTCCGTTCAAGCTCCTCCATGCGCTGGATGAATTGCTCGAGGCTGGCCTTGCGCGCGCCCGGTCGCGATCCGGAAATGGCATCCGCCGCCTTCACGAGCGCACCCTCAATGGTGCGCGGCTTGTCTTCGTGGTGGGCGATTGACTGATAGCTGATCTCTTCTGGGAATCCGAATTTTTTCATGATGTTGTAGCCGATCTCCGGGTGCGCCCCGGCCATGTCGTGGTCCACGGCTTTGCCAATGTCATGGAACAACCCACCTTTCTTGCACACGAACACGTCCGCGCCGATTTCCTCGGCTATCATGGAACTGAGCTGCGCGACTTCGATGGAGTGCTGGAGCACATTTTGGCCGTAGGACGTGCGGAACTTGAGACGGCCGAGGATTGACACGAGTTTCGGATCGATGGAACCGACCGGAATTCCGAGCGCGTGCAAGGCTTCCTCGCCCGCTTTGCGGATTTCTGTGGCCAGTTCCTTTTTGGCATCGCCCACCGCTTCCTCAATGCGCGCCGGATGAATGCGCCCGTCCTTGATGAGGGCCTCGAGCGCGCGTTTGGCGACCTGGCGTCGGATCGGGGAGAAGCCGCTAATCGTGATGGCACCCGGGGTGTCGTCCACGATGATTTCCGTCCCGGTTTCCATCTCAATGGCTTTGATGTTGCGTCCTTCCTTGCCGATGATGCGCCCCTTCATTTCATCCGAAGGGAGATCGACCGATGATGTCGTCGTCTCAACGCATTGCGAAGAAGCGAACCGCGTGACCGCGAGCGAAAGGAGCTTGCGACTCTGCTTCTCGATTTCTTCTTCCTCCGTTTGCTCAAGCTTGTGAAGGCGGGACATCAGCGCTTCCTGAGATGTTTTCTCGATTTCTTCCATGAGTCGTACCAGGGCCTGCTCGCGAGTCAGCGTGGCGATTTCCTGGAGCTTCGCGACCTGCTCTTCCTTGATTTGAGAAATTTGAATTTTTGCGTCTTCCACCTGCTTCGTGCGTTCCTCAAGCTTGTTCTTCTTGTCCTCGACCTCGATGAGCTTGTTATCGAACATGCTTTCTCGTTTTTCCAAGCGACGTTGCATTTCGGTAAGCTCCTGACGTCGGGACTGTTCTTCGTGCTTTGCCTCCTCGATGATTTTGAGCGACCGGTCTTTTGCCTCGAGCAGGAGTTCCTGCTGCTTGTTCTTCGTTTCGTTGATCGTTTCCTGCGACTTTTCCTTGGCCTCCGAAAGAATTTTTTCCGCCCGTCCTTCTGCGTCCGTCATGGTACGCGCCGCGATTTCTTTGCGGGCGACGTACCCGGCGGCCACACCAAGGACCAGGGCGACGACGCCATAGATTATTGGGGACATAAAACTTCTCGAGAGAGGGCTCTCAGAGAATCGTACGGCCGCCCGCCTGCCGTCTAACAGGCATTTTTCGGATGCGTTAAATCAGCTGTCCCAAATGGGAAAGCGACAGAACGCGGAAAAAAGGCGAATTCAAGCGAAAATTCATAGGGACCGCCTGCAACCGTACCATCTCTGAAGGACCCGTGACTTACTGGATTACTGTAGCAGACGGGGTCAGGCGTGACAAGACGGCTTCTTCCGTCTGTAGCGCGTCCAATATGTTTTCCGAGTTGAGCGCGTTGAGCGGGACAGCCTCGTCGATACGGAAAGGACCGACGGAGGTCCGGCGCAGTTCCTCGACATAGCCGCCCATGCCGATGGCGCCTCCGAGGTCGCGGGCGAGAGAACGGACATATGTGCCCGAACCGCACCGGATACGGACGGTGATTCGTTGGCCATTGGCTGTTGGCTTCGGTGCGCCGAGAAGATTAAAGGCATGAACGGTCACGGCGCGCGCCTTGGCCTCGATAGGTGTTCCTTCGCGGGCCGCCTCGTACATTTTTTTCCCTTTGATCTTGATCGCAGAATAGGCCGGAGGAATCTGCTCGATTGCCCCAGTGAACGTCTTCATGACGTAGTCCAACGCCTGGCGTTCGAGAATCTTATTGGATTCGGCGCCTAGCGTTGGGCTGATGGTGCCTGTCCGGTCGTCCGTGTCGCTTGTCGCGCCGAACATGAATATGGCCTCATATTCTTTGTCGAGCCCGACTAATTTTGGGAATTCTCGCGTTGCCATCCGTCCAACGCCGACGATAAGCAATCCCGTTGCGAACGGGTCAAGCGTCCCCGCGTGCCCGACTCGTCGCTCACCCGTGAAACGTCGCACGCGGTTTATGACGTCGTGCGAGGTCATTCCGTCAGGTTTGTCGACAAGAAGAAATCCGTGCATATCCATTTTGAAGATGTTATCATAGATTTAACAATGCAATCATATGGCAGGAAAGAAAACATCGCAGAAGCCGAAGGTCCTTCTCGTTGAGGACGACCCGTTTCTTTATAAGGTGCTTGAGCAGCGTCTGAAGGAAGAGGGCTTGGACATTATCGTCGCGACCGACGGCGAGGAAGCGATCCTTCGGGCGATGAAGACCAAGCCGATGTTGATGTTGCTCGACCTGATCCTCCCAAAAAAGAGCGGATTCGAAGTTCTTTCGGAGCTGAGGCGGATGAAAGCGTTCGAAAAGCTTCCCGTGGTCGTCCTTTCGAACCTTGGACAGCAGGAGGATGTTCATCAAATGAATAAGCTGAAGATACGAGAATACCTGGTAAAGGCGGATTATTCCTTGTCGGAAATAGTCGAGAAGGTGAAATGGCATATCAGCAAACTCTCGGATTAGGAAAGAATGGATTCGAACCGGCCCGTTCTGGCCGGTTTTGCATTGACGGATCAAGGACAACCCGTTATAGTTTCGGGCATGAATATCACAGAGATTGCACGTCGTCTGAAGATTCCAACCAGCGAGTTGAGGGAGAAGCTTCCCCAGCTGGGTTTGGGTTATGGTCGCAATACCGTTAAGGTCAATGACCGAGAAGCCCAACGGATCGTTCAGGCATGGACGGAAATGAAGCGTCGCGAGCGCCTTGGCGAAAAACGTGACGAGCAATTGGTTCGCGGCGCGGCGCAGCGCGCGGGCGATAAGCCTGTCGCCGAGCGCACGATGATGCTTCCGTCGGTGATGACCGTACGCGATTTTGCCGCGCTCATCGACGTTCCGATCGCGAAGGTGATGCGCGAGCTCATGAAGAATGGCATTCTCGCCTCGCTCAACGAACGCATCGACTTTGAGACCGCGTCGATTGTCGCGTCCGATCTTGGCGTGATCGCGCAACAGCAGATCGACAATGGCACCAAGCCCGAGGAAGACGCTTCCACCGCTCGTTTGACGGAAGTTCTTTCCGGCGAGCAGAAAGAAAATCGCGTGTCGCGTCCGCCGATCATTGTCGTCATGGGACACGTGGACCACGGGAAGACAAAAATTCTCGACGCGATTCGTTCTACGCACGTGATGGAATCCGAGGCGGGCGGCATCACGCAGCACATCGGC
>MGFA01000017.1:66061-87028 GCA_001791645.1 Candidatus Uhrbacteria bacterium RIFOXYB12_FULL_58_10
GTCGAACGAAAGGGCCATCATATTACGTTTATCGACACGCCGGGACACGAGGCCTTTACGGTGATGCGATCACGCGGGGCCAAGGTCGCGGACATTGCCATTTTGGTGGTTGCCGCGGACGACGGCGTCCAGCCGCAAACGAAGGAGGCGGTGGATATCGTGAAGGCCGCCGGAATTCCTTACGTGGTCGCGCTTAACAAGATCGATAAGCCGGATGCCAATCCGGAGCGCGTGAAAGGTCAGTTGGCGGAGCTTAATTTGCTTCCCGAGGAATGGGGAGGCAAGACCATGATTTTGCCGGTCTCCGCGAAAACGGGGCAGGGAATCGACGAGTTGCTCGACGCCTTGTTGCTCGTGAATGAAATCGAACAGGAAAAGATTTCGGCAAACCCGAACCGTAAGGCCGCGGGAACGATCATTGAGTCGCATATTGACAAGGGAGAAGGACCGGTGGCCACCGCGCTCATTCAGGCCGGCACGCTTCATTTGGGAGATACCATCGGCATTCGCGGGGCGTTGTTCGGCCGCGTGCGCATGATGAAAAATTGGAAAGGCGATTCCGTGAAGGAAGCAATGCCGTCCACTCCGGTTAAGATTCTTGGATTCAAGGTCGCGCCCGCAGTTGGTGACGTCATCGAGGTTCCCGAGGACGAAAAGGCGCTTGCGAAAGCGCGCAAGCCGATCAAGTCCGCGGTAGATACCACGTCCTCGACGGTCGCGAAGCCGGATACGGGCAAAGAAGGAAAAAAACTTCTCAATATTATTTTGCGCGCCGACGTGCTCGGTTCGCTCGAGGCGGTGCTCGGCATGATCGAGAAGATCAAGCATGACGCGGTCGGCGTGGAGATAGTCGCGAAGGGGCTCGGCAACGTGACCGACGCGGACGTCAACAAGGCCGAGGCAACGCAATCGGTAGTCTATGCCTTTGACGTGAAGCCGACCACGAGCGCGGAACAGCTCGCGCGCGACAAGGGCGTCGAGGTTGTGCCGTTTCAGATCATCTACAAGCTGTTCGAGGACATTCTGTCCCGCCTTCAAAAGATGCTTCCCGACGAGCGGATCATTACGGAAATGGGGAAGGTTGAGGTTCTCGCCATGTTCAAGAAGCTTGATGCCGGCGGAGTTATCGGGGGCAAGGTTCTCGGCGATAAGATTCGCGTCGGTTCCAAGTTGCGCATCATGCGCGGCGAGCAGATGGTCGGCGAAGGAGAAATTTCCAAGATCCAGGTCGGCAAGCAAACCGTCAAAGAGGTCTCTGGCGGATCGGAGTGCGGCATCGAGTTTACCAGCCGCTCAAAGATCGAAATTGGTGACATGCTCGAGACGTATTACGAAGAGTCCAAGGCTCGCATCCTGCAGATCGAAGGGGTTGATCTGCGGTAAAATCTCGAAAAATGATGACGTTCCCCTATAAAATTCATATGCTCGAACTTACATCTTCAAACTTCGATTCGTCCGTTCTTGCCTCGTCTTCCGCTGTGCTCGTGGATTTTTGGGCCCCGTGGTGCGGTCCATGCAAGATGATGGGGCCGATCGTCGAACAGCTCGCCGGCGAAATGCCGGACGTCGTGTTCGGAAAGGTAAACGTAGATGATCACGGCGAACTTGCGCAACGCTATAACATTTTGTCGATCCCAACCTTCCTCGTGTTTAAGGGGGGTCACGTGGCGGATCAATTTTCCGGGGTGATGCCTGCCGAAGCATTGAAGGCACGAATTGAGAAGTATCTCTAATTCGGTTTGAGGCTGAGAGAATTTTTCGTGGCTTTCCGCCCTATGTCTATGGAAAAAGTCATTATTATTGGATCCGGACCCGCCGGGCACACCGCCGCGATTTATGCGGCTCGTGCAGAGTTGACCCCATTGTTGTTCGAAGGCCGAATCCCGGGCGGACAGCTGATGCTGACCACCGAAGTTGAAAACTTTCCGGGATTTCCCGGCGGAGCGCAAGGGCCGGAAATGATGGAACTGTTCAGAAAGCAATCGCAACGTTTTGGCACGCGTATCGTGGCCGATGACGTGGTTGCCGTGGATTTTTCCGTACGTCCATTTCTCGTGAAAACCGCGGATGCGGAGTATCACGCTGAGTCGCTGATCGTTTCTACGGGCGCGACCGCCATGTGGCTCGATGTCCCTGGCGAAAAGAAATACGGCGGCCGCGGCGTGTCCGCCTGCGCGACCTGCGACGGGTTTTTCTTCAAGGGGAAGAAGATTATTGTGGTTGGCGGCGGGGACAGCGCCATGGAAGAGGCGACGTTTCTGACGCGTTTTGCCGAGTCCGTGACGGTCATCGTGCGCCGCGAGGAACTGCGCGCGTCAAAGATTATGCAGGAACGGGCGAGGGCAAATTCGAAAATCTTATTCGTGTGGAACTCGGAGGTGAAGGAAATCGTCGGCGACGGCACGCGTGTCACGGGAGTCAAATTGTTTGATAACAAGACGAACGTGATGAGCGAGCTCGCGACCGATGGCGTGTTTGTCGCGATCGGACACAAGCCGAATACGGAACTGTTTGCGGGCAAGCTTGAACTCGATACGAAGGGATACGTCGTGACCCAGCCACACTCGACCCGAACGAGCGTTGAGGGCGTGTTCGCGGCCGGCGACGTGGCCGACCACTATTACCGCCAAGCAATTACCGCCGCCGGAACCGGATGCATGGCCGCGATCGACGCGGAACGCTGGTTGGCGAGCAGGGAATAACGGAATCAATTGACGGGACGGACAATGACTGCTAGGGTCATTGTCCGTTCTTTTGCATAGGAGAGACTCGTGAAACACCCAGATTCATCGATCCTTCTGCACATCGCCATGGCCGACGCGGCCGCGGCGGGCGCAGAGTTCCTCAGGTTTCCGCGCGACGCGGCAACGCGCGACCGCGTGTTGCGCTTCGACGGCTATGTCGGACATCCGACGCACGGCCACGCCGCGGGAAAATACACCGACGACGCGGAGATGAGCGTCGGCAACGCCTTGGTGCTCATCGAGCACGGGCCCACGTACACGCCGCTCCAGTTCGCGGACGCGTGGATGAACGAGTTCGAGCGCGGCGGACGTCGCACGGGATACGCGCGGCGCTTCCAGGCCTTTCTCGAGACCATTCGCGACGGTGCCGACCTTCTTGACCGGATTGTTTCGGACTCCGACAAGAACGGCGCGGCCATGCGCGCGCCCGTCATCGGCGTGCTGCCCACGGTCGCGGAGGTGCTCGAGGTCGCCACGCTCCAGGCCGCGATCACGCACAACACGCTCCCCGGGCTGTTCAGCGCTCGCGCCGCGGCGCTCATGGCGCACTTCGCGCTGTATGAGGACGCACCGCTGTCGCGCGTGGGCGAGTACTGCCTGAGCCATCTGTCGACGGAGGACGTCGACCATTACGGGCGGGTGTTCCGCCGTCCGTGGAACTATGGTCCCGTGACCGGTCGGAACGATTCGATCGCGATTGCCACGGTCCACGCGGCTGCGACGCTCGTCATGCGCGAGCCGTCGCTCATGGACATGCTGCGCACGTGCGTCGAATGGGGCGGTGACACGGATTCCGTGGCCGCCGTGGCCTGGGGCATTGCCTCGCCGCGCTTCCAGGACGAGCGGCTCGCCCGTTGGATGACGCGCGACCTCGAGCAGGGCAGCCGCAAGACTGGCGCCCCGCGCCTGCACTCACTCGGCACGCGCCTCATGGCCAAGTACTCCTGACGCCCCCGACGGCGTCTTTTTTCTATTGCAGGGGTTTCTTTGCGGGGCTATGATGGGTCTCTATGCCCAACCCATTTGACAATGCCCTTTTGCAACTCAATCGTGCCAGTTTGGCGAAATCCTTTTCTCCGGAACTCATCGAACGGCTCCGGCATCCCAACCGCGAGATTCGCGTGTCGATTCCAATTCGCATGGATGACGGAACCTTGCGTGTATTCGAGGGATATCGCGTGGAGCACAGCAACGCGCGCGGGCCGTACAAGGGCGGGATTCGATATCATCAGGATACGGATATCAACGAGGTCAAGGCACTCGCGCTTTGGATGACCATGAAGTGTGCGGTCGCGAACATTCCCATGGGCGGCGGGAAGGGAGGGATCACCGTGAATCCGAAGGAACTTTCGAAGGGCGAGCTGGAGCGGTTGAGCCGTGGGTGGGTCCACGCCCTTTCCGACGTGCTCGGACCGAAAAAGGACGTGCCGGCCCCGGACGTGAATACTACGCCGGAAATCATGGCATGGATGGCGGATGAGTTCGGGAAGATCACAGGCGACACCTCTGGCGCGATGATCACGGGAAAGCCGCTTGTGAACGGCGGGTCCGAGGGTCGTGGCACGGCGACCGCGCAGGGCGGATTCTACGTATTTGGCGCGCTGCGCGAGAAACTTGGATTGCCGCAGATGTGCCGGGTGGTCGTGCAGGGGTTCGGCAACGCGGGCGACCACGCGGCCGAGCTGTGGACCCAGGCCGGGCACGCGGTGATCGCGGTGTCGGATTCGAAGGGCGCGATTGTGTCGGATGCAGGGCTCGACATCGCGGCCGTGACCGCGCACAAGAAGGCGACCGGCTCGGTGGTCGGCCTGGCGGGCACGCGGATGATTTCAAACGAGGAATTGCTCGCGCTTGACTGCGACCTGTTCATTCCGGCGGCGCTCGAGAACCAAATTCGCGCGGACAACGTCGCGGTCATTCGCGCGAAGGTGATCATGGAACTTGCCAACGGCCCAACCACGCCGGAGGCCGACGACGCGCTGTTCGCGCGCGGTATCGCCGTGGTGCCGGACATTCTGTTCAACGCGGGCGGCGTGACGGTTTCCACCTTCGAGTGGGAACAGAACCTGAATGGTCAACACTGGACCGAGGCAGAGGTGTTCGGGAAGTTGAGGACAATCATGGAGCGGGAGGCAACGAACATTTTTGACACCGCGCAATCGCTTCGCACCGACTTGCGCCGTGCCGCGTTCGTGGTCGCGCTCGGTCGACTCGAGGAAGCGATGCGGGAGTCACATGATTGACAATCAATCAAATCTGAGATATACCTCCGGCACACCCCGGAGGTATAGCATGCCCGACTCGAAAGTCGTCATCGTGACCGCGCGCGTCACCGAAAAGGAGGTCGTCGTCAAGTTTCCCGACGGCCAGTCCAGGAGTTTTCCTCACGCGTGCCCCTCTGCCGTCGGCCTGCTCGTTTCCGGGTGGGTCGAAGAGGCCGTGCGCGCCTGGTCCGACGGCAAGCTCAAGGCCGTCCCGGTCGTCACGAAGCCCCAGGGTCGCGCACCACGCGCCAGCTTCTATTCCATTGCGGAGATCATGGACGACGCGTCCTTGCGAGATTTCTTCGCCTTCACCCTCCGGCCGTCGTAGGAACAGTGAAGATGCGAATCATCGCCTTCGTCTAGGTGGCCTCAACGTCGCCTCTTTTTTTGTTTCGACGCGCATGTTAGGATCGATTTCATATGCCAAGTTACAACCATTTGGAAATTGAGCCGAAGTGGCAGAAGGAGTGGGAAACGAACAAGGCTGGTGAGGCCGTTGAGAGCGACGCGGATGCCGTCTATCACCTCATCATGTTCCCGTATCCTTCAGGCGCGGGGTTGCACGTCGGCCACGTGGAGTCATACACGGCCATGGACATTTTGTCTCGCAAGGCCAGGATGCAAGGGAAGAACGTGCTGTTTCCCATCGGGTATGACGCGTTCGGGCTTCCGGCGGAAAACTACGCGGTGAAGACCGGAGTCCATCCCGCGGATACCACGAAAAAGACCATGGAAACTTTCCGTCGACAAATGAAAGCCGTAGGGCTTTCGTTCGATTGGTCGCGCGAGATCGCGACCTGCGACCCGGCGTACTACAGGTGGACGCAATGGCTGTTTCTGTTGTTTTACAAAAACGACCTGGCGTATCGCGCGAAGGCGCCGGTCAATTGGTGCGACGGCTGCAATACCGTGCTTGCCAACGAGCAGGTGGTCGACGGCGCGTGCGAGCGTTGCAAGACCACAGTGGTACAGAAGGATCTCGAGCAATGGTTTTTTCGCATCACGAAGTATGCCGATCGCCTGCTCGCGGGCATCGACGCCGTCGACTGGCCGGAGCGCATCAAGTCGATGCAGCGCCACTGGATCGGTCGCAGCGATGGCGTAGAGGTGGAATTTCGCGGGTTGCGCGCGGAGATGACGGGAGAGAAGGGGACGGAGCGCGTGCACGAGGCGGAGTTTTCGATTCCCGTGTTCACGACGCGCGTGGACACGCTGTTTGGCGTTTCGTATATCGTGCTCGCGCCCGAACATCCGCTCGTGGACGTATTGACCACCGAGGAAAACCGCGACGCGGTGGTCGCGTATCGCGACCAGGCGCGCAAAAAGTCCGAACTCGAGCGCACGCAGCTTGAGAAGGACAAGTCCGGCGTGTTCATTGGCACGTACGCGAAGCACCCGCTTACCGGCGAGGACATTCCGATCTGGATTTCCGACTACGTGCTCGTGAACTATGGCACGGGCGCGGTCATGGGCGTTCCGGCGCACGACGAGCGCGATTTTATCTTCGCACAAAAATACGCGCAGGGGGTGAATGAGGTTGTTGCGCCGCCCGCCGGCATGGAGCACGACTTCGCGGCCGAGGCATATACGGACGACGGCATACTCGTAAACTCCGGCGAGTTCGACGGGATGACGAGCACGGAGGCAAAGAATGCGATTGCGACGGCCATTGAGTCCGCGGGCAAGGGCAAGCGCGTGGTGAACTATCATCTGCGCGATTGGCTGGTGAGCCGCCAGCGTTATTGGGGCGCGCCGATCCCGATCGTCTGGTGCGAGGCTTGCGGTGCGCAGCCAGTGGAGCCGAAGGATCTGCCGGTTTTGCTTCCGCGCGACGTGGACTTCATGCCAACTGGCCGGTCGCCGCTTGTGGATTCGGTTTCATTTCACGATGTATCCTGCCCCAAGTGCGGCGCAGGCGCGCGGCGCGAGTCCGACACCATGGATACGTTCGTAGATTCGTCGTGGTACTACCTGCGTTACACGGATCCGCATAACGACGACGTGCTCGCGGAGCCGGAGAGGATTAGGCGATGGTGCCCTGTTGACCTATATTTGGGCGGCGCGGAGCATGCGGTGTTGCACCTTTTGTACTCGCGCTTTTTCGCGTACGCGCTCCACGACCTCGGATACGTTGATTTCGAGGAGCCGTTTCTGAAGCTTCGCAACCAGGGCCTGATCCTCGGGCCGGACGGCGAGAAGATGTCGAAGTCCCTTGGAAACGTCGTGAATCCCGACGAGGTGATCGAACAGTATGGCGCGGATACGATTCGGCTGTACGAGATGTTTATGGGACCGCTTGAGGACGCCAAGCCTTGGGACACGAGCGGCATTGTGGGCATCCGTCGGTTTCTCGACAAGGTGTGGATGACGCGCGAGCGCGTGGGCGACGCGAAGGACGCCGAGCTGACGTGCCTTGTTCAAAAGACCATCAAGAAGATTTCGGATGACATCGAGGCGTTGAAATTTAACACCGCGATTTCGCAGCTCATGATTTGCGCGAACGCGCTGCATGAGCGCGAGGTCGTCCCGCGCGGCGCGTACGAAACTTTTGTAACGCTGCTTGCTCCGTTCGCGCCACACCTGGCCGAAGAGATTTGGCACGACCTTGGCCATGCGGAATCGGCGTTCGCGCAGAGCTGGCCGGAGTACGACGCCGAGCTCGCCAAGGACGCGCTCGTCGCTATCGCGGTACAGGTCAATGGCAGGCTGCGTGCGACCATTGAGCTGTCGCCGGACCTGCCAGAGAAGGACGTTCGTGATCGCGCGCTCGCCACGGAGAACGTGGAAAAATTTACCGATGGGAAGGAAATCGCAAAGGTCATTTTTATCCAGGGCCGTCTCATCAACATCGTGGTGAAATAAAAAATCGGCCTAGAAGGCCGAGTCGCTCTTGGTACGCGTGACGAGGATGGAGAAGTTCTGCCAGTCATCGCCAGTCCGCATGACCTGGAAGGTTTCGCCAGGAAGCGCGACAAGCTTGAGCATCTCCATGACGAATTGCACGGCGCGCTTGTCGTGGCCGTTCATCTGGTTGTTGCAGAAGATCTGCGCATGGCCGTGCAGGCGCACGGCGTTCACGACCGGCGCGAGCCTGGTCGCGTCCCACGCGTCATAGGCGAGCCCGTCGATGACCCAGGAAAAACAGAAGGGCTCTCCGGCCCCATGCAAGGTTTCTGCGTCCATGTTGCCTCCGGCTACGGTATATCGCAGATGATATTTGGCGTCAAGTGCTGAAAAAACGGACGAGCCGAGAGGCTCGTCCTTGCGTTGGCGACGCGTCGGTTGTCGACCGTCAGATGCCGATCCGCGGCAGCTCCTCCGGGAGAAGGAACTTCCCGTTCCGGTTGACGACGACGAATGGGTCGGTCGGGTACTCGGACGGTCCGGCGGCGAAGGGGTTGCTCGGCACGTAGTAAGGGCTGGTCCCGTCGAAGAGGACTTTCCACCCTCCGGTCATTCGCATGTCGGCGAGGTCGCGGGCCGCCCGGAGGCGGATGCCCTCGGAATAGGCGGGTTCGCCGTCGCCGGCCATGGTCACGACCAGCACCTCGAGCGCGTCGCCGAGCGCCCCCAGGGATGCCCATGTCGTTATGGACCGGCGTCGCTCGAACTCGGAAGGGGGAGCGAACCCGTTCTGGACGAGCACGTTCGTGCACCGTCCGAGGGTGACGGACGTGTCGCCGAACAGGTCGGCGGGAGGCGTACGCGCGGAGTCGAGGCCACGCCGCCGAACGTCGAGCAGCATCTCGAGCTCCGCGTCCGTGGCGGTGGCTCCTTTCCCGTCGAGCGTCCCTTGGACCGTCGCGAGCATCGCGGCGGAACGCTCGATGATCATTCGTTCATCGTCGCTCTGCCCACGTTTTTTGATGGCTTCCATGATCGGCCCGCTCATCAGGGCGGTCATGGAGATCAGCTGTTCCTTCGTCGTCATGTTTTTCTCCGGTTGAAGGTGTGTCGTGTGTACCTGATTTTTGCTGATTTGTCAATGGCTTCGGGCTCTGTTACTCTTCCGCCATATGAACGTTGTCATGATTGGAACCGGTTATGTGGGGCTTGTGACGGGCTTGGGGTTTGCCAAGCTCGGGCATCGGGTCGCGTGCGTGGATACGGACGTGGCGAAGATCGCGCGGCTTGATCGCGGCGAGACGCCATTTTATGAGCCGGGCTTGCCGGAGCTGCTGCGCGAGATGCAGGAGGCCGGGCGCGTGGTGTTTGCCACGGACCTGGCGGACGTGATTGGCGGGGCTGAGATTATCATGATCGCGGTGGGCACGCCGGCGGGAAGGGACGGGTTCGCGGATCTCTCGTACGTGGAAGCCGCGGCAGATTGTATCGGAAAACTTTTGGACCACGAGGCGCTCGTGGTGCTGAAGTCGAGCGTGCCAGTGGGCACGAACCGCGATGTGCTCGCGCGGGTGCGGCGGGCCATGGGCGCGGCAGGACGCGAGGCGCTTACCTCGGTGGTAACGATTGCGTCGTTGCCGGAGTTTTTGCGTCCGGGGTTCGCGCTTCGCGATTTTATGGAGCCGGACCGCGTGGTGATCGGCGCGGACGACGCGGTGGCGCAGCAGACGCTCGACCGTTTGCACGATGGCATCAAGGCGACGCGCGCGTTCTTGTCACTTGAGAGCGCGGAGCTCGCCAAGTACGCGGCCAATGCGCTGCTCGCCACCAAGGTTTCGTTTATCAATGAGATCGCGAACATTGCGGAGCGCACAGGAGCGGACGTGCGCGAGGTGGCACGCGCCGTGGGGATGGACCGCCGCATCGGCCCGCACTTTTTGCAGGCCGGAATCGGCTACGGCGGATCGTGTTTTCCAAAGGACGTGTCCGCGCTCCACCAGATGGCCGGAACCACGGGATACGAGTTCAAATTGCTTTCCGCGGTGATCGAGGTGAACAATGCGCAGCGCGAGCGGTTCGTGTCTCGCGTGGCGGAGGAATTGGACGGCGTGCGCGGGCGGCGGCTGGCCGTGTGGGGCCTTGCGTTCAAGGGCGGTACGGACGACGTGCGCGGATCTTCCGCCATCGATGTCGTGCAACGGCTGGTGGGGCTTGGCGCGGAGATCGTGGCGTACGATCCGGAGGGCATGGAGCTCGCTCGGCGCACGTTGCCCGCGAGCGTACAGTTCGCAACCACGGCCGTTGACGCCACCACCGGCGCGGACGCGCTTCTCGTGCTCACGGACTGGCCCGAGTTCAAGGACGTGTCGTTCGCCGCAGTACACGACCGCATGGCCGAGCCCCGCGTATTCGACGGGAGAAATCATCTGGCGGATTCTGGGTTGAAAGAGTTTGGGTTCACGTATCACGGGGTTGGTCTCGGTTCGCGGGAGTAATCCTCTATGTATCAGCAGTGGAAACAGATGATCGCCTCGCCGTCGAAATCATTCGCGGCCGCGTTAGTCTGTTTTTCGTTGGGCGTAGCCATGGGTCCTCTCGTACCAATACCGGGCATTGGTACGATTCCGTTGGTATTTCTTGGTGTCGGACTTGTTGTCTGGGCATTGGTGCGCGACAGACAGGCGCGGTTCATCGGGCTGTTGCTCGCGTGCGTCGCGTTTGGCGTGTGGCGCTACGGGCAGGCCATCCTGCCGCCATCAATCCCAACGGTCGCGGACGCGGTCGGGCATCCGGTTCGCGTTGAGGGAACGGTCGTGTCCGAGGTGGAGCGAAGCATGTCGGGAGCGCGTGCCACGATCGACGATGTGCGCGTCGCGGATGAGCGCGTGGACGGGAAGGTGCTCATGTGGTTTCCGACCATACCAGCGGCGACCTACGGGGACACACTGACGTTCAACTGCACGCTGGCGATCCCCGAGCCCATTGACGGATTCCGATACGACGCATATTTGCGCAGCCAGGGGGTGCTCGCGCTCTGTTTCCGTCCGCAGTACGTAGACGTACGGCCTGGCCGCGGAAGGGTCATCGCGACGTTGCTTGCGGTGAAGCGTGTCATCGTGGACCGGTTCGCGCGGATCGTGCCGGAACCGCACGCCTCATTTCTTTCCGGATTGCTGTTCGGTGGGAGTTCCGCGCTTTCCTCGGGGCTCAAGGATGATTTTGCTGCCACCGGCACCTCGCACGTTCTCGCGGCAAGCGGTTTCAACGTATCGTTGTTCACCTTGGCATTTTTGACCTGGATTACACACACCGCGCTCGGTCGCAGGCGCGGCGCGTATCTCACCGCGGCGTTGCTCGTGGCGTACGTGCTGGTCGCCGGGGCCACGGCCGCGGTGGTGCGCGCCGGAACGATGGGCGCAGTGGTGCTCCTTGGGTTCGTGGTACGCCGCAAGCCGTCGGTGACAAACATGATGTTGTTGGCACTTGCGGGCATGCTCGCGTGGAACCCGCTTCTGTTTTTGAACGACGTGGGGTTTCAGCTTTCGTTCGTCGCGACCGCGGCCATGCTTGCGTTTGCGTCGCGCATTGAGCGTCGGTGCGGGTTCGTGCCGGCGGCGTTCGAGTTGCGCGCGTCGTTCGCGGCCTCGCTCGCGGCGATCATCGCGACGTTTCCCATCCTGCTCTGGCACTTCGGCACGGTTTCCCTGACTTCGCCTATTGTGAACCTCATCGTCCTTCCGCTCGTGCCATTGCTCATGGCGATCTCCGGCGTTGCACTCGCCGCCGGGTTCGTCCATCCCGCTCTCGGCACGATCGTCGCCATTCCGGCCTGGGCCATCTCATCCCTGATTCTCCATGTGGTGACCTGGTTCGGTTCCGCGTAGTTCATAGGCGCGAGACGTTCGCAACGCAGCGCAGTTTCAGGCAGCGGCATAAAGTTCGCGTTCCTGGTAAAATCAAATCCTATGATCGGACTGAAAAAATATACGCATCAGGAGCGGGAGGACGTTATTCAAAAGTTGCTCCCAAACATTCAAAAAAAATTCGGAAGTAATCTCCTCGGATTGGCAGCAACGGCATCGTTCGCGCGGGGCGATGACCTGGATTTTTCGGACCTGGAGCTGACCGCCATCGTGAGGGAGATGCCGGAAGGAAAGGATTTCGAGGGCATGGGACGGATTATCAACGGATTGCTCGTTGAACTTATTTGGACCACCGAGGAAACATACATTCGGTTTTTCAAGCGGCAGGTACACGACGATTGGTATCTTGCCGCGTCGGATCGTATGGTTCCCGTCGTGAATGAGAGCCTGATCAAACGCCTGAACGACCATTCTGTCGAGGTGACCGCGGAGGCTTGCCTGGCGCAACTTCGAAGGCACTGGCCCGAGGTTCAGGAATCAACATCGAAGGTACTCAAGGCCGTGCAGCAACGGGACCGTGAGGGTCTCGGGTTGGTGTATTGGGATATGGTTCGGCATACGCTTGTCGCGTTGTCGCTCCTGAACTGCAGGCCCTATACGACGTTCGCGAAGATGGTTGCCGAGGCCAGGGCATTCGACGTCAAGCCGTCGACATTCGATCCGTTCGTGAGCCCGCTTCGCGACGGACTCGACGACCTGGACGCCTTGCGCGCCCTCGTCGTGCGTACGTTCGAGGAAATGGAAGGATTCGTCCTGAGCGCGGGAGTCAATCCGTACTCGGAGGAATGGCAATTATTCGACGATTAGTCCGGATGTGACCTACACGCCCCTTTTTTGCGGGCCGTATGGTAGAATCAGCCCTGGTATGTCCAAGGACAATCCAGATCATACTTACAAGGAAGCCGAGCTTTCCGCCGCGGTCGAGCACGTCGCCGCGACGCGCGACGCGGTTGCGGGTGAGATCGGCGTGACGGAGCAGAACGTCGAGAAGTTCGAACGGCGCGGATCCGCCGACGAGACAGTGCGCATGAAATTACTCGCGCATTTTTCGGAGCGGCTCGACCAGCTCCATCATTTGTTTCCAAGTCCCTATTTCGTTCGGTGCGACGTGCGCGACGAGAAGGGGGAATCAAAGACACTTTATTTTGGGAAATTTCCGTTCACGGAGCGGTCGATCTTTTCGTGGATGGCTCCGGCCGCGCGGCTCCGGTTCGCGGACGTCGGCCCGGCGACCTACGCGCTCCCCGACGGTTTCTCATGGACCGGCAAGGTGGCACGCAAGGACCAGTTCATGATCGTTGGCGGGCGCATCGTGTTCATGACCACCGAGTCCGACGCGTACGGACGCACGCTGGTGCACCAGGAAGAACTCAGTCGCCGCAAGGCCGGATTCATGCTTCCCGAGATCGTCGCGAAGATGGAACGCGCGCAGGACGACGTGATCCGCGCGCCCTCGGACGGATCGTTCCTCATTGCCGGACCGGCGGGTTCGGGGAAGACCACGCTTGCGTTCCACCGTATCGCTTACTTGCTGCAGTCGCCGGATACGTCCGAGCGCTTTTCGTCGCGCGATGTGATCGTGTTCGTGCAGGACGAAGGGACGCGCGCGTATTTTTCCAAGCTGCTGCCGGACCTTGGCATCCATGACGTATGCGTCACCACGTTCGGGGAATGGGCAATGGAACGGTTGGAGCTCGCGGATGTTACGGTTGTGCGGCGCGGCAACGGGATCAGCGAAGAAACGGACGCGTATGAGGCGCATAAGCGCGAGGCCTTGCGCGCGCCGGGCGGGGTGTATCGTCGTCGGTCGAATCCGTTCGAGGCGTTGCGCCGGGCGTACGAGCCGTATTTTTCGGAGTCCGACGCGCGTTGGTTCGACCGACAGGAGTCCGCGCGCGAGCTTGATCGGTTCGACCTCACGTTGTTATTGCGTTTCGCGCGCGAGCGCGACGGGGCATTCCGGACGGAGTTAGAATATCTGATACAAAAGAAAAATTTTGAAGTTACGCGCAAGCGACGGTCGGTCCCGTTGCGGTACTCCCTGCTGGTTCTCGACGAAACGCAGAACTATCTTCCGGAGCAAATCACGCTGTTGCGCACATGCGTCTCCGAGGAAACACGCGCCACGCTGTACGTAGGCGACCTCGGGCAACAGGTTCTTTTGGGTACCGTGCGTGATTGGTCGGACGTTGGAGAGAACTTTTCCGGCGGACGGAAAGTGGAGCTCCAGAAGGTCTATCGAAATACGCGGGCGATTCTCGGGTATCTGGTCTCACTTAGATTTGACGTGGCCGTGCCGGAAGGATTGCGCGAAGGGGAACCGGTGGTCGAGGAAACGTGCATTGGCGTGGAGGAGGAAATCGCGCGGGTCCGCATGGTCGCGGACGAAAAGGAACGCGACGCGCTTGTCGGCGTGCTGAGCCCGTCCGCGGAGTATCTTGAGCCGTTTCGCGCCGCGTTCGCGGGGCGCGCGGACGTGCATGTGCTCACCGCGCACGAGGCGCAGGGCGTGGAGTTCGACCTAGTGTGTCTCGTTGGCGTCCCAGACGACTTTTTTCGCGCCGAAGGCGAGCGGTTAAAAATCAAGCGCGACCTTTTGTACGTGGCGCTCACGCGCGCGATGGAACAACTGTATGTGTTCGGTCGCGTCCGACTGACGGATCTCCTGTGACCTTGCGCACGTCACGCCACGTGCCGCGACCAATTTGGCTGCGTCATCGCGCCCTGGTTGGGCGCGCTGTCGTGACGCTTCTCGCGCTTGTCGTCGCGTCGCTGCTGTTCGCGCTCGAGTCGCGAACGATGGTCGCGCAAGGAGCGTTACGCGTGTGGTTTTTTGACGTCGGCCAGGGTGACGCCACGCTCATCATGACGCCGACTGGCGAACAGATTCTCATCGACGGTGGGCCGGATCGGGCGGTGCTTGCCAAGCTCGGCGAGGTGATGTTGCCATGGGATCGCACGCTCGACGCGGTCGTTGCCACGCATCCGGATGCGGACCATATCGGCGGGCTTGCCGCGGTATTGGAAACGTATGAAGTCGCGCGCGCGGTCTATAACGGAGACACGAAAGACACGGATATCGCTGCCGCGTTCGACGAGGCACGCGAGCATGAACCCGGGGCCGTCACCGAGATGGGCCGAAAAGGCACCGTTCTTGCGTTCGGCGACGTGACGCTCACCGAACTCTGGCCCGATGCCTCCGCGTTGCGCGACGAGGACGCGAACGTCGCGTCCATCGTATATCGGCTCGATTACGGCGACACGTCGGTTCTTCTCATGGGCGACGCGCCCGAGTCGGTGGAGGACCGGCTGCGATCCGTCGCCGGCGACATTGATGTTCTCAGGACGGGCCATCATGGCAGCGCGACGTCCTCCTCCTACCGATTCGTCGAGTCGGTTCGTCCAGAGGTCGCGGTGATTTCATGCGGTATCGACAATCGGTACGGTCATCCGCATCCTGTGGTCCTCGACCGCCTGTCAGACGCGGGGGCGAGGATTTGGCGCACGGACCTCGACGGCGACGTCCTTCTGACATCCGACGGCGGAGAGCCGTTCCTTCGGTCGGCATTCTTGCCATTTTGAATCTGCCGTGATAGCTTCTGCTCAATCTAAATGAGAAACACTTGTATGGCTGACGTCCAGAAAACACTCGTCCTTCTCAAGCCGGATGCGCTGCAGCGCGATCTCTTGGGAGAAATTATTCGCCGCTTCGAGCTCAAGGGGCTCAAGATCGTCGGATTGAAGTTCGTCCGTCTTTCCGAGGAGATGTTGACCGAGCATTATTCGCATCTCGCGGATAAGCCGTTTTTCGCCTCGCTCAAGTCGTTCATGATGCAGACCCCGGTGGTCGGTCTCGTACTCGAGGGGATTGACAGCGTGGAAGCGGTGCGCAAGATTGTCGGCGTGACCAACCCGCGCGCGGCCGACGCCGGCACCATTCGCGCGGACTTTGCCATGAACGTCCCGTCGAATCTCATCCATGCCTCCGATACGGCGGAAAATGCCGCGATCGAGCTCAAGCGTTTTTTTAAGGAGGAGGAAGTATTCTCCTACGAGAAGATCACGGACCGCTTCCAGTTTGGCGAAGGGATCTAGAACGTGTACAGTCAGGACGGGCAATGGAGCCCGTCCTTTCGGTTGGAGGAACCGATGCGCCAACACACCGGACCCCCGTTTCCGTCGCCCACGATCGACGATGTGCGTCGCATGCGCTCGGATACCGAAGAACGGCGCGAGGCCAAGCGCGCGGCCGCGGAACGCTGGCTCCGGCAGTTCTGTGCTCGCGCGCGGTTCGTGCTCGAAATTGAGGATCTGCGCGTTGAGGCACTAACGCAGGAAAAGTGCGCGGCGGAAATCGACAAGGCGCGGCCGCTTCTTCCGGAGAGCCTGATCATCGCGATTCTCTCGAGGGCTTGATTCTCTCCCGGATGTCCTGTACGGTGCCTCGCGCCTAACAGGAGTCCTCGTTGTGTCAATGCCATCGCAGTCGTTGTCGCG
Organism: Candidatus Uhrbacteria bacterium RIFOXYB12_FULL_58_10; assembly: GCA_001791645.1. Classification (GTDB taxonomy): domain Bacteria; phylum Patescibacteriota; class Patescibacteriia; order UBA9934; family GWF2-40-263; genus YC12-FULL-57-11. Next base: position 82,334 of record MGFA01000017.1, read on the forward strand.
AGTTCTGGAGTGGAGAAAAGACTGGACCGGAAGGTATGACCCGTCGGTTATCCGTGTGCGTCGCGCCTACCTTGAGACGCTCGCACCCAGGGACATCGTCCTCCTTTCAAACCGGGTACGCGAGGCAAGGCGGGGACGCATGGCGCTCGCGCATGAGCTCGCATTTCCCGTGGAGGACGAGCTTGAGATGGTTTCCGGGGTGGAGTCCACGTCGAATCCGTTTGAGCTCGCCGGTCTCGCGGACGTTCCTGGTGACGATTGCTTCGTTACGCAGCAACGCTTCGAGGCGCTCTGCGTCCTGGACCTCGCGGTCATGATGTCCGAGCTCGAACGTGGTGATCCGATGGATCGCGTCGAAGCGGACCAGGGCGCGATGATCGCGCTCCTCGAGGAACACGTTTTCTCAGGAACGCCGATTGACCTCGACGTGTTCACCTACCACGACCCGGCACCGAGCGGCATGTATCGGGTGCGTGAGGTGCGCTACCAGGATCCCGCTTCGCTCCCGGCATGGCTCGAACGCAAACACAACAGCCGTTGTCGCATCACGCGCGACGGTATCGTGGCGCACTTTACCGGAAAGCCGAAGGATCGGTTCGACACCGTCATCAAGCTTCTGCGCCAAGTATCCCGTCCAAAGGAAGGATGGAATCCCTGCGTGGTGAAGGACCGGTGTCGGTGTACGTTCGTGGTTCAGGATATCGGTTGCGTTCGCGCCCTTTCCGGTGAGCTCCGGTCCGTCCTTGGCGTCCATGGCGCACTCTTGCATGACGGCGGCGACAATCTCACGGTCATGACGACCGGCGCGTCCGATCCGACCAACCCGTTCAGCTCCCCGAAGTTTCGCAAGAAGCAATTCGACTTGCAGTGGCACGGGCGTTGGTACGAAATTCAGATCGTGACATTCGATGGGTTCTATGGCGCCCGGTACGCGAGTGACACGCAGAATCACGCCATCTACAAGCTCTTACAAGGCACGCGGGACATTCTTCCAGCGTTTTACCCGCCGCATGTCTACCTGGAGGACGGTGAGACGTGGAGCGCTCCGGAGCTGCAACGGCTTCTCCTCGACCGCCAGGTTCAGAACCTCGGCTGGTCCCAGCGGCGGCGCAACGGCCACGCCGGCAGCCACTGATCCCATCCGGGATCTTTTTTTTCGCGTCCGTTTGACACGATGCGAACGGATCGGTACGGTGGGTTGGTGCTCGGCATCTTCCGCATTCGTGTGGCGCGTCGGGTACACGGCTCGTTCCTCCATGAAATTCAAACCGATTCGGAGACTGCTCGTGAACGATGATCTGCGCTCCATGCTGGACCAGATGGGCGAGGCCGCCTGTCGATTGTTGCTGACTGGACGCGTCACCCTCGATGTCGCTCGGCAGTATGCCGAAAAAGATCGTGTCTCTTCTGAATGCGTCGACGAAATCATGGGAGAAATCTCCATGATGCCGGATGATCTGCGCCGTCAATTCCTGGCCGGCCACCTCACGATCAGGGCGGTGCGCGTCCAGATGCTCCGCCGACTCGTGGCCGCAAAACGAATCGATTCGCATGAAGCCGCGGTCTTCGCGCGGTTCCTTGCGCCGCTTTGCGTCATTCAGACGTACGTCGACGGCTAGCCGTCCTCTCGGGTTCGCGCTGCGAACTCTCTTTTTCAAAAAAAATGTTATGAACCGAACACGCTCACCGATTCTCATACTTCAATTTCGTCCCCATGTCATCATGGCGAATCAAGAGTTTGACCTGATCGTAAAATATTCGGGACGCGGCGCGGAGGAATTTCGACGCGTGGATACGACGCGCGAGCCGATTAATTTTGCGCTGCTTGACCATGCGGCGGCCCTCGTGCTCGCCGGATCAGGTGATTATTTGATCTCAGACGGTGATATTCCGGAGATCCGCGCCGCGCTCAAACCATTTTTGACTGAGGCGCGTGCTCGACGCGTACCGACGCTTGGAATTTGTTTCGGCGGGCAGCTCATGACAGAGGCATTCGACGGACGTATTGAAAACGACGAGTCGCGCGCGGAAGTCGGAACGTTTGTCGTGACGAAAACGGAAGCGGGGAAGACCGACCCGTTATTCGCGAATCTTCCAAATCACTTTGACGCGCAGCTCGGGCATAAGGACCACATCGTCAAGCTTCCGGAGGGCGCCGTCTGTCTTACGTCGTCCGATCGGAGCGCGAATCAGGCATGGAGATTTCCAGGCGAGCCCGTGTATGCGCTCACGTTTCATCCGGAGCTCGATGTGGCCGGCACGCTCTTTCGCGTCGATTATTACGCGGAGAGATATCACATTACGCCTGCGATCCGCGCCGCAATCGCTGCTTCGTTACGCGAGTCGCCGGAAGCAAACAGACTCGTCAGACATTTTTTAGATCTGTTCGTTGGTGTGGATAACCCTGTGGAAAAGTCAGTGGATGAGTAGGGGACAGTTTTTGCTGGTTTACCCTTGAAAACTTCGTTGGGCATGTTACGCTATATAAGCCTCACGCATCGGCGACCTCCATCGTTTCGACACGACATGGTGGGCTCGACAAGCTCTCATCATCGTGGCGCGGCGATTCCGTCATCATGGCCGCCCACGTGGGGTGCCATGAACCGTTCTTCCAAGGACGGTTTTTGGTTTAAGAATTTCGTTGCGCGTTTCCATAAAATCGCTTACACTTCGCCTCATCGGGCCATAGCTCAGTAGGTAGAGCGCCAGGCTGGGGGTCTGGAGGCCGTGGGTTCGAGACCCGCTGGCCCGACCATTCAAGAAATCACCTTGTTCGAAGAAGTCGCTAAATGGTGGCATTAGGCCAAAGCTAGCGACTTTTTCTGTCGGATGGTTTGGTCTCGGTACACCATGTCGTGGATGCTCTTGCGCTCTTCGAGCGTGCGGCGTTGCCTGCGCGTCACCATTTCGGAAAGATGGCCGCTGTACTGCTTCGACAACACGAACGAAATGCCGAGGAGCATTTTGCCCATCGGGGTATCATCAAAACTGAACGTCGCAAAGGTGAGGTTTTTGATTATCTTCTTGTCGAGAAGGTCGATGACTTTGCCCGCGTCGGCCATGTTACGGGCAAGGCGGTCAGGGTGCCATGTCAGAATGGCGTCGTATTTGCCGCGCTTGATGTCCTCTATCATCTGCTTGAAATGGATACGGATGTCAGGTTCTTTCGCGCTTTCCTGCTACTCGACGATGGTGATGTTTTCGTAGGGTATTTCGAGCCGCTTGGCGGTATCTAAGCAATCCTTTTTCTGGTCGGAAATAGCCCGCTCCTGCCATTCGTCGGAGGTGGTGCTTTTACGGGCATAGAGGACGAAACGCAAGGTTTTGATGTCCACCTTGTCGGCCTCGTCTGGCCTATGAAACGCAACAAGTGCATCAAAGAGGTCTTTGGATGTTTGCATAGGAATACTGGCATTTTAGCACGGAAACAGGTCTGCTGCCATTGACAAAAGGCCTATTTTGTGGGATATTTTTACGTCGTTATTTGCGACAGAGTAGTGGCAACCCGCCGCGCTTGAAGCCGTACGAAACAACAAACTCGCAAGGAGCTTCCATGTCACTTCGCTCAATGTTCGACGCATTCATTGCCCGCTTCTTCACTCTCACCCCCCCCACCGCGCACCCGACGAAGGAGGGGTCGTACGTCGTCGCGACGAAATGGCATGGGGATAACATCCCAGTCAGGATTCGTCGGATTCGAGGCGAGCTCACCGTCGTGGCTCACAACGGGTCGGCGGATTCGATACACGTTGAAACCTTCTGGCGTGAACCCATAAATTCATTTCATCGCTAAGGTCTGCAGAAATACAAAAGAGGCATCCGGTATTATGTGAGTGCTGAACTCATAAAAGCCGTATGCCTCTTTTGTATTGCGAGAATATCACTGAGCTCTTTGTTTGGGTAGATGAGATGCTTCCGAAACAACTAACACATAAAAGCGTCGGACGACCTCGTGCACTTGCGGACGTTGAGATGGTGACGATTCTCATATGGAATGTCCTCATCTTGAAACAGAAGAATTGGAAGGATTTACACAAGTTTCTTCAAATATATCATCGGAGGGATTTTCCTACTCTTCCAAAATACAATGCGTTTCTCATGCTGTGTCATCGTGTTGCTGAGGTATGTTTTCGGATGTTGCAAAAGATTCTTGCAGCAGATGAACCACTCAAATTCATGGATGGAACCATGCTTCCGGTGTGTAAACACAAACGCGCTGACGATCATAAAGTTGCAAAAGGTATTGCAAACTTTGGAAAGAATTGGCAGGGCTGGCATTACGGATTCAAACTTCACGCATCAGTAACAAGAGACGGAAGACTTTGTGCTCTCGCATTCACGCAAGCAAGCGTGCATGAGAAAAATGTTGTCGCGAAACTTCTTGGAACTTCTACAAAGATTGTAGTTGGAGATTCCTCATACGCAGGCAAGGATCTTCGTGAAAAGACCTGGAAAACACGGGGAACATACATTCTTGCACCAGCATTTCATGGACAAAAGAAACTCATGACCCTGTGGCAAAAAGATTTACTCGCACAGCGTTCGTGCATTGAATCCGTCTTCGATTATCTCAAAGAGCATCTTCATCTCGTCACTTCTTTTCCACGATCTGTGTACGGATACCTCGCACACTATGCGATGGTACTTTTAGGCTATCAAGTAATGAAAACATTGAACTTTCTGAATTAATGGGTT
>MGFA01000018.1 GCA_001791645.1 Candidatus Uhrbacteria bacterium RIFOXYB12_FULL_58_10
CGAGGAGCTGCGCGAGGCGTACGCGCGCGCTCCCGTGGAGTTCGTTCCTGGATGCGAGCGGTTCGTGCTCACCCATGAGGACGGACGCGAGCTTGCACGAGGCCGCTTTCGTCGCTACGGCACGCCCGACGAGCATGTGGTCGCGCGGCTCTGCGCGCTCGGCCACGCGGCAACGCTCATCGATCCGTTCTCGCCCCATACCGAGGTGGCCGTTGGCAACGAGACTGGCCGTTTCCACTATGGCGACGGCATCCTTCAGACGAACGGCGACCTCGCGATTCCCATCGTCTTTCATCCGCACTGACCCTCCCTGAGGGTCTCTTTTTAATCCTTCGAAATTAAAAAACCTCGCGGTTAGGCGAGGGAAGTGAGAAGAAGGGCCGCGATCACGACGATGGCCCCGAGAAGCAGGCCAATGGCGATCAATACGCCCGGGCTGCTCCAGTCGTCTGCGGCGTCCCCCCCGGATTTTACGGGGGGGTCGCGCGGAACCATGAACAAGGTGCGCTGCGCGACGATTGGCAGCATGTCGCGGATCGACTTGCGGGTGACGTCTGGGTGGAACTGAGTTCTTTGACTGGCCGCGATCGGGATGTTCTGCGGACCGAGCTGGGCCGCGATGTCCGGATCCTTGGTCCAGCTGTTCCAGAGATGCTGAAATACGATCCCGAGTCTCGCCTCAATGATCCCTTGGACCTCCGCGAATACCTCGTCGGAGCTGAGCCACGGATCTCTGCCGAAGCGGACGCCTTTTCCCTTGAAGCTGATGAGAAGTACGTTGTCTCCACCTCCGCGCGGCACCGAGAAGTATGCCTCGTAGGTCGCACCGGGTCTTACGCCGGTTCTCATAAGCCCCTTGTGCAGCGCGTCTATGATGTCGCGCAGGTCCTGGCGTGCCAGACGCTGTGCGACGCGACCCACGTTTGGATAGATTGATACGCACCATTGGGCGGCCGTGTGTCCCTCGTACTCGCCGACACCGAGGAAATGTCCGGTGATCCCGATGGCCGCCGCAACGTCGATTCCGAGCGCTTTGTCGCGGACGTGTCCGACCGCTTCCGGGAATCTTTCCCGCCTCGGGAGTATGGTTTCGCGACGTCGATCCGACGAGCGCACCAGTGCGCCCATCGACGTTGCCACGGGCAGGTCTCTGTCTTCCATGGGTTGCCTCCGCGCGTAATTCATCAGAAATTCGCCCAGTTGTCAATAGGTCCCTTTACAAAACCATTGGATTCCCGTATGTTTCCTCTCTGCAGTTCCTTTCAACGGAGGAGGTCATGAGACACCCGGAATCTTTCGAAAACGGACGGTACAAGGTGATCTGTCCGCGTGGAGAGGGCGGAATGGCATTCGTGTACCTGGCCGTGGATACGCGGCTCGGCCGGGCGGTTGCCATCAAGATGCCGCGTCCGAACCTGCTGGCACACCTGAATGTCATCGGGCGATTCGCCCAGGAAACCGTGACCATGGCGCGGGCAACGCATCCGCATGTGGTGACGCTGTACGAGGCGGGCGCCGAGTATTTGCCGGATGGCACGCGTACGCCATATCTCGTCATGGAGTACGTGGCCGGAGTGAACGCCGAGGACGTGTTTGATCCACGGGACTCGGAACGGTTTGGCGCCATGTCGCCCAGGCTTGCCTCGTCAATCATCCTTCCCGTGCTTTCCGCGCTCGTAGAACTGCACGCGGGCGGGCTCATCCACCGTGACATCAAGCCGGCCAACATCATGGTCGGCTGGAATCCGGACGTGGTGAAGCTCATGGACTTCGGGATCGCGCGCATCATCCAGGACGCGGCGGACGATGATCGGCAGACCAAGACCGCCATGGCGATGCTCACCATGGGATACTCGGCGCCAGAGCAGCAGCTTTCCGCCAAGGCCGCGGATGCGCGCGCCGACGTGTACGCGGTAGCCGCGTCGCTGTATGCGATGGTTACCGGCATTGTTCCGAAGGATTTGCACAACCATGGTCTTTCGGACAGCGAGTTCTTGTCAGTTCCGGAGTGTCTGAGGTCCGTGATTCATGGGGCGACCCGATATGACCCGGACGCGCGGGAATATCAGAGCGCCGTCATGCTCATGCGTGCCGTACGCCTTGCGATCCGCGACGAGCCTGAGGATGACGGAAGCGCCTTGCGAGACTGGCTCAAGGCTCGCCGCGCCACGTCCTCTGTCGAGGCCGCGCTCTCCCGTGCGTTCGGCCGCGGCTATACGATCGTCCCGGAAGCAGGCGAGGCCGACACGGCCGGGTATACGAAGTGGTTCGATCGCGAGATCGCTGGTGAGTCGCCGGAGACATCCGAACCGGAAAGCGCGCCTCCAGCCGCAACCTCAATTCCACCGACCGGGCGGCGCAGGTCGTTCGTGATGGTTGCCGGTGGGCTTGCGGCGACTGCGGTCGTTGCCATGATCGCGTTCGCTGTGCCGTGGCCAGGAGTTCGTTCGGGCGTCTCGGAGCCGAAACCAGTGGCCATCGAGGAAGCCATTCCCGCATCCGTGCCCATAGCGGTCGCGCCCGAACCGGTCGCAACCGTCGAGCCCTCGCCGCCGCAGGAAGTGGTCGACGTGCCAGCACCGCCTTCCTCCAAGGGAAAGGCTCGCGTGCCTGTGGAAAAGGCGAAGCTCCCTCCCACGGCTCCGCAAGGCCCCGTGATCGAGGCAGCGGATGTATCGGTTGATCCTGTTCCAGAACCTATGCAGCCGCGCGGTACGGTGAGGCTCGCCAGCGGGGCAGATTCGCTCTCGCTTGTTACCGCGAATAACACCGTCTATCCGGCGGGCACGGTTCCGCCCGGCACATATCGGCTCAGTGCGGTGTTTCCCACAAAGGGCAACGCACCGAACGCCGGGACAGTGACGGTCGCGGCCAACGAGACCGTTGTCGTCGTGTGTGCAGAGACCTTCAAGCTCTGCAAGCCCCAGTGATCCTGCCCCGCGCAACTCAGTCGCGGGGTTTTTTGATATACTGGAGCCGATATGCCACGTTCCCTTTCAAACAGTCTTGACGGACTGACGCGCGGACTCGTATATGCGCTTGTTTTTCTCATGCCGCTGTTCCTGCTTCCCGCGGCGCTCGATCCGCTCGAGCTCAACAAGCAGACGCTCCTCGTGGCGCTTACCCTTTGCGCGTTCCTCTCCTTTACCGTGTCGATGGTCGCGCGTCGGCGATTCGAGCTGCGGCATGGATGGCTGAACGTGGTGCCGGTCATCGTGCTCGGCGCGACGGTGGCATCGGCGTTCGGGTCGTCGTCGCCGTATCTGTCATGGATTGGCGGATCGAGTCAGGAATACGTGAGCGTGCTGACCGTATTCGCGCTTGCGCTTCTGTTTTACGTGATCGTGAACCGGGTTTCCGAGGAACGCGAGCACCGCGCCGTTCACGGCCTTTCGCTCGTTTCTGCCGGGATCGTGGGAATGATCGGGACCGTGTCCGCGCTGCGTGGGGATACGTTTAACACGGTGGGGACCATGAATGCGCTCGCCGTGTACCTCTCGGCCATGACCGTGTTTGGTTGCGGGCTTTGGGTCGCGTCCCGTCCGGACCACGCGCTTTTGCACGGCGGCTGGCTTGGAAGAATCGAAAAGCTACTCGTCTTGCTTGTGTCGGCAGAAACGTTGGTCGTGATGCTCGCGATCAACTACGTTGTCCTGTGGACGATTCTGCTTACCGGCCTCGCGATATTGTTCGGATTCTTTTTTCTCCGCGCAAATGACATTCATGACGCGCGACGTTTCCTCTTGCCACTGACGCTTCTTTCCGTTTGCGTCCTTTACCTATTTCGCCTTCCGTCGCCAATTCATACGAATATCCCGCTCGAGGTCACGCCAAGCTTTTCCGCAAGCACGGACATCGCGCGTCAGGTGCTTGACGGTTCGTCCGGTCTGTTCGGTTCAGGGCCGGGGACCTTTCAATTCGATTATGCCCTTCTGCATGCGTCCGACGTAAATCAAACGCAGCTTTGGGCGCAGCGATTCGACCGGGGCGCGTCATTTTTCCATACGCTTGCGCCCGGCGTCGGAATCGTGGGTCTGTTTGCTTGGGGGGCATTCCTGTTATCCGTGTTCGGTCGTGGGGCAGCGCGCGTGCTTGTCGCGAAGGAGTATCGCGAATGGGCGATCGTACTGGTCGGGCTGGCCGGATGGTGCGTGTTCGCCGTGGCCGCGTTTCTCTATCCCGGGAACATGACCAGCGTCTTTTTCCTGTTCGTATTTTCCGCGCTGATTGCGTCGCGCACGTCGCGGCAAGGAACAGAACGTTTCTTCGTTCAGTCGTCAAAAATTGGATACGTGTTTACCGCGTCGGTTATTCTCGTTTCCGTTGGCATCCTGACCGTGATGTTCGTGGGGGCGCAGCGATATCGGTCGGAAGTGGCATTCGCGCGCGCGGCGCGGCTGTCCGAGCAAGGAGCGGACACCAAGGACATTGCCGACGAGCTTGATCGCGCCGCGACATACAACCGGTTCAACGATGCGGCCTATCGGCAGCTGTCCCAGTCGCTTCTCCGCCGAGTGGACGAGGAAATCGCGATGCTTGCCGATGATTCCGCGGTGACTCCCGAGGCTCGCGAGTACGTGCGCGCGCTCACGGCCGCCGCCGTGAACGCTTCCGTGCGCGCCACGGATTTGTCCCCGCGCAACGCGCTCAACTGGCTTTCCCGCGGATCCGTGTATCGCGCGCTCATTCAACTCGTCGGGAACGCCGGAGACTTCTCGGTATTTGCCTTCGAGCATGCGGCCGAGCTCGAGCCGCTCAATCCCGCGAACCGGGTCGAGCTTGGCAAGACGTACCTTGCCCTCGCCGAGTCTGTGCGCGATCTCACCGGCTCGGATGACGCCGCGGTTGCCGCCGAGGCACAAGCGAAGCTCGACGCGTACCTCGCATCCGCGGAAATCGCGTTCAACAAGGCCGTGGAACTGAAGGCGGATTATGCCCCGGCCCACTACCAGCTTGCCGTGACCTATGACCGCCAAGGACGGCTCGATGACGCGGTGGGAAAAATGGAAAGCGTGATGCGTTACAATCAGTACGACGTCGGCGTGGCGTTCCAGCTTGGTTTGCTGTACTTGCGGCGGGGAGAAGACGGAGACCTTGAACGCGCGCAAGTGGAGCTCGAGCGCGCCATTGAGCTCGCCCCGGCCTATGCCAACGCGCGCTGGTTTCTTGCGACGATCTACGAACAACAGGGCAACCTTGCCCTGTCCATCGCGCAGATCGAAAAGGTCCTCGAGTACAATCCTGGCAACCAAATCGTCACCGAGCGCCTCAACCGCCTCCGCTCCGGCGTCGCCGCCACAACGATCCCCGACGCGATCGAATAGAATTTCCAAAAAGGCTCCCCTCGACGTGGGGAGCCTTTTTACATCTGCCAAACGCCGCGGGGGTTTTCTCGGCGTTCCTTTTCTTCATCCTCTTCTCTTCGACGTTTCTCCTCCTCTTCCCATCGTTGTTGTTCTAACGGGTCAAATCCGGGCGCCCGGATTCCGATCTCCTTTTCGATCGGAGGAACGCGGTATTCCTTGTCGATGTCATCCGCACCGTCGTCCTCCTCGTCGTCGTCTTTTTCCTTCGGTTCTTGGTCACGGCTGGTATCCCAAATTGGTTTGCCGACTTCATCATCCGCCGACACCTCCTGCTTTTCGCGATCTTGATCCTGCGTTGGGTTCATATCGAAGAATATCTTACATCCAACATGGTTTTTTGAACAATTCGAAAAAAGAAAGACGCCTCCGAACGGAGGCGTCTTTCTGGTGGACCCTAACGGGATCGAACCGTTGACCTCTTCCATGCCATGGAAGCGCTCTACCAGCTGAGCTAAGGGCCCGTGCACT
>MGFA01000019.1:0-3794 GCA_001791645.1 Candidatus Uhrbacteria bacterium RIFOXYB12_FULL_58_10
TTCGACACTTTTTATACTTTTGCATCCTCGAAAACGCCAAACAACGACCGCATCTTTTTTTCGTTTTTATTCCAACAGGATTCTTGATGGCAACTAACTCTTGCGGGTAACCGTTTCTACAAACTTTCTTGCGGCCTCTAATTCAGGGTCAATAGAAAGATCTCGTTTCACGACTTCAATAACCCAAGCTAATTTGCGGCACTGGATTGAAGGAGCAAGCTGTTCAAGCTCTCCGCACGGAACAACATGTAGACCCAGCACTGCTAACTTCTCAAGAAGTTTCTGCGCAGCATCCGAAACATTGCCGGGTTCAAGACCAGATAGCCCGCTCTGCTTCGTGTTAGCCCAAGGCCGTGACGCGCGAAGGGTCGCTTTGATATGGTCGGCTATCTTACCCAGCGATGTGGCATCGCTGGCATCGGCGAGAGAATTTGCTGTCTGTACTTTCAGCAGGTCAGTGTTAAGCGCGGGTGTAGACTTTTCCACGGACGCTTTTACTATAGACCAATCGCCCTCCACGTCAGCCCACACTCCGCCTAGTGCTTCCACGATATCCTTAAGTGGTCGCTCGGCACTAAGCACATCAAAGTCCAAAACCGCGTCCACCGGAACATTTAGAGACCGTAGGGAGCGAACAATGGTGGCTATACGATCCTTGCCACCGCCATACGTAAACATCGTTTCAGAATAGCGCGTAATCGATTGTGGCGCCTTGTCGTTAACAGCGGCGTAAAATCGACAATCCGCGTCTGCTTCGCACACCACGACTTGCTCATGAAATAGCCCGTCAAGAATGTTTGAAAAACGGAATAGGGGATTCTTCCAAAGAACCGCGACATCGCTGGATTTTAAAATCGACGCATGGTTTACATTTCCCTCGCGGGTCAATCGTACGACTTGGATCGGTTTTCCTGAATCCAAAAGCCCGTGGAGCAAATCTCCGCTGTGCGTCGCGATCACCAGTTGCTTGCCTGATGGCTTGTTCGTCGCGAGCATCGACCCGAGCATTATCGCTTGTGGTGGGTGCAAGAATGCCTCTGGTTCATCTAGCAGAACGATACTCCGATCGCCCACGAGTGCATGAAGAAGTGACCCTACAAAGCTCTTCATGCCGTCGCCTTGTTCGTGCAGTAACGGAAGAGCCTCTAAGCGTTCTATGTAAGTTGTACTTATGCGCTCCTCCTCCGGGGCTCGCACGGGTGCGTCACCGACATGGAGGGGTAAGATATTTCCCGCTGCATAGTTCAATGTCAAATCGGTGCCAAACGCCTCATGAAACCTATCGTTCACCAATTTCGACAGATCGTCATTTCCATACAATAAATGAATCGGGTGGTTTGGCGTGTCGATGCGCTTGTTAATAGGGCTTGGCGGCTGAACGATTCCAAGTCTGCCGGCTGTATCGACCAACACCGAAAAGAATGGCGCGAGGTTTCGGAGTTTGTCTTGCTCCGCCCATCTTTTCTTTGCAGTTGATTTTTGGATTGTAGTGCCAAGTCCAACTGCTGATGGATCGTCGGTATCTCGATTTTTTATTCGTGTGTCAAACCACGCGTCAAATTCCTCCATAGTGCCGTCTTTGCGTAGAGAGGAACCAATAACGACTTTGGTTGTTGGATCCTCGCCGGAAATTTGCTGCTGAATATCACGCAACGATTTACTCTTACCTGAATTATTAGGCCCAACGATTACCAAAATATCATCGTCGCCGAGCTCGACTTCTGTGCCGTCGTTGAACCGGAGTTTGGAAATTGTTACTGAGACTGCCATAGCAACCATGATTATCGAATACGCCGTTCACATTAGCACACTCCGGTGGCCAAGTCCCGCACGTTTTTAAAGTTCAAAATCAGACTTATAACGCGTTATGGCTCCCCGGTTTTTTTCGTCCTGCCAGCTCGTCCATAGGGTGCTTGCCGATCTGGTCGCGGAGGTGCTCGGCGGTGGCGGCTAGGTAGATGGTCGTGGTTTTGATGTCCGAGTGGCCCATCATGCGAGATAGTGAATAGATGTCGCATCCGCCTTCCAACATCATCGTCGCAAAGCTGTGGCGTAGCTTGTGGGCTGAAAACTTGATGCCGCTCGCCGCGTTCATCTTCTCTACCAGCCGCTTCATGCCCGTGTCCGTGAAGCCCACGTTACGGTTCAAGGACGTGAAGAATTCGGGACAGGTCTTCTTCAAACGCTTTCGCTCGACCAAATAGCGTTCCAAACTTTCCATCAAGCTCCCGCACATGGGCACAATGCGATCCTTCGCGCCTTTCCCCCGACGGATGAAGATCGTTCTATTCTGAAGATCCATGTCTGTGAGCATGAGCGACAGCACCTCCTGCTTGCGAAGCCCGGCATAAAGGAACGTGGCGAAGATGGCGTGGTTACGCCACCGAAGGAACTTGTACGGATACGGCATGTTGCTGGCCGTCTCTAAAATACGGGTCGCCTCTTGTCGGGTCAGCTTGGGCGGGAGCTTGCGGTCGGTTTTAGGCATCTCCATGCCGTCCGCCGGATTCTCCTCCATGTAGCCCTCGGTAATGCACCATCTGAAAAACACGGCGAAGCTCTTGTGGTAGGTGACGTAGCTATTGGCCGTCCAATGCCGGACAGTGCGCCCACGAAGCATAAAATCGCGAAATGCGCCCTCCGTGACCTGCTCCATGGTGTCGATACCCACGTCGGAGGCAAAGAGCCGTATGGCGCTCTTGTAGCGCGAAATGGTGGCAGGGCTGAAACCACGGATGAACGTGGAGTAGTCGCAGAACTGACGGAGGGCGGTTTGGATCTCCATAAAACAGAAAACTCTGACGTTATGAACATCAGAGCCTACTGGAGCCGTCGAACAGGATTGAACTGTTGACCCCTTCCTTCTTTTGTACCTCCGTTTCGCCTTACTCACGTATGGCGGAGGAATAGACTGTATATTGAACCTTCCCTCGCGGGTTAGGCTCCCCTTGTCAGTCGTTCGGGCGGACGCTTACGCGTTGCCGCCACGGTCTTGGCCTCGTGACAGGCTATTAACCGTTATTCGGGATTCACCATACCGTTACCAGCATGGTGGGCTACGTCTCTGTAGAGACGTGACCATGGAAGTGCTCTACCACTGAGCTACGACGGCACTGTGTGGTACTGCTATCGGAACGCCATCACACGGGTGAAGCGCTCCCATAGAAATACAGTGGGCTGTCGCCTCCGGCGACCGCTTTTGTGTTAGATGTGGTATCTATCCCTGACGGAACGGGCGTTCCGCCCGTACCCTTAGCGATATTCCCAATCTACACATCAGACCACTTTATTACCATGGATGCGCTCTACCAGCTGAGCTACCGCGGCAGGTGCGGCAGAACTATACCAAAGGCTCCGCCGGTTGTGAAGAGTCCTCGGCGAAACCGGCCAGACGATCTTCGAATTCCTTGATTTTTTGGTTTTCCGGATTCGCGTTTTTGAGAAGCATGATTCCTTTTTTGGCGTCCCCAAGCTCCTTTGACGCGAAAGCGGTCTCCACGTACCGGTCGATGAACTTCGGGTTGCTTGGCCTCAGCTCCACGCATCGGCGCAAATACTCAAGCGCTTTTTTTAAATTTTCCTCTGCAAGTTCCACCTCGGCCAGACTCACGTACACGCTTGCGTCGTTCGGAGAAATACGCAGGGTGAATAACAGGGTTTCCCGTGCCTGGGCGTACTGTTTGTTCCAAAGATACAGGTTCCCGAGCCCTTCGTATGCCTTCACGTGCTTCGGATTGTGGCTGATGATCTCGATGTACCGCTTCTCGGCGGGGATATACTCTTCCTGGCGCACG
>MGFA01000019.1:3855-13429 GCA_001791645.1 Candidatus Uhrbacteria bacterium RIFOXYB12_FULL_58_10
CGCGACAGTAACCCCTTGACGCGCGGCCTTTGTCACGGTTCCGAGTTTCTCCGCGCCGACGCGCTCGAATTTCTGCAGGATGATTTGCTCCTTAAGCCGTCTCATGCGCTCGGTTGGAATCGATGACACGTCGATGGAGCGTACCTGAGGAACCTTGCGCAAAATAACCCAGGCGGCCGCGCCGACGGATGCGATCAGGACCAGAATGGAAATCAGTGGCCACCACATAGGAATTATGCCGCGCGCGCGTCAAGCACGTCCGCAGCCGCGTCTAATATTTTTGTAAACTCGGACAGCTTCACGGATGCTCCTCCGACCAGCAGACCATCTACCTCGTCTTCGCGCAGAAACAAATAGGCGTTGGAACCGTCAATGCTCCCGCCGTATAGCACGGCAACCTGTTCCGGCTTGATGCCTGGCAGAAGCTCGGGAACGAGCGAGCGGATCCACGCGTGCATGGCGACCGCGTCCGCGGGCGTGTCCGACGTTCCGGATCCGATCGCCCACACGGGCTCGTACGCGAACAGAATGCGCTCCTTGTGCCTCAGGTGCAAGTCGGCCAGCGCGCCGCGCAGCTGTGCCGCGACCACGTCGCGTTCCTTCCCGTCCGCGCGATCCGCTGCCCCTTCCCCCACGCACACAATTGGAACCATGCCCGCGGAAAGCGTCCGAATGACCTTTTGATTCACGGACGCATCGGTTTCCCCAAACAGGTGCCGGCGCTCGGAATGGCCGACAATAACGTGCGTCACGCCGAGCTCAACCAGCATCCGCGTGGAAATCTCCCCGGTAAACGCGCCCTGCTCCTCCGCGGCGACGTTCTGCGCGCCAAGCGACGCGTGCGAGCGCGCCACGACCTTGCGCACCTCGCCAAGCGCCGTGAATGGCGGGCACAGCGCCACCTCGGGCAAACGCTTCTTCCCACGCAACGCAAGCAGCACCCCGCGCGCAAGCGCCACGCTCTCGCGCGTCCCAACGTTCATCTTCCAATTGCCAACGATGGTTTTCATAGGATCCCAGCCGCCTTGAGAAAGGCGTTCCCGTCCTTGAACGGACCAATGGCCGCCACGGCCATCCTTGATTGGTCGAGCACTTCCCTCGCGACTTTCTTCACGTCGGCCACAGTCACGGCGTCGGTTTCCCCCATGCGTTCCTCGGGCGTCATGGCCTCCCCGAGAAGCAGTTCCTGACGCGCGTACCAATCCGCGCGGTTTGACGACTCCTCGAGCTTCAGGAGGATGCGGCCGCGGAAATGATCCTTTGCCTCCTTAAGCTCGCGATCCGTCACGCCGGAACGCTTGATCTTCTCCGCTTCGCCGAGAATCGTCTTCATTGCCTCTGGCAAACGCTTCTTGTCGAGCCCCGAGCGAATCATGAACGCCCCCGTGTCATCGTACGCGCCGTTTTCCGCGCGAACGAAATAGCACAGCCCCTTGCGCTCGCGGACGCTGATGAACAGGCGCGACGACATGGTGCCGCCGAGGATCGTGGCAAGCAGCGCGAGCGACGGGTTACGCGCGTCCGCAACGCCAAACGACGGAAAGCCAAGCGCGACCTGGAGCTGCTCGACGTTCTTGAACTGCACGTTGCAGCGCGGACGCGAAGATTTCTCCAGCGACACAAACGGCTCGTAGGCCTTTGGCTCCGGCCTTGCCTTCACGCTCCCGAACGTCTTCTCGATCGCGGCGAGCGTTTTCTTGTCAACCTTCCCCGCCACCGCGACGACCATGCGCGACGGCACGTAATGCTCGTCACGATACGCGATCACGGCCTCGCGCGTCATGGAGCGCATGGTCTTTGGCGATCCCGCGATGTTCCAGCCGAGCGTTGATCCGTGAAACAGCGTCTCCTCAAGCAAATCCTCGACGTGCATCATCGGATTGTCCGCGTACATGTTGATTTCCTCGATGATCACTCCGCGCTCGCGGTCCATTTCCTTGGGGTCGTACTTCGAATGGAAGATCATGTCATGCAGCACGTCGATGGCAAGCGGCAAATGTCCAGCCGCGATGGTCACGTAATATCCGGTATATTCCTTTCCCGTGAACGCGTTGTACTCCGCGCCGACCGCGTCGAGCGCGCGGCTGATATCGAGCGTGGTCGGCCGGCGCTTGGTCCCCTTGAACATGAGGTGCTCGATGTAATGCGACGCGCCGTTGATCTTCGGATACTCGTGACGCGAACCGACTTTCGTGAACACCAGTACCGTAGCCGCTTCCGTGCCGGAGAACGGAAGCAGGTGCACGCGCATGCCATTCGAAAGGACAATGGGCTTCTTCATACCGACAATTTCTCATTCAAATAGATTTCAAGTTCCGCAAGCGCGACGCGTTCCTGCCTCATGGTGTCGCGGTCGCGCACGGTAACGGCCTGGTCGCCCAGCGTATCAAAGTCCACGGTGACGCAAAACGGCGTGCCGATTTCGTCCTGGCGGCGATAGCGTTTGCCAATGGACTGCGTTTCGTCGTAGTCGGTGGCAAAGCGCCGGCGCAAGCGGTCGGCAAGCGGCTGGGCAACGACGGTTAGCTCGTCCTTCTTCGACAGCGGGAGAATGGCGACCTTGAACGGCGCGAGCGCCTTCGGAAGCTTCAGCACCACGCGCGTGTCGGTTTCACCTTTCTCCGCGGTCGGTGCCTTTTCTTCGGTGTACGCTTCCAAAAGCGTGATGAGCACGGTGCGGTCGATGCCAAACGTCGGCTCGATCACGTGCGGCACGTACTTCTCGTTGGTCTTCGGGTCCGTGAAGCGCATGTCCGCGCCCGACGCTTCCATGTGACGCCGCAAATCGTAGTCGCCGCGATAGGCGAGGCCGTACAGTTCCTTCAGGCCGAACGGATACTGGTACTCGATGTCGACCGTACGCTTGGAATAATGCGCGCGCTCGCCGTCCTCGATTTCATGAAACACGAGATGCTCGCGCTTCACGCCGCAAAAGTCGAGCCAGCCCTTCATTTGTTCCAACCAATACTCAAACCACTTCTCCCATTCCGACTCGTGCACGAAGTACTCGAACTCCATCAGGTTGAACTCGCGGGTGCGAAAAATGAAGTTGCCCGGGGTAATCTCGTTGCGAAAGCACTTGCCCTGCTGCGCGATGCCAAACGGCACGCGCTTGCGGCTCGTCATGAGCACCTGCGGCAAATCAACGAACATGGCTTGCGCAAGCTCGCCGCGCAGATACGCCACGGACTTGTTGTCCTCCGTGGAGCCAATGAACGTCTTGAACAGCAGGTTGAAGTTCTTCGGGTCCGTGAACCCATCCTTTGCCCCGCAGCGCGCGCACGGCTTTGACGCGTCGATCTGGTCGGCGCGAAAACGCTCGTGGCACTTCTTGCATTCGACGAGCGGATCCGTGAACCCGTCCACGTGGCCGGATGCCTCCCAAACCTTGGGATTCATGATGATGGCCGCGTCAATGCCAACCATGTCGCCGCGCGACGTGACGAATCGGCGCCACCACGCGTCCACGATGTTACGCTTGAGCTCGGTGCCGAGCGGACCATAATCCCACGAGTTGGCCATACCGCCGTAAATGTCGGAGCCCGGAAACACGAACCCCCGCTGCTTCGCGAGGGCAACCAGCTTGTCCATTGTCACTTGTTCGTTCATACGGTCATGATCTCCTCTTCCTTTTGTTCGCCAATCGATTCCACCAGCTCGGTGAATTCCTTCGTGGTCTTGTCGAGTTCGTCGAGCATCTTAAACTTTTCATCCTCGCCGATCTCCTGCTTCTTGACCTCGTCGCGCGCGCCCTCGCGCACGCCGCGAAGCGCGATCCGCGCCTCCTCGCACTTCTCCTTCATGATCTTCACGAGCTTCTTGCGCGTCTCCTCGGTCATCTGCGGGAGCGCAATGCGGATAATCTGACCGTCGACGGCCGGATTCACGCCGATGTCCGCGTCGCGAATCGCCTTTTCGACGGCTTGCAAAAGCGACTTGTCCCACGGATCAATGATGATCGTCTTGGCATCCTGGACGTTGATGGACGCCATGCTCTTCAGGTCCATGTTGGAACCGTACGCCTCCACGCGCACGTTTTCGACGAGCTGCGGGGACGCGCGTCCCGTACGAAGCGAGGCCAGCTCCGTTTGGAGATGGTCGAGCGCCGCCTGGAATTCATTTTTTTTCGCTTGGACGAATGGATGCATATTATTTTTCAATCGTCGCGACGCCCAGATAGGCCACGCTCGTATGCGTCGGGTCTAGCACGAGCGCCATGGGGACGCGCGTGGTCGGAATCTTGGTCGTGGTCCACTTCACGCCCCCGTCGAGCGAACGATAGAAGGTGGTCCCGGCCGCGTACGCGATTTCGTTGGTATCCGCCGGATTCATCGCGAGCGTATGGATGTCCACCTGTCCGGCCGAGGAAAGCAGCTGCAGCGCCTCCCACGTGTTGCCGAAATCCTTGGAACGCAAGATGCCATAGGCCGTTGCCGCAAGAACCGTCCCGCCGGTCTTGTCTTGGACGAACGCGGATACCTTAGCCGCATTCTTGAATTCCTTCAACTCGTCCTTGATCTGCGTCCACGCGATCCCGGAATCCGTGGTCTTGTAAAAGCCGTCCGTTTCCGTGCCGACCAGCACCACGCGGCTGTCCGCGTTCGATACCATCAGGCCGGTGATGCTTTTCTTGCTGGAAAGCGACGTCTGCCAGGTGACGGCCCCGTCCTCGCTTTTGAGCACGTCGCCGTTCGAAAGGCCGATCCAAACCATGAGCGGGTTGTACCAGTCCACCGCGATGCGCCTGATCGTCACGCCCGCGCGCGTCTCGACGTACGCCTCGGAATCAAAGGACCGCAGGCAGTCCTCGGTCTTATAGAGGCGCTGTCCCTTGGCGACGTACACCACGCACACGTTCGTCGGATCGACCTCCACGGCGGAAATCTCGCCTTCCTTCAGGCCGGCGTCGCGCGGCTGCATCCAGCCCGTCGCGCCGTCGAGCGAGTACAGAAGGCCCTGGGAAACCGTCCCGGCATACAGCGCCGCATTGTCCTGCGGATCCATCTCAAGCGCGATGACGTTGGTTCCGCCGATGGTTCCCACGCCCTTCGCGGACGGGATCGCCGTTTGCTGCGTCCATGCGGACCCCGCGTCCGCGGTCATGAACACGCCGCCGTCGTTGCCGCCCGAAGTGCTGCCGCCGAAACATCCCGCGCCGGTGAGGGCGATCGTTGCGGCGAGCACGAAAAGTTTTTTCGCAGGGGACAGAGGAGACAATGGGGACATATGGGACAGAGAATTAGGTGGATATATTTTGTTTGACGGAGAGGACGAATCGATGGAGTAAATAACCGACTTCTGATCGTATCCTTTCGAGAGATTCAAACTGCTCATTATTGAAACATCCTACGCTTTTTCCAAACTCGAGGCCATACTCCAGCTCTGACAGCGACGCGGCGGCAATATTCAAATATCTTAGAAATTCTTTCCGGGATCCTCTTGCGTACCCTTCTACAAAGTTCGCTGGCACGGAGTAAGCCGCGCGGCGGAGTTGTGATGCGAACCACCGTAGATCCGAACCATTAAATGACTTCGTCTCCTGAAACACTGCAACCGCCAATTCATGAGCCCGCTGCCAGACCACAAACTTTCTATAAGCCTTTTCCATATCCTCTGTCCCATTTGTCCCAATCGTTCTCAAATGTCCCCTCTGTCCCAATCGTCCTCACCAATCCCCTTCTCGGTCAAATCACGACATGCTCCAATGCCAATTGTGGATTGACATTGTGTTCCGCGGCTTCGCGGGCCTCGCGCAAGCGGTCGAGCACGCGCACGTACCGCGCATCACCGGCGAGCATTTTTTCCCGCGCGGCCTCTTCCCACGCGTCGAGAATCTTCGCGAGCGCGGTGGCCTTGTCCGCCTCGGCCTTTGGCAGAAGATCCGCCACCAGCGCGAGCCGCTTTGGGAGCGAGGATGACATGATGGTACCAAACGCGCCGGTCGCCGTGTCGCGTTCCGCCCGGTACGCGCCGTCCGTCACGAGCCGAATCGCCACGCCGGGCCGACCGCCCGAGAGCCGCGCCACGCGCGTCGCCTCCTCGCGGTCAAACCCGCGCCCGACGAGCGCCTCCGCGATGGTCGCCTCCGGCACCGGATAAAACCGGAGCACCTGGCAGCGCGACGCTACCGTGGCCGGCACGGACTCGATCGTTTCCGCGCGCAAGATGATCACGGTGTCGCCGCGCGGTTCCTCAAGCGTTTTCAGGAGCGCGTTCGCGGCCGCGATGCTCATCCAGTCGGCTTCCTCGACGAACGCGGTTTTCCGTTCGCCGGAAAGCGAGGTGAGTGACAGCCTGTCCCGCAGCTCGCGAATCTGCTCGATGGAAATTGACGACTTCAGCTTGCCTGTTTTCTCATCCCGCGGCCTGGAAATAACCATGAGATCCGATTCGGTCAACATCCGCCGAGCCACCGCGCTCTTTCCGATTCCATCCGGCCCGACAAAGAGGTAGGCATGCGCCAAATGGTCGCCCGCGACCTGTCGGCACAGCGTCTCGACGATCTTTTCGTGGCCAATGATCCCATCGAGCATATGAGTAGAGAGAAGTATAACACATTTCCTGCCTGATGGCCGGTAGTCACAAGCGCATCTCCCATCAACGGCCTTCTGGTTGATTTACCATGTTTGTCCAGTTTATTCTGACACTCATATTTAGCTAATCTAAGCAGATTATCCAGCTTCTACTCTTGACAAATCCGGTGAAATATGATATTGTACATGCACGTTACGATGATCAAGCGTGAAGCGACCGTACGAAGCGGCTGCAAAGCGCCTTACAACTGATGGGGAGAGAGAACGCGCGCTGCCCGCGCCCAACGGCAGTAAACCAAAGCTTATGTCCCCACGCGGGGACATGAAGGCCGGTTTTTGTACGTATCTCTCAAAGATGTGTACGAAAACCGGCCTTTTCGTTTACCCCTAACGTTGCTCCGCAAGGAGCGAAGTGGGGTTCTCCGGTAGAGACCTGGAGGAGAGAGAAAACATTCTTCCAAAGCCCTACAGGGCGGCGGAAGGTGTGGATCCTAAATGCAGCGCCCTGGTTCATCCCAAACGAAGCTCCGTAAGGAGCGGAGTGGGACCACTAGCTCGATGCATCCCAATTGGATCCACGAGGACCGACGCGAACCGTGCTTGCACGACGAGCGTACGGCCCTCACCCACCACCTCCAGATTTCTGCCGAAGAGAACGCGTGCGACTCCGAGGCCTGGCCAGAGCGGAATGAGAAAAATCGAATGGGACAAAAGGAACAGACGGGACAAAGGGGACAAAGGATGAGGAAGAAATTCCAAATCCTCTGTCCCATCTGTCCCACTTGTCCCCTCTGTCCCCTGCGTAATTTTCCTCACCCCGCTCTGGCCACTCACCACGTCAATTCGACGCGGCGGCCAATAGGAGAGCATCATGTCCACCGCGACCCGCATCGGAAAAATCGAGCGAAACTTCGTTATCGAGGCGGTCAAGGCCGTCCTCGGGAACGACAGCCGCCTGAGCGCCCTCGGACGCGACTTCTTCGTCGGCTCCCCCGAGAGCTGCCTGTACTGGACCGCGCTCGTCCGCGCGGTCCTCGAGGCGGAGGCCGAAGCCGAGGAGCAGATCGCGAAGGAAGCCCGCCAGCTCGACGCGCGCCGCGGGATCCAGCCCTGGCAGACCTTCAAGGCGGCGAACGCACGGAAGGAGAAGCTCGCCAGGTTCGACCACGCCCTCTCCGAAGCCCGCGCCGCCGACGAGACCACGCGCCTCGCCCGCGAGGCCGAGCGCGCGGCCAAGGCCGCCGCCGCCCAGGCCTCCTAGGCCACGCCCCAGGTAAGAGACCTCACCCGTCTCGCTCGACACGCCTGGAAAGCAAAGGTGTCGACGGTCGATGCGCGACCGACAGTTCCGAAAGGGACAGCGCCGTCGGCGGACGTAAATCGCCTGGTTGCTCATCCCAGCTTGATGAGCGCCCTACTGCGAGCTTGATCGCGAGATCGAGAACGCTGAGGGAGAAGTAAAACGCAGGGGACATAGGAAATTTTCCTCATCCTCTGTTCCCTCTGTCCCCCATGTCCCCTCTGTCCCAAGCGTTCTCACTAGTCCCCTCTGTCCTCTCGGGAAATGACGCTCGCGTTTCGGTGTCGAAAATCCTCCCGTAGGAGTATTGACACCGGAGCGCGATCGTCATGCCCGACGAGTACGCCAACCTGTCCAAGGAGTTCACCATGTCCCGGAACGTTTCCGTCCTCCCCTCCTCCTCCACCCGCCCCGTCGCCCTGTTCGACGAGCGGGGGCAGATCACCGCGATGGGCCTGAAGGCCGTCGCGGCCCTGCAGGCCGCTGGCCTGCAGGTGAGCGAGATCACCGAGGCCGAGGCCGTCGAGGTGGTCCACCGCGCCACTCGGCCGGTGGCCAATGTCGAGATCGTGGAGCACACGGTCTCGACCATCGCCCTCGTCGCCGCCACGGTCGAGGCCGTCGCGGCCCCCGTGGTCGTCGACGCGGCGCGGTTCCCGCCGCCGGCGCACGGCAAGTACGCCAACGCCCCGGTCAGCCCCCGTCGATGGGGGCCGAAGGCGAAGGTGGTGGTGGCCCCGCCGCCGACGCCGCTCCCCTCCCGCCCCCTCACCAAAGGGGAGATGGAGGACCGGCTCCGCCGATGGACAAGTGGCGGCCGCCGCTAGCGGGAGGAGGAAATACGGTTTGGAAGTTGTCCGTGAAACTGAAACAACTTCCCTGGTTGCTCATCCCAGCTTGATGAGCGCCCTACTGCGTAACTGACCTTTCGAGGTCGGGGGCGCTGAGGGCGAGGATTCGCCCAACACCTAGTCGCTCCCCGCTAAGACCTGGACAGTCGAAGCGGCAACTGGAATGCGGAACCCAGTTGAAAAGCGACCGGAAGAGACAGGTTGCCGGTGGGCGCTGCGGAGGACTGTCTCCGCCAGCGCGTTGCGAAATCCGGTTTGTCCCTTGACGGCTGGCGTCGCGGGCAAACGTGCTCGAGCGAACGCTCGCGCGCACCGGCAGCCTGTCTGCTTCTTCCACTTTCTTTCTGGGGACGGACTTCACACGTCCCCGCGCTATCGGAGTGTGTGAGAACGAATGGGACAAAAGGGACGTTTGAAAACGCAGGGGACAGAATGGACAAAGGCGTAGGAAATTTTCCTCATCCTCTGTTCCCTCTGTCCCCCATGTCCCCTCTGTCCCAAGCGCTCATCCCCTCCGACCGCGCCCGGACCGGCGCCCCTTCTTCTCCCAAGCCCGGGAAAGAAGCTCCATAGGAGGTCCACCATGTTGTTGTCCTACCTGATCGAAACCGCCATCAACGCCACCCACCCCACCGACCGGGCCGCCGCGGCCCGGAAGGCGTTCGTCGAGATCGGCGGGTTCGCGGCGGCGAACCAGAGCCGGATCGCGAAGGGCGACGAGCCCTTCACGCGGGTGGCCGAGGTCCCCATGTGGACCGTGATGAAGGTCGTGCGCCCGATGATCGAGGCACACCGCGACCAGCAGACCGCCGCCGCCCTCGTCGCGACCGAGGTGGTCCTGGTCCCCGTGGACCAGGCCCCGCGCCGCCGCGGTCAGCGCGGTGGGAGAC
>MGFA01000019.1:13445-99846 GCA_001791645.1 Candidatus Uhrbacteria bacterium RIFOXYB12_FULL_58_10
GCAGGCCGTCCCCCGCGCGCCCGCCGAGCGGACGCTCGCCCAAGGCGAGCGGTGGTGCAATGCGTGCCCCAGACGGCACGTGTTCAACCAGCAGGACGGACGCGTCCCCCCGCTCGTGGAGCTGCGCAAGCGGTTCCAGGATGGGCCCCCGACACGCGAGCAACTGCTCGAAATTTCGGGGTGCGGGGCCACCGCGCGCGACGGGTGGTTCCCCCTCGATGTCGCGGTCGAGGGGATTCGGCAGCGCGCGGCCGACCGCCAGGCCCGCGCCGAGCGTGAGGCCGAGCGTGAGGCCCGGCAGCTCGAGACGACGGTCGGCGGGAAGGCGGGGCGAATTCTCGCCTCCGCCACCCGCCGCGCCGCCGCGGCCCCCAAGACCTCCTCCGCGCCGGCCAAGCCGCGCGGGGAGGAGCGAAGCCACCACGGCGACGGCACGCTCCAGGGCGGCCTCGCCGCCCTCCGGCTCGCCAAGTAGCCCCCCGGCTACGCCTCGCGACGCACACGGGGAGCGCGTCGCGAGGCCACCCCTTCTCTGACGGACCCCCAGCGTCCGTCACCCCCTCAAAGCGTTTGACTCAAGTCGAACCCTTCGAGGAGGTAAACATGTCCACAAAGGCAAAGAGGGCCGTGGCCGTCGCGATTTGTCTCGCGACGGGCTACGGCCTCAGCGGAATTATCTTCTCCCAGCCGCCTGCAGAGGTGGCTGGTAAAATCGTAGCCGCCATGAGTGGCGTGGCTGCGATGTACCTCGTGCGCAGGATCCCCTACCGAGGGTAATTCTGCGCGACCCCCCCCTGCAACCGCCAGGTGCTGTCCAAGACAGTGCCTGGCACCAATTACAACGGGTCGCCCGCGCATCGACGCCGAGCGGAGGCCCAAAACATTCGCACTGGTGTGCGAAATAGGAGAAGGGATGCACCCATCCCAGTTCGGTTGACGAGCTCTTCTCACAACCGAAAAAGGCCAGCCGCGTTAATAACGACGCCAAGCTGGCCATAACAAACCGTCCTGTGCAAGCCGAAACGCGCAGGACATCACCCAAAACCGAGCCGCCCGCAAACCGAACGCGGAGGCTCACAGCAAAACGCGCCAAACGGCGCGATGGAGAAAAGGATGACAATCCTTTACCCGTCGAAGTTCGGTTAGCCCGGCTTCGACGCAAACGCCGATGCAACACTACACTGATACTGACACGGATACCTCCGTGTGAGTGTCCAAACGAGGACAAGGCCTAGGGAGAAAACGCGGCAGGAAACATATTATCCTGCCCAACGTCGAAGAAACGTGGCATGCACGGAGAAATCATGCCTGTCTCGACGAGAGGCCAAGCGTTTGGAATTCACACGGAGAAACCGTGTTCTGGGGAACCGAGAGCGCAATTTGCTCGACGTTCCCTATCCCTCAAAGTGTTTGAAAACGCAGGGGACAAAGCGTTCTCATCTGTCCCCAAGCGTAATATCTCAAACCCTTTGAGGGGACTTCAACCCGCGTGCTCGGAGGAGAGAGCCAACCGGTCGGCGCCTCAAAACGCTAGCCGGCGGTTGCCAAATGTGATGACCCGGCAGAGCCTGACAGGCTCTAAGCTGGCTCGTTACATACGCCCGGTGACCATGGTGTACACCGACCGCAAGGTAGGTCACTGCACCCCTGCCCTCCGAGCTCGCGGGTTCATCTCGCGAATCTCTCCCCTCAGTAAAAAGCCGCCTTTTGGGCGGCTTTTTGCGCGACAAGCATGGGATTTCTTCCCACCCTGCGACTCTCTCCTCTACTCATCCCCAACGAAGCTCCGAAGGAGCGAAGTGGGATGCCGCTGAAAACGAGGGAATCGCTTCCAGCGGAGGGATGAACCTATCATGATGCACTTTCTTTGTCAAGACTTTCTGGATCGTACGGGAGGCAATAAGCGTTTTATCGCTAGGTTGAGTAAAATATATTTGTCCAGCGATATCTGACAAACAGGCGATCCTCCCTTGACAGCCGGGCATGGTTCTGGTATAGTCCTCCCTCGCTTCGAGGGCTACGTCATTGGTGACGGCGCAACGCGGCGGGAAACACGGGAGGACGGCTTGAACAAGCCCACATGTTCGGCGCGTCGTGTCGTCCTCCGTTCACGGAGCACGACCAATGTTCGGAACCATCCTGATTGCGGCCATGAGTGGCCGCGAAGTCGACACAGACAGCGCCCCCACCGACACCGCCGACCCCGCTGCGATGCGGACGGCCGGACTGTTCGGAAGTGGGAGCCTAGCTCCCGCGACGCCTAACGAGCTCATCGAGCTCGTGCGCGTGCGCGACCCAGCCCCGGCGGCCCCCGCCCACTTCTGACCCCTCCTCCCGGGGTCAACGACAACCTGCGGCTCAAGGCCAGCGACACGCGCTCTGCCTGAGCCGTTTTTTCATTTTAACTTTTTCTGCTCGGAAACCCCTCGCTTCCCTTCCAGGCAAGTTCAAACAGCGCGCGGATTCCGTCGGAGATTTCCTGGCTCGTAAGCACGATAGCGAGAATCGCGGTCTTGTGCGAATAGAGGCACACCGTGTTCCCCCGCACCGTGATTTCCGCGTGCATGGTCGGAAACAGATTTCGCGGCACGGCGCGTACCTCCAGGTTCTTCCACACGGGCACCTTGCTCAGATCCTCGCCGTCCATGACGAGCAGCGCACGGTATGGCACGGACTTGGCCGCGAAGTCGCGCAAGTACTCGTCGCGCCCGGTCTCAAGCTCGTCGCTTGGCGACTCCGGTTCCACCGACAGGATTTGCAAAATCTCGCCTTCCAGCCTCATGAACGTCTCCCGAACCGTCTTCACGCCCTCGACCCCCTCGAGGTATCGGATCTGCGGCTTCGCGCCCTCTGCGTTGTAGAGCGCGGCAAGCATTGGGAACACGGTTTCGAATTCCTGTTCTTTTTGATCGAGCTCCTTGCGCTGCATGCGCAGCACCGCACGCAGACGGTCCGGAGTTTCCGCGGCATAATAGCGTTTCTTTCCGCGCACAAAGGAACTCATGAGCCCGCGGTTCATGAGCGATTCGATCATCACGTAGGTGGTCGCGCGATTGACCTTTCCCTTCCGGCTGATGTCCTGCACCGGGGACGGACCGAGCTCGAGCGACGCGAGATACACGGACGCTTCCTTTTCGGACAAACCAAAATGACCTAATTCGCGGATCAATTCTTCCATACTGAAAAATTATACCATGCCGCGCAGGGTTTGGAGCACCGTGGCTGCCGTTTTATCCCATGAATATCCTTTCGCGCGGTCGAATCCTTTTGCTCGCAAGCTCTCATCAAGGCCGTTTTCAATCACGATGCGCGACAATGCCTTTGCCCATGCCTCCGGCTCGCTCGGCGACGCGTACAATGCCGCGTCCGCGCACACCTCGCGGTGCGCGCCGATGTCGGACACGATGAGCGGCGCGCCGCATGCGGCGGCCTCGAGCGGCGGGACACCGAACCCCTCGTACCACGACGGGAACAAAAACGCCGTTGCCCCGTTCATGAGCGCGGCAACGTCCGTGTCCGGGAGATAACCGAAGTACTTGATGGAACCTTTCGCCGAAGACCGATCCACGTACATCTTGATCTCACCGAATCCAAATCCGGGCGACCCTACCAACACGAGTTCAAACGGGTCTCCGACCCCACGGCTTGCCTTGAACAGCTCGAACGCGCGAACAATGGTCTTCACGTTCTTTTTCGCGTCCATCCGGCCGACATACAGGAAGTAATTCCGGCCGACGCGATGCTTTTGCCTGACCGGCTCAACAGCCGCGTCATCGAGCGGACGATACACGGTTTGGTTTACCGCGTTTTGCGCGACGACCAAACGGTCCTCGGCAACCTTGTACAACTCCATGATCTCGCGCTTTGTAAACTCGGAAACCACGAACACTTTTTTTGCTCGACGCAAGGTATGTCGAATCTCCCTCGTTTGTCGGCGACGTCCCGCGGAGTCGTATACGTTCGGAACGCGGCGGAAGCCGACGTCATGCACCACGGCCGCGCAGTTTCCAAAAAGCGGAAGTCCTTGTGCGGGAACGAGCAGCACGTCCGGACGATGCCGGAGCATCTCCCAGCTGACCCGTCCCTTCATCCATGCAAACGGCAGCGGCCACTTGAGATTCTCAGGAGAAAACAAAACGACCCGCTCATCCTCCCCAAGCGGCTGTCGTTTGATTGCCTCGATCAGATGATAGGCGTACCACTCCACCCCGGAGCGCTGCGGCTTGTTCGCGGAAGAAGCGTCGATCGCGTAGGTCTTCATATCAGGAGGTGAAAATGCTTCGTTTGTATGCCTCGAGGTTCTCCAAAGCAATGCCGGTTCCCTTTGCCACGCACATCTGAGGATCCTCCGCGACGAACGTGGGAACGCCGGTCGCCTCCGCGATAAGGGTATCGAGATTCCGAAGCTGCGACGATCCGCCCGAAAGCATGATCCCCTTGTCCATCACGTCCGCGGACAGCTCCGGAGGCGTTTTGTTCAACACGTCCTTTACCGTGGCGATGATGCCGTCGAGCTCATGCTGGATGGCGGTCGTCACGTCGTCGGAAGTCACTTCCACGAGCTTCGGGAGCCCGGTAATCATGTCGCGTCCCTTTACCTCCATGGTGAGCTTATCGGGCATATACATGGCAGACCCGATCTGAATCTTTACGTCCTCGCTCGTGCGTTCGCCGATCGCGAGTCCGTACTTGCGACGAATGTACTCGGAAATGGCCGCGTCGAACTTTACGCCGCCGATGCGCACCGATTCCGACGCCACGATGCCGCCGAGCGAAATCACGGCCATCTCAGCCGTGCCGCCGCCGATGTCGATGATCATGTGGCCGGATGGGGATCCGATCGGGATGTTCGCGCCAATGGCGGCCACGATTGGCTCCTTGATGATGTACGCCGCCTTCGCGCCGGCCGCGAGCGTGGCGTCGATGACCGCGCGACGCTCCGTGGAAGTAATGCCTCCCGGCACCGCGACCATGACCTCCGGACGAAACAAGCGCACGCCTCCGAGCGCCTTATTGATGAAGTACCGTAGCATCGCCTCGGTGGTGCGATAATCGGCGATCACGCCGTCCTTGAGCGGACGGCGGGCGACGATAGTGTCTGGCGTGCGACCAAGCATGTCCTTGGCCTCCTTTCCGACCGCGAGAACTTTCTTGTCCGCATACGACACCGCGACCACCGATGGTTCGTTGATAATAATACCGCGCTTCGGCACATAGACGAGCACGGTGGTCGTTCCCAAATCAATGGCGATCTTTTTCTGAAACATACCCGCTACAGTTCGACAGTAAACTCCAGGTCCTGATCAAGTTTCGTGTTCAGTCGGTACGTATCGTCTCCCCACTCTCCGCTGTCTTCCGGAATGGAAGCATCCGTGACATTCTTATCAAAATCAAGGTCGAGCGTCAACTCATGGTTTTGCGTTCCAATCTGCTTCAGGTACCGGAGATCATAGGAACCATTTTGAATGTCCTCTACCACCGAATCCGCCAAGGCAAACTCAAAGATCAGCGTGCGACTTTCGCCCGGCTCAATGGAAATAAACGTGCCAAACGACGTCATACCAAGCTCGTTCGTGACATCCACGAAGGCAGCCGCGCCGGTCGGATTGTGCAGCTTGTCGTCGAGCATGGACCCTTCGACGCGTATGAGTTCGGACCCTTCCGGGACGTACAATCGGGCGTAGGTACGGTAACGCGTCGTCTTCCAATCGAAGGAACCGGTATGCGTGTACCGTACCGTGGTACGCCCGACATATTGGCCGCTCGTATTTTGGAAGATCTCGTAACGGATTGCGCGGGAAACCTTTGGGTCGGTCTTCAAGCTGGCCATGCTTGCGTCCACGAGCATCTGCGCGTCACCATTGCCCGGCACGACCGTTCCTCCCCACCCAACGCGGCCAATCATGTCCTGCGTAGAGGTGTCCACACTCATAAGAACCAACTGTTTTTCAGAAATGCCTGAGTCGACGACGTCGATCAGGCGCGACCATTCGGAGAGCGGGAGCGAGAACACGTACGACTTGATGGCATTGACGAGATCCGCGATCACCTCCTTTCGCTGGGCTTCCGGAATGCCCTGCCCCTCATAGCCCACCTCCACCTGATACTCGATTTTGTCCGTAACGTTGTCGGCCGTAAAGGTTTGGCCGCCGATCGTGATCGGACCCGTAATGCCCATGACCGATGACAAAAACGTTGGCGTCAAACCGATGACCCCGTCAAATGTCTCTTCGGAAATACCAAGATCAACGCGTGCCTCGGGAGAAAGAACCTTCGTTTCAAGACCGTAAAGACGAATGGCGCTTTGCGCGCTCTCCGAAAAATCTGGCGACCAGTTCGCGTCGCGGAAGTACCAGGCCGTTGCCGCGTTATAACGCGCGAGCGGGGATGGAATCGGCCCTGAAATGACCGGGTCGACACGGGAATCGAAGGCATACGAATCACGCGTTTCAAGCTTTACGATGTCGCCGTCCTTGGTCTTCAAGATGCCAAACGTGCCAATAAAGCCTCCGCCGGGACGCAACTCGGTATTGTTCAAAAACAGAAGGAGATGCGTCCGTTCCTGTCCGAGACCGGCGAACTCCGGAAGGAGTTCCGCGGCCACGGAAAGCGTATACACGGCTTGCTGCGCCTCGTCCAATCGCGCGTCGAACGGCGCGAGCGCGGCCGTGATCGGACCGATGAGGTTGTCGGATTTGATGGCATTCAGTTCCGATCGGACGATCGCAATGCGCGCCGCCAAGTACGAAAGGTCGGACGCGGACGATGACAGGCGTTCCAGGATGGCGCGCTTCGTTTCTGACGACAAATCGTCAAACGTCGCGGATGGCGCGAGCCCGTCGCGCATCTGACGAATCTCGTCCTCCGAAAATCCGGTCAGTCGAACGAGTTCCGCCCCAATGTCCACGACGGTTTCGAGCGCGTTAATCATTTCCCTTCCGCTCGAAAGCATGGTATCCGCGGCCGCGATCTGGTCTGAAACAAACGGCAGAAACCTCGCCGTTCTCAACAGGATAAAACCGCGTTCCGCGGCCGCGAACCGATTGTCCGCCTCGGCGAGTTCCTCTCCGGCCCCGACAAAGTCAAGCGCCGTTGCGGCATCCCTGGCGCGGTACAGGGCATCTCGGCCGTCGAGCGCCGACGCGACCACCTGCCCCGCCGCAAATAGCACGAACAACGCCCATGCCGCGACAAGGCCGCAGAGGACAAGGGCGCCCAGACGGATTCTGCGGCTCCGTTGGAATTTTCGATGCTGGGCATCGGGCTCCGCGCGATGCAGAAAGTTTATGGAGTGTGGCATGTCGATGTACGCGGATTTGATTCGCCGCGATATTTATAAAAATAGTATACCGCACTTTTGATCTGGATGCGTGTCAGGGGATGCAAGAGCTGCCGAAAAAAATTTCCGTCTGCCGTTTCGCGCCTATGATAGTGAACCAATTCCGCGGCGGGATGATACACCACCTTCCACCCCGCCTTCCAAAACCGCCGACAAAGGTCTTGGTCCTCAAAATACATGAAGTACTTCGGATCGAACCCGCCGACCTTTTGAAGCGCGTCGCGACGAACCATCATGGCCGCGCCGAGCAAATAATCCACTTCGCGCGTTGAGGCGTGGTCCCAATCGGCCAGGGTGTATTCGTCCAGATGGCGGCGTACCGCCCGTATGCGGCGAATGAACGGCAATCGGCGATACAGGACGGTTATCGGTTCCATGAATCGATAGCAGCTGAGCTGGAGACCGCCATCCGGATTTCGAAGGCGAGGTCCAACGATTCCGACCCCAGGGTTGGCATCGAGATATCGAACGAGTTCCTCGAATGCGCCCGGAAGAACGACGATGTCCGGATTGAACACCAGGATGTATCGCCCGCCGGCCGCCTCGATCCCGCGGTTCATCGCCAGTCCGAATCCAAGATTCTTCTCGTTGTTCAAAACGCGAACTTCCGGAAACTCCTTCGCCACATGTGCGGTCGCGCCGGTCGGATCATTCTCGGAAATCAAAACCTCGCACGACACCGTCGGTGCCGCACGCCGAATGCCCTTGAGCGTTTGGCGAACGAGCCGCGCGTTCTTGAAGCCTACGATGATGATGGAAATATCGATCATAATGCTTTCGAAGCGTTGCGCGACGCCCTTTTTTTCCAGAGGTCCGCGCGTTTGCGAGCCATGGCCGGGAACAATCCCAAAGCGGCCAGATACGCGCGAACGGTGCTCGTCTCCAAAAACAACACGTACACGAATCGGCGCAACTCGAACCAAAAAATCCAAGGGGAAACCAAGAGACCGCTCCAGATCCGTTGATTTTTCATAAGAAGCAACAGGTGGTTTCGCGTCGAGTACCAGTTACGCACCGGAGATTTTCCCCGACGGTTGCGAATTCTCTCGACCCAGCCCATCCGTTCCTTTCCGAACATCCCGCGATAATGATAGGCGACCGCCGATGGAACGTAGCGCGAGGTCCATCCGAGATGGCGCAGACGCCAGGCAAGATCCGCGTCTTCCTTGTACGAGAAAAAATCCTGATCAAAAAACTCGTCGCGATACCGCGCGTCCCGCAGGGCGCTTGCCCGATACAAGGCGAGGGCCCCGGTCGGGCCGAAGATGTCCGTCGACTCGTCGAACTGGCCGTCGTCCATTTCGCCGGCCCCGCGATCCGTGAACGTCCGATTGCGGTGGGGCATGAGTCCCGTCGAGTCGATGCGTTCCGAACGAACGACTTCTCGAAACACTTCGTCCTGCGGATTCTCGGTATACGCGCGCCGAAGCTTGCCCTGAAACGACCCGACCTTTGGCTCGCTCTCGGCCGCGCGCACGATCTCTTCCAAAAACGTCGGCGTAATAATGAGGTCCTGGTTGGTCACGAGCACGAACCGATCGGACAGATCATTCTCGTTCCAATGCTCGATGGCATACCGGATGGCCTGATTGTGCGCGGGCGCAAACCCAAGATTTCGCGCGTTGCGCAAAAATGCAACCTGCGGAAAATGCTCGCGGACATACGCTTCGGCGCCGTCGCTTGATCCGTTGTCCACGATCAGCACGCTAAAATCGACGAAGGTTTGGGCAAAGATGGATTCCAACAGCTCCGGGATAAACTTCATCCCGTTCCAGGCCACAATGTTGACGGACACGCGTGGATACATAGCGTCGTTTCTGTTACGTGCCCTTTCGGCTTTTCGCCGTGACATTAAACCCCAGGTACTTGCCTACCATCAGCCGCGTTTGGGCGTCGATTGCCGGAAGCGCGCCGAACAGGATAAACGTCACCGGCAACAGGGCCCACTGCGCGATCATCACGAGCCATGTCCAACGCCTGACCGACAGCGGACGCGGGGGCAACAGGGTGAGCGAAAGCGTCCCGGATACGAACGCGCCGATCATGGCCAAACGCATCAGCCACTCAAGCGTGAACGGAGCCGCTTGCACGAGCGCGTTCGCCTCGGTGCTCGCGAGCTTAAGCGGAAGCCAGCCCAAAATAAAGATGAGCAGCGGGGCCGCCGCCCAGGTATACATCCCTTCGATATGATTAAAAACGTATTTAAACTTCAGCCGCCCTGGAATGCCAGGATGCTTGCGAAACTGCTCAATCATGTACGGAAGATGCTCGACCCCCCAGGCCCAACGGCGCATTTGCTTATACAGCGCGACCAATGCCTGGGAGTACGTCGCACCGGTTACCGTATCCATGGAAACGGGCATAAACATGGGAGTGACGCGATAATCCCCCTCGTACCGGATAAAAGCCTGCATGAAAATGCGCGAATCCTCCGTGACGATGTCCTTTTGCCAAAACCCGACGTCCTTGAGCATCACCCATGGCATGGAGTGGGAGGAGAAAGTCCAAAGCCGTTCCGGACGCGCCAGTTCGGTCAGAATCCAAAACGTGGTGCCAAACGCCGCGACGCGCACCGGCGCCGGCGTGGTCCAGATGTTATTGGAAAACAGCGCCACGGGCTGGTAGGAGGTGCGCGTCGGGCTTGGGACCGTGCAATAGAGATACGTGAGGTAGGCAAAGTATTGGGGGTGCACCACCGTGTCCACGTCAAACGACGAAACAACAATGTCCTCATCCTTGAGCTCCGGGTACTCGGCGGCGAAAATTTCTTCGACGCGTCGGCCGGCCCAATGGAGATTGGATCCCTTCCCCGGGATCTCATCCGGAAGATCGACCGGGTGCTCCGTCACGATGATCCTCTTGAACACATGGCCGAACTCACGGCGCATCAATTCGGCATTCCGACGAAATCGAGACGCATCCCGTTCCTCGCCGGCCAAAACGATGAAGATGCGATCATTCGGAAACACGCAGTCGCGAAGGGAGCGCAGCGTGGAGCGGATGATGTCCGCGTCCTCCTTGTAGGTCGGCAAAAAGACAACGTGGTGCACGCGATCCGTCCCCTGGATACCCGCGAGCTTCGCGAACCAATTCGTGGCAGTCGTCCGACGGTACTCGCGCCACGCGGAAAACAGATGGACCACGAAATACGCCACGCGAAACAGCCAAAACAGGTCGAAGACAATAATGAATACGATAACCCACACCGGCGCGAAAAACGACAGGGAGATTGAGAGCACGAGCGTGCACCAAAAGAGGATGCCTTGCAGCATCTCCCAAAACCGGTGCGTTCCATAGCGATATCCGTCGGACGACATATCGGGTCAAAGCTAGCATGGAAAATCAAAAGAAACAAGATACAAATACAAGTTTTTGTATCTTGTTTCTTGAATATTTCTACTTCTCGGAGGAAAGGTCGCGACGGAGACGGTCGAGCACGCGAGACGCGTGATCCTTGCCGCCGAGGCCAAACGCGAGGCCGCCGGCAAGCGACAGCATGGCGATCAGGCCGGTGAACAGCGTATTGATGAGCCCCGGGGCGATCTGCAGCTGAACGAGCGCGGCCATGAACGAGAACAACAGGATGGCCCACTTCGCAATGCCGGAAAGAAACTCCGCGTTTGAAAGTTCCGCGGCGGAGACGGCGGTCTTCACCACGTTACGGACAAACGTCGCGAGCAAGATGCCGGCAAGCAGAATGATGACCGCCACGATTACGTTCGGGATGTAAAGCACGACCTCCTGGAGATAGTTCGTCACCTGGTTCCAACCGAGGATATCGGTCGCGGCAACGAGCGCCACGATGATGAAGAACCATTTTACGATCCAGCCAAGCAACTTCCCGACATGGAGACGAATGCCGACCTTCTCGAGGGAGGACCTTAGTTCAAGCCTCCCGACAAGCTCGTCCACGCGCAACAGCTGCACAAGACGGACAACCACGGTCTGAAGCACCGCGGCAACGATGACGCCGATGAGAAAAACAAGGAGCGCGCCGAGCACGTTCGGCAGATACGCGAGGACGCTGTTCCAGAGCCCCAGCACCGAGACCTGGATCACATCGATTGGCTGCATAGATTATGGATTAGGGATTAGGGATTAGGTGATATGAGGAGGACGATCGTAGATCGGAACCGCGTATTGTCCGACGGACGGCAACGCGGAAAAGTCCGTTCGGGCCGCTAGGTCATGCAAATTCATCCGTTCGTGGTTTTCGATCGCGAAAATCGGGATTCCCGACGTAAATGCCATCACGTTCGCGATCGTCGCGGAAACGCGGCTCGATGTGAACGATCCGGGACCGGTCACGACCGCGATCGCGTCAAAATCCCGCACGGAAAGCTTCCAATCGGAAAGCGTTTCTGCCAAGGCGGAGAGGTACTGTTCCGGCGACGCGGCCACGATGACGTCTCGTTCCAGTGCCCCGTCCCGCACAAGCCCGATCGACAACGAACGGATGTCTTGTCCACAGACGAACAGAATCATCATACCTGTACTCGGTCGATCATCACAATCTTCTCGCCTTCCAGCAAGGAGAAAAGAAACCGGTCCGTGACCTGACGGCGATACAAAAACTCATCCTTTGGCATGAGCGTATAGTTGATCTCATGTCCCATTTCTTCCTCGAACGCGGATACCACCTTTTGCAATGATTTCTGGTCAATGTCCCCGACGATCAAAATGTCGGTTGGCGCGGCCGCGTTGCCGACGAACCTGCCGGTAAACGCCAGATAGGCAATGTTCCCGTTGTCGTCGATGCCTTGAACAAGATTGTTCTTCAGGAAAATGCTAGCTTTCGAAAATAATCCTCGCAAATCCTCAAACAGCATGAACTCCGGATTCGCGATAAAATACTTTTTCTTATCCGAGAGCGACGGCGTGGACTTGGACACGGGATGGTCGGTTCGTTCCACGATGATTCCAAGCTCTTCGAGATTTTGGAGCTCCCGGCGCACGGAATTGAGCTGTGCGTCGATTTTTCGCGTCAATTCCCGAACAAAATACGCTTCTTCTGGATGCTGTAAAAACAACGCAAGAAGGCGGGCTCTGGTCTTTGAGCCAAACAACTGTTCAAGTTTGAACCCCTGATTGTTCACAGGCTGGAGTCCCCCAGTTGCACATGAAGGTTTATACGCTATAATGTACAAAAATGCTGAAAAAGACGCAATGGCTGCCTATGTCGAGCCAGTTGAAGGCCGCGGAACTCCGAGAGGAGGCGCCGCAGCCAAAACAATTTAACGCCACCGTATTACGATCGCTCGAAGGCCGTAACGGTTTTGTGTTCGCGCTGGTTTCCATAAACGGACGCGCGTCGGAAACTTCCATCCCCGCCTCCACGGTCCTGGAGCACGTGGATCGTCTCACGGAATCATTCGGAAAAGACGCCAACGCGCAACATCGCTTCGAACAATTCCTGAGCGCCCTGAACGAAACTGTCGCGGAACGCGTTCGAAATGGCGACTGGAACGTTCCCATCGAGCAGTTCAACGCCATCGTCGGCGTCGCGTGCGACGAACAAATGTTTCTGTCCGGCACCGGGGACCTGACCGCACTTTTTCTGCACCGCACGCCGCAACAGCGCTACCAGGTGTTCAACCTTTTCCGAAGCATCCAAACGGAACAATCCCTCCCAACCTGGGAAAAGACATTCGCCGTCGTGCTCGATGGCGAACTCCATTCCGGCGATGTTTTCTGCGTGTCCAATCGGGATCTTCCCCGTTTCGTCGCAAGCGAGGAACTGAATGCCGTATTGTCCACGCTTCCCCCGCAAGGAGCGGCCGAAAAAATTCGCCAATATTTCCCGACCAACTCCGACCTGTCCCTTCTGATCCTCCAATCCGTCGATTCCGTTGAAACGCCGTCAAATGCGGCACATCCTCTCGCAAGCCTGTCGATTGACCATCTGGTGCGGACAAAAAATGAAACCGAGGAATTCCTGGAAGACCAGAAACCAAGACCGATCACCGGAATCCTCGAAACGCTGAAAAAAATGCGCCTTCCCGTCAAGCGTCTTGCCGCGGGGCGTTCCGTTTGGCGGCTGGTTTCCTCCTCGGCCATGGTCGCCTTGCACATGCTGCTTGGCAGTGCCAAATGGACGACGCGCACGACCGTCTCACTCGCCAAACGCGATACGCGCTCCCAAATTCTCACGGCGATCCGAACGGGTACGGACCATGGCATCCGGTCCATCGTTGGCCGATTCAACCGTCTGCCAAAAATGACGAAGACGCTGATGATGTCCGCGATCGGAATCCTCTTCGTGCTCACGACGAGCATTTCCGTGCTGCAACGGGCACAGGTGCGTTCCGCGGAATCTGCCGCCTACCAGAAAAAGGTCACGGCCGTGGAGGACACCATTGAAAAGGCAACCGGGGCCATCATTTACAAAGATGAAATCCAGGCGCGCAAATTCTATTCCGAGGCGCTCGCGCTCGCGCAGGCACTTCCGACTGACACGGACGAGCGAACGAAAACCGCAAACGACTTGCAGCAACAAATCAACGGAGCCTTCAATGAGCTGCGCCATCTCGCCACCATCCCGCAGCCCACCTTGCTCGGCGAGCTTGACGCGTCGAACGGCGTAACGGGACGCGCCGTATTCGCTTCCGGCGGCGGCATCTACGTGATTGGATCGGACAAGCGGGCATACCTGCTCGACCCCTCCGCCCGTTCGCTCGCTCCCCTTGAAACGTCGGACGGCGAAATTGGAATTCCCGCGGAAGTGACCTCTGAAAACGGTCAAATCCTGTTCATTGACGGACGCCCCGGAGTTAGCCGGCTAGACCTGGAAAACAAGCTGCTCCAAATCACGAACGTCCAGCCGGTCGGGGGAACCCGATGGACGGACCTGTCGCTTTACGGCGGAAAGCTGTACGTCCTTGAACCGTCTTCCGGACAAATTATCAAATACAACCGCGCGGGTAGCGACTTTGACGGCGGAACGCGCTGGATCCGAGCCAAATCAACGGACCTCTCGGATGCGGTCTCGATGGCGATTGACGCAACCGTATTCGTTCTCAAGCAAAACGGGCAAATCATCCGCTTTGTCAGCGGCTCCGAAGTCGGATGGACCCAAGCCTCAGCTGATCCGGCAATCACGGCCGCGACCGACATCTGGACCTCCGCGGAAAGCGCGTACGTCTACGTGCTCGAACCGTCGACACAGCGTCTCATCGTCTACAAAAAAGAAGGCGGCGACCTGGTTACGCAATACCGCTCCGATGCCTTCCAGGGCCTCACCGACTTCCTCGTGGACGAAACCAACAAAACCATCTACCTCCTTGCCGGCTCCAGCCTCTACTCCATCACCGCGAGCCATTTGAGATAAAAAACAGGCTCCGTACGGAGCCTGTTTTTTTGATTCTCTTACTTGATGCTGGCGGTGGCGCCGGCGTCAGTGAGCTTCTTGAGGACATCCTCGGCCGTGGCCTTGTCCACGCCTTCCTTCACCATCTTCGGGGCGCCGTCCACGAGGTCCTTGGCTTCCTTGAGGCCGAGACCCGTAATTTCGCGAACCGCCTTGATGGCGTTGATCTTGTTGTCGCCGGCGGCGGTGATCTCGACGTCGAACGACGTCTTCTCTTCCGCGGCGGCAGCGCCTCCGGCGACCGGGGCAGCCATCATCATGGCCGGGGCCGCGGCAGAAACGCCGAACTTCTCCTCGAGCACCTTCACGAGCTCGGAAAGGTCGATCACGGACATCTTTTCAATCTCGGCAACGAGGGCCTGGAACTTCGCCGGCACCTCGACCGTCTTTTCTTCGTCGGGCATAGGAGTTGAATTGGTGTGATTAAGCGGTCTTCTGATCCTTGATGGCACCGAGCACGGTCACGAGACCGCGCAGGTTGCCGGCGAGAACGTTGACGAAGCCGGAGACAGGCGCGTTGAGCGTTCCCACGAGCTGGCCGAGCAGTTCCTTCTTGCTCGGAAGTTTCGAAAGGGTCGCGACAGACCTGGCGTCCATTAGCTTGCCTTCCAGGATGCCACCCACCATCTGCATGGGAGAATCCTTGCGTTCCTTGAGGAACGACGCGATGAGCTTTGCGCCGGACACTTCGTCCGACGATCCCACCGAGGTGAGAATGCTTCCTTCGAGGCCGCTGATGTCGACCTCGATACCGGCTTCCTTGAGGGCACGCTCGAGCAGCGTCTTTTTCGCGACGAAAGATTTGACCCCGACCTCCCGCCCCTTGGCGCGAAGCTTGTCGGCGTCTTCCATGGTGTACCCCGCGACGGAGGTAAACACCGCGGCCTTCATGCCGCGAAACTGGTTTGCAATGCCGGAGACGATCTCCTGTTTTTGCGCACGCGTTTTTGGCATACGTTTCGACCTTTAAGCCCTTCGACATCGCTCAGGGCATGAAAAAATCCACGACCAAGGCCGCAGAGATTCAAGGCCGGAAACCGGCGTTGCCTCAGCGGGACTTATGGGCCTTTTATCGGCCCAACCCGCTTTCTTTGGCTTGGTTGAGAGCAGTATAGGCAATGGGACGTATCCTGTCAAGACAAACGAAAACACCCGGGTTTTCCGGGTGTTTGAGGCAAGTGCACACGGTCTCGTCTATTGCAGAATCGACCAAGTTCTTAATCTCGTCCATCGACGATCTCAACGGGTCTTGAGCATCTGAGAGTCGATAACTTTTAGAGAGTATCTCGATCGCGGAAACCAGGTGAATAAACGCCAACTCATCGTTTACGCCGACTTCCCTCAAAGCCAAAGCATAAAGTCTGACAGAATTTGCAAACCTGCCGTGAAATTTTTCGGGCAACTCTCTTATTTGACGGAAAATATCACCGAGACACTCGAATTTTCTTTCTGTGTCATCAAACAGGCAAGCATCTGCGGACTTGTCTGGTCGAATGTAGTTAAAGTCATGTTCATGTTTGGAACTTGGCCTTCCATCAAGATTTCGGAGATAGATTCAAATTCCGTCTCAATAGTATTTGCCTGCCCGACAAAAAACTTGCGTGGGCGCAAGTCAGAACAGCTTGTCGAGTCGAGCATTGCTCATCCCATCTGCGGCGGCATAGAACGACCGGCGGGGCAGGCATCCGCCGTTAAAGGAGCTCCGAAGCGGCGGAAGGCGCTCGGCCCACATTTCCGCAAGGGCGCGGTCGCGGACGTTCCCGTACGATTCCATCTTCCCAACGCACCCGTGCGCCGTGCCAAGAATGGTAACGTAAAGTCCAAGGTACTGCGTGCAGGCGCGACCAAAGCCGACGAAGGGCATGCGCGCCGAGTGCGGAAGACCGAACTCCGTCTCGTCGATGCGGCGGCACTCGGCGAACACGGCTTCCAGCTCCTCCCAGCTGGCCGCCGTCTCGGTTGCCTTCCGCGTCCTTCCCGATGGAATGAAGCTGGAGCAGGCAAGATAGACATTGTTGCGCCGGCACCAGCGCAGGCAGTCGGGAATCCAAGGCAGCGTGGCCTGGTACACGATGTTGTCGATTCCAAGCCGGGTAGGCCTGGTGGAATTGAATCCGATCTCCATCAGAAGCGCGATAGCGCGGTCGCGACGATCGGCCGCCCCGGCCCGGCGCACGATGCGGTCATGCACCTCGGCCGGCCCGTGGTGCTTCACCACCACCGTCGTGCCAAGCTCCCAGAGACGCTCAGCCACGGCGCGTCCGCGCCTGGCCGACCCAAGAACCGATCCGTTGGTGAATACGACCGGCTGCAGCCCGCACGCGACGGCGTGCTCCACCTGTGGCATGCAGAGTGGATCGATCAGCGGTTCGCCCGCCCCCACGATGTCGTACGTCTTGGCGCCAAGCGCCGCGGCCGCGTCGATGAGCGCGAGGCGCTCATGAAGGACGAGTTCGCCCGGAAGGGGCTGTCCGTGAAATCCCGCGTCTTGCGCGACCGTGGCTTCGACCGTGTAACAGTACTCGCAATCGAAGTCACAGCGGTTGGTCGTTTCCGCAAGCAGGTGCAACATTTCGCCTCGCGCAAGCGCGTCATTGCACGACGCGCTGTCATGATTCCACCCGCGCATCCGCGTAGATGCGTCAAGATCCTCAAGGCCCGTATACATGATTGCCCCCAAAAGGCTGGTTCAGAAACCGGTCGGGCATTCCAACCGCTCCGTGACCTTTGCACAAAATCAACCGGATGTCCACCCAAGGCGATCTAATCACTCCGTTGCGCCAGATAATTGAAACCACCTTGATATTATCCAATCACCGTCCCGACGAAGCTCTTTCCGTCGAGCACGTTCGATAGGTTCTCGAGGTTGGTGCCGTTCAAGAGGACCGC
This sequence comes from Candidatus Uhrbacteria bacterium RIFOXYB12_FULL_58_10, assembly GCA_001791645.1. Lineage (GTDB taxonomy): Bacteria > Patescibacteriota > Patescibacteriia > UBA9934 > GWF2-40-263 > YC12-FULL-57-11. The sequence goes on from MGFA01000019.1 coordinate 31,040, forward strand.
CTGGATGCCGGCGTTATGGGCGAGGCGCGAGGCGACCGGGTCGAAGGGGACGTTCATGCCCGGGTCCCATGTGTCGCCGACCATCTTGCGAAAGTCCTTCCAGCCGATCTCGCAGATGGGAGTGGCCGTTTTGTCCTTGCGCGGGTCGGCAGTGTACAGGTAATCGACGTTTGAGAGGTTAAGTACCATGCCCGCGCCAAGGCGTTTGGCAATGCGCGTGGCCACGTAATCCGTGGACCAGCCTGGCTTCCATCCGGCGGCCACGAGCACGCGTTCCTTGAACCGCTTTGGCACGCGGGTCGGATCCTTGTACATGACCGGGTGCGCGACGTCGCGGAACACGGTGCGCATGAGATGCCCGTTCAGCCTGGTGGAATGAATGCCCAGCCAGTCGAGGTCGTCGCGTGTCACCGGACCAACGTCCTTGGCCGCGCTCTGATAGCTGCGCGCGGTCCCTCCCCCGCCGACCACGATGACGAACTTCCAACCTTTCTTGGCGTGGCTGACGAGCGTCTTTTTAAATGCCTTCAAAAAGTCGGTGGCAATTTCGCCGTTCGGGACGACGATGGAGCCACCGACGGAAATGACAAGCGTTGATGATTTCACAGACTACGATTCCTCGGCGTGACGAATCAACCAGTTGGTGCCAAGCGATACGACCCAAAGAATCAGCGCGGCGAGGAACGCCGGGACAAACCCTTCCACCGTGAACCCATTCACGATGGTGCTGACGAACCACACCATAAGCGCGTTCAGCACGAAGGTGAACAGACCGAGCGTCAGGATATTAATCGGCAGAGTGAGCACGAGCAGAATCGGGCGGATGAGCGCGTTGGCGAGGCCGAGCACAAGCGCGGCGATGAGCGCGGTATAAAACGTGGACACGCCGAACCCCGGCACGATGTTCGCGACCAAGAGGAGTGCGATAGCATTGATGAGCCAGCGAAAGATGAGTTTCATATGTCAGCGAATTTTTTCTTAATTTCCTTGACCTTATTTTCGAACTCGTCCATTTTCTCCTTGCACGCCGAAGCAAGTTCAAGCGCGCGCTCGAACTTTTTGAGACCCTCGTCGAGATCGACCTCGGTTCCCTCGAACCACTCGGTGATGGCCTCCAGTTCCTCGATGGCCTTTTGAAAGTTGATTTTTCCCTTCGCCATACTAGATCATCTTTTGTTTTCCCTTTCCGTTCGTTCGAATGACCTCGGCATCGACGGATCCGCGGGACAATTGTACCGCGATTTCAGCCCCGATTTCAAGCAGGCTTGCGTCGGCTACCACACGGCCGCCAACAGTCACAATGGAATAGCCGCGGGCAAGCACGCGCGTTGGGTCGAGTTGCCTGAGCACGCGGTCGTACGAGAGGACGCGATCGCGCAGGCGCGATGCCCACGAGGCGAACGCGTCCTGCGAGCGCCGCGACAATACGAGCATTCGCTGACGCTCTCGGTCGAGCGCAAACGACACCGTGCGCGTGGCGCGCTCCACCATGCGCTTATGGTGCGCCGCGATCTCAAACAGGCGCTCCTCGGCGCGGCGCGTCATCATGGCGATTTCGTAGTCCATGTCGCGGCGGTTCGGTACCACGCGCTCGGCCGCGTTGCTCGGCGTGGAGGCTCGAACGTCCGCGACGAAATCGCACAGCGACTCGTCGCGCTCGTGCCCCACCCCGCACACTACCGGAATCTTGGACCCGTACACCGCCCGCGCCACGGCCTCATCGTTGAACGCATGCAAGTCCTCGAGCGACCCGCCGCCGCGCGTAAGCACAAGCAGGTCCGGGCGCTCTTCGGGCGACATAGCGTCGAAGGCGTCAAAAGCTTCCAGAATTTCGGAAACCGCGTCCTTTCCCTGCACGCGAACCGAACAAAATGCCACCTCGACCCCTCCCCACCGGTTGTTGAGAATCCGCAAAAAATCGCCGTAGGCCGCGGCGTCCCGGCTTGTGATGAGCCCGATGCGCTCGGGAAACCTCGGCAGCGCGCGCTTGCGGCCGGCGTCAAACAATCCTTCGGCCTCCAACTTTTTCTTCAAAAGCTCGTACGCCCGCTTGAGCGCCCCTTCCCCCACCGGGTCGATCCGCTGCACGTCGATCTGGAACGTGCTCCACGGCTTCACCGTCGGATACCCGAACACGCGCACCTTCATCCCGTTCTCGAACGCGCCGAGAATCTTGTACGTCGTCCCGAAGCACGCCACCTTGGTCTTGGCGTCCTGCTCGTCCTTCAAATCGAAAATGATCCACTTCCCGTCCTTGACCGTGAACCCGGAAATTTCCCCCTCCACGACGATCTCGCCCGACGGGACATGCTCGCGCAGGACCGCGTTCACGATCTGAAGATACTGGGAGACGGAGAGGACGTTTGCATCCATACTATTCGAGCGCGCGCATCAACGCGGACAATTTCATGAGCATCCAGCGGTCGGGGTTTTCCTCCGGGTTCCAAAACAACTCGGGAAACGCCTGGCGCACGGCCGCGACCAAGCCGTCTGGTGTCGGATGATCCCGGTAGAGCTCGCCGAATCGTTGGAGCGGCTTTCGGGCCGATTCGGGATCCCGGCGAAGAACGTCCGCGCCGCCTGTTTTTCCCAGACGATCCGCGTGGGAACGCAGAAAAACGAGAACCGCGTCCACGTCGAGGGGATCGATCCCAGATTCCCGGATCAGTTCGGCGTACGCGCGCACGAAAACTTCGCGCTCGCGCGCAGATTCCGCCTCATGCTCGTATGTTTCGCGCAACGCCCCCTCGTACCGCTCACGGACGGCGTCGTCAAGCGTCGCCTCGACGAGCAACCGTTCCACGGCGCGGTCAATCGGAATGTCAGGGTGCATGCCTTTTAACTTCGCGTCGATGATTCCGCGCAGCTCGCGCAAACGAGCCGAGCTGTTCAAGTCGCCCATGTTCGCGCGGACGGCATCGACCACTTCCTGCAGCTCCTCGTCATCCAATAATTGGACCCCGTCGACGGTCGCCGCTTGGCGAAACGCCTCCTTGGACGCGGTTGGATCGCCTGCCAGCCGGGAGATGTCGCCGGCAAACTGCCGCTTGATAAAGATGACCGTCGGGTGTTCTACCAAACGGCCTTCGCCCTCAAGCGAATCCTTCAATCGCAGCCGCTCCTGGCCGTGGCCCGCGCTGAGAGCCGTCCGCGCGGAAAACCGGTCAAGCGGATGCGCGACCACGTCCGTCGCCACCGCGACCTTGCCGATGCCGGCGAGGCGAAACCCGAACGCGGGATCTTCTCCGCCGGCGAGCTTCGGAACGCCGCCGACAAGCGCGGCCTCAAACGCGCGGCTCGCCATATTGGCGCCCGAAAAATGAACGCGGGGCTCCTCCGCGGGAACGTCCTTGCGGTCCAGGACGTTCTTTCGCGCCTTCAGCGCCTTCGCCACCCACTGATAACGGGAAAACAACTCCGCCGTCGACGCCGCGCCGCCGAACATTTCCTTCACCTCGTCGGACAGTTCAAATTCTATTTTTCCAGAAATTCCAACCAAAGACGGGTCGCGCCCGAATGCCCGGACGAGGGACAGGATATAATTCGGCGGGAATCGCGTGTCCGCGTCGGATTGCGCGATGATGCCGTTCTTACGATGCTGTCCGTAAAACCGCTCCACCGCCTCGGCCACCCCTCGGTTGCGCGCGCCGCCCACGTTCGCTTCCTCCGGCGGGAGCGTGCGACCTTCGCCCGACTTGTCGACGACATGTACGCGCGTCCCGCGCGATCGAATTTCTTCAAGCTGCCCGCGCTCTTCGTCCGTTGCGTGCGAGGGCATCGGACCTCCATTCAAGAAGCGGAGGATCTCGATCGTCTGCGCGTTCTGCCACGTCGCCATCAGATACAGGTCGCGCTTGCGCGCCCAATCGTTCTCCGACTCGTCCAGCGTGCGAACGGGCTCGGACGGCGGGTTGTTCACGACGAAAATAACCTCGTACTCCTCGGGCTTCACGCCTTCTTGCCGCGCCAACGACAATAGCGGACGGAATATTCCCTCTCGTTCCGCATAGGCGGGAATCACGACGGATACCTCGCACCGCGAGTCCATCGGCGTCTCAATGCGCGTTTCCCCGCGAAGCGATTCCCGAAGATATTCCGTAATCCGCTTGCCACGCTCTTCCTCGCGCGCCGCGGCCTCGCGCGGGTCCAATTCCGTTTCTGTCATATCAATCGATAAACCAGATTGGTTGATAATACTGGACGACAAGCCACATGCCGAAGCCGACGAGCAAATGGGAGGCGAGCATTTCCAACCATACGCGATGCCCGGCGCGGCGGCCGAACGGTCCCATGCCGAGCGCGGGAAAGATCGTCAGTCCGCTCACGACCCAGCTGCCAACCGCAAAGACCACGAGTGACAGAAAGGTATATGGCGAATGCGTGACGAACAACCACCCCTTTTTTACGAACACCACGTACATGAGGCCAAACAGCGAGCCAACCACCAAATGCACGAGCAACGCGACAAGGAAAGTCTCATGACGGTCAAGCTTGCGTCCCCAGAGCGTCTTGATGTCCACGAGCAACGGGGCATTCGGCACGCGCCAACGCTCCACCGCCTCGAGCACGATGGCCGGAATGGCAAAAAAGAGCGCGGTAAGACCTCCGATCGACGTTCCTAACAGGTAATCCATATCATTCCGGATATATCACAACAACCACCTTCGGGCCAGTTTCAATGGTATCAAAGGAGCCAGTCCAATCGTGCGTGGCGTCCATGACCGTATTGATGTCGTACACGTATCCCTCGCCTCGGCGCGTGCCGGGGTCGTTCGCGATGAACTGCGTTTCCGTATAACCGCGAATCACGATCATGTGATACGGCGGGCCGTCGCCGCTAAAGTTTGGGTTGTGAAGCAAACGACCGGCGGTAGGAACGATCACCGGATGGCCCGCGGCCACGTGGTTCTTGATATCCTCGACGGTCAGGTCGTTCTCCGTTTGCGCGTGTAGGCCGTATGCCTTCGCGACCAACTGCGCAGTCTCAACGGCGGTCGTGTCCTGGTAATATCCGAATAAATCGTTCTCGATCGCCACCAAACGCTGGAGCTCATTTTCCGCCACCTGCGAATCAATGACGCCTTGCACTCCGAGATAATACGCGGCGACCATGTACGCGGCGGCTTCCTCGCACGTCTCCTCGTGCAACGCGTCCCAGTTGGCGAACGGGGCTTGCGAGGTAAACGGAACGGCGAGATTGTATGAAGCGGGGATGTCGGATACGGTCGGCAAAACGACGGGCGGTTCTTCGTTTGCCGTTTTCGCGGGGACGTCCGCAACGGGCTCGGGAATTTCCGGCGCGTCCGGAATAGTCCGTTCATCCGATTCCGTCGCGGGCTTCTCAGCCTGCTGCGCGGCGTCCGCGTAGGAAACGGCCTCTGGCAACTCCGGCGCGCTCGCCTCTCGAGCCAAATCCGCGATGCGCACGCGCTGCGTATACATTGCGGTTGCGAGCGCGATCACAAAGATGATCGCGCCGACAGATCGACGAATATGGTATTTCATAAGACGGGAACGGTGTTTCAAAATCGTTCGGACATCATACGGTGTGCTTTTCTAACCACTCTTTCACGATGTGCGTCGCGCGAACGTCGTCCTCGTTGTACGCCAGAATCTTGTCGAGCGTCTTCTTGTCCTTCTTTTTCAACCAGGACTCGAACCACAGCACCGAATTCGCGCCTGACGCGTCCTCGCTCCGCCAAGAAAACCCGACGTACGCGGCAATGTCCTTCAACGAATAGAAGGTGAGCGGAAAGATGACCGAGGCCCGAATGACCTCCATGATGTCGACCATGTTGCGCTCGAATGCCTCGCGCGCGATGTCCGAGCATCCATATTTCGCGGCAAACCGGTTGACCACCTCGCGCTCGAACCAGCCGTAGTGATAGATCGGCGCGTCAAGATGGCTTTCGACGAACGTCACAAACTCAGCCCATGCCTTCCCTTCATCTTCCGGTTTCTTGGCGAGAAAGGCATGATATGCCTCCTTCCCGTTTTTGACCGTCATCGCGCCGAACAAATAGTCGAAGTCGCGCAGCGGGTCGGACTCGATGTCGAAGTACACCTCGATGGCCGCCTTTGGAAATCGCGCCGGGCCGCGCACGATGTGGTGGTTGTCGCGAATCGCGATGGCCTGGTCGCGGAGCATTTCCATGCGGCCGTGATTAATGTCCGGACACATGCGCAGGAGGTCGTGCACGGACCGCGCCGCGAGCGCGTCAATGGTGCGGATGCCCGCCGCGTCGAGCCTCAACACCTCTTCGTTCCACACGCGGTTGAGCACGGACAGCTCGTTGCATGCCTCGGATTCGCGACGACACTCCGAAAACCATGGCGACTGCTTGCACGCGCTGGTCACGAAATGCACGGGGCGCTTTCCGGCCACGATCGCCTCGATTTCGTCGAGCGTGAGCTTGTACTGGGCCTCGAACTCATTGACGAGATACGCGAGCGCGTCGCCGTCCGGAGTGATGACGTATCCCTGCGTGGGTTTCGTCCCCTGAATCTTTGAAAGCAACTCAGCGTAAAAGCACCCTTGGAACTTGAACTCATCCCGCACCTCGCGCGAGCGCTTGATGTCCGCGGCAACGTAATAGTAGGAACCGAGACGCGACGAGCCCTCCACGCGCGCGAGGATGTCCGGATGTCCCACCCAATGTTTGTCGATAAGCACGCCGCGATATATGGTTTCCCGCCCCTCGCGCATGAACGCGAGCGTCTGGCGAAACGCTTCGTCCGGATCCTCGGCATCGACCTCGGCCAAATCAGGCCGATCGGAAATAGCGCGCTGTTTTACGTCGTCCATAAGCCCGTCCTGCATCAGCCGGAGAAGCAACGGGTCGTGAGGCTTTTCCTCGATCGTATGCGCATCAAAATACACCCAATTCGGGCACTTGATGAACTGATAAAACGTGGTTTCGGTAATTTGTCGCATGTAGGGAAAGTATAGCAAAAAAACGTTCCGGGCGTTAGACGGGCGGTCCGACCAGCGGTTGACACTTGCGTTCGAATGTGGTATCTTTCCACTCCGTTCATTGAAAGAAAATCCCCCCACCAAGGAAAACACATGGAACCGATCCCCCCCCTTACCGCTGGGGAGAATCTCACCACCAACCTTCGCCTCGCGGAGTTCGCGCAGGGAGCGAGACTGCGCCGATACGAGGCGCGAGAACACATCGCTCTCGACCTCGCCGTAAGCGCGGCCGTGTTCGCGGGCTGGTGGATCGTCGCCGCGCTCCTCGCGGTGGTGCTCCAGGGCCAGGTCGCGAACGGCCTGATCGTCGCCGGACTGGCCCAAAGTCTGGCCGGGATCATGATGGCGGCGTTCGCCATCGCGTTCCCTGGGGCCGTCTCGTCGGTGAGCGGGAAAGCAAGGTTTCCGTTCCTCCCCCAGCGCGGCGAAAACGCCAGGGACAAAACGGTGGGTGTCCTCACCGTCGCGCTGTTCGGCCCCCTGTTCGCGGCATGCTCGGCGGCATGCGGGTTGTCGGTTGCCAATGGCAACCCGCAAACGGAATTCGGGTATGCCGAACAGACGGTCAGGATGGAGTCCATCCTGAACGACGACCGGACCGCCACCGTTTTTTTGCCGCTCGCGCAGCAGATCAGGGACTGGGAGCGAGCGCGACTGGCGGCGAACCGGCTCATCGCCTTCGCGGAGGCCGGAACGTCCCTCTCCGAGGAAGAAGGGGCCGAAGTTGCCGCGTGCACGGTCGCGCGGGGTGGGCTCATGGTCCTCATCCGGATCGCGGAGGCACTCTCGATGGAGGGACCCCTCGGAACCACAGAGCAGGGTCTTCTTCCGGAGAGGGATCCTGTCAGTGCGGTCGATGGACTCTCCCAAACGCGCAAGCACGTGGAGAGTCTGCGGGAAGACGCCTGGCAGCGGGCGCGCGCCGCCGCCGAGGTGAGCGACAAGCAGAAGACCTGACCTGAGACGGGCCACCGTCTCATTTTTTATTCCGGCAAATAGTCTGCCGGCTCGTATACGTTGCGGGCGTTCCAGAGCATCCAGCCGCTCGCGTGCGCGTCGCGGGCCGCCTGGATTTGCGCCTCGATGAGATCGGCCGTGTACACCGCGCCAATGTCGAAGTCCTGGATCCACGGACGAAACTTCGGGGTAATCTCCGCGTCTGGAAGACCGAAGTTCGAGGCGACGATGCCAAGCCCGGTCACAAGGGAATGCGTGACAACCTCGTACGGATACAACGCCGGGTTCGCGTATCCCTGAAACCCGGAGGCATAATGCGACGGGTACACCATGGGCGAGATGAAATCCGCGTTCGGAAACACGTCGACCAGGCGTTGGCCGATTCCGAAGTCATTGCCCGTCTCAAAGGTCATGCCGAACAGGTCGAACGACACGGGAATCCCGTTTGCGCGCATGACGCCACCAACGGTTTCAAAAAATCGCGCCATCACTTCGGTCTTCGTCTCCACGCTGTCATACACCGAATATCGGATCGACGAAAGCGCGCCGTCGGACGCGAACCGCACGTAATCGAACTGCACCTCGTCGAATCCGCGCGCGTACGCCTTGCGGCCAAGCGCAATCGCCTCCTCCGCGACCACGGGCGCGACGATCGCGTCATCGACCCACCCCCCCCCGCCCATACATCCCAACGGTCGTCAGAACCAAAAACGCAGGCACCGCAATCAGCAGGAGCCCGCGTTTCGCCCACATATTATTTCGTATTATCCTCAACCGTCACCTCAAGCATCTTGTCACCGACCGCAATTGCGTCAACGACGTCCATTCCTTCCAGCACCCGTCCAAAAATCGAGTAGCTCTTTGGCAGCGGATTGTCAGCCAGCATGATGAAAAACTGCGATCCGTTGGTATTTGATCCGGAATTGGCCATGGCAACGATCCCGCGGTCATACGCGTATTCGTCGTTGAGCTCGTCGGCGAACTTGTATCCCGGACCGCCGGTTCCCGTCCCGCGCGGATCACCGCCTTGAATCACGAACCCTTCCACGCGACGATGAAACGTCAGGCCGTCGTAATATCCCTCCTTGGTGAGATACACGAAATTCGAGACCGTATTCGGCGCGGTATCGGCGAACAATTCGAACAGGATGTCACCTTTTTCCGTGTGCAGGCGCACGCGCTTGTTCTGAATTTCTTCCAAGGGCAAAACGCCCGGGAACGCGTACGATGATTCTTCGGCCATAATTCCAGTGGTTCCCTCGACGACCTTCGCTTCCGGAACGGACGACGCACAACCGCCGCCGAGCAAAACGAGCGAGAGGACGACAGGGATCAAATAAGAGATGCGCGGCATAGATTAGCGAGACGCGACGGAAGCGGTCGACCCGGAACTGCCAACGACGACGTTTTGGCTACTCAGTGTGACCGACGCGGCCATCAGCATGGCGGACAGCGTGAAGATGATGGCGATGAGCACGGTAAGCAGCGCGTTGACGCCAAGCGGTACGTGATGACAGTTGCGGCAACCCGCAAGGTACACGACGTGACGCGACGCGGAGCCGCTCGGGCCCGGCATGGGTTCGGGTTCCGGCATGGGCATCGGCTGCGGGTCGGAGATAACCTCCATCGCTAGCGATTTTGTTTTTAATGACTTTCGACGCGTCGCGGACTTTTTCGCGAGCACCTTCTTTTTGGTCGTGGTAGGCATATCCTCCAATGAACAAATGATTGACGCAGGAAGTATAGCATCATCGCGCGCCGAGCGTCCACCAAATCGCGTCGATGCCGCTTGATTCCGTTGTCACGGTCCGTTCTGCCGGATCCACGACGCTTTGCAACGCGATCCACGCGCGAGCCACCCGATCGTACGCGAACGCGGAAAGGCGGTTTGGCGCAATGCCGTCGAGTTTTTCTTCGTCGTAGGAAATCTCGACGATAAATCCGGCCGGCAATGGGTTGCCGCCAAGTTCGGAGCGATAGACCATGCCGACGCCGGAAGACAATGCAATGCCCGGATCATCCGAAACGCCGATGGAAAGACGGCCGACCGATGGGGCCGCCTGTCCGGAAACCATTGCCAAACCGTCAGCGGAAATCGAGAACCGCGCTTCCGGCTCGCTCATACTGAGCACCACGAACGTACCGAAAAACAACGCGATGATCAGCGCGCCGATTCCAGCGACCGGTTGTGTCACCCTCCTTTTCATACGCCCTAAAAACGCTCGTCGTTCTCTTGGTGCGACTGAACGTAAATTTCGCGTTCTTCTTCCATCACATCCGTCCAAATGGCATAGACCGCTTTATTTTACTGTTTCTTCCCAAGAGAATCCAGGGCGACCGAAATGTCCGTAGGATGCGGTCTGGCGATAGATCGGCCGAAGCAGGTCGAATCGCTCGACGATTGCGTCCGGACGAAAGTCGAATTGTGCCTTCACGAGGTTCGCATAATCCATCTTGCTCCCGCGCGATTTCTCCGAGACTCCCGACGCCTCGAGGTGCACGGGCTCGGCACGACCCGGCGCGTACGCCGCGGTCACGAGCGCGGAGGACGCAAGCCCCTGCTCCACGAGCCACCGGGCCGCGGCGCGCGCCGCGTACAACCCCGCGCGCTTGGCACATCCGGGATCCCTTCCGGAAATGGACGCGTCGCCGTGCGGAATCAGCCCGCCATACGTGTCCGAGGCGAGCTTGTTCCCACTCATGCCCGATGACGCGGCGAACCCGGCGTGCACGAACGCCCCATTCGGATTGACATGCAGCTGCACGCCGTCCTCGCCGACCATCGGGGAAACGACGCGCTCGAGAATCGCGGTACGCACGTCGTTGAGCGCGATGTTTTGCGCGTGCGCGACCTGGATCGTCACGCACGTAACGCGATCGCGCTCGGCCACCACCTGCACCTTGCCGTTTGGCAACAACCAGGAAAACGATGGGTCCGTGCGACGCAGGTCGTCGAGGCGGCGGGCCATGTTGTTCGCGAACACAAACGCGCGCGGGAGCATCTCGCGCGTTTCCTTCGTGGCATACCCGTTCACGACCGCTGCGTCCGCGGGCACGCGAGCTCCCCGCAAAGGTTCGTCGGCCACGTTCACATTGACGAACACCTCCGCTTCGTCCGCGTATCCCGTATCCGCATACGCCTGCTTGACGAGCGCCGCCACGTCAAAGTCCGCCCTTGACCGCACCTCTCCGCCCACCACGATCATTCCGCGCGACCCGAGCACGCCCACATTCACGCGCGCCGCCGGATCACGACGCAAATACTCGTCCACGATCGCATCCGCGATCTGATCGCACACTTTGTCCGGATGTCCCTGCGTCACGGCCTCGGCAGCTTTGCGCATACCGCCGCATTTTACTCCATATAAAAAAAACTTATCCACACCAGAGAAAATTCCGCTTAACCATTACCCTTGCGTTCGGTTTTTGTTCGGTGTATTATACGAACAGATACCGAACAGAAACCTATGAGCCTCACAAAGAAACAAGCTGAAATCCTTGCCTTCATCAAGGAACATATCGCGGACAAGGACTACGCGCCGAGCTATCGGGAAATCGCCGAGCACTTTGGTCTCTCTTCCCCGGCGACCGTACACCAGCACGTACAGGCGCTCGCGGAAAAAGGAATGGTCTCGCTCGGCGAAGACGGAACCGCGCGCTCCATTGAGCTCATTGAAAAACAACCGCTCGACCCGTTCTCCATCATGCTGCCGCTTGCCGGGCTCATCACCGCCGGCGTGCCAATCGAGGCAATCGAGGAAAATGAAACGATCGCGGTTCCGGCGCAGTTCGTCGTCGACGGCCTGAACTCGTACGTACTGCGCGTCAAAGGCCAGTCCATGATCGACGACGGCATTTTCGACGGCGATTACGTCGTCGTCGAACGAAACCCTTCCCCACGCAACGGCGAGGTGGTCGTGGCGCTGCTCGACAATGCCTACGCGACGCTCAAGCGCTTCTACCGCGAACCGAACCGCATCCGCCTGCAACCGGCCAACTCCACCATGTCTCCCATCTTCGTGAAGGACTGCATCATCCAAGGGACGGTGCGCGCGGTCATCCGAAAGTTTCAAACGGCATAAGACAACCTGACCATTTGGAATCTGTCGACGAGGCGCGAAGGGATCACGCGCGTCGTCGCCAGGTTTCAGATTGCCAAAATTAATTCGTAACGCATGATCCCAAAACCGATATGCCGAGCACAACCCTCCGTCACCATGCGTTCACCTTCGCGTACCTTCCGGTTCGTCGCGTCCGGCGTTTCGAATCCGCGGTACGTGCCGTCCGCCTTCGCATAAGCTCCCGTCGAATCAAGGAAGTCATCCGCTCCACGCTCGCCGCCTCCTGGCCCAACAACACCTAATCTATGGCACACGAAGTTATTAACGAGCCCGTGGACATGCTCGTCGCGTTCCGCGAAAATCGCGTCATCCCCAAGCGCATGATGTGGAACGCGCGCGAGTACGAAATCAAGTCCGTAAATCTCGTCCACACGGCCCGCGAAGGAACAAAACGCGTGTTCTACTTTTCCGTCTCAGACCTCACTAACTATTTCAAACTGAAACTCGATCCGGAGTTTCTCGAATGGCGCCTCATCGAGACGTATACTGACGGATAATTTCCACATGCATGATCCCGCTTCTATGAGCAGGATCATTTTGCATATCGACATGAACTCGTATTTCGCCTCCGTGGAGCAGCAGGCGAATCCTTTTTTGCGCGGGAAGGCGATCGGCGTGACCGGCAAGCGCACGGAACGCTCCGTGGTCGCGGCCGCGTCGCGCGAGGCAAAGAAACTTGGGGTGCGAACGGCCATGTCCACGTGGGAGGCGAAGCGCGTTCTTCCATCCATGATTCTCGTCATGGGCGATCCGGAAAAATATAGCGACATCACGCGGCGCTTCAATGCAATTTTTTTTGAGTTCACGCACCTCGTCGAGCGATTCAGCGTTGATGAAAGTTTCCTGGATATCACCGATTCGGCCCGTGACTTTCTAGGCGCGACGATCATCGCGCAGACAATCAAGACACGGTTGCGCGAGGAATGCGGCGGGTACGTCACCTGTTCTGTCGGCATTGCCTCAAACAAGCCCATGGCAAAACTTGCCTCGGATCGCATGAAGCCGGACGGCCTCGTCGTCGTGTTGCCCGGACGCGAAACAGAGCTGCTCGACGCGTCCAGGCTCGAGGACGTGTGCGGCATCGGCCCGCGCATGGCCGTGCGCCTGAACGCGCTTGGCATTTTTTCGTTTCCGCAACTGCGCGCGTACCCGCTTGACCGCCTTGTCGGGGAGTTCAAGTCCTATGCCCTTCGGCTGCATGATATCGCGCACGGACGCGGCGACGCCACGGTCTCGCCGGGCGAGGTTGACCCGAAATCTGTTGGACATTCGTACACGCTTCCGACGAACGTCAAAGATCCGCCCGTCATCCGACGGTATCTGCTTACCCTGTGCGACAAGGTTGCGTGGAGACTTCGCCGAGACGGCTTTGCGACGCGCTGCGTGACGGCATATGTGCGCTATGGAGATTTCTCCGGAGAATGTCTTCCGTTCTTTCCGCGCTCGACGCCTTGCAAACGCGTTATGGCGACCGCGCCTGGACTCGCGCCTCACTCATTCGCACAAACGTTCTCGCCCGCACGAGCGGCTTCCGATACGACCATGAGCTCTGAAATCAAAATGACGGAATTCCTACATTCTTCATTTTGCATTCCCCATTTTGCACTTCACTCAAACTCCCCTTCCAGCACATGCCGCGACGGATCGGGATTTCCATCCTTCGATTCGACGGTCACGACGATCTGCGTATACGCGTCATACTTCCCCGCTCCTGAGTCTGTCGAAGCGGACCATTCGAGCACCCACTCGCCAACGTCATTCGTCACGAAATCGCCAACGGAAAAATAATCGTATGGAACCTGGCGAAGCAACCAGGCCTCATACGCGTACGTCTCTCGATCAACATCAGGAAGGCTGGCCTTGATGGACAGGAAAAACTGCCCGCCATCGGTCTCTCGTTCCGCATTTGCGAACGACGAACCGCCTTTCGGATCGTGCAACGTCGCCTCGTTGGACGTGCCTTCCGCCGCCGCGATCACCGCGGATGCGACGGGCGTCGGGGTAAGCACGTCGACGATGGTATCCGAGGTGGACGCCGACGGCTCATTCTTCGGGGCGAACCGGAACCACCAAATGCCATAGGCGAACAACCCCGCAAGGACAGCGACGATGCCGAGCGTTCCGAAAACCGTGCCATACGGAACGGAACGCGGACGCCTGGAACGAAAGGACGAGCGTTGATACATATCAAACCACGGCCTTGACCGCGTCGGCGACGATGCGCGCAGCCCCGCCCTCCAGCAAGGAGGGCAGAATATGCTCCGCGGTCGGTTCCTCGACCATGGCGGCAAGCGCGCGCGCTGATGCGATTCGCATCGCGTTCGTAAAACGAGGTGTCCTCGCTTCCAATACGCCGAGAAACATGCCTGGGTATGCGAGCACGTTGTTGACCTGATTCGAGTAGTCGCTCCGTCCCGTGGCAACCACGGCTGCGCCCGCCGCCTTCGCGAGGTCGGGCATAATCTCCGGGGTCGGATTTGCCATGGCGAACACGATTGCCCCGGGCGCCATCGCGCGTACCATCTCCTCGGTGACGATTCCCGGGGCGCTTACTCCCACGAACACGTCGGCCCCAACCATGGCCTCCGCGAGCGAACCCGTGCGCCCTTCGGCATTGATGCGCGCGGCCATCTTCGTCTTGGTATCGTTCATCCCGTCTCTCTCCACCGCGATGATGCCCTTTGAATCGACCATGGCGATATGCGTCGCCCCCGCCTCAAGCAACAGATTCGCCGTGGCGATGCCAGCCGCACCAACTCCGGAGATGACGACCGACGCGGATTCAAGCGACTTTCCGACGACTTCCAGGGCATTCAGGATTCCGGCCAGGACAACCACGGCCGTGCCATGTTGGTCGTCATGCATCACGGGAACATCGAGCTCGCGCGAAAGCCGATCCTCGATTTCAAAACACCGCGGCGCGGAAATGTCCTCCAGGTGAATCGCGCCGAATCCGGGAGCGATATTTTTTACGGTCGCGATGATCGCCTCGGTATCTTGCGTGGCCAGGCAAATCGGAAACGCGTCGATACCAGCGAACTTCTTATACAAAATGGCCTTCCCTTCCATGACCGGCATGGCGGCCTCCGGACCAATGTTGCCAAGTCCAAGCACGGCCGACCCGTCCGTCACCACCGCGACGAACCGTCCCTTGATGGTGAGATCGTACGCCAACGACTTGTCCTTCGCGATTGCCTCACACGGCGCGGCCACGCCCGGCGTGTATGCAATTGACAGATCGTCGCGCGTCTCAAGCGACACGGTCGGCGCAAGTTCCATCTTCCCTCGCTTCTCGTGGTGCAGCTTCATCGATGCTTCTGCGTAGTTCATAGGTCTTCGATATTTCTCAAGAATGATCCGCCGGAGGGCTTCGTCGGCCTGCGTTCGCCGAGGTCGTCGAGGACGATGGTCGGCTCGTCGTCGCGCCACGCGGATTGAGTGGGACGCTGGCCGTGCGATCCGCCCGACGGTTGCCCGCGCAAGCGTATCTGCTCGACCAAACTATCGGGCAGTTCCTGAATGAACTGCGATGGCTGGCTGAACATCAGGGTATCACCCCCGCTCGAGATGGGATAGGTCAAAAACAGATGGCGGCGGGCGCGCGTGGTCGCGACGTAAAACAGGCGGCGTTCCTCCTCGAGTCCCCCATCTTCGTCAAGCGCGCGCTGGTGCGGGAACTTGCCGTCCACAAGCCCCATCACGAACACCGCGTCCCACTCAAGGCCTTTCGCCTGATGGATGGTCGAGAGCACCAACCGCTCGCGATCGTCCGTCCCGTTTTCCCGCGCGGCGCCATAATCCTCGGTCAGCGTCACTTCCTCCAAAAACGTATTCACGTCCACGTACGGCTCCGCGAACAGCGCGAATTGCTCAAGGTCCTCCAGGCGATCCATGAAATCCGGATATTCCGCCTCGAGGTAATCGCGATACCCGCCCGTGATGACCGCGCGCACCATGTCCGCGGGACGCGTTCCCGAAAGCATCTTGCGCAGCATCGACAGGACGGCATCGAATCCGCGGCCGGACTTCCCTTCAATGACGGGAGGCGACGCAACGAGGTCGCCGGCCGATTCAAAGCCGCGCAGTTTCTCAACGATCCTTCCCGCGGTCACCGTACCGATCCCCGACTGCAGCCCGAGCACGCGCGTCCATGAGAGCACGTCGCGCACGTTTGCCACAAGCTTCAAGTGCGACACCACGTCCTTGATATGCGCGCGCTGAAAAAACTTCATCCCTCCGCGGTAGTCATACGGGACGTCGCGCTTCGCGAGTTCGAATTCGAGCGATTGAGACTGAAAGGACCCGCGAAACAGCACGGCGATGTCGCGAAGATCGGTTCCCGCGTCGCGCAGCTGAAGCACTTGCTCGGCAATGTACTGTGCCTCTTGAAACTGATTGGCGGCCGGAACGAGATTCGGCTTTTCGCACCCCGCGCAAACGGCCCGCAGCTCCTTTTTGAACTGATCGCGATTCCGCCCGATCACCGCGTTCGCGAGCGACAAAATCTCAGGACTCGACCGATAGTTTGTGACAAGACGAAACGTTTGCGCTTCCGGATACGTCTTCGGAAAATCCAAAATGTTGCGGATCTGCGCCGCCCGGAACGAATAGATGCTCTGCGCGTCATCGCCAACCACGAGCACGTTTTGATGTACCGAAGCGAGCTGCCGCACGATGTCGGCCTGCACGGTGTTGGTGTCCTGGTACTCGTCGACAAGCACGTACTGGAACTGCGTGGCGAGTCGATCGCGCACAGCCGGATTCGTATAGAGCAACTTTCGCAAAAGCAAAAGCAGATCGTCGAAATCCACAACGTCGGCGTTTGCCTTATGTATCTCGTACAGCTCGGCCATGCGCTCGATGGTCGGGATGAGATTCCAAAAGCCTGCGTGTTTCCGTTCGACGGCCTCGCGAGTGCTGAGTCCTGAGTTCATCGCGTACGAAATGACGTTGTGCAGGTTCGCGGGCGACGGGAATCGGCGCGCCGTGGTGTCTACCGCGAGCTCCTTCACGCACGCCTTGATGAGACTGCGCGCATCCTCCTCGTCCATGATGGTGAAGTTCGAGGTGTGCCCGACCGCGCTCGCGTGCACGCGCAACAAGCGGTTGGCGATCGAGTGAAACGTCCCTCCCCAAAGCCCCTTCGGATACGCGCACAAAAGTCCTTCGACGCGTCCAAGCATCTCGCGCGCGGCCTTGTTCGTGAACGTGACGAGCAAAATGTTCTCCGGCGACACGCCGTTTTCAATGAGATACGCCACGCGATACGTGATGGTGCGCGTTTTTCCGGAACCCGCCCCGGCAAGCACCAGGCATGGCCCATCGCCGTTCAAAACGACGTCTAGCTGTTCCTCGTTCAATTCCTTGCGATAATCGATTTTACAACGGCTGGGATCGAACTGATTTTGGAGGACGAACTCTTTCATAGCCCCGACAGATTAACACGTTTGGCACAAAAAAAGAACGGTCCAAAGACCGTCAGAGCGGGGCCAGGGCCACAGAGAAATCACGACATGCGCGGGAAACGTCGAGCGGTCCATCGGACATGAGAAGATCCGCGACCGCAGAGAGCTTGGGAACCACGGTCGGAACGATGACGGCGCGGCAAAATCCGTCGTCGAGCGGCCTCCCGTTCTCAAACAGCATGCCGCGTCCGCGACAAATCGCGGCGGCGATCCGCGCGCGGCCCTCGCGATCAGGCTCGGTCTTGCGACGTCTGTGGCGTGCCATTTCGGCGAACGCGCCCTCGAGCGATCGGCGCACGAACGTCATGCGTAGCGATCGCGCGGCCATGGAGAGACGCGCGGCCGCGTCATCGCCGCGACTCACGCGGAGCGCCGCGATGGCGGCGTCGACGTCGGTCGCGGCGTTCGGCAGCGCGCGCCGGCTGAACGGGGCCAGCGACACCCCGCGCAAGAACCGCGCGGCACGTTCGAGACGTACGATGTCAGGCTCGCCGGTGACATCGCCGCGAATGACACGATGGCATTCGCGCAACGCGTCGAAAAACGCGGCCGCGAACGATTCGAGCGCCCAGGCTTCGCGCTCCACGCCCCCACGGATCAGATCGATCTCGAACGGGCGCCCGGGCTTCTCGCGCAGCCGCGTGGGGTCCGCCCCAAGCCTCGCGAGCTCGGCCTCGTACCCGTCGCCGACGTGCCCTCCGATCGCACGCAGCGCGTCGTACAGCCCGCCGTCGAACGCGCGCGCTCTGAGCGGCCCGTCGTTTTCCGGCGCGGCCGCGCACCAGAGCACGGCACCGCTTTCCACGAAGTCAGGCTTGCCGCGCACCATCATCTCCGGCCCTTGCCGACTGCATACGTACAGACGTTCCTCGCGGATCGGCTTCACGCGAAGCGTCACCGCGTTCCCGCCACGGACAAGAAACGCTCGTTCCACGGTCCCTCCGTTCGTGAATCGCGTGGATGCGGCGACGCTACCAGAAAAACCGGCTCGCGTCAACCAATACGTGTCGAAAAGAAAAAGGCCCCGGGCGAGGCTTGAAAGCCAGGCCGCGGGGTCAGTTGACGGACGAGCCGTCGAGATACAGGTCCGAGGCGTCGGCGAGCGCGTCGTAGGCCGCCCGCGCGTCGAACGCGTCCTCGAGCCCGATCTGCTTGGCGTCCGCGAGGGCGCGAAGCAGATCGTCCAGAAAGCCGGAACGAGAAGGTTCCGCGAGCTGCGCGAGTGCGACCTCGTTGCAGGCTCGATCTGCGGCGGCCGCGTACTCGCGGCGCTCCTTGGCCTTGATCGGCCGCTTGAACCGCCGCACCATGCCCGCGGTGACGAGCATCTGTGCGATCTGGCGGTGGATGAGCAGCTTTCCGACCGAACGCCGCGCGGCCATGAGCAACGGGAGCGCGGCACGAAATCTCTCTCTGTCGTTGAGCGCGACGACGAACGCGTCGAGCTCATCGCGAAGCTGAGCGAGGAGCGGCATTTGCGCGTAAGGCGCCGCGGTGATGAGCGTGAGCTCGTCACTCGTCCGCGCCGCGCGCTCGGCCAGGCGCTTGGCCTGCGCGAGCTGAAGCGGACGCTTGCGGCCCGGCTTCCACCACCGCGTCATGGAGGCAAGCTCCACGTCGCAGTCATGGAGACACTTCCAGATGCTCGCGAGCAGCCGGACGATGGCAACCCGCGAGCGGCTGACGCGCTCATCGGCGTTGAGTGCGATACGAAGCTGCTTGTCAAGCTGCACCGCGGCGCCCCAGTTGGCCATCGCGGCCGCCATGGGGTTGCGCTGCCCCCGCTTGTCGCGCTCGAACTTCGCGCGCGTGGCGTCCGAGACGGCCCTGCGCTTTCGTTCGCCAGTACTTCCGGTGTTGCGCTCGATCAGGCGATCGAGCCTCCGGACCCGCCTGCGGACCAGCTCCGGGTCGGTGAGATCGTCGCTGTCGTGCACCGCGTCGAGCGCCCAACGCGCGTCGTTGCGGAACACGCGCAGATCCGGGATCGCTCCGTCGTAGTAGGTGTCGGCGTACATCTCGCCGCGGTCGGCGTGCAGCACGCTTCTGTAGATGACGCCGACCGGAAGCGTCTCATGCGACCCTTGGGTCAGCACGATTGCCGCTCCTGGTGGCACGCTCTCATGCGCGCCCACGTGAGTGTATAGCACGCCTGGCTCGTTGACATCGACGTCGAGGCGCAGCACGCCGAGCTCGGTGGAGTAGAACAGCAGCGACGCGTGAGCGCGTCCGCGAACCGGACGGCCATCCGTCGCATACGTATGAGTCAGTGGGTTTTCCAAGGAACCTCCTTGCCCTTAGGCGCCCGGAACTGTACACTTTTTCGACCGATATGTCAACCTTCCGACCAAACGCGGCAGTCATCGTGACCGATGGGAACGGGCGCGTCTTGTTGTGCGAGCGGGAGGATTTGCCCGGCGCCATCCAAACCGTGCAAGGCGGCATCGACGAGGGAGAAACGCCGGAGATGGCCGCGCGGCGCGAGCTGCACGAGGAGATCGGCCTGAGCCCGCCGCACTACGAGTTCGTCGCGTCGCTCCCGAACCCCATGCGCTACGAATGGCCGCAGGAGCTCCTCGACAGATGGCGCGCGCAACCGGGCGACCGTTTTTCCGCGTACGACGGACAAGAACAGTATTTTTTCCTCGCGCGCGTTTCCCCGGACGCGACGTTCAATCTCGACGCGCATGCCCGCGAATTCTCGCGCTGCTCGTGGGGCACGCCGCAACAGATGCTGGATGGCGCGTGGGAATACAAGCGGTCCGTTTTAAAATCCGCGCTGGAGCAATTCGGGCTCATCAAAGAAAAATAACCGTCGGCGACGGTCAGTCTGAGAGGTCAGGGCCGGACGTTCCTCTGCGTCCACTGCTTCTTGCACAGCGGACAGAGAAATGCATGGACCATGAACCTCGAATCGTCCGGCTGTACTTCTTCCCTTTGCCCCAACCATTGCGCGTCCACGTGCGGGCAGGCGCGCTGCAATTCGCGCACGACCCCGGCGAGATCCGCTTCCAGGCGATCTCGTCGTTCCACGAGTTCCTTTACTTCCTCCACATTCCACCTCCTCATGGGTAGGTCCTTATACACCTTATATGAGGATTTGTCAACAACGCAACGCGCGGAACGGATCGTTGATAACGCGATGCTCCCCAAAGAAAAATGACCGTCTGGGACGGTCAGCTGGGCAGGTCGAGGTCGGCAAGCCTGCCCTCCAGGCACGCGAGGAATTCGTTGAACTTGTCTTCTCGTCGCTGGCCGACGCGCGGTCCGTCCGGAAAATCGAGCAGTGCGCCGCCGGAACACTCCTTGGCGCCGGAGTTCGGACCGAACAAATGGACGAGAATCCTGGGAAGCGGGAGCGCGGGTTCCCTGGTACGCGCGGATACGCGCACGTGATCCCCGACCACGCCGAGCGCGAGCACGAGGCGCGCGTCCTCATGCCGAACGAGGATGTCCGCGGCGAAGGCGAGATACTCGCCCTCGGTCGGCTCGAGCGCACTCGGCGGGTGTGACAGAAGAATGTTGCCACGGTACATGGATCGGTGCGTGAGCAGTCTCTGCACGATGGTACACGCGCGTTCAGACATCGGGAACCGAGAGATGCGATGCACCAATTCCTGGTCGCCCGTGTCCATGAGCCACGCGTACGCATATCGGTCGATCGGACGGGTCCCGACGTAAGTCAGCCCGTCGGTATCCGTGTGGATGCCCATGGCAAGCAGGGTTGACACGTCACGCCCGAATGTGACGCCGAGACGCGCGCCAAGGCAGGCAACGAGCGAGGAGGCGGCGCCCACCGGCACGACGCAGTGGAACCTGTCCATCCGCACCTCGCGCGCGTCGCCGTGGTGGTCGATGACGATCGCTGGGTCGAGCGAGCGCTCTCCGAATCGCGCGTCGCTCGTCTTCGACGAGTCGACGAGCGCCACCGGGAAGCCCGGATCGATTGCTTCGACCGGACAGATGCGTCCCGCAAGCCCGAACGCCTCCCAGAGCATGATCATCTGCGGATGGCCGAATGAGCCGGCGTAAAAGATGCTGGCCTCGACTCCGAGGTGGCAAGCAATCGCCGCAAGCCCGAGCGCTGACCCAATGCCGTCCGGATCCACCTGCGCCACCAGAATAACAAGGCGAGGCTGCTGACGGACGAGCATGGAAAACAGCAAGATCTCCTCGTCCTTGAACAAGGACAAGAATGCGCTTTGGAACATGTCCCTTCCGTGTTTGAGAAAGTTGTCATCACGTCCGAGGGTCGGACGAGCATTGAGAATAGATCAAATCCGATGGCGTGTCAATCCATGAAACGAATAAAAGACCCTACCAGCTTCCACCGCCCCCGCCGCCAAATCCGCCGCCCGAGGAACCGCCGCCGGAATCACCGCCGCCTGACGAGCGAGGAGCCGACACCTCGCCGAACGCGGAACCTATCGACTTCATGCGATCGGCGAAGTCTGCCGTACCAAGGTTCGAACCGGCCCCGACGTAGTACCATTCCCAGTCGGAAGAAATCTGCGGGGCAAGCGCCTTCGTCCATGTTCGCGCGACGCCAAACGACATCGCGTACGGCAAAAACGCCTCGAAGATACCTTCCTTTTCCTGCCAATGAATTCGATACTTCTCGGCGCGCGACAGGTATTCCTTGAAGCCGCGCGCGTGATCGTATGCCTCCTGGCCCTTTTCCGTGCGCTTCGGCATCGCGAGCGCCATGAGCATCAATATGATCCCGACCGGAAACGTCACCCACGCGAACCAACCGATAAACATGGACCCGATGGCAAAAACAAGACCGGCAATCAGATAGTTCCTGCGCGTCTGTTCGGGATTCCGTACGAAATATCCGTCCCATGCCATGGTCGAATACACGATGCTCGAAACCATTTTTCGTGCCGCGACGAACCGTTTTGCATCGTCCTTTGTCGACACTTCTTCCTTTTCGCCGAAAAGCGTATCCATCAATTCCGCCTCAAACGGCTTCAGTCCATCCACGCTCTCCCGAACGCGCGTAAGCGTAAACTTTTTCCCGCCGTGGTCGGTCATCTTCAAATATCCGCGGACGGCCAGGTGCACGATCGCCGCCGAAAAATCCTTGCCGTCGAGCCGCGCGTTCATGAGCGTTCCCATTTCGGTCGGAGTCATTCCGGCCGGCGGTTCGTATTGGGCAACGATTGTTCCGCGGCCCTTTGGATCCCGACCATATTTCCACCAATGTCGGATGGCCCAAAAGAGAGTAACTGGTGGAATCGCAAGCAAGAAGAGCCTCCAGTTGTCCGACAACCACCATCCAATTCTGATCCATGTGGTCGGCTCGGGAACGATCCCTTTCGGAAAGGAAACCGAAATCGTCAAAAAGTCATTGGCCGAAAACGAAACGGATCCGTCATCAATTTGCGCCGCACAATCCCGTGCGATCGAGCCACGCGATCCGGTATAACACGCGGCAGCCAGCGCATTCGCCGGAACGCCGGCCATGAGCACGATCGCTCCGACGGACGGAAGGCGTTCATCCCATTGGGTTCCGGAAACGTTCCAATACAATTCGTCCGATGTCTCGCCGTACAAGATGGCCCTCTCGACGCTATAGTTAATTTGATAGGTAAACGGGCCGGAAAACGTCAGGTCTGGATCGCCGATCTTGATGACCAAATAATCCCCGTCATGATACGTCGTATAATGCACTGGTTCTCGGTCGCGCGCGACTTCCAGGACATCAACCGAAATTCTTTGCGTCAATCCGTAGGGCCCATGGTAACGAAGCGGGATCGAACGAAAAATGCCATGTCTTTCGGATGCGAACGATCCCGTCATCGTCTCGCTCACGACGAACGCGCCGTCTGGGAGCAGCTCAATCGTGGAATCAAAGGAGCTATACGTGCCCGCATAGGCCGGTCCGGCCGCCAGGAAGCACAGGATGCTAGCGCAAGTAGCGACTTTTATTCGCCACGTGTTCCTCGAACGTCGAAGCATAGATGACCGTCCCGTCGGACGCGGTGAGGAAATAAAGATACGGGTTGTCGATCGGACGAAGCACGGCGTCGATGGCGTTGAGACCTGGGTTCGAAATAGGCCCCGGCGGAAGGCCGGCGCGCGTGTACGTGTTGAACGGCTCGTCCGAGCGGAGATCATCGGTCGTCAATTCCGCGGAAGTTTTGCCAAGATAATATGAAATCGTCGAGTCGGCCTGCAGGGGCATTCCTATTTTCAGGCGCGACAAGAAAATGTCCGCCACGTACTTCATGTCCTCCGAACCGCGCACCTCGCGCTCGACGATAGACGCAAGGGTAAGCACTTCATGCGCGCCGAATTCCGACGCAAGCACGTACCCATCGCCCGCGCCAAGTGATTCCGTTAGCCTCGACTCCATTGTCTCAACCATCCTGAGAACCACGTCCTCCGCGCTCGCGTCCGAAAAAAACCGATAAGTGTCCGGGAAGAGATATCCCTCAAGGTCCACAGTCGCCGGCTTGGACTGGGCGAGAAAGAAACTCTTCCCGATGACCGGCGACCATGCGCCGGCCGCGACATTCCATTCGTTCTCGGTGATTCGCGGAAGCGCCTCGCGTACTCGTTCGCCAGTTTGCTTGAGCGTGAACCCCTCCGGAATCGTAATTTGAACCTCATTGGCGTCCGATCTTGAAAGCGTCGAGACGATCGACGCGTAGCTCATGCCAGGACGCAACTCGAACGTGCCGGGCTTCAGATCCGTCCCCGTCCCGGAAAATCGAAGATACGCGCGAAACATCCAGGTCCCATCGATGAGACCGGCCTCCTCCAGCTTCTGCGCCACGCCAAAGCCGCGGTCTCCCTCCGCGATCGTGAACGAAACGGTCGGGGCGTCCGCATCCGGCGAGACGGCATATGAATCAAACACATACGACCCGGACAACGCGACGCCCACCAGCAACGTCACTCCAACCAGGATGGCAAAAAATCGAATCATAAGACTATTTTCCGTGACATTCGACATACCTCACACCGGACCCGCAAAAACAATCGCGCGCATCGCGATCCTCCGCCGTCAACCAGGAACTCGACTGCACCTTTCCGCCGCGCCCGACACCATAGACAATCTCTATGCCAAGCTCGGCGCACAGCCTTGCCTCTGGATTCTGGGACGAGTCTGGGTCAAGCGCATCCTTCAAATCACGATCTCCTCCCTGCGCAAAAATATCCGGGTGAATTTCTCGGAGCTCCCGACACACGCTCCGGTCCTCAAAGCCCGGCTCATGCGCGGTAAACACGACGCGCGTCACGCCCGTGATTGCCTCAATGATCTCACGACGCTGATCCTGCGGCATAAAAACATGCCCTTTTTTCCTTCGAAGCCAATGATCATTGTTGATGATCACGACAAGCTCGTCGCCAAGCGCGGCCGCCTCCTGGATCATTCGAACGTGGCCGACATGAATCGGATCAAACCCTCCCGAAACGCAGACGATCTTATTTTTCATAAAGGACCCTATAAATATCGAATCACGAAAGACGTGACCGCGATGCCGACCACGGCTCCGGCAAGAACGTCGGTGAAGTAATGGACGCGCATTGCAACCCGACCGACGGACACCAGTATGGCAAGGCAAAAGGCGATCCAAAACAGCAGCGTATCTTGCAGCGCGTGCGTCGCAGTGACAAGCGCAAACGCGATCGTCGCATGGCCGGACGGAAACGATGGCGGAACCCACAGCATCTCGACCGCAAGCCGGCGCCCCTGCTCCTGAAACGGGCGGCGGCGTCGGAATGCGTACTCAAGCACGAGCGTCACGAACCAGGAAAGAAAAATCCCGAAAATCAGACGCAAAACGAAGCTGTCCACCATGGCCTTGGAGAGATAGTAAACGACCAATCCGAATCCGCCGGCCATAAACCAGATGAGCTGGGAGGCGCACATGTCCCCGATCTTTCGCAAGACCGCGTTGCGTTGCACGACGTCGGCGATGCGCTTTGAGAAGCGCGCGTCCAGAGTGATCATACGAACATTGGTAGTTGCTAAAATTTATACTCACGGCCTGCAATCTTCACGCGGATCGCGGCACAATTCTCTTACACTAACATATCACGCCCGCATCCACGAGCGCTTGAAAATGCTCCGGCCGTTCGCGCCGGATAAACTCAACTACCTTTCCACGAATGGCGTCCGCGGACAGACCGTGCGCCATCGCGTACGCATCCACGCGCGCGGAGGCCGCGTCCGCGTCCTTTTCATCCTCGACCATGATTTCGATTTCCGCGAGCGCGTATCCGAAATCCGCGACGTCCAGATCAATGCAAAATTCATGATCGCGATATTTGCGTCGGGTCGTGACGATGCGCGCGCACGGCACATATCCCGCGGTTCGCAAAACGTCTTCGAACGGCCCGTCGCCGTCAAGGCCGATCGCCATTCGAATTTTCTCTTCCGTTTCCAATTCTCGATACTGCGTTACCCCACGCAATATGCCCGGACTTATCGCATGAAGCGCGATCTTGATTTCCCAACGACCATTCCGCCTTCGCAGCCACCAATCCTTGCGAGTCAATGAAAAATTGGTCGTATCCCAATATTCGTCATCCTGTCTGACTTCCTTTACGAATTCGGCATCGACAACCAGGCGTTCTTCATCTCCGGGTTGCAACGCGAATTTTTTTTCGATCTCAATCATAACAGCGATGCACCCGTCATTTCCGACGGCTGAGGGATGTTCATCACGGCCAAAATCGTTGGCGCGACATCCGCGAGCATACCAATGGGCGAGAGCAATGAGAGGTCGCCGTCTGGAACTTCCCCGGAGGCGGACGGCTTTCCCTCAAACTCCTTCCCTACGATCACGAACGGTACCGGATTCGTCGCATGTTCCTTATCGATGTCGCCGGTGCGAAGATTCTTCAGTTCCTCGGCGTTTCCGTGGTCAGCGGTGATGAACGCAACCCCGCCGGCCGCGAGCGTGGCATCGACTACGCGCCCGACGCACGCGTCAACGGTTTCCACGGCCTCGATCGTGGCATCTAACACTCCGGTGTGCCCGACCATATCCGGATTCGCATAGTTCAAAACGATGAAGTCATGGCCCCCTCCCTGAATCTCCCTCACGACTCGGTCGGTAATTTCGTTGGCGCTCATTGCCGGCGCCTGGTCATATGACGCGACTTGCGGAGACGGAATAATCACGCGGTCTTCGCCGGGAAACGGATTCTCATAGGTGCCATTTAGAAAAAAAGTCACGTGCGCGTACTTTTCAGTCTCGGCGATATGAAGCTGGGTGAGCCCGTTGTCAGAAATCACCTTGGCAAGGCAGTTCGCAACCTTCTCCGCCGGGTATGCGACCTCAACGGGAAGGCCCGCCTCGTACTCCGCCATGGTGACGAACAACAGGTCGTTTACCTTCTGGCGCGGAAACCTGCCGAAGTCCGGCAACACGAACGCCTTGGTGAGCTCGCGCGCCCGGTCCGGACGAAAATTGAAAAAAATCGCGGCGTCACCGTCCTTCACGGTCGCGACCGGCGCGCCATTTTCTTCGATGACCGTCGGGGGAAACTGCTCGTCGTACACCTCCTTCGCGTAACTGGCCCTCAGGGCCCCAATGGCATCGGCGGCTTTTTCTCCATCGCCCCTTGCCATCGCGTTGTATGCCTTTTCCACGCGGTCCCACCGGTTATCGCGATCCATGGCAAAATACCGTCCGCTCATGGACGCGATTTTTCCAACGCCGAGCTCCGTCATCTTCTCCTGAAGCGTCGTGATGAAATCGATTCCCGCGTTGTAGATGGTGTCGCGCCCATCAAGAACCGCGTGCACGAATACCTTCGTAATCCCCTGGTCCTTGGCGAGCCTCAGAAGGGCGTGGCAGTGTTCGTCCATGGCATGCACGCGTCCGGCGCTCACGAGCCCGATGAGGTGAAGCGCGGAATCATTTTTCTTCACGTGCTCGACCGCCCTGAGAAAAGCCGGGTTCTTGAAGAAATCAGCCGTCGCGATGTCACGGTTGATGCGCGGGAACAACTGGTAGTAGACGCGCCCAGCGCCAATGGCAAGGTGTCCGACCTCGGAATTACCCATTTCGCCCCAGGACAAGCCGACCTCCTCGCCAGAGGCACGCAGCGTCATCGTTGGATAGGCACGGATGAGTTCCTTCCATCTGGGCGTTTCTGCGTGCGTGATGGCATTTCCCTCGGAATCCGGCGCCACGCCGAATCCGTCAATAATCAGCAGGACGGCCGGACGCGGTCGATATTTTTTTTCGTCCATAGTGTCGCCATTGTAAGGCATCGGGAGAAAAGAAAAAAGGCGGGAAGAACCGCCTACGAAGGGAGGGCCACGATGGCCTGTTCGGCTCGAACGTCGCCGGGAACGATATCGAGCACGCGATTGAGCGCGGACCGGGCCTCGTCATGGCGCCCAAGCGCGACCAGGCAGAGACCGACGTTGTAGTGCGCGCGATAGTCGCGACTGTCACGGCGCACCATGCCGTTGAACACGTCGAGGGCACCCGCGTGATCTCCACGCGCCTGGCGCACCTTGCCAAGACACATCCACGCGGCCATTTCGTGCGAGGACGTCGAGTTTCCGACCCGTTCCTCCACGATCCGTGACACCAGATCGGCATCTACGTTGAGCAGCGGCTTGGCCGTGCGCCAGCAAGGCCTGGCCGCGAGCCTGGACCAGGGATCCATGGTACGAAGGTAAACGTCTGGGTGCAGCTCACGCAACAGAAACAGGTCGACGGCGCTTACAAGCGTCACGTCGGGAATCGATGACCCACGTCGCATCGACAGTTCCTCCATGGCCGCGAATCAAAACGCGGCAGGGCGCAATCCTACCGCGATCATGCGGGATGTCAAGAGGTCGGAGCCTCTGCGAGAATTTCCTCCTCGATTTCCATCAGCCGATTGTACTTCGCCAGACGCTCGGAGCGCGAAAGCGATCCAGTCTTGATATATTCCGCGTTCACCGCGACCGCGAGGTCGGCGATGGTAGTGTCCGAAGTTTCACCGGAGCGATGCGAAACGGAAACCGCGTATCCGTTTTGCTGCGCGAGTAAAATGGCATCCATGGTTTCGGAAAGCGTCCCGATCTGGTTGACTTTGATAAGAATCGCGTTCGCGCACCCCATCTCAATCCCCTTGCACAACCGATCCGCGTTCGTGACGAAAAAATCGTCGCCTACCAACGCGAGTTTCTTTCCGAGACGCTCGGTCAGTTTCTTCCACCCGTCCCAGTCGTCCTCCGCCAGCCCATCCTCGAGCGACACGATCGGATACTTCTTTGCCCACATTTCCCACATTTCAATCATCTGGTCGGACGTGAGGGTTTTCTTGTCGACGCGCAACACGTAGCGTTTTTTTTTCGCGTCGTACACCTCGGACGTCGCCGGATCCATCGCGAGCATCACGTCCTTCCCTGGCATGTAGCCCGCGTCCTGAATGGCCTGCGTGATGTGCTTGAAGGCGTCCTCGTTTCGCGCGAGCTTGACCGCGTACCCGCCTTCGTCGCCCTTGAGCGTTGAGAATCCCTTTTTCTTTAAGAGGCGCCCGAGGGCATGAAACACCTCGGACCCACAACGCACGCGCTCCGCGAACCTACGCTGGCGCGGGACGATCATGAACTCCTGAAAGTCGAGAATCCATCCGGCATGCGCGCCGCCGTTCAGGATGTTCATCGTGGGAGTCGGCAAGCGATATACGTCGGACGGCAAGCCATAGGCACGGCGGATCCACTGATAGAGCGGCATGCGTTTGGCCCGCGCGGCCGCGTGCGCGCAGGCAAGCGACACGCCAAGGATCGCGTTCGCGCCGAGCTTCGACTTGTTCGCGGTCCCGTCGAGAATCAGCATGCGCGAGTCGACTTCGCGCTGGCGCGTGGCGTCCATGCCGACGAGTGTCTGAGCGATCGGGCCGTTTACGTTCTTCACTGCCTTCAATACGCCCAATCCCCCATACCGCTTCGCGTCTCCATCGCGCAACTCCAAGGCCTCGTGGACCCCCGTCGACGCTCCGCTTGGCACGCTCGCCGAGCCGCTCACGCCATTTTGCAACAAAACAGTCACCTCGAGCGTCGGGTTTCCGCGCGAATCAATGATCTCATGCGCGTGAACGTACTCAATGGCATTGGACATATTACGTGTTGAGCTTTTCCTTAAGGACGTTTGACATGCGGCTGAGCTTGGTCGTGACCAAAACGACGATGACCGTAATGAGGATCGCGTACAAGAACTTTGCGATCAGCCCGCCTTGCTCCGGGAACAACAGTTTGAATAAATCCTGAATGGCCTGATTCCACGCAAGACCGGCAACCAATCCGAATCCGGCCGCCACGAGCGTGGTCATCTTTTCGACGAGTTCCAATTTGAGGGCGTTACTCATCATACTTCGAGCGCTTTAATGCCAGGCATTTTTTCCCCGGCCAAAAATTCCAGCATGGCTCCTCCTCCCGTGGATAGCAGCGTAAATCGATCCGCGACGCCCGCGGCCTCGACGACCGGAATGGTGTCGCCTCCTCCGACGACCGTGACGGCGCTGCGCGTACGCGAGGCGATCGCCCGAGCGATTTCGAACGATCCCGCGCAAAACGGCTCGCGCTCGCAGTATCCGAACGGACCATTCCACACGACCATTTTCGCGCGCTGGATCTCCTCCTTGTACCGACGGAGCGTTTCCGGCCCAACGTCCACGACACGATCCGTCTTTCGAATGTCCTCGACGGCGACCGTCCGACGCGACGCGTCCTTGCGAAGGCTCTTTGCCACCACCACGTCGGTTGGAAGCCAGATTTTTCCACCCCATTCTCCCAAAATCTTCCGGGCGTCCGCCACCCCGTTCTGATCGTATGCCGAACGGCCGATTTCACGTTCCTGCGCCGCAAAAAACGCATGCGCGAGCGCGCCGCCAACTATGACGCGATCCGCCTCGGGCGCGAGACTGCGAAGCACGGGAAGCTTGTCTTTCATTTTCAACCCGCCCATGACGAGTACGAACGGATGCTTTGGATGCCTCATAACCCTTTCGAGCACTTCGACCTCGGTCGCAAGCTGCGGCCCCGCGTAACTCGTCAACTCGGAGGTAATGGCATCAACCGACGCATGCGCGCGATGCGACACGGCAAAGGCATCGTTCATGTAGATATCGCCAAGCTGTGAGAGTGCGTCCGCGAGAGCCGTCGAATTCCGTTCCTCACCCGGATCGAACCGCACGTTCTCAAGCATGATGACGTCGCCGTTTTTCATCTGACGAACCAAACGACGCGCGGACGGGCCGACGATGTCATGGGCAACGCGCACCTCGGTCACAAGCAGCCCGGACAAACGCTTGGCCACCGGGCGCACCGAGTAAGCCGGCACGCGCTTGCCGCCAGGACGCCCAAGATGGGTCATGACGATCACTTTCGCTCCACGTTGACGGAGCCACTCAATGTCCACGGCCGCGCGCGCAATTTTTCCGTGCGGACCGTCAGCGGCTTTCCCTTTCGCGATGGGAACATTCGCGTCAATTCGAAGCAAGACTCGTTTTCCGGATAAGTTCACACCATTGCGCAGGGTCCGAAGCCGCATAACGCTGGCAGTGTATCACAAAATAAATGCGAGGGCGCGGGTCTAATCATTTTTCGCGTAAACGGACGATCCGGTTCTCCAAAGCTTCCAGGCAGACCGGGGTGCAAGAACGGAAAGAAAGTACATGAGGTCCACGGCCTTGAGCACGAGGTACCCGATCCTTCCATACAATCGCATGACCCCAAGATCCGCAATGGCATACTTGCCGCCTACCGGAAGGATCATCGTCCATCGTTCCGGAGGATTCCAAAGCGTCGGTGCCTTGCGTTCCAAATGCCGGACGATATTTTCCGCGACGATGCCCGCCTCACGCACCGCGGCCTGTGCCAACGCGGGAACGCGGACATTCGTCTTTGGATGTAAAAAAGAGGCGCAGTCACCAAGCGCATACACCCCCCTCATTCCCTCGACGGCAAACGCCCGATCGATCTTTATGAATCCATGTTCATCCACGGGCAATCCCCACTCCCTCACAAATGCGTGAGACTTCATTCCGGCCGTCCACACGGTCACGTCCGCCGGTTCGTCGTACACGGATCCGTCCGTCTTACATAAAGAGACAGACTCGAATCGCACTTCCTTCAAGGAAACGCCCGCGAGCGCCTTCACGCCAAGCGAAACCAACCGTTGTTTCGCTTTCTCACGAATCCGGGACGAAAAAGACGGCAATATCTCCGGCCCTGACTCCACGATGGTCACGTGAAAATGCCCTGGACGCACCGTTCCTTTCGCCACAAGACGCTGAAAGTAATTCGCAAGCTCCGCCACGAACTCCACGCCCGTTGCACCTCCGCCGACGACCACGAACGAAATCTGACGGCTCGTTTCCCTCGCGTACGTTTTCAAAGACGCATGGATGCGATCGCGTACGCGAAATCCGTCGCGTAGCGTTTTTAGCGGGATTGCATGTTCCAGAACGCCTGGGATGCCATAGGTCGCCGTTTCAGCCCCAACGGCTATGACCAGATCGTCGTATGGAAGCCGTTTGCCATCCGAAAGAAGCACGGTCCGGCTTTCCTGTTCCATGCCAAGCACCGCGCCTCGCACAAACCGGACGTTCTTCTTGGCCGCGACGTTCGCGTACGCGTCGAACCGCACGGACACGCCGCGTTCAATCTCGTCTGCGCATGCCTTCCCGGACAATTCCAATTCCCCGCTCGCTACTTCATACAGCAACGGCGTGTAGAGGTGCGCGTCGTTCTGATCAACGAGCGTAACGGAACAATCCTTGATGCGCGCGCGACGCTTCGCGAGCTCAAACGCGGTTTTGAGCCCGCCAAACCCGCCGCCCACGATGACAATCCGATGCGGTTCCATTTTGTTTCCTGTCTCTCAAATGTTAAAGCCCGCCGACGTACTCGGCCATTTCCACGAGGCGATTCGAATACCCCCATTCGTTGTCGTACCATGCGAGGACTTTCACGAGATCGCCGTCAACCACACGGGTCATCTCCAGGTCAACGACCGTAGAAAATGTCGATCCAATGAAGTCGGATGATACGAGCGGAACCTCGGAAACGCCGACGATACCCTTCCACCGAGGAGAGGAGGCCGCTTTCTTGAACGCCGCGTTGATTTCCTCGGGGGTTACTTTCTTTTTCAAAACGAACGTGAAGTCCGAAAGGGACACGTCAAGCGTCGGAACGCGAATCGCGATGCCGTCGAACTTGCCCTTGAGCTCGGGAACCGCCTCGCTCGTTGCCTTCGCGGCGCCCGTCGAGGTCGGAACGATATTGACGAGCGCGGCGCGCGCGCGGCGCAGGTCCGGATGAAGCTTTGGTGGCAGGCCGTCCACCACGTTCTGCTCCGCGGTCACCGAATGGACCGTGGTCATCATGGCCTTCTTCACGCCAAAGGCTTCCGTCATAATCTGCGCGATCGGAGCGATGGAGTTCGTGGTGCACGACGCATTGTTGACGATCGCGTCGGACGCCTTCACTGTTTTGTGATTCACTCCCATGAGCACGGTTGGAACGTTCTTTGCCGGAGCGGAAATCACGACGCGATGCGCCCCCGCAACCAAATGCGCGGACGCCGCTTCCTTGCTCGTGAATCGCCCGGTCGACTCGATGACCACGTCGACCTTGTGCCGTTTCCATGGCAGCATGGCCGGATCGGTCTCGGCGATAATCGGAATTTGGTGGCCGTCGACGATCAGATGACCTTCGTCAAACCCGACCTCGTGGTCCCAGGTGCGGAACACCGAGTCGTATTTGAGCAGATGCGCGAGGATCCTCGGCTCGGTAAGATCGTTGATGGCGACGATCTTCATCCCTTTCCGTCCCCAGCCGACGCGAAACGTCTGACGGCCAATGCGGCCAAACCCGTTGATGGCAATACGTATCATAGGCCCTTAGTATATCAGAAAATCAAAAGAACCAGGATCCAAAATGATACCTGGCTCTGGTTCTTTGCATTTTCGGCCCGTTATCCAATCTGGAACCGGCTAAACCGGCTGACTTGGATGTTCTCGCCAATTGTGGCGATTTTGGCTTTCACGAACTCGTCGACAGTTGTGTCCTCGTCCTTGATAAACGGCTGCTCGAGCAGGCACACGTCGCTGAAATACTTGTTCAGTTTTCCTTCCACGATCTTTTCGACGATCTCCGCTGGCTTGGCTTGTTCGGCCATCTCCGCAGCATAGATCTCCCTCTCCTTCGCGACGACCTCCGCCGGAACGTCCTCGCGTTTCACGTAGAGCGGGTCCGCGGCGGAAATGTGCATGGCAAGGTCATGACAAAGTTCGGTAAACGCCTCGTTGCGCGCGACGAAGTCCGTTTCGCACAGCACTTCAACCATGGCTCCGAGCTTGCCATTGCTATGGATATAGGAGAACACGCGGCCTTCCTTCGTTGCCCGATCGGACTTCGACGCCGCCTTGGCAAGTCCTTTCGCGCGCAGCGCCTCGGCCGCGGCGGTCAGGTCGCCGTTCGTTCCTTCGAGTGACTTCTTGGCATCCATCATGCCAGCGCCAGTCATTTCGCGCAGCTGCGCGACGAGTTTTGCATCGATCATAATGAGCTTGTTAGCTAACTCCCTCACTCCCAAAATTTATACCGCCTTTGGTGTTTGCTCCACCTGCTTTTGCAGCGCGGCGCGCTTGGCTTCCACCACGCCTTCCAATACGGCCTCAGAAATAAGGCTTGTGATGAGATCAATGGACTTCACGGCATCGTCGTTGGCAGGAATCACGTAATTTACCCCGTCCGGATTCACGTTGGTGTCACAAATTGCGACCACCTTGGTACCGATCACGTTTGCCTCGTCCACGGCGGTCTTCTCCATGCGGATGTCCACCACGAAGATCGCCTCCGGCGGCTTCTCTAGCATCTGGATACCACCGACCTTGTGCTCCATCTCTTCGATCTCGCGACCAAGGATGATCTGTTCCTTTTTCGTATACTTCTTGAGCTCGCCCTTCTCACGCTGATCCTTCAGGGTACGCAGGCGCTTGAGGGTATGCTTGATCTGCGCGAAGTTGGTGAGCGTCCCGCCGAGCCAGCGCTGCGTGACATACGGCATACCGCACGCCTTCGCATACTTCTCAACGATCGGCTGCGCCTGGCGCTTCGTGCCGACGAACAGCACGTTTCCGCCGCGGGCCGCGACGGACTTCACGAACGCGAGCGCGTCCGGGAGCATCTGCTGTGTCTTTTCCAGGTCCACGATGTGGATCCCGCCGCGCGAACCAAAAATGAAATTCTTCATCTTTGGATGCCAGCGCGAGGTCTGGTGGCCGAAATGGACTCCGGCTTGGAGCATTTCGACCAGGTTTGGCAACTTGGCCATACGATATTTTCCTTTTAACACCGACGGGCCGCCGCGGGCCCCAGCACTTGCCAGGGAGGATCCGAGCGCGGTTAACCCCCGTCTGTTTGATTTATGCGCGGAGTATAAAGGAAGAGTTGATTTTGGTCAACCACAACTCCTATCGAATAAACATGGCATCGCCGAAAGAAAAGAAACGATAGCCCAGACGAACCGCTTCCCCGTAGGCGGCAAGGACACGCTCACGGCCGGCGAAAGCGGAAACAAGCACGAGAAGCGTGGACTTCGGCAAATGGAAGTTGGTGATCAGGCCGTCGATGATCCTAAAGTCAAAACCCGGCGTGATGAACAGATTCACGTCGCCGACAAATCCCGTTTCCGGCACGCCGCTTCCCTCGAGCGAGCGTACCGTCGTCGTTCCAACCGCGATCACGCGCCGACCTTCGCGCTTTGCCGC
This sequence comes from Candidatus Uhrbacteria bacterium RIFOXYB12_FULL_58_10, assembly GCA_001791645.1. Classification (GTDB taxonomy): domain Bacteria; phylum Patescibacteriota; class Patescibacteriia; order UBA9934; family GWF2-40-263; genus YC12-FULL-57-11. The sequence continues at coordinate 66,298 of MGFA01000019.1, forward strand.
GTTTATCCTCGACGCGGTGCCGGCATTGATCAAAACGAACTCCCGGTGCATCTCGTGTTCCTCGAGCGTTGCGACCTTCACCGGCCGGAACGTCCCAATGCCGACGTGCAGCGTGACGAACTCGAACTGCACGCCCTTCTCTTTCAACGACGCGATCAGCTCCGGCGTAAAGTGAAACCCGGCGGTCGGAGCCGCCACCGATCCGGTTTCCTTCGCATAGACGGTCTGGTAATCCTCGAGCTTTTCCGGAACATGATCAACGTATGGCGGAACCGGGATCCTTCCATGCACATCCGAAAACGCCAGCACCTCGTCGATGCCAACTTCAAACGCAAGCGTCGCCGTGCCATCCTCGTGCTTCCCGACGACCGTTGCGACCAACCCGCCGAGATCAAACGCGTCGCCAATCTTCGCCTTGCGCCCGGGCCTGAGCAACGCCGACCACTCCTTCCCATCCCCACGCAACAAAAAGACCTCCGCTATTTTAGATTCTCCATTTTTCAGTTTGCACTCCCCGCTCAATCTCGCTCGAAAGACCTTCGTGTCATTCATCACCAGCACATCACCAGCGCACAGCTCGTCCTCGATGTCAAAAAATCGCCTATGCTCAACCTTGCCGGTCGCTCGACCAAGCAAAAGCAACCGCGAGTGGTCACGCGGCCGTGCCGGCTCCTGAGCGATTTGTTCCGACGGAAGATGATAAGAAAACAGATCAATCGACGTCCCCATATGTTGTCCAAAGCCGGCTATGGCCAATTGGCGTAAGAAAAACAGTCAATTTCGTTAATAGCGTAAATCTCATCATAATATCCTATGACTATCAAGCAGTCCGCGGCAACGAGTACGTCATTTCAGGGGGCGACCCCGACGCGCGGGAAACGCGCGGTGACTTCCGCGCAGGGGTTTGTGTTTGTTGTTCATGGTCGCACAGCCTTTTCGCGGAGGATGAATTGACATCCAACGGCCCCTTTGCTACACTTCCGCTCGTTATTCTCCACCTATTATGAAGAAGGAAATCCACCCGGAATACTTCGAAAAAGCTAAGATTGTCTGTGCCTGTGGCGCGGTCTATGAGGTCGGCTCCACGCTCGCGGAAATCTCGGTTGAACTTTGCGCTGCCTGCCATCCGTTCTATACTGGCAAGCAGAAGATCATCGACACGGCTCGCCGCGTCGAAAAGTTCGGTGAAAAACTGACCAAGAAGGATGCCGGCAAGACGGTCGCAAAGCGTGCCAAACAGGCCGCCCGTACCGCAAAGAAAAAGGACAGCGCGAAAAAGGTCTCATAGATCATGAATCTCCTCGACGAGCTCACGAAGATCCAAGCGCGTCAGAAAGAGCTCGAGTCACGTCTCAGTGACCCGAGCGTTCTTTCTAATATGACTCTTTTGCGCGAGGTGAACACGGAGTTTGGGGAGACAAATGAGGTCATCGCAATCGGACAGCGGTATGCGAAGGCCGTCTCCGACCTGAAGGGCGCGGAAGCGACGCTCGCTTCCGAGTCCGACCCAGACATGCGTCAGATGGCCGCGGACGAAATCGAACTCTTGAAAAGCCAAATCCCCAAGCTCGAGGAAGACTTCACGCTTGCCCTCGTCCCTCCTGACCCGCTCGACAAAAAAAATTCCATCGTCGAAATTCGAGCTGGCGCGGGCGGCGACGAATCCGCGCTCTTCGCCTCGGAACTTTTTCGCATGTACACGCGGTACGCCGACAAACAGGGGTGGAAGGTCAACCTTATCTCCTCAAACCGCAACGACTTGGGCGGATTCAAGGAAATAATTTTCTCCATCGACGGGAGAAGCGTATACAGCCGCCTCAAGTACGAATCCGGTGTCCATCGCGTGCAACGCGTGCCAGAAACCGAAAAGGCCGGCCGCGTGCATACTTCGACTGTCACGGTCGCCATTATGCCGGAGGCAGAGGAAATCGATATCCGGATTGAGCCAAAAGACCTACGCATCGATACGATGACTTCCGGCGGCGCGGGCGGACAAAGCGTAAACACCACCTATTCGGCGATCCGCGTAACGCACATTCCAACGGGCGTGGTGGTGCAGTGCCAGGACGAACGCAGCCAAGCGCAAAACAAAGAACGGGCTATGTCGGTTCTTCGCGCGCGGCTATTCGCGTTCGAGCAAGAGAAGGTGGACAAGGCGCGAGGAGAATCGGTCCGCGGACAAATCGGCAGCGGCGACCGTTCGGAAAAAATTCGGACCTACAACTTTCCTCAGGACCGTCTGACCGACCACCGAATTGGACAAAATTTTCATAACCTTCCAGGCATCATGGAGGGAGATCTCGACGAAATCATCACGGCGCTCAAAACCGCGGAACTCAACGACACGGACCGATGAGTTTTGTCGCCGGTATGCTAAGATGATCCCGATATGCTTGTGATGGAAGCGCTGCAATGGGCAAATGACGCCCTCAAGCGCCATATCGACAAAACCGACGACGGAGGACGCCTGGACTCTCCCATGCTCGACGCGGAGGTGTTGCTTGCGGCGGTCTTAAATGCGAACAAGCCCTGGTTGTTTACGCACCTTGACCATCGATTGACCGCCGAACAGGAAGAGCGTTTTCATGAGCACGTGAAGCGAAGAACAACGCACGAACCCGTGGCATACATCATCGGATACCGAGAATTTTTCAAACGCAGGTTCCAGGTCAACCGATTTGTCCTGATCCCGCGTCCGGCAACGGAGGTTCTGGTTGAACGCGCCCTCGCGGCGGCCGACGGGCCGGAGCGCGACCACACGGTGTTCGCGGACGTGGGAACCGGATCGGGCGCCATCGCGGTGACTCTCGCCGCCGAGTCGCAGCTCCCCGTGTTCGCAACCGACACAAGCAAACAGGCACTCGCCGTCGCGAAAGCGAACGCGGAAGAACATCACGTCGAGGAACTCGTCGACCTGAAGCACGGAGATCTCATCGAGCCGATCGTGCGTATCTTCAAATCCGTGGCCGCGACGCATCCGCAGACCTTCCGACACCTGGTGCTTTGCGCGAACCTGCCGTACCTGACCGACTTTCAGGTAGACACCGGCCAGCGCGACGTGCGCGACTTTGAACCACGCGAGGCGCTCGTGGCGGGACGCGACGGGCTCGACGCGTATTGGAACTTATTCCGACAGCTCAAGCGCCATCGAGGCGTTCTTCCAAAACGCCTGACGGCGCTTATCGAAATCGATCCGTCACAACGCCAATCTATCGTAGACCTCATCCGCCATGACTTCCCCGCCGCCAAGCCACATATCGAAAACGACCTCGAAGGCTTCGCCCGCGTCGTGCTGACAGCACTATAAGGTCCCTTCCTGGTTTCTTAAACAAAAAAAGACGGCAGCGCCGTCAGGCCTCCTTTCCGTTTTCTCTTCCGCCGCCGTCGACGTTCACCACTGGCGAACCGCTCCCGCGCAGGAGCAACGCCGCGACCACCGATGGCCCGAGGTGGCCGAAGGATGCACTCCTGGCCAGTTCCCTGATCCCTTCGACCAGGATCCTGTTGCCTGTGACCTGGGCGCGGGCCAACTCGGGCTGCACCAGCACCTGGGCCGTTTCCGGCGTCGGCGCGACGTCGGCGAGCTGGAACGCGAGAATCTCGATCCCCCAGTCGGAAGTGGCACCATGAAGTGCCGTCTTCAGCTCCTCGCTGATCACCTGCAGGTCGTGCAGGTTGGACGACGACTTCGCGGAAAGACGCTCGCGCAGTATCGTCCCGCCGATGTCCTTGACGCTCTCGTACAGATTGGCCATCTCGAACAGCGCCTGATACACGTCCGTCACACGGAACAACACCACTGCCTGAATGGTGTAGGACAGATTGTCCTTCAGGGTGATGGTCTGAGCCGCGAGGCCGAGGGTCGTCTTGCGTACGTGGACGCGTCGAAGCTCGTGCACAAACGGGATGACAAGGACGAACCCGGGCTCGACGACCCGAAGGAACCGGCCGAAACGCAGCAACCCGCCGCGCTCCCCCTCCTTCACGAACACCAGGCTCTTGAAGATGCCGAAACTGCCGGCAAGCCCACCCACGACATGTGGCATCATGTCCATCAATGTTCCGTCCATTCTGACTCCTTCCCCTTCTTGGGGGAGGAAACAGTAACAAGGATGCGTGGATCCGTCAATTGATCGAAACGTCCTTCTCGCTTGGTATCACCTCGATCCAAGTGTTCCCGGCGCCCATTGCGACCTGATTGCCATCCGCGTCGTAAAACGCGAGACGCTCGCTCACCGACGGTTTTTTCCAGGTAATTTCAATGGTCTTTCCATCCTGGAGCAGCCACGCCTTTCCTTCCCCGGTCGTTCGGACGCTCCGACGGCCCACGGAGTCGAGCACCGCAACGTCCGTGACCATGACGACAATATTATTGGCCGTAAGCCGCGTGCCATCGGCCGTCTTTGCTTCCCGACCGCCTTGCGAACGCAGATATGCGTTCGTCTCTGCGTCGTATTCCCAATGAACCGAGTATAACGCGGAGTTATATTGCACAGTCACGCCCTTTTTTTCACCATCTTCGCTCTTTTCGTCATCAATAAACTTCCACGTTCCATACAGCGTCTCCGGCGCGCGACCGCGCTCCTCGGCCTTCGCGACGGCCGCAGCGAGAAGCGCTGTGGACGTGTACGTGTTATGCGGCGCGTATCGGTCGGAGGACCGCCAAAAGAAGACCCCGTTATAAAACTCGTTCAAATCAAACGTGCCCGTGGACGCAATCAAATCAAGCGCGGCATTCGAGCCGCCAACGTGCGCGTACAGCGCGTCAAATTCATTTGCCCAATCGATAAAATATGGCCGCGCAGAACGAACCGGGCCGATTTTTTCCACGTCCGTGTCCGCAGAGAAGAATGCCTCGAACCGGGGGATCGACGCCTCCACAGGCGCCTCGATGACCAAAAACGCCCTGTCCACGCCAGATGGGGGCCAGGCATCCACGGAATTGTCGATCATGACTGCGTACACGCGCGGAAGAATCGAAAGATCCTCTGAAACCTGGAGGCCGGAAAGCGGGTGGCGGAAAACAGGCGACTCGACTTCCTCTCCACCGCCAGTCTCATCTGTTCCGCCTGTCTCCTCTGTTCCATTCGCGAATATTTTCCATCCCCCAAAACCAAACGCAAGCGCCAGAATGATGACGCCTGCGATCGCATGCTTCTTCGTAAGTTTACTTGGCAACTTCATCCGTGGTTTCCCCCTCTTCCTTCTTTTCCTTCTCAACCTTCTCCACGGCATTCACGTCGATTTCTACCGCCGTGTCGAGCTCGGCAAGTTCTTCTTCCGAACGCGGGGCATCAACGCCCGCGACCATCGCGTCCTCATCCTCGAGAATCTCGACCCCGGACGGAACCGGCAGATCCTTCACGAGAATCTGATCCTCGAACGTGACGAGCTTCGAGACGTCGACGTCAATGTGCGACACGAGGTCCATCGGGAGCGCGCGCACGCGAACTTCCTCGATCGGGTGCATGAGCGTTCCACCAAGGCTCTTCACCGCCGGCGACTCGCCAACGAACGCGAGCTTAACCTCGGCCTCAATCTTCTTCGTCATGTCCACGGCGCGGAAATCCGCATGGATAAACTCACCACGAAGCGGATCGATCTGGGTGTCTTGGATAAGGACGTGCATTGCCTTGCCGTCGCCAATCGCAAGTTCGACGATCGTGGATTCCCCAGCGCTCTTAAACGTCTTGGCGAACTCGTTATGCACGATCTCGATGTTCATCGGATCGGTTCCAACCCCGTACACGACGGCCGGAATGACGCCTTCGTTACGAAGATGATAGGTCTTGCGTCCAATCAGGTCGCGTTTTTTTGCCTGAAGCGTAAGTGTTTCCATACAAACAATACCAGCGTTAATCGCCCGCATTGTGCTTGATAGGCCGGAATATGTCAAGCGGCGCGACGGGACGCAACCGATACCTTGGCCCGGGACCGTCTCTTGGGCGGCGAAATATGCAAAACTTCCGCAAGCGGAGCCTCTAATCCCTCATGTGCCTCAATCACGTCGTCGGTACTCACCCGCCCCCCGCGATGAAACCGCAGGACATCATCGTAGCTCAAATCCGTCACGAGCCCGACCGTGCTCCCTCCGGCCTCCCCTTCAACCACCAACGCAAGCGTGGCAGACCCGCACTTCTTGCAGGTGGCGTGAATCAGCCGCGTATCATCCTGTTCGGAAAGGACGCGCGCCTGCGCTGGCGCGTACTTGGTCTCACACAACGGACAGAAAGACATGAGACGGAGCGAGTCGTTTCCAGATGGGAGTGGCTTCATATAATTGCACTTTAACACAGGCGTTGGACGGTGAGTAGGCTACCCCCTTGATCGTACCGTGACGCTTTCCACGATCCCAAGCATCACAAGGGTAAACAAGAGCGACGATCCTCCGTAACTGACGAGGGGAAGCGCCACGCCAGTCACGGGAAGCAACCCGAGATTCATCCCCACATTAATGAAAAACTGAACGAACAGCGTTCCACCGATCCCAATGAGCAAAAAGCTCGTAAAATCATCGCGCGTCGAAGACGCGAAATGCCAGATGCGAAAGAAAACTAAGGCAAAGGCGCCAAGCAAAAGGATGACTCCGACGAATCCGAGCTCTTCGGCGATCACCGCAAAAATAAAGTCCGTTTGCGATTCCGGCAAAAATTTCAATTGGCTCTGCGAACCGAACCCGAGCCCGCTCCCAAGCCATCCGCCCGCTCCAACGGCAATCATCGCCTGTGCCACGTTATAGCCTTGCCCGAGCGGATCCGCCGCGGGGTTCACGAATGTCCTGAGACGATCTTTCTGGTATGGGGCTAACAAAAAGGACCACGCGACAACGGATACGATGGCCATGGCCACGACGAGCGTGGCGAGATGACGCTTCTTCATTCCGGCGAACAAGACGAGAATGCCCCACATCCCAAGGAGGAGTGCCGCGGAACCAAGGTCTGGCTGCATCAGGACAAGACCGACTGGCAACGCGGTGATGATTCCGCTCTCCAACAGTTCCCTCCAACCGAAATCCAAGCGTGCACGGCGGCTGAAGTATGCCGCGAGCGAAACCGCGAGCGCGACTTTCATCAGCTCAACCGGCTGGAAACTCACCGGGCCGATCGCGTACCAACCGGTCGTTCCACGAATCGTAACGCCAAACGCCAGCACCCCCGCAAGCGACGCCACCCCAATGACATACGAGATGAGCGCGTAGTTGCGCAACAAATGATAATTGGAGCCAGCAACGGCGAAAAAAACACCCAAACCGACCAACGCGGACACAACCTGCTTTTGAATGTTCAAAAAGTCAGAATCTCCGTAAGAAAGTTCGATGGAGTAAATGGCTGCCAAGCCCAAAATAACGAGAGTAAAAGCCCCGGAAATAAGAAACCAGTCCGCCGTTTGAAGCTGGCGAAAAAATCGGTACATGAGGCTTACCGTCGACCGCGCAACTGAACGCGCGTGCGCGTGTCCTCGGTCGTCTCTCCTTCTAACGGCTTATAGGACAAAATGTCAAATGGGTTCACGGACGCGCTGATCTCCACCTTACTGACGTTCGGGATCGTCCCGAACCAGTTGATTGTCACATTCTGTTCCTCTCCGGAAACCAAATCCGAGAGGGATGTGCCCGTCACGCCCACCACGGAGGACGCTCGCAAAAGCGTCGCGGTAAACGCCGGCTCATAGTAACTGTAGGCGGTATTATTTTTCACCGTGAAGCTGACACGGCCGATCGTTTTGCCATCAAGCTCAACGCTTTCGAACGACGCGTTTGATATGTCAAACCCAATCCGGTCATCGAACCACTGGGCGTAGTCGCCCGTCACGTGATGGTCCACCCGGTGCCACACGACCTCGGAGATGACCAGCGACACGGAGCGTGGCGCAGCCAAAGATTCCACCAAATACGCGATGATCGGTTTCTCAGCGCCTGGCAGAATATAACCGTCGGCCTGGTCAGTGGTGCCCGCGCTTGAGGTAAACGCATACGCGAACTCAGCCCACCAGTCAGGATTCGGATTCGTGAGCGTGGCGTACAAATCATACGTTCCTGTCGTGGACAAAACTGCGGTCGCCTTGCCGGCCTCTAAGTCATCCGCCGCGGTCGCGGAAGAATAGGCGCGCAAGTCGCCCTGCCCGTAAGCGGCAAGCTCCAGCACCGCGCGTTGCTCGTCGGCGTAGCTCACGACGTATACATCGACGAACGTCCAGGCTACAAACGCGATCAGAAGCAAATCAGCACACGCGAACAAAATCAACCCAAGGCGCTTCACCCCGGCCCGGCTCTCAATCCACCAGCTCGAAAGCCGATACTGCTTCTGATAGTCTTTTTCCGCCTCCAGCAGGACACCTCCATTTTCCATATTGTTTATAGTATACCTGATCCTGATTCGATTGACATCTCCCCCGTTTCACGATGAACGCACCCTACCTTGCCGCGTAGAAACGAAAACGGAACAACCGCCACCGACGAGACAAAAGCCGGAAGCAGCTCTGGCAGAACGAGGTACAACACCCCCTTGGAAAGGCACGGGAATGGTGGTATCCTAAAAGCGTTCCGTAACACTTTTATGGCTGACAAAAAACCAAAGGCAGGCGCCGGAGAATACGGCGCGAGGCAAATTCAGGTGCTCGAGGGGCTTGATCCAGTGCGCAAACGCCCCGGCATGTACATCGGTTCTACCGGGCCTACGGGCCTGCACCACCTCATTTGGGAAGTGGTAGACAACTCGGTCGATGAGGCCATGGCCGGCTATGGCAAGGAGATCATCACCACCCTCAACGACGACGGAACGGTGTCCGTGGAAGACCACGGGCGCGGCATTCCGGTTGACCCGCACCCCCAGTTCAAGGTGTCCGCTCTCGAACTTGTGCTCACGAAGCTCCACGCCGGCGGCAAGTTTGGCGGCGGCGGTTACAAGGTGTCCGGAGGATTGCACGGCGTAGGCGTTTCCGTGGTGAACGCGCTTTCAAGCTATGTGCGCGCCGAAGTCAAGCGCGACGGGAAACTCTGGCAACAGGAATACAAGTTCGGCAAGCCGCAAGGAAAGGTCAGGGATGTCGGCAAGTCGCGCGGCACCGGTACCACCATTACGTTCAAGCCGGACGAGACCATCTTCGAGACGGTCGACTTTGACCTTGATACCATCCTCGACCACCTGCGCCAGCACGCGTACCTCACCAAGGGAGTGAAGTTCGTAATCGTCGACGCGCGTGAAAAGTCGAGGACGAGCGGCTACGCCTTCTATTTTGAGGGCGGCGTCGCATCCTTCGTGCGACACATCAACCACGGCAAGGCACCGAAGCACCCCAACGTCTTTTACGTGTCCAAGCACGACGATGCGGCAGACATGGACGTAGAGGTGGCGATGCAATACACAGATGAATACCACGAGTCGGTTTTCTGCTTTGCAAACAACATCACCAACCCTGAAGGCGGTTCGCACCTGGTGGGTTTTCGCGCGGCGCTCACCCGCGAGCTGAACAACTACGCGCGCGGCAAGGGCTTTTTGAAAGAAAAAGACGCGAACCTCACCGGCGATGACGTACGCGAGGGGCTTACCACCGTGATCTCTGTCAAAATCAAGGACCCGCAGTTCGAGGGACAGACCAAGGCCAAACTCGGCAACCCGGAGGCGCGTACCGCGGTAGAAGCGATCTTTGGTGAGGCGCTCAAGGTGTTCTTGGAAGAGCATCCGCGCGACGCCGAGGCGATCATCGGGAAGTGCGTGCTTGCGGCCCAGGCGCGCGCAGCCGCGCGCGCGGCGCGCGAAACCGTGCTTCGCAAGGGCGCGCTCGACGGCCTGACGCTTCCCGGCAAGCTCTCCGACTGCTCGAGCAAGGATCCGTCCATTTCCGAGCTCTACCTCGTGGAGGGTGACTCTGCCGGCGGTTCCGCCAAGCAGGGACGCAACCGCGAGAACCAGGCAATCCTCCCGCTGCGCGGAAAAATCCTGAACGTCGAGCGCGCTCGCCTCGACAAAATGCTCGCGAACAACGAAATCAAGTCGCTCGTCATTGCGCTCGGCACGAACATCGGCGAAATGTTCAACATTGACGACTTGCGCTACGACCGCATCATCATCATGACGGACGCCGACGTTGACGGCGCGCACATCCGCACGCTCTTGCTCACGCTTTTCTATCGACACTTCCCCGAGCTCATCAAACAAGACCACATTTACATTGCGCAACCGCCGCTCTATCGGGTGGCCGTTGGCAAGGAGTTTCGATACGTGTTCACGGAGGAGGAAAAACAATCGGCGATCGATGAACTGACGGGAGGCCGAGGCATGAAAGGCGCGAAAAGCGAAAAAGGCGAGAAGGGAGAAAAGGCCGATGAGGAAGCCGCGGGCGAAAGCGAAGAAAATCCGGACGGCGCACAGGCGCTGGTCATCGGTGGCATGAAGGTAAACGTGCAGCGATACAAGGGCCTCGGTGAAATGAATCCGGACCAGCTGTGGGAAACGACCATGAATCCGGTCACGCGCATCATGAAGCGAGTAACCATCGAGGACGCGGAAAAGGCCGATGAAACCTTCGACATCCTCATGGGAGAAGATGTTTCCAACCGCAAGCACTTCATTCAAACTCACGCGAAAACCGTACAAAACCTGGATATTTAGCGCATAGACCCCGCCAAAGGCGGGGTCTTTTGACAAGTTGCGGGCCTTGCTGTATATTTGCGGCAGAAAGGCCCGCAAGGGCTTCTTAAAGTAGCGTTATGACCAACCCGATCAAACCAGTCACGTCGTACCTCCGCGAATCAAAGGAGGAACTCAAGAAGGTTACCTGGCCATCGCGCCGCGAAACGGTGCGCTATTCGATCATCGTGATCGTGGTTTCCCTTGCGACCGGAGCCCTCTTCGCCGGGCTCGACTGGGCGCTTAACCTCGGCCTCGAACAGCTCATCATCCTTACTTCGTAATCCATTCGCCCCTTTTCGTCCTTTCAGACACACCAAGCCCTTACGCGCTATGCCAAAACAAACAGCAAATTACGGACGACGCTGGTACGCCATCCATACGTACTCCGGTTACGAAGACAACGTTTCCGAGGCGCTGCATCAGCGCATCGACACCATGGACATGCACGAAAAGATTTTTTCGGTGCTGGTTCCGAAGGAAAAGAAGATCAAGATCAAGAACGGCAAGCGAAAGATGACCGAGGAAAAGATTTTTCCTGGGTACGTGCTCGTTGAGATGGTCGTGACGGACGACTCGTGGTACGTGGTGCGCAATACGCCGAACGTCACAGGATTCATTGGCACGGGAACCATCCCGACGCCGATCGCGCAGGAAGAAATTGACGCGCTGCTCAAGCGCACGGGCGCGACCGAACCGGAAACGACATTCGACGTCACGAAGGGCTCAGTGGTACAGATTACGGACGGACCGTTCAAGAATTTCGAAGGCAAGGTGTCCGATATCGACGAGACGCGCGGAAAGGTCAAGGTGCTCGTCAACATGTTCGGACGCGAAACCCCTGTGGAACTCGATTTCCTCCAGGTCAAAAAAATCTGATCTCATTAATCCACATAGCATGGTTGCCCTCGAGCGAGGGAATCCAATAATCAAAAAACGCTATGGCCAAGAAACTCGTTACTCAAATCAAGTTGCAGATCGCCGGTGGCGCCGCCACCCCTGCCCCGCCGGTCGGTCCGGCACTCGGCCAGCACGGCCTCAACATCGCCGACTTCGTGAAGCGCTTCAATGACGCCACGCAGGCGCGCCGCGGCGAAACCGTCCCGGTCATCATCAACGTGTACGAGGACCGTACCTTCGACTTCGTCATGAAGGTCGCGCCGGCATCCGGTCTCATCGCGAAGGCGGCAGGCATCGAAAAGGGCTCCGGCAAGCCGCTCACGGAAAAGGCGGGCAAAATCACGAAGGCGCAGCTGCGAGAGATCGCGGAAAAAAAGCTGCCTGACCTCAACACGTCCGACATCGAAGCCGCGATGAAGATCATCGCCGGCACCGCGCGCCAAATGGGAGTGGACATCGTTTAACATCGATTCTTTCACCCTAATCAACGTCGTATGACAAAGGGAGGCTCGATCATTCTCCGAATTTACTTCACGCTCGTGGCGTTTGTCACCCTGATGATTCTCATCTTCTCGGTGTCGGATCTCGTGAACATCGCTCTGAAGACCTACGTCTTTCCGAAGGCAGACCGCCCGGAGTACACCATGGTCTGCGACCTGCAATATCAGACGCGGGAGCAGTGCGACACGCAAAAGGTCAATGACGAGGAATCCGCGCGCGTCCGCAAGCAGCAGTCGGCCGTGCGCGACATCTCGCTGCTCTTGGTCGCGGCCCCCCTGTTCTGGCTCCACTGGCGCGTCGTGTATCGCGACCTGATGGGAGAGCGCGAAGAAAAGAAAGAAGAAAAAAAGTCTTAAATATCTAAATAGGTGGGAGGTCGGAGGAGACCGCTTGAACCACAAATCCCTATGGCAGGAAAGCGCATTGAAGAGGCACGCAAGCTCGTGGACGCGAAAAGGACCTATACCCTCACCGAGGCCATTGCCCTCGTGAAACAGTTCCCAAAGGCGGGATTCGACGAGGCGGTCGAGCTCCACGTGAAGCTCGGCATCGACCCGACCAAGGGCGACCAGCAGGTGCGTGGCACCATCGCCTTCCCGCACGGGGTCGGCAAGTCGAAGCGCGTCGCGGCGTTCGTCGAGGCGGCGAAGGAAGCGGATGCGAAGGCCGCTGGTGCGGACATCGTCGGCGGCGAGGAGCTCATCAATGAGATCGCCACGAAGGGTACCATCGACTTCGACGTCGCAGTCGCGACGCCGGCCATGATGCCAAAGATTGCCAAGCTCGCGAAGCTGCTCGGTCCGAAGGGCCTCATGCCGAACCCGAAGAACGACACGGTCGGCCCAAACGTGACCAAGATGATCCAGGAACAGAAGGCCGGTAAACAGTCGTTTAAAAACGACACCACGGCCAATATCCACCAGATCGTCGGCCGCGTGTCGATGACCGAAGCACAGCTTAGAGAGAACATCGCGCCGTTCGCCGAGCAGCTGCGCAAGCTGAAGCCGGCATCGGCCAAGGGCATTTACTTCCGCAACGCGTCGCTCACTACCACGATGGGTCCGGGCGTGAAGATTGACATGAACTCGTAGTAGACAATGGCGCCCGCCGGCGGTAAGCTGGCGGGTGTTATTGTTATCGAGTGTATATGACCGGAGAACGAATGGATCGCGGCATGACGCGCGTGCCGGAAAAAAGACTCCAAGAAATCGTAGATGATTTTGGAGAAATGGAGAGACTTTGGAATCGACGGATCATTTTCATTACAAACAAACGCAAGGTGGTCGCGCACGCGGAGTGGCAGGGCAGCGACATCGTGGTCACCAAGCTGCGCCGCCCTGAAAAGACGAAGCTTCAGGTTGGACAGGTGCTGTACGAGGGATATCGTCCCCCGCCGGAGCTGCCACCCCGCCCGGAAATCCGTGTGGACGGCTGGCGGCTGATCCGAAATGCCCAGTATGACTCGACGCAAGCGGCCAAACCGGATCCATTTTGGGAGGAATACGAAGGCTGGTTTTTGATCCCCGACAAAATCAACGGGGGCGATGGGCTTGAGGAATACCTCTTCGACTATCCCGAGCTCCTTGCGGGCGACACTCCCTCCTACCGGACCCTTGAACTCAAAGAATTGAACGCGGACAGCCTTCGCATGGCCGCCTTTTCCGAGGTCGACGCGTACGTGTGCGGACGGACGGAACAGGTCCCCGCCTTACTCCCGTTCGTCCCTCCGAAAACGAACGAGGTGGTTCTCTACCGTCCCAGCGTGTGCTCCTGCGGATGCGGAAATTTCGAAGGATGGCACCGATATTGGGAAAATAAATGGATTGTGTACGTTCCCCGCGCAAAATCACCCTTATGATCCTTTCTCGACAAGACGTCCTCGCGCAATTCGCTTCCGGCGGGATCCGGTTAACTCCGGAGCTTGACCGGTTCCAACTGCAGCCGCATGCCATTGATCTGCGCTTGGGCTACAAGTTTTTGATCCCGCGCAACTGGACGATCGACGAAAAGGGCCGGCGCGCCATCAAGGTGTCCATCGACGACGCCGCGACGCATCCCGAACAATTCGACGAGGTCATCCTAAAGCCCGGCCAGTATTTCGAACTGCTCCCAAACGAATTTGTCATCGGCACGAGCCTCGAGCGCATCGAGATGAACGCGCCGAACCTCATGGCTATTCTTTTTCCGCGTACCTCCACTAACCGCCGTGGCATTGACCTGTCGCTTAGCGGCATCATCGATGTCGGCTACAAAGGCAACCTCATCTTTCCGATGCAAAACGAGGCGGGAAACCAAGTGATCCGCGTCTATCCGGGAGAGCGTGTGTGCCAGGTGATCTTCGAGGAACTCAAGACTCCGCTCACGCCAGAGGAAGCCGACCTGCACGGGGTGAGCGCCGCAAAATATTCCGAGTCCGACGGCGCGTTTAAACTCGACAAGGACGAAGAACGCCAAGCCCTCATCACCGGCACGCTCGACGAAATGAAAAGGCGGTTCGGGATTTGACCCCGAGCCGCTTTTTGGATAAGACACTGAGCGGAGGACACATGAAACGAACCGTCCGAGCGTCGCCGGGCCATTCGCCGGCACGCTGCCACGCTCAGCGACGAGCCTGTTCTTCCGGAACGGTTCGGCGCGACGCTAAAATGGCAGGAGGATGCCGCGCTTGCCGAAACGGGATTCGCGAACGTTCGATCGATGAAGGCAAGCGTCAATCGATACTGGAAAAAAAATGGGAAAAGGCCGAAGGTCTCGAGATGTGATACTTCGCGCGTTTCGACGCGAGGATCGGCCGCATCCCGCCCTTTCGCCCGGCGACAATGATGCACTGGCCTATTTTTACCGTCACACGGAAAATAGGACATGGAAAGAAACGGGCCTGCTCATCTTAGGCGTAATCGCCTGTTTTTTTATAACTGTCTCAGCACGTTCTTGAACTGGCGGCAGGCGGTGTCGTGGTCGTCGCAGACGATTTGATACACCGGCTTTTCCTCGGTCGGAAGATGGATGGTGATATCGCTTCCTTTGCAGATGGCGCGCACGTGCGCGTCTTCGTTTTCCGTCACCTCGCAGCCAAGATCTTCGATGGTCTGCTGAAGCTTGGCCGCGAGCACATCGTCGGCTCCCTCCACGCGCACGGTCTTTACGGACGGCTTGAGCGTTTCCGCGAACACGCGATCGCGATGAAACCGCTCGTGCGCGTCATCGGTGACATAGAGGTCGCGGATACCGGCGCGGATGAGCGAGTTCCAACACGGCTCGCACGCCCACCAGTGGCCATACATGTACGCGTCGGCCCCCTTGATATCGACTCCCTGCTCCGCGGCCACCTTCACGGCCATCTGTTCGGCGTGTCCGGGCGCATCGTGCAGCGTGCACAGGTCATACCCCGTGCCGCTCGGCACGTCGAGCACGATGCGCGGGCACACGTGCGGCGCGCCCGATCCGCGATTGAACCCGTTGCCAGCGGTCACAAGAACCCTGCCGTCGCGCACGATCGCGATTCCGACGGGATACTGCGGATCTCCGGCCTGCCGCTCACGCGCGCTCTTGGCCGGGATCATGCATTCATGATCGTGCGACACATACTTGAGATGGCGGTCCGACGGCATGTAGGGATAGTTGGGCATACGTTATTTCAAGAGAAGATAATGCAAGAGAACGGAGGAATCACCAAGCTTCGTCGTTTCTAACAACTTCAGATTAATCCGAGCCCCATTGCGGAACAACGGCACGCCGTCTCCGAACAGCACGGGCTCCACGGTCAGGAATAACTCATCCACGAGACCGACCGACAAAAATGCGTCGTAGATCGCCGCACCGCCGCAAAGCGCCATCCGCGTCACCCCCTCGCGCTCAAGCCGCGCAACGAGATCCGCGGGCGGCTCGCTCGTCCATTCGACCCCCTCGATCCCCGTCCTTGAACTCATCACGATCGTCCGTCGATCTTTCAGCGGCTTGCCGATCGTCCCAAAGGTCTTACGTCCCATGACCACCGTCCCGATCTCCTTTGTCTTCGAAATAAAAAATCGCGTGTCTTCCCTGCTCGTCCAGTCGAGCGAGGACTGTTCCGCGCTCTGAGCAATCTTTCCGTCCGCGCTTACGGCGGCGATGAGGGACACGATCATATGGCGATTTGCACTTTTTTCATAGGGGTTCCGGGAACGTACTGGGATTGAAACATCTCGACGAGCTCGCTGACGAGCGTTGGGTCGGCGTCGAGCGCGCGCTGGAAGGAACGCTCCGGAAGGCGGCACTCGATCTCGGCGTGCGGCGCGACCTCCCGCGCGAGGATGTCCTCGACCGCGTCGAACTGATTCTCGTAGATATGCGCGTGCGAGATGGACACCGTAAGCTTGCCCACTGCGGTCCCGAGTTCCTGTGCGAGCATGGCCTGCAGGAGCGCGAAGTCAGCGACGTCGTTCGGGTTGCCGAGCACCATGTCGTTTGAACGCACGACGAGATGGAGGTTGAACTTCCCGCCGATGATGTTCGCCGTCCAGGTGAACGGACATGGGACGTTTTTCTTTTTTGGCGCGCGCAGCCCGTCGGTCGCTGGGTCCCACATCACCACCACGCCCTGCCGGCTCGACGGCTCCTCGCGCAGATGCTCGACGAGATCGACCAGCTGATCCCGGCCGAAGTGGTGGCGCCAACGATAGCCATACGCGGTTTCGACCGTCCCGTCCTCTTCCAAAAAGCCGTCCCAGCCCTTGGTGAACTGCTGAAGGAAGCCTGCATGCTTGTGTCCGGCCACGAACCAAACCGTTTCCGCGCAAAAAAACTTTGGGAACATCTTTCGGACGGTAAGAAGAGGAAACCCCTGCGCCGGATGAATCTCATAGGTCATTCCCGGAATCGCTTTGGTCGAAAACCCCGTCCGTTCGCTCCGAACAGTCTCCCCTTCCCGGTAGATCCGGCCAAGAGCGTCCAGATAGAGACGGTCAAACATAGTCATAACTCCCTCATCCTATCAGACAACTACCCTGTTTCCAAACGTTCAATTATGGGCTAAGATGCGTTCATTATGAACATCCCTGTGGATATTACCAAGGTTCATCCGGACGCGAAAATACCCGAATACAAAACGTCCGGAGCGTGCGCGTTCGATTTGGCTCCAGTCGAGGACGCGGTCATTCAACCAGGTGAAATCAAAGGGCTGCGAAGCGGCCTGGTCATCAAGGTTCCGGAGGGATTCGTGCTTCTCATTGTCTCCCGCTCATCAACGCCTAAAAAATACAAACTGACTATCCCCCAGGCGGTCGGGATCGTTGACAATGACTTTTGTGGGCCGACGGACGAACTGCTTCTCGTTCTCCATAACTTTGGGACGGAACCTGTCGAAATAAAAAAAGGCCGGCGTTTGTGCCAGGGACTCTTCGTTCCGGTTGCGATCGCTCAGTTTCAGGAGACAGCTGGCCATGACGCTCCGAACCGAGGCGGATGGGGATCCACCGGCTAAATCGTGTTATAATCGGGCTATGGAACGGCCTGGACGGTTTATCATGATCGACGGGATCGCCGGCAGTGGAAAGTCCACTTTGCTTCGGGCCGCCCAGGAATGGGCGCGTTTGTGCGAACACCGCGTGTTTGACCTCGGCGCATGGTCCAAGGAACACGCCGAGCCGCCGCGCTTCGAGGAGATCGCGGACTATGACGCGTACTTTACCTTCGAGCCGACGCGACAATGGGTCGGCTCCGCGATCCGGTTCGAGATGTCACGCACGGACGCGCCGTATTCCGGAACGTCGCTCGCGCACGCCTTCGCGCTCGACCGAGAGATCATGTACAAACGTCTGATTCTGCCCGCGCTCGACGCAGGAAAAACCGTCATCCAGGATCGTGGCGTGAGCACGTCCATCGCGTACCAGCCGATCATGCAGAACGGACTCGCGCTCGAGGACCTGGTCGCGCTTCCAGGAAATGCGCTGGCGCTCAAGCATGCCCCAGGACATCTCATTCTCACCAGACTCGATCCGGCCGTAGCAATCGAGCGCGTCAAGATGCGCGACGAGGAATCCAAGGGGGTATTCGCGGATCTCGACTTTCTCCGAAGGGTGGACGAGCGCTTCCGGTCCGACTGGTTCCAGGAAATGTTCCGCACTCAAAACACGATCTTCCACGAGCTTCCGACCGACGCGCCGCTCGATGCGACCGTGGAACGCGCCCAACGATTGATTTCAACCATTTTGACCTCTTGCTAAATATGCCCATCCTTACCATCGGCGAACTCATCGACCGCTCCTGGGAGCATTATCGCCGTGAGTTCGTTGATCTCATGAGCGTCTCCGGTTGGATCCTAGTCGTGGCGATCGTAAACATCATCGCGCTCGCGGCCTATCCGTCCGCGTCAACCCTGCTCGGCGACACCGCGTTAACTTCCATGGAAGCGTTCGGCGTTGGTCTCTACGCGTTCGCGAACTGGATCTTGGCGCCGCTCATCGGCCTGTGGGTTTTCATCGTGCTCGTTCGCCTGGTACGCAGCCAGCTTTCCGGACGGCGAGGAGCCGTACGCGAGGCCATGGCGGACGGCACACATCTCTTTTTTCCAACCATGCTCGTTTCCGCGCTCGTTCTCCTGATCATGGCCGGAACGGTCGTCATCGCGTTCGGACCATCGGCATTACTCTCACTTGCCGGCACGGTGATGGGAACTGAGATACTCTTTGTGCTCGCAAGCGTCGCACTCATTATCGGCGTGATCACTGCCATCCTGCTCGGATTCCGATGGTCCGTGCGCTACTACTTCGCGCCATTTGCCCTTCTCATTGACGATATACGCGGACGATCGACGCTTCCAGCGAGCCGAGCGATTACCGAGGGACGCTTCCTCGAAGTTCTTCTGCGTCTGGTTGTCCCGAAGCTTGTCTTTATCCTGCTTGGCATCATGGCCACGGCAGTCGTAATTTTTATCTTCTCGCTTGCCACCGGCATCGTTTCCGGACTGAACTTTGACGTCCAACTGCGGCTTTCGACCATCTCGACCACGGTCCTATCGACGATCGTCGCGACCCTGCTTAACCCCATAATCATCATCGCCGACGTCATGCTGTACCAATCGCTCAAACGCTAGAACTATGGTACGCGCCCTAGACATCCTGCGAAATTCTTGGAGATTGTATCGTGCGAACGGGCCGTTGATCGTTGGATACGCGGCATGGCTTCTGTTGACCGCGGCCGCGTTCGTTCTCACGAGTTTCGTCCAGCATGAGGGTGCACGACAGCTGCTCCTGCTTGCCGTCCAAATCGTCGACGTCATGCTTTGGATGTGGGTCGGGATCATGGTGACCCTGATCACGATCGACGCGAACGCGGGCAAACAACCTGGTTCCGCGCGTCTTCCAAACGACGCGTGGACGCTCATTGTCCCATTCGCGTGGGCGACCGTCTTGCAAGGACTCGTGGTGCTCGGCGGCCTGCTGCTATTTTTGGTTCCGGGATGCATTTTCATGGTGTGGTTCGCATTCGCCCAACAGGCGGTCGTCATCGACAAAAAACGCGGTCTCGATGCCCTGACGCAAAGCCGCGCGCTCTGCCGAGGTCGGTTTTTTGCCGTAACATGGTATCTGTTCGTCGGCCCGTTCCTCGTCATGCTCGTCTACTTGCTCGTGCTCGCCATGGTCTTCGCGGCCGTGGCCGCGCTAACGGGGACGCATATCGACGTGCTGTTCGGGGACCAGCCGCCTCTCTGGATGGACATCACGGCATCCGTCGGAGAAATTTTCCTCATGCCGCTCATTTACGTGTATTGGACCCTGACCTATCTGGAACTGAAAAAATAAGGATCATATGCTCGAATCCGTCATCGGACTTGAAATCCACCTGCAGTTGAAGACGAAAACAAAAATGTTTTGCGGATGTGCCACGCATGACAGCGCGGTCACGCCAAACCAGAACGTGTGTCCCGTTTGCACGGGACAGCCGGGTTCCCTGCCCGTTCCCAACGAACAGGCAATTCGGTTCGGCATTCGCATGGGGCTTGCCCTTCACTGCCGCATCGCGGAGGCGTCCAAGTTCGACCGAAAGAATTATTTCTATCCTGACCTCCCGAAAGGATACCAGATCTCGCAATATGACCAGCCGATCGCCTCGGACGGTTTTCTGACGCTTGGGGAAAAGCGCATCGGGATTACGCGGGCGCACCTTGAGGAGGACGCCGCGAAAAATCTGCACGGAGCCGACGGAAAAACGTACGTGGACTTCAATCGCGCCGGCACGCCCCTTCTTGAAATCGTGACGGAGCCGGACTTTGCCTCGCCGCAAGACGCCAAGGCGTTCATGCAAGAATTGCGTCTGATCGCCCGTTACCTCGGCGTGTCTGACGCGGACATGGAAAAAGGCCATATGCGCTGTGACGCGAATATCAGCTTGCGTGAGCGCGACGCACAGGGCGGCATTGTCGGCATGGAGTTGCACCCGAAAACCGAAGTGAAAAACATTAATTCCTTCCGAAACGTCGAACGCGCCCTTCAACATGAGATCAAACGTCAAACGGAACTCTGGAACGCGGGATCTCCCCCTTCGGTCTCGACGACGCGCGGATGGGACGACGCGACCCAAACGACCAAGGAGCAGCGCGACAAGGAAGGCGAAGGCGACTATCGGTATTTCCCGGAGCCGGACATTCCCGTCCTCGCGCTTACCGACATGGCAGAGCGAGAACGCTCGCGCATGCCCGAACTCCCCGCCGCGAAGCGCGCACGGTTCGCGGACGAATACGGCCTTCGAGCCGAGGACGCGCGTCAAATCTGCGACGACCCGGCACTTGCGGACTTCACGGAGAACGTCTTCTCGGAACTCCAGGCATGGCTCGAGTCACAAACCGACCTCGACGCGGAGGGCGCGATCGCGGAACGACGGCGTCTCGCCAACTTGGTGTCCGGCTGGCTGCTCTCGAAGCTTGGCGGTCTCATGGCCGAACGGACCATCGACATCCGAACCTGCAAGATCAATCCGGAAAACTTCGCGGAATTCATTACGCTGATCGCGTCGCGCAAGTTGAATTCCTCGGCGGGACTGGTCGTACTCGGAACAATGCTCGACGACGGATCCGATCCGTCGCATATCATGGAAGACAAGCGCCTCGGGGCCATTGAGGACGAAGGCGCGATCGCGGAAATCATCGAACGCGTGATCGAAAATAACGCCGACATGGTTGAGCGTTATCGCGGGGGAAAAACGGAATTGCTCCAGGTGCTCATCGGCCAGGCCATGAAGGAATCCGAGGGCACGGTGGACGCGAAGATCGCACGCAACATGCTGCTCGTCAGGCTCGAAAACGCGTAACCAAATCGAAAGCCTCTTCCGACGACCGGATCCAACGGATCCGGTCGTCGCGTTTGAACCAGGTCATCTGGCGCTTCGCGTAGGTCCGGGTGGCCTTTTTGATTTCCTCGATGGCGTCGGCGAGCGAAATAAGCTGCATGGGGCCCTGATCCTCCGCACCCATGCGGCTCTTAGACGCTAGCCACCGGCAAATCTGTCGGTACCCGATGCCAGTCATGGCCTCGCTCGCGCAGCCGTAGCGGTCGCGCAGCCCACGTACTTCGTTGACGAGCCCCATGGCGACCATTTCGTCGACGCGCAGATTGATCCGTTCGTTCAACGTGTCCCGCTCGACGGCGATTCCGAGTTCGAGCACGTCATACCTTCCGTTCCCACGTTGAACCTGTTGAGAAAACGGCTTGTTCGTCGAAAGCGTCACTTCGAGGGCGCGCACCACGCGGCGCTTATTTTGCCGGTCAATGAGTTCCGCGCCGTCCGGATCGAGCCGCTTGTATTCGGCGAACAGGTCATCAGGCGAACGGGTCTCCAGTTTTGCGCGCAACTCCCTGTTTGGTGGCGTCTCGGTCAGGCTCAGGTTATCGACAACCGCGCGCACCCACAAGCCCGTGCCACCTACCAAAATGGGCAGACTGCCACGCCGCTCAATTTCCTTTATTTTCTCGTCCGCGTATTTCTTAAAATCCGCCACGTTGTACTCCATGTCCGGCTCGACAAGATCGATTCCCCAATGCGGCACGCCGTCCACCATAAGCGCCATTGGCAATCCGTGGCCAAGCTGCCATTTTTCACCTTGCATTTTCCATTCCCCATTGGGCTTCGCCGTCCCAATGTCCATCCCCTTGTACACGAGCCGCGAGTCAACCGAAATCACCTCGCCGTCGAACCGTTTGGCGAGATCAATGCCGAGCTGTGTCTTGCCGCTCGCCGTAGAGCCTACGACAACGACGATTTTTGTCCGTCGAGAATCCATTTTTCTGCTTTCTCAATCTTAACATCCACGACCTGTCCCACCAACTCCTTGCCGCCCGGAAAGCGTACGAGTTTCATTTCGCGCGAATTGCCAAGACAGGTTCCCGGAAGCCTGGCCAAATTCTCGATGATATTTCCCGGCATGGCAAGCATCTCGTCCGTTGGCGCGGGCGACTCATGGCGTTCCACAAGCACGCTGACCGTCTTTCCGACGTACGCCTGGTTCTTTTCGTACACGATGCGCTCCTGGATCTCCTGCAAATGTCGCCAACGCCATTTCTTCTCGTCGCGATCGACGTCGTCCTTGAACGCGCGCGCGGCTGCCGTCCCGGAACGGGTCGAGTATCGCGCCGTATACGAGATATCGAACCGCGCGCGCTCGTAAAGCTCGGCGGTTTTCAAATACTGCCCGCGCGTTTCCCCGCAAAATCCGACGATGATATCCGTGCCAATCGCGATATCCGGAATCCGCGCGCGCAGGCGATCAACAACGTCAAGAAATTGCGCGGCCGTGTGTCGACGATTCATGCGCCGCAGTACCTCATCGTCGCCGGCTTGGACCGGAAGGTGAATGTAATTGAGATGCGCCGGAAGCGTCATGGCGTCAATCACCTCGTCGGTCATGTGCAACGGATGCGGCGCCGTGAAATGAAGACGCGTGATTCCCTTGACCTGGTTCACCTCCCATAGGAGCGCGGCAAAGTGGTCCGCGTATGGATTGCCGGACGAAAACTGCGACGGGTCCGTTGCGCGGAACGAATTGACGGTCTGGCCGAGCAGCGTCACTTCCGCGCATCCGTGCGCCGCGAGATCGCGCACTTCTCCCATGATGTCCGCCACCGGCCGGTTCTTCTCAAGCCCGCGCGCGAACGGCACCACGCAGTAGGTGCAGAACTTGTTGCAGCCCGTCTGAATGGTCACGAATCCCTGGCGGAACGTTCGCCGTTCCGGGATGACCTTAAGGTAGTCCTCGCCGATATCGGAACCGTTCACGAGCTCCGGCCGAATCTCCGCGATCCACCGTGGAAGCTGTACCACGTCCGCTGTCGGAAAATACAAATCCGCCGTTTGCATCTTCTTGCGAATCGCGCCGTCGCGGTCGCGCCCTGGCAGGCACCCGGTCACGCCGACGATGAGCTCCGGACGCGTTTCCTTGAGCGCGGCAAACTCCTTGAGGAATCCGAACACGCGGTCCTCAGCGCTTTGCCGGACCGAACAGGTATTGATGAGAATCAGGTCCGCTTCCTCTCGCACGTCGGTCGATACGAAACCGACGCCCGCCAAAATGGCGTCCATGCGCTCGGAATCATTCTTATTCATCTGGCAGCCGAGCGTGATCAGGTGATATTTCGGTGTCGCCATAGCGCCGCCACCCTACCAAACCAACGGCTTCATGGCAATAAAAAATCCGGCTCGCTACTTGCGAAACCGGTCGAAGAGCCTGGGTGATCTGGGAGGAGGAACGGGCGGCGCTGAAACGGGCGGCTGTTTGCGTCCGGCGACGAGGACGTTCCCCTCCACGAGACAGGTGGCAAACACCGCGCACAGGTAGGAGCAACGCGCGTCATGCAGAAACGCGCTGCGATTGGCGTATGCCGTATGGAGCGCGCGCTCGAACTCGGCCAGCGGACCGTCCGTCCAGGCCTCGCTGGCTCGCCGGCCGGCACGAAGCGCGAGATTGCGCGTCGGCTTGAGTTTGCGGCAAACGTAGGCGTCGTTTTCGTCCTCCGACCGCGTCATGCGCACCAGGACTTCCGCGCGAATGCGCCGGCAGGCGCTCGCGTCCCAGAAGGCCGCGCTGCGAGCCGCGAGCAGATGCCGGAGCATCAGCTCCGCGTCCGCGCGCTGAAGCGGCATGCGCTCGCCGACATGGGTTGGCGTTGACAGCTCGGAAAAGAGCGAGCCGATATTCGTCTTCCACGAATCCGACGCCGGCTCTTCGCCCAGCCGCGTTCCATCGTCGAGCACATGGCCCGACCCG
Source organism: Candidatus Uhrbacteria bacterium RIFOXYB12_FULL_58_10 (assembly GCA_001791645.1). GTDB lineage: Bacteria > Patescibacteriota > Patescibacteriia > UBA9934 > GWF2-40-263 > YC12-FULL-57-11. The sequence goes on from MGFA01000019.1 coordinate 90,562, forward strand.
AACTCGATAACTTGACCTCCCATCGACTCCTCCATCCCCGCCCACCGGTTCATTGGGATAACCACCCTAACCGATCCGTGCCGTTTCGTCAAGGTTCGATAGCGCTCCATTGGGTTCAAAAACATTTTGTGATATAATTTATCGTGATTAATCGCAATCCTATGCCACGACGCGCCGAACAACCCTTTTCATCACACGCGGAAGCGGAACCGCCAAAATCTCGCAAACATGTTGACGCGACTAAAAAACTCCTTGGCATCAGGGAGATCAGGGGCAGAGACGCGGGCGCGGAACGCGTGTCCGTCGTCGATAATTCCGGAAATGAACGGTTCGTGTCCATGTCGCGCGAAGAATTAAACAGGGCCGAGGCGCGCGCGGACAGGGACTTTGAGCGTACCGTTGCCGCGGTCACGGCCGGCGCGAACGTTGACAGCGCCATGGCCACGGAGCTTTTTGGCGCGAACAAGGAAAACATCCTTGCCCTCGCCCGAAAGGAGGGTGACATCAAGGGAGCCATGTACAGGGTCATGGAAGACGCGATCGACGCGATGTCGGAATACGACCGACTCGTCGAGAAGGCCGTGACGGACTCCGGATACACCGGCATCGTCGCGGAAGGATTGCGCAACTCCTTGTTGGGCGAGCGCTCGCGCGTGTTCGGCGACGCATTCAGCCAATCTGCCGGACCGCGTGCCAAACGCAACTTGGAGAATGCCGTTCGCGGAAAGGTTCTTGCGGAGGCATCAAGGCAGGTAAGCGCGCTTGCGGAAACGGTCGGCAAGCCAAAACGGGCGGACAACGTTTCTGACATTCTTTCGGATGTCCAAGTGCTGAAGAAAACCGAAAAGAGAATGAGAGAGAATCCGGCCGACGCATCGCTCCCGGGCCGAGTGAACGCAATCGACCGCATGATCCAGCAAAACGTCGCGGAGTGGGCCGTCCAATACCTGACCGAAAATCCAAAGGCGTCTGCCGCCGCCGTCCTCAAGGAAGCAGAAGCGAATGGTCTTGACGAATTTATCACTAGGCAAGACGTCACAAAGCTGAAACGCGGCGTCGCGGTCGACGAACTCCACGCGCCGGTGACCAAGGAGGAGCAAATGGCGGCGCTGGAAGCCCTGAAGCCAGAACTGATCGTCGAGCGCGTGCGTGCCGGAGCCGTCAAGGAAGGGCCGGGCGCGCCGCTCGAGCAGGCGATCGTGGACGATGGCATCACATACGACCGACACTTGGACAAGCCAGGCGAGATCACCGAACGTCATGCGGCAGAACAGCGGGCAGAAGCAATCATCGCGCGAAACGAACGACGTCAACGCAAGAAAAATCCGACGGCCATGGAGGATTATGACATGCCTGTCTTTACCGGCGAATCAAAGGTTCCTGACGTGTCCGACCTTCTCGAGGAGGAAGTAGCGCCCGCCAACAAGGGATTTCTGCAAGGCTTGGCAAAAACCGGACGCAAGGCACTGCTCGGCATGGCCCTTCTGTTTGGTCTGAAGGCCGGCTCTCCCGACCAGCGACTTCCCCACCAGGACGACCAAGGTCCAGAGCGCGAAACCGCGTCGCTTCAGGAAGCCGTGGACGTTATGGCCGCGCCAACCGGCAGCGTGATCGCCGACACGAAGGGAATGACCGGAGAACGAAATGATTCCCTGCTTGCGCCGGAGGCAAAGCCTTCTCGTGTCGATACGATCTTTGCGAAAGGCGACCCACGCAATCTCGAACGTGCCCTCAAAAATCTTGACGAGGCCATGAATGAAGCGGGGCTCCCATCGAAGGCAGAATTTCTCAGGCTGAAGGCCGCGGAACGAAAGGCTAAAATCACGGAAATGAGAGAGCGCATGGAAGTCATGAAAGAGCTCTCACGAACGGATTCTCCGGCGATTTCGGCAATGAAGCGCGCCGAGCTGGGACAAAAACTCGAAGATCATCAGCGATTTCTTGATCTCATGAAGAGTATTCGGTAACCAAGGCAAGGAAAAAGACGCCCCGCTACGAGCGGGGCGTCTTTGATTCCTCGAGCGCGCGGGCAACCAACTCGCCCGCCGGAATGAGAATGTCTTCTTCCTGTCCGAATACGTTTATCTTGAAGTCCCCTCCCTCGGCCTCCTTCGCGCCGATGACCACGGTCCAAGGAATCTTCATCATCGCCGCGGCGCGAATCTTCTTCCCCACCTTCTCGTCGGACGCGTCGAGCTCCACGCGCAGCCCGGCCTCCGCGAGACTCTCCCTCAGCTCCTTCGCGAACGGAACGAACGCGTCGCTCACGGTCGCGAGCCGAACCTGCGTCGGCGCCAGCCACATGGGGAATGCCCCGGCCGTGTGCTCGATCAGAATGGAGAGGAACCGCTCGATCGCGCCCATGATGGCCGCGTGGATCATGACGATGCGCTCATGCTCCCCGGCTTCATTGATACACGTGAGATCAAACCGGTCCGGCATGTTCACGTCGAGCTGAATCGTGGCGACCTGCCATTCGCGGCCAATCGAATCCTTGGCAAGAAAATCGAGCTTCGGCGCGTAAAACGCGGCCTCCCCCGGAGCCTCGACGAACTCAATCTTGTTTTCCTGCGCGACCTCCTTAAGGATTCGTTCTGCCTGATCCCAATGTGACTGATCCCCAAGATATTTTTCAGGATGCGCCGGATCGCGCAAGGACAAGCGCAACCGAAGCGGAAGATTGAACGCGCCGTAGAACGCATGAACGATTTCCCAGATCTTTTGAATTTCTTCCTTGGCCTGGGAAATGCGACAGAACACGTGCGCGTCATCCTGCGTGAATCCGCGAAGTCGCGACAATCCGGCAAGTTCGCCTGTTTGTTCGTCGCGATAACACATGGTGGTGTTCGCGTACCGCTGGGGCAGTTCCCGATAGCTCCATTGCCGACGGGCGTAAATCTGTGTGTGATGCGGGCAATTCATCGGCTTCATCGCGAACTCATGGCCTTCGCGCGTCGTGATGCGAAACAGGTCGTTCTGATACTTTTCCCAATGCCCGCTCTTTATATACAAGTCTTTTTTCGTGATGTGCGGAATCTCGACGCGCTCGTACTCGCGCGCGTGGCGAAGTTTCCACACGAATGCGTCGAGGACGTTCCGCAAAACGGTCCCGCGCGGAGTCCAGAGCGGAAGTCCGGCCCCGACAAGCTCGGAGAACGTAAACAAATCGAGCGCCGGACCAAGCACCTTGTGATCGCGTTTCTTTGCCTCCTCCAGCATGGCAAGATGCCGATCCAGTTCCTCATGCGTCGGGAAACACACGCCGTACACGCGCTGGAGCTGCGGATTGTTTTCATCCCCCCGCCAGTAGGCACCCGCGACCTTGGTCAGCTTGAACGCGCCGATTTGTCCCGCGCGTTCAACGTGCGGGCCGCGGCACAGGTCCACGAATGCTCCGGTATGATACACGCTTGCGTGATCTACCGGCCCGACAACGTCCTGCGTCTCGTCCGGACGCATCTTGGTCGTCCCTCGCGTCTTGAGGTCGTTGAGCAATTCAACCTTGAAGTCCTGGCCATGCGCGCCAAAAAATGCGATCGCGTCGTCCATGGACAGCTCTTCGCGGCGAAACGCATCGTCCCGCGCGACAATCTCCCGCATCTTTTTCTCGATGACCGCGAGCGACTCCTCGTTTAGCGGCTCGGGCAAGGCCATGTCATAATAAAATCCGTCCTCAATGACCGGACCGACGCCGAACTTCGCTCCCGGATACAACTCGGAGATGGACGCGGCCAGGACGTGCGCGGCGGAATGCCGCATGGCGTGAATGGATGACTCGTTCATAGAAACAAAAAACTTCACGGAATAAGTGAAGTTCGGGGTCCGGCTCTGCCGGACGGTTCCACCCGAATTGCCTGCCGGATGTTTCCCGGACAAGCCGCTCAATGCGCCGAACGCCAGCGCGCGACCGCTCGAGGGGTGGTGCCTTCTCCATCGTGCCTCCCGGAACTCTCAGCCTCGATTCCGAGTCTCTGCTGGCCGGTGTGGAAAAAACGTGTCCCCTGTCCTTACGGTATAAATAGAGTAGCGCCGTCAAACGGCGCTGTCAACTACTCAATTTCAACGTCAATGTGATCCTTCAGGCGCGGAACGCGATCCATCCAAAATGGGGTAAACTCCACGGAAACGTCCGTGGCGACTCCCTCTCCTACCAACAACTTCCTGATCTCAAACGCGTTCATGCCGACGAACCGTCCGGAGTCAAAATATTCGCTCGTCACCGAAGGAACGGCGAGTCCGTCGAGGTACACGCGCAAATTCGCGGTCCCAAGGCTAGCGTCGGCCTTGTCTACCGTTACCTGGGTCGCGGATCCGTCAAGAGACGCGAAGTCGATCCCGGCGTCGAGCTGCTCGTACAGTTTGCGTACCGCGATGGACTGAAGCGCGGACCGATCATAGAAAACCCCGCTTGATCGCACGGACATGGTTAGCACGAACGAGGATGCCTCCGTGCCGGACGGAATGTCGCTCGACTGCTCGAGAATCTCGAAGGAAAACGTTTCTCCGGCGTAGGAGGTTTCGCCGGCCTGCGCGCGCAGCGCGGCCTTTGCGTCCTCTTCGAGCATCCCGCGAAGCTCCAGAGAAGAACGATCAATATCCTGCTGGTTGATGACCGCGACCTGACGCAGCCCACCCGTGAACGCTTCCGCGCTCTCGGCATAAATCTGCGCCTGCAGGGATTCGGACAATCCTGGAATCGTAAATCTGGTCGGCGCCACGTTTCCGATCGCACCCGCGACGTCGGCATGCGCCGTCGTCGTTACCGTTGCTCCTGCCGGCACGGTAACGGTGTCGTCGATGCGGAATAACACGCCATCGGGAGTCAGGAGGCGCGTGGTGGCCACGAGCGGCTGGTTACGGGAAGACGTGTTATGAATAATCACGACTCCGGACGCCTTCTCCTCCACCTCTTTCATTCCATCGCCGCTCGGCGAAAACGACTGGCTTTTCCCAACCGTGGCAGTCACCACGAGACCTTGTACCTCGGTGTCCTTCGTGGGGGTCTTGGCCACGTCCACCAAAAATTCGGTCTTGATCGTTTCCGTGACCGGCGTCACGTGAATGGTCGCCGATACCGTCGAAATGTACACGACGGCCCCGAGCATCAGCGCAACCGCCACGACAAATCCAACCGCGATGCGGCGATACAGGTTAAGCGACGGGGACGGCTGTACTTCCCGCCTCACAGCCTTTCCACCACCTGGCCTTCCTAACTTAGTTTTCTTTGCAATGGACGACATAATTCCTCCATTATTTGCCTCTATAATACCACGGCTAGCCAAAAAACCAAACTATTCGAACTCATGCCGCAGCTTCATCGTCAAAAATAACATCAGTCGCGTACAGATACGGATTCTTATACACCGAGGAAAGCGCCGAAAGAAATGCGAATCCGTCGTCTGTTGTCATTGGTCGATTTGTCAGCGGATCCGTAATCCCCGCGTTCAACATTGCGACCGCGTCTGGGTCGCCTGTAATGGCGACGATCCCATTTTCGATCGATGCCAGGGCAGCGAGCAATGGTTCACCGTGCTCCAAACGAAATAATTCTACGCGAGCACCCCTGTTTTTATCGAATAGCTGATGCATATCTCGTATTAAATATTCTCTTTATGCGCAAATTCTCATGTATTGCCGAAACGTAAAAATTCTAGGAAAAATTCCCGACCGAAATCTTTCCTGAACGATACTGAATACGGAGGAAACGCTATACGCCTATCCATTGTGTCAAACGCGGCAAGCATCTGTGCGAGTCTCACCTCATATGCTCGCCGGTATCCACTCATGTCTTCGGGAGCCAACGCAAATATCTGATCGAATATCTGACGTTCCGTAGATCTCCCCCACTCCCGGACGCATTGCCTTACCTCCTCCGGAATCTCATAATCGAGCTTTGAAACCAGATATAACGCAGCGGAACTAAGCGCAACGGTCAAATCAGTTGAAAAATCCGAACCAAAGTCAATCACGGCGATCGTATTTTCAATCGTGGTAACCAAATTGCGAGGAGCACCATCTGTCCGCCATGTCAGCCAATCATTCGCGGCTATATTGAAAATCTCCGGATGTATCCTTCGATCACTGTCAGTGAACCAATTGGAAACCATCTCGCACGAAGAACCGTCTAGGAATTCCATTAAGGTCGCCGGACCATACCGATCTAACCGTCTGGAGACAACCGCAGGAGCGTCAACTCCCATGCCCACTGCGTGCATCGCGCCCGAGACCTCGCGCCAATAGCCATTGCCAGCCACAACGCCACTTCTAGAAAATCGTTCGGAGAAACCAAATTTGATAATCGCCCGATGCCGTTTTCCTTCGTGTGAGACAACGGCGACGTGCGGACTGCCGGAGTTTCCTTTCGGCGTTCTAAACAACGGCACTGGTGGAGAAACGATTTCTCCGTACATAAAAGCGACCTCAATCTCACGGCGTCGATCGAGCTGCGCCACGCGCTCAGGGTGCGCGGCCTTGATCGCGTCATACATCTCACCTTGAAGGCGAAACATCCCTTCGAAACGCGCCGCTTCCTTTTGTTCCTCCTCCGAAAGCATGGCGGACAAGTCCCTGAGATCCGCGACGACGCCCGTGTTTCCTGACACGGCATCCAGCACTTCATTCAGACTGTTGGCCGCTTCCGTAAAAAACTGGTTCCGCATCTGCTGAACCACACGGTCGGCCTGAACGAGTACACCGGAAGGGATACGCGCCGATATCAAAACGTCATACCCATTTCGCAGCGACTCTGGAAGGCTACTACGAATAATGGAGGCAGGTGAGGTTGGCAACCGCCCGGCCTCAACTTCCTTGAGCTGTGTGAAAATGACCTGTGTCAAATATCGCTGATGCTCCATCCCACCTCGGAGCGCGTCGGCGAGCTCATTCGCCGTATACGAAGAAAAAAGCGTACAACAAGCTCTCGTTCCGACAACGATTGATCGATAACCAACTCCGCAACGCGCACCGAGGCCTCGAGCTCACGCATTTGGTCGTTTATATCGTCAGAGTTGTCGCCACGCTCATCGGCCCGACGTCTTTCCTGAAGCAAGCGCCTAATTTTCCTCAAATCCCCTTCGATTTCACTTCGCATGTCCTTCGAAAGAAGATGAAAACCGGTACGAAATCTGGTCTCGAATTCAAAAAGAAACTCTTCCGGGGTAATTCGTCCTGGTTCCATTCCTCTCTCGGTTAAATCCAGTCCGCCAAGATCGTATGAAACGCGCCGAAGCCTGGCATCCGCTGCAGCACGTAATGCGCGAATCTGATCTCGTAATTCAATAGACAATCCCTGTCTTGGTTCAACGACACGATTTCTGTCACCAGGAGGCGCTTCATGTATAAATCCCGGTTCTATTCTCCCTTCTGTCATAAATAAGTATATGGCCTTCCAAGCTAAACAACAAACGAATAAAGGCTCAGGGCCAGTGTGTCAAAATCGATCATGCCACTACCACCACGTTCTGTCTCCCGACAATCGCGGCAATTTCGTCGATGACCGCGGGATCCGGATGAATGGAATACTCGGTCTCGATCTTGCGCGTGCCGCCGCCGGATTCGACCAGCATGCACACGCGCTTTCCTCCCGGATTGGCGCGCAAAACCTCGCGCAAACGTTCCACCATCTCGTGCGTGGGTCGTCCCCGGAGGGCGATGGAGACGGATGAGGTCGCGAGACCATGGGATCCTGACGCATCGGCGTCTTTCTTCAGAACCTTTTGGCGATCGGTCTCGTCGATCCAGCCGCCCGACCTCAGCATCTCGGTGAGACCCTTCACGTCCTCGTCCTCGACCAGCACCAGGCTGTTCACGATCAAGGAAACCTCCTCGTCCTCTGTTCCCTCTGTCCCCTTCGTTTTTTTTCTGCGCGACACTTTCGCGGACACAACCGCGATGGCATCCGGAACCAACGCGTCCTTGTACTGCGCGAACGTGCGCGGAAACACAAGCAGTTCCGTCCTTCCTGACAGGTCCTCGAACCCGACGAACGCCATGGCGTCACCTTTTTTCGTCACGATTTCCTTTACCGTGGTCAACGAGCCGCCAACGCGCACGAATTCCCCGTCGGGCTTCTTCAGCACCTCGATGATCGGGCTGACCGTGTCGCCAAGCGACTTCGCCACCTCCTCATACGGATGCGAGGACACGTACAGGCCAAGCAGTTCCTTTTCCCATTGGAGCACTTCGCGTCTCGCGGCGGCCTTGGCCGGGCGCAGCGTGATCCCGGCGGTCGCCACGTGCGGCGCGGCCGCGAACAATGACACCTGGTTACTCTCCATCTGTCGTTGGGCGTCCTTGTTGAATAGCAAAATACGCTCCATGTTTTCGAGGAGTTGATTTCGATCGCCAAACCGGTCGAGCGCGCCGGACTTCACGAGCGATTCAAGCGATTTTTTGTTAAACGCCCGGTGGTGCACGCGCCGGGCAAAGTCCGCGAGATCCGCGTACGTCCCGTTCGCCTCGCGCTCCGCGATGATGGACTCGATTACTTCCGCGCCCAGGTTCTTAATCGCCACCAACCCGAAGCGAACGGTCTTGTCATCGACATACGTAAAGTTCAGCCGCGACTCGTTGATGTCCGGAGCAAGCACGTCAATGCCCATGCGCCGACACTCCTTCACGGCCTCGGCGATCATTTCCAGATCCGAGGATTCCGCGGTCATGAGCGCGGTCATGTATTCCGCCGGATAGTTCGCCTTCATGTACGCGGTGTCGTACGCGATCATTCCGTAACTCGCCGCGTGCGCCTTGTTGAAGCCGTACGCCGCGAACGGCTCAATGAGCTTCCAAAGTTCCTGCGCCTTCGTGTTCGTCATCCCATTTTTGACGAATCCCTGCAGTAGCTTTTCCTTCTGCTTTTGCATTTCCTCCGGAATCTTCTTTCCCATGGCCTTGCGCAGCTTGTCCGCCTCGAGCCAGGAATATCCGGCAAGCTTGATGGCAATGAGCATGACGTCGTCTTGGTACACGATCACTCCGTAGGACGCGTCGAGAATGTCGCGCATCCGAGGATCCATGTACTTCACGAGGCTCGGGTTGTGCTTGCGGCGAATGTACTCGGGAATGGAATCGATCGGGCCCGGGCGATATAGCGCCACCATGGCCATGATGTCCTCGATGCGCTCCGGCCGGAGCTCCATGAGATACTTGGTCATGCCGTCGCCGTTCAGCTGGAACGTGCCCATGGTCTTGCCATTCGCCAGGAGCTCGAATGTTTTCGGATCGTCCACGGGAATTTGCTCAAGCACGATGGCCGCGCCTTTGGTGCGCTTCACGAGCGCGATGGCG
>MGFA01000019.1:99857-105144 GCA_001791645.1 Candidatus Uhrbacteria bacterium RIFOXYB12_FULL_58_10
TCTTCACGAGACCCGCCGCTTCGACGGCATGCATCTCGTACTGCGTGATGGTCTTGCCTTCGCGCGTGTCGATTTGCAAAGGGGTGAAGTCCGTGAGCGCGGTGGGGGAGATGACGACGCCGGCGGCGTGGATGGACACGTGGCGCGCGCACCCCTCGATTTGGCGGGCAAGATCCATCATGCGGCGCACCTCGGCGTTGGTGTCGTACAGCTTCTTCAAGTCCGGCGTTTCCTCGAGCGCGCGATCGAGCGTCATCGGAAATCCCTGGCTGCCCATGGGAACGGTCTTTGCCACCTTGTCCACGAACCCGTACTCGTAGCCAAGCGCGCGGCCGACGTCGCGCATGGACCCGCGCGCGGCCATGGTGCCGAACGTGCAGATCTGTGCCACCTTCTCCGCCCCATACTTCTCCGTGACGTACCCAAGCATCTCGTCGCGGCGGTTATCGGCGAAGTCGGCGTCGACATCCGGGGCGGATGGGCGTTCCGGGTTCAGGAAGCGCTCGAACGGAAGCTTGTACCGGAGCGGATTCACGGTCGAGATGCCAATGGAAAATCCGACGAGCGAACCGGCCGCGCTTCCGCGCGTGGTGGTCACGATGCCATTTCGCCGCGCCCATTCGATATAATCGGACACGATCAAAAAGTAAGGGCAGAATCCCTTCTGTTCGATGATCGCAAGCTCATAATCGAGACGGGTCTTTACTTCCTCGTTCAACGCCACGCCCTTGCTCTCGATTTCGCCGTACGCGCGCGCCGTGAGCACGTCGAGAAAGGTCTTCCCTTCCGGTATCTTGAAATCAGGGAAGTTCCATTTGCCCAGTTCCAACTCGACGCGGCACCGGTCCGCGATGCGCCGCGTGTTCTCAATCGCTTCCGGCACGTCCGCGAACCGTTTTTCCATGTACTCGCCAGACACCATGCTTGCGTCGTACTCGTACTGCATACGCCGCTCGAACGTCTCGATGGTCTGCTGTCCCTTGATGCAGTTCAGAATCTTCCATGCTTCGGCATCCCCCGGTTTCAAGTAGTTCGTATTCTTGGTCGCGACCACGGGCACGCCGAGTTCCTTTCCAAGCTCGATCAGCGCGGCGTTCACGGTTTCCTGTTCCCCGATTTCCGGACGGTCGACGAGCTCGAGAAAAAAGTTTCCGTCGCCGAACAGGGCGACATTCTCGCGAATGAGCGCCTTCGCGCGGTCCGGATCGCCGAACGCGATCGCCTCCTCAATTTCGCCGGCACGACCGCCGGAAAGCGCTATCAGCCCCTTGGTATTTCCGGCGAGTGCCTCGCGATCAATGCGCGGCTTGTAATAGAACCCTTCCAGGAATCCCACTGAGGAAAGTTTCAGAAGGTTGGAATATCCTTCGTTCGTTTCCGCGAGCAATACCAGACGGTTGTTCTTGGTATCGATCTTCGCGCGCTTTTGCAGGCGACCCTCCTTCGCCAGGTACGCGTCGAATCCGATGATCGGCTTCACGCCCGCGTCCCTCGCCTTCTGGTAGAACTCGATGGCCGCGTACAGGTTCCCATTGTCCGTGATCGCCACCGCGTCCATATCATGCTTTTGGACATGCCTCAAAATCTCCTTGGGCTTTGGAAGCGCCTCGAGGAGCGAATAATGGCTGTGCACGTGCAGATGGACAAAACGCGATGACATATATGGATCGCTGGTAGCTTACCACGCGCCACCCTGTTGACAAATCTTCAACATCAGACTATGTTTGCGACCCGCGATCCAAAATGGAGGCAACGTGCGAAACGTCGTCTTTCTCTTCCCAGGCGCATGGGGCAATGACTCGCCGGAGCGCGTGCTCTGGTGGTTCGAGCATCAGGTCGTGGCCCTGCGCACATTCGACCCGCAGGTCGAAATCGTTCCGATAGTCTACCGTGGCGCGACGTTCGAGGACATCGTCACGGACGTGGTCAGACGGCTGTGCGCGCGCCAGGACTCCGGCATACGTCCGGTCGCGCTCGCGTACAGCATGGGACGGCAAGTTCTCGCTGGCGTTGTCGATCTTCTGGAGACTGCGTCCGCGTTCAAACGCGTCGCTCACATTGGCGGCGTACCGCGCCACGGCGTGCCAGTACTCGGGACGCTCGACGTGTTCCTCGCCGTCCCGTCGTTCATGTTCCGTGCATTCGGTGGGACGGTCATGCCCGCGAACATCGACGAGGTCAACCGCATCATGTGCGGCGGACAGGACGCGGCGCATGCGGCAGAGCTGCTCGCGAGCATGTCGCCCGAACGCATGTGGTGGAAGGTCGCGCATCTGTTTCTCCCCGGTGCGCGCGTAACGACCGAACCCATCAAAGCTCCAACATTCGTCACGCTCGGCACGCGGGACATCTTCGTCCGCAACGCGGACTACTCCGGCGACAACGTCATCGAGCTGCGGCGCCCGGACGCCTATCACGGCCTGATCCGAATCGATCCCGCAAGTCGCCCGGACCTCCGGGCAATCTGGGATGAGCAGGCACGCTTCCTCCTCGAGGCCTGAACCGGCCTCCTTTTTTTTGTCCAATCGGGTTATAATGCCACATATGGCACGCACATCGCGCGAACTTATGAAAGCGGCCGCGGACCTGCGTCGAACGTTCGCGGAGCGGTTTGCGGCGCTCGACGTTCGACGCAAGCAAATCGTCGGTGAGACGATTCGGACGGCTGAACAGAAGCGGATCCAAGAAATCCGCCAGCAATATGATTGAAGAAGAACGGACCGGACACGATACGAAGCGCGGGCCTGACGGCGATACCGCGCCGGAAACGTTTGTCGTTCCCGAGGAGCTGGAGGCGTTTTTTGACCGCGTCGAAGCCGAGCGTGGCGAGCGCGCGGCCGCGGAGGCGGCGCTCGCGGAAGCCGAACGGCGGGCCGCGGCGCAGGCCGACCGGAGCATGCACCTGACGGACACGGCGAAGGACACGGTGAACGGCGCGCTGTCGCGAATCGGGGCCAACCTGGACGCGGGGCGGGACGCGGGCGACGCGCTCGACCAGGTGAAGAAGGAGATTGCACGGTTGCAAACCGAGGAGAAAGCGACGCTCGCCGCGCTGCGCAACGAGCTCGGCGAAATCGGAAATGCCGAGCTGACGGCGGCAGACGACGCCGCCGAGTCGATGTCACGAGTCTTCGGCGCGCTCGAGGAACGCGCGACCGAGCGACAACGCGTCCGTGAATTCACGGACGGCTTTGCCGCCGACGTCAACCGTCTCACCGCATGGAAAGAAGCGTGGGCGGCCAATCTGGCCTCGCTCGCGAACGAACAGGAATCGCTCAGGACGATGCCGAAGGACAAGGCGGCCGAGTTTCTGGGAGCACGGGCGCAGCAGGCCGAGGCGGCCGAAGCCGAGATCCGCTCGATCCAGGCCGCGTTCGAGGAACGTTTTCGCGTCGCGAGAGATGATCTTGACTACGAAGACGGCCGAATCGTCACGCCATACGAATCCGAAACCCTCGACCGTCTCGCCGCGATCGCGTCGGCGGTCGTTAAAAAGCACGATGCGCTGCAGAAAGCGATCGCGATGCTCGCATAGACGAAAACGAGGGCCAATCGGCCCTCGTTTTCATTCTTCGAAATCTTTCCTGCGCGACGCTCGCTTTTCGATGGCGTATTCGACGACCTTCTTGAGCCCGTCGACGAGCAGACCGACGGGCGTGGTCATGGCGTCGAAGCGATTCTTGATGCCGGTAATGGCGGACTCGATCTTTCCGATTTTGTCGCGCGCCTCGTCGACGGCGCCGTTCACGTTCTTCAGGATTTGCGCGGCCTGCCAGATGAACCAGAACAGCGCCGCACTGATCCAGAAGACGCAGAACGAAAGAACGATATAGAGAATTTCGGCGGGAGAAAAGGACATAGGAGAATATTTTGCATTCTTAGATGGCGAGATCTGAGAGCATAGCGCGCGTCTTCATTACGCGAGTGTCAACGTAATCGATCACGCCCATGTCATCTCCGGCCCCGAACTTGGAGAAGATGGTCGCGTCGACGTCGATCACATAGTCTGCCCAGTCGCTTCCGAAAAGCGCGGCCGCAATGTCCTCGGACGGAACCCAGCGTAAAATCGTGTTTCCGGCCCCGTCCTCACCGATGACGTAGACCCTCGGGTCGCTCTGGACCTTCACGAGTACGACGCCAGGCTTCGGCAGCATGGCATCGCCGAAGGCCATGGTCGGAAGCGTGGCATCAGTCACCCATACCACATTGTTCCAGGAATCAGCCCATGTGAAGAAGGCGTTGGTGTCCCAGAATACGCGGCGTCCCAGACCGGAATCAACATAGTAGATGGATGGGAAGCCATAGGCACGGACAAACTGCCCTGCCAACACCACAGAGATTTCCTCCTCAGAACCATCAAGTGGCGACGAACCATATTCACCTGATCCCGGGGCAATATTGCGACCCTCAGAATCCGTTTCGGTTCCATCGGTGGAACCAAGGCCTTCTTCCTTGGCAACCGCCTCGGCATCGGCCTCCTCGGAATATGAGATGTCGAATGTGACGGTATCCGTGTCGAGAGTCCCCTTGCCAGTGTCGTAAGAAATGATCTTCAGGATGACGTCGCTCGCGTTTACATTCGGAAGCGTCCATGCATATATACCGAGTTCCTTGGCAAGGTTGTACGCCACTTGTACGTACGTGACTCCGGAGTCGAGCGAGTATGCAAGCGAGATCGTGTCGTGCCCGGGGCCAGATGTCGTCCAGCCCACCGTCGCATCTTCGCCACCCGCAAACGAATCTCCATTATCCGGGTTAGTGAGCATTACGACTGGGGTTGTGCCTGTCATAGTACTCGAACCGCCGCCGCCTCCACCACTGCCGCCGCACGAGCGGATCGCGAACCACCATGTCCCGTCTTCCGGGCCGGTAGTGAGAAGCGTTTCAGCGTTTGACGAGGCGATCTCTGCCGCATCGAGCGCTACCGAGTACGTAGTGTTGCAGTTGAAATCGTTCGAGTGCGAGAGAGTGACGACCGAGTCGGACAGGCTCCACGCGGCAGACCAGCTCGTGGCATCTGGAGTGGCGGCAAACTCCGTGCCCTCAGCGAAAACGGTATCCATTGCCTCGGAGAATGTAACGGACACGGACGCGTCCGTGGCAACGCCCTCGGCACCGTCGGACGGTGTGACGACCAGGATAACCGGCGCTGCGGAATCAGAAATGGACGCGGCGGAAATCGTGGCAAGCTGGTTCGTTCCGTCGGATATGGACCCGCCGGCGGCAGCGAACGCGAGGGTCGGCTCCGTGCCGCCGGAAACGCCGGTAAGGTTCGCGGCAGCGGTCG
>MGFA01000020.1:0-655 GCA_001791645.1 Candidatus Uhrbacteria bacterium RIFOXYB12_FULL_58_10
GGGTAAGTGTTGGGGTCCGTGTCGTCACAATCGGCACAGGCATACCCATCCCCATCACTGTCAGCGCACCCGCAGTCATCCACATCAGCCGCGTCCACCAGGGTGTCGCAATCATTGTCGATGGAGTCGCTGCAGTGCTCCTCAGCATCGGGGCTCCGAAGCGGATTGAACGGATCACAGTCACAGAGGTCGCCGGCACCATCGTCATCGGAATCGAGCTGCGGGATGACCACAGGCCGCTCCTCGTCAAACGCACAGAACTGGCCGCCCCAATTGCCACACGTGGTACTCATCCAACACAAGTAGCTGTCACTGCAGTTGTTGCCGCTGTGATCAAACAGGCACCTCGTCTCTGATCCGCCCGGCCAATTCACCGTGGCCCGCATCCAGCCAAACTGGTCCGAATCTGCCGTCTTGGTGAAGCGCAACAAGTCTGTGGTATCCCCCTGCCACGCGCTCAAATCCACCCACCCAGAATCAAAGACCGCTGTTTGCGCAGACGCCCAGCAATCGCAGTTCCCGTCGTTGGCATTCGAGGTGCCCAATAGATTTCCATTCAGATAGAACGAATAGGTTGCCGCCGTTGGTCCCCAACAGAAGGACGCCAACCACTCGAAGGTGATGGAGTCGATAACCGCAGGTCCTGGATTGACGT
>MGFA01000020.1:661-1079 GCA_001791645.1 Candidatus Uhrbacteria bacterium RIFOXYB12_FULL_58_10
GGCAGTTGTCGATGCAGTCGTTGTAGCCATCGGTATCACCGTCGTCGGGAACATCATCGATCTCACCATTGCAGTCGTCATCCACGCCGTTGCAGGCCTCCGTGGTGCCCGGATAGACGCCAGGATGGTTGTCGTTACAATCTGAGCAAGCGTCGACACCATCGCCGTCGTTGTCCACTCCGGGGTTGATTGACCAGTTCCAAGGATCGCAGTCTCCTTGGCACGCCGAATACCCATCACCGTCCCAGTCACTTGGGGTGGCCACGGGATCCGCGTCGTCACAATCCCCATTGCACGTGCTGTAGCCGTCCCCGTCATTATCCGCGGGCGTCAATAGCGGATCCCAATCATCACAGTCATTCTGGCAGGTCGAATACCCGTCACTATCTCTGTCCAGGCCTTCCCAGTTAGGATCCCA
>MGFA01000021.1 GCA_001791645.1 Candidatus Uhrbacteria bacterium RIFOXYB12_FULL_58_10
GGCATACAAGGCGTAAATACGGAAAAATGGTACCACGGAGGAACAGATGAGGGAAAGGAGGATGAGGGAGGGGAGCTAATCAATAATTAAGCGTGTCCACATGGTGCTGACTGGTGGAAAATCACTTTCGTAGCTAGGGCGCACACAGGACAGGTCTACATCAATGTCCTTGCCGCAACATAACGGCAACATATGACCATACGCGCTGCTCCAGCTCCATGGTCACTCCACCGCGAAGTTTTCGGTGGGTATACCACCAGCGTCCGCTCGGACCGTACGTCCGGTCTTTCAGGAACGCGTCATGTTTGCGTTCCCAGGAATGGAAGGCTCGGATCCATCGCCGCTTCTGTCGTTTGGTACGGACGTACGGGAGCCCGCGGACAAGGGAGAGCAGATGCAATCCAGCAAGCGTCTTTGGGTTCTGTGTCAGCCACAAGGATGCCTGGCGCACGACGTGCACGAGACAGCGTTGGATCCGCGCCTTTGGCCAGACGTCGTGAATGGCGTTCAAAAGGCCTCTTTGTCCGTCACAGACGACCACGTCCGGCTCCGTGTCATGCCACATGAGGTTTCGCAGGAAGTCCAACCAGGACGCGTGGCACTCCCGGGAAGTCGGCGCCCACGAGACCGGATGCCTGCGTATGCCATCCCCGGCGATGAGGAGCATGCATCGTCTTGGAACTACGGAAGTTGCGTCCAATACCAACACGCGGGGATTGGGAACCAATTGTGGTTTGGGCGGGTTCTGCCAGAAGGCGCAAAACCATGCAGAGACTGACTGCACGCTCACGCCTTTCTCGGATGCGACTTCCGTAAGCGTCGATTTTCCGTTGAGCCATCGGACGAACGAAAACAACCGGGCGCGAACCTGGTTGTCCTTGCGTTTCCGCACGGCGTTCTTGCCGCACTCGGGACATCTCCACCGCTTCGTCCCCGACGGGTGTGTTCCCCAACGCTGCATCTGTTTTCCGCACGACGGACACCGTTTCCTTGGTCCACTTAGGGTCATATGTCCCTAAGTTTCCCAGAACGGAGCTAATGCTAGAAGAAAACGGACGGTTTTACCAACTCGAAAGTTTAATTACCTCTTTATTTTCAACAAATTCGAGCCATGAGCCATTGACAAAAGGCTCATTTTTTCCTATAGTTAGCCAGTTCTGGGGCCGGTTTGAAACCTGGCTTAGGGACACGAACAGCGCGTTGTTGGATGGTGGGGTGAATTCCGACAGTTTCGTCGGATAAGCCCTGCCTGCCAAAGCGTGCCGATTCTTTGCAGCTGCCTCTTGGAGGAGCTGCATAGGAGTTCAACATGTGGTGGATCATCATAGGGCTCGTTGCCCTCCTCGTCATCACTGCCATCATTGCCACGACCAAGGTATGGAACCTCCAGGAGAAGGTCGCCGGGCTCGAGCGCGAGCAGAAGCAGTCGGCGAACACGACGTCCGAGACGCTCAGGCAGAAGGATCGGCTCATCGAGACGTTCGAACGCGACCTGCGCGTACTCAACGACCACGACGCCGCGCTCCAGGCGAAGCTCGAAGCGATGCATTTGGCTGCGATGCGCTTCTGCGCCAGCGCCAAGGACATCTACTACGCCAACGAGCATGACCCCGAGGGCTGGCAGGCGAAGCGTGGGTACGGAGTGCAAAAAGACTCCGGAGCACTCTGGTACTGGAACACGACCAAGCCGACCAGTGCGACCGCCGAGGAGATCCTCTCCTGGAAGCCGACGGTGGACGAGTGGATCGAGTTCGCCAACAGCATTTCGGCTCACGCGGAAATGAACAAGAAGCAGTGGTGGGAAAAGGTGGAGGAACGTCGGGCGCGTCAAGCTGCACGTCGCGACCTCAACATCAAGTTCCTCCAGAACCTCCTGAGCCCGCACCGGGACATTCTCTCCGGACACGGGGGAGGCTTGAGCAGCGTGACTATCGACAAGGATCAGGATCTGCGGCTTCTGCAATTCCTCGAGGGTCTCCGGCGACTGATCGAGCTCGACCACAAGGAGAATCCAGCTGACCCCTGGGGGCCGCAGGGGGTCGAGCACCACCTGCTGCATAAGACCTCGTTCACGGGCGCACTGCTTCGTCGTAAGCTCATGGACCTCGTGACGCACCACAACCAGGAGTATATGGCCATCCTCGACAGGCTCCCGTCCGACATTGCGCAGTACTTCCTGCGCCAGACAGTCGCGGAACCGGTCGCAGCGGCTGGCTGATAGCAGCAGATAGACTCGCGCACCCGCGCTTGTCGGCAGACGTACTCGTCGCCGCCTCCGGGTGCGTTTTGCTTTCTTTGTTCTTATTACCCATATTTACCTCCTTCCCAGGACTAGGCACCCAGGACAGATGTGGCATTATTGTTCATGCCACATAACAAGGCAAACATATGGAGAATACAGGGAGCTTCGTAATTCACAGCTCGCAGGAGCTATTCGATCATGTGCAGGAGAATCTTGGCTTGATCCCCAAATGTCACATGGATCAAAGGGATTCTCGTTCACCAGATTATTCTCATGTGACGCATGCAATGCAGGAATCACCGCCGAGGAGAAAGTAAAGAATCTCAGAGATGGAACGGTAAGACGCTACGTCTATTATCACTGCACAAGGCAGTTAGAAAAGCTCCAGCGATTACTGGCCGTAGTATCCAAGCTGGATTCGAACCAACAAAATGCCTTCATCATGCCTCTCGAACAGCTCAAAAGCCGCATCATCTTGAAGGACGACCGTCTGATCGTTGAAAAGACTAGGAAAACCTAAGGGTCGCCAAACGATCAACCTCAATCGAAAACCCGCACTCAATGAAGAATGCGGGTTTTCTTGGTCACCCCCTGTCCCGGTCTGTAGGAACAGGTCGTGATGGTTCCGGGACATGGATTCGAACCATGATTAAGGGATTCAGAGTCCCTCGTCCTGCCGTTAGACGATCCCGGAATGGTCAGATTGTGCGGGCAGAATATCAACGTTTCTGGAATATGTCAACGAGCGCGAGGTGTTGAAAACAAAGAGACGACCGCGGGCATCGCCTCCTTGCTCCGAGTGGAGGGGGCGTCTCCTGGTCGTCAGTCGCGGAGAAACCGGACAAAGAATCCGGTCGCCATGGCGATCCCGGGGATTGCCAGGTAGAGGGCCATGGTGGCCAGGTTCCACTCCGGAGGGGTGGAGAACATGGTGTCGCCGCCGAAGCGGACGTCCCAGATCCTGATTCCCAGGAGGGTGACGGCCCCGGCGGCGTAGAAAATAAGGAACCAGCGCAGCAGGTTGGACATCATCAGCATTACCTCCATTGGCCAGCGGGATGCGGGCCAAAGTAGACACAGAATAGCACAAAAACACGGTTTTGTCAACCGTGTTTTCATGTAATTTGCTTACCATTATCATCCCAATCATCCTCACTTCGCTCCGGTGGACGGGGACCTCGGCGCTCCGTTCCCCATTGTCGCGACCAATGCGTCCAGTAATTGATTCAACTGAACGCGGGAAGAGGCGGTGTGAAGGGCGTCGCGGAACCGTTTGGCGCCGGGGATGCCCTTGAAGTACCAGGAGAGATGTTTGCGGAACGTGACGACTCCTCGCTCGCCGTATTGTGCGACGTGCAGGTCGAGGTGACGCTTGACGGTCGCGACGCGCTCCTCCATGGAAACGACGCGCGGCGGTCGGCCCGCGAGAACATCATCGATTTGCGCGAAGATCCACGGGTTGCCGAGTGCGCCGCGCGCGACGAGAATTCCGTCGCAGCCTGAGACCGCGAGCGCCTCCTGGACAAGTTCGGCCCTGTGCACGTCGCCGTTGCACAGCACGGGAATCGATACGGCTTCCTTTGCGCGACGGATCGCGGTCCAGTCCGCGATGCCGGCGTATCCTTGCGTTTTGGTTCTGCCGTGGATCGTGATGAGGTCCGCGCCAGCGGCCTCGAGGACCTTCGAAAACTCGATGCACTCGGCCGGGTCGGACCAGCCAAGGCGAATCTTGATCGACAACGGAACCGATATGACACTCTTCATCGCGCGGACGATTTTCGCCGCGAGCTCCGGTTCCTTCATGAGCGCCGCCCCATTGAAGTTGTGTACGATCTTATAGACGGGGCAGCCCATGTTCACGTCAAAGCCCTCGGGCGCATGCCGTTGCGCGATGACGCGCGCGGCCTCGGCCATGGTCGCCGGATCAGACCCAAAGATTTGCTGGATGAGCGGCCGTTCCTCCGGGTGGATATCCGTCATCCCGAGCGTCTTGTCATTTCCGCGCATCACGGCCTCCGAGGACACCATTTCACGGAAGACGACCCACGACTCTCCAGTTTCCTTGACAATGCGACAAAACGCCGAGTCGGTCATGTCAGCCATCGGCGAGAGTGCTATAATCGGTTTAGGGAGCGCGGACCAGTCCAATTTCATAAGTCGCGTCATCATAGACGATAAAACGTAACGATTCAAGGCCGGGCGGGATGGAAACGTCTTCGCCAGTCAATAACCTTTCGCATATGGCCGAGTATTTCAACGTAGATCGAGAGGCAATTTTTGAGGAAATCGTGGAAAGGGGACGGGCACAGGGGGTGACCACCCAGGAAACGTACAATGACTTGGTCGAGGAAGTGATCGAAAGCCACCGTGCGGTCGGAGAAATCCATGATGATTCGCCGACCGAGGACATGGAAGAACAGCTGCGGGGTCGGTGGACGGATTATAAGGAGTCGCTCGGCCTTGACGACGCACAGCCGCAACTATGAAGATTTCGTTTCATGGGGCCAACAACGAGGTGACGGGATCCTGTTTCCTGCTGACGGCAAACGACGCGCATGGCAAGGAACACCGCCTGCTCGTAGACTGCGGCATGTTTCAGGGCGAGCGCATGTGCGGGGATAAAAATATGTCGCCCTTCGGATTTGATCCAAGCTCGCTTGACGCGGTGTATGTGACGCATCCGCACGCCGACCACACCGGCCGTTTGCCAAAGCTGATCAAGGAAGGGTACGCGGGGCCGATTACCATGACCCACCCGTGCAAGGCGCTCACCAAGGTGGTGCTCGACGACGCCTATCACATCATGTCGGAGAACGCCAAAAAGTGCGGCGACAGGGTGCTGTATGAGCGCGAGGACCTTGAGACGCTTGAGGCACGGACGACCGGAATTGGATATCACGAGGAGATCGAAGTCGCTCCTGGAATCACGGTGATGTTTCATGATGCCGGGCATGTGCTTGGGTCCGCGTTTATTTCGTTTGAGGCGGAAGGGAGACGCGTGGTGTTTTCGGGCGACGTCGGCAACGACTACGTGCCGATTTTGCCGGATACGGAGCCTATTTCAAGGGCGGACGTCGTGGTGTGCGAGGCGACCTACGGGCACCGCGTGCACGAGCCGCCGACGGAACGCGCTTCCAAGCTGCGCGCGGCCATCGAGGAAACGATTCACGCGGGAGGCGTGTTGCTGATCCCCGCATTTTCGATCGAGCGCACCCAGGAGCTTCTGTACGAGATTGACATAATGCTCCGCACGCTCAAGACGAGCGTCCCCATGTACCTCGATTCGCCGATGGCCATTCGTGCCACGGAAATTTATCGTCACTTCAAGGAGTATCTCCGGTTTGACACGCCGATCCTTTCCGAGCCGGACCGCGACTTTTTCTCGTTCCCAAATTTGCACGAAACTCTGCTTGTCGACGAGTCCAAGGCGATCAACGACGTGAAAGCCCCAAAGGTCATTATCGCGGGATCCGGAATGATGTCCGGCGGGCGCATCATGCACCACCTCATGCGGTATCTTCCGGATCCGAAATCGCGCGTGCTGATCATCGGCTATCAGGCCGCCGGGACGCTCGGTCGAAAAATCTACGAGGGCGCGAAGACCGTGCGAATCTACGGGAAGGAAATCGAGGTGCACGCGGGCGTGGCTGCCATCGGCGCGTTTTCCGCGCATGCGGACATGAACAAGCTGACGCGCTGGCTGCAACCGGAGGACGGAAATGTTCCGAAAAAAATTTTTTTGGTGCACGGTGACCCGGAGGCAAAGGAGGTATTCGCCACGCACCTGCGCCATGAGCTGAAAACGAACGTGGTGATTCCGGCGTTCCAGTCGAGTCACGAGATATAGTCGTGACACTCGGCTGTCCGTTTGACACGCGTTTTGCTATTGCGTACGGTATTGTTCTGTCGCGAATGGACGCGACGTAAAATGACTGGAGGGAGCATGCGAGTTTCCCAAGAAGGCGCCCGCCGGATGGACTGGGACGAGCTCCTGTGGGAAATCCCGGTCATTGGACGAGACTTCGAGGTTTTGCTTCCCATCGAGAACCTCGAACTTCTGCGCGGACCCATGGGGTCGATCACGCGCGCGGGAGACGACGTGCGCGTGCAGCCCGAGCTGCTTGTTCGCCAGTGGGTTGGGCACGCGCCCGAGTTCATGGAGATCCGAGAGGGGTCGGGCTTCGTTCGCGTGGGTCTCGTCGATCATCATGCGCTGCTGCTTCCGGACACATCTATCGTGATCGTCGATCGCGCGATGTCTCCGGTGCATCGTCTCTGCGTTCCGGGCGACAACGTGCTCGCTTCATCCCGCTTCGGTCACATCGCCTCGGACTGACGGTCCGGGCTTTTTCTTTCCAATGGATGGACGAAACGACCGGTTTCCGCTAGGATACTCACGATATGATCGACCAGAAGCACATCAGAAACTTTTGCATCATCGCGCACATCGATCACGGAAAATCCACGCTCGCGGACCGTCTCTTGGAAGTGACCGGGACCGTGGAAAAACGAAAGATGAAGGAACAGATGCTCGACTCGATGGAACTTGAGCGCGAAAAGGGGATTACCATCAAGCTCGCGCCGGCGCGCATGGGACACAAGGGCCATACGCTCAACCTCATTGACACGCCCGGACACGTGGACTTCACCTACGAGGTGTCGCGCTCGCTCGCGGCCGTGGAGGGCGCGGTACTGCTCGTGGATGCCACGCAAGGCGTGCAGGCGCAGACCATCGGTAACCTGTATCTCGCGATGGGCGAGGATCTCACCATCATTCCTGTCCTCAACAAAATCGATCTTCCGGCCGCGGACATTCCGCGACGCACGGAAGAACTCGTGAAGTTGCTCGGGTGCGATCCTTCGGAGATCTTGCACGCGTCCGGAAAAACCGGCGCGGGCGTGCCGGAGCTGCTTGATGCCATCGTCGACCGCATTCCGTCGCCGACCGGCCAGGTGGACGCCCCAGCGCGCGCGCTTGTTTTCGATTCCAAGTACGACGATTACAAGGGCGTGGTCGCATATGTCCGCGTGGTCGACGGCGCGTTCAAGCGGGCCGAGAACATCATCATGATGGCGACGCGCGCCGAGGGCGAGATCTTAGAGTTGGGCGCGCTGACTCCGGGGTATGCGCCGATGCCCCTTCTTGAAACGGGACAGATCGGCTACATCGTCACCGGGCTGAAGGACATTCACGCGTGCGGCGTGGGCGATTCCATCACGGTCGCTAGCCAGCCGACGCGCGAGCCACTTCCGGGCTACAAGCAGGTGCGGCCGATGGTGTACGCGGGGATCTTTCCAAAGGAGGGAAATGATTTCGAGCATTTACGCGAGGGCATGGAACGGTTGAAACTCAATGACGCGGCGCTCACCTATGAACCGGAACATTCTCCCGCGCTCGGCTACGGGTTCCGCTGTGGGTTGCTCGGCATGTTGCATTTGGAAATCTTGAAGGAGCGCCTGCGTCGCGAGTTCAATCTCGATCTGATCGTCACGGTCCCTTCCGTCGCGTATCGCGTGAACGTGAAAGGGAAGGAATCGATGGTCATCAAGAGCCCCGTGGAATTGCCGGATCCATCCTCCATCGACTCCATTGAGGAACCGTGGGCAAAGGTGGATCTTGTGACCCCGTCCGAGTATGTCGGTGCCATCATGCAGTTTTGTCAGGAACGGCGCGGCGCGTACAAAGACACCGAATATCTTTCGACGCGACAGACGATCCTCCATTACGAGATGCCGCTTTCCATGCTCATCGTTGATTTTTATGACAAGCTAAAGAGCATCACGTCGGGATACGCGTCCATGAACTACGAGCTGCTCGATTATCGCGTCGCGGACGTGGTGCGGCTTGACATTCTCGTTGCGGAGGAGCCGGTGGAAGCGCTCTCAACGCTCACGTATCGTGACGACGCGGAGCGCGTGGGACGACGCGTGCTCTCCTCGTTGAAAAATGATATCCCGCAGGAATGGTTCGTCATCAAGTTGCAGGCGGCCGTGGGCGGGAAGATCGTGGCCTCGGAGCGTATCAGCGCGATGCGCAAGGATGTGACGGGATACCTGTACGGCGGCGACGTGACACGCAAGAAAAAACTGCTTGAAAAGCAAAAGAAGGGGAAAAAGAAAATGGCCGAGCTCGGCAAGGGGAGCGTTGACATCCCAACGAACGCGTATTTGAACGTGTTGAAACGCGGGTAACATGGAAAAGCGCTGGGACATTGCCGAGCCGGTGACGGATTCGTTTCGGAAGCAGTTCGCGGAAATGCATCCTGGACTTTTGCAGTTGATCTGGAATCGCGGGTTGCGCACGCAGGAGGAGGTCGATTTGTTTTTGAGTCCGGACTGGAGCCGCGACGTGCATGCGCCCGCGCTGTTTTCGCAGATGTCCGCGGCCGTTGCGCGGACGTTTCAGGCGCTCGAACGCGGCGAAGTGATTACCGTGCACGGGGATTACGACGCGGACGGCGTGTGCGGATCCGCGGTGATCATGGTGACGCTGCGCGACCTGTGCCGAGCCTTCGGGTTTGACGAGTCAAAGATCACGTCATTTATCCCGGATCGGGAAAAAGATGGATACGGCATGTCGGTCGCGACCATGGAGCATTTGCACGCGCATGAGCGCACCGGCCTCGTGATGACGGTCGACTGCGGGATTTCAAACAAGCCGGCGATCGAGCGCGGAAGAGAACTTGGCATCGATACCATCGTGTGCGATCACCACGTGATGCCCTTTGCGTTGCCGGAGTCCGCCATTCTGATTCATCCGCTGGTTCCCGGAGAAACATATCCGAACAAATCGCTCTGTGGAACGGGCGTGGCGTTTAAGCTCGCGTGCGGATTGCTTGAGGAAGCGCGACGGCGCGGCGCGGCGCTGCCGGAAGGCCATGAGAAGTGGCTGCTCGACCTGGTCGCGATCGCGACCGTCACGGACGTCATGCCGCTTCTGGGCGAGAACAGGCTTTTGGAAACGTTCGGGCTTCTCGTCTTGAACAAGACGCGGCGCGTGGGTCTCAGAAAGCTCATTGAAATCGCGGGAGGGAAGTTTGGGACGCTTGATACGTATGCGATCGGGTTTCAAATCGGGCCGCGTATCAATGCCGCCGGTCGCATGCGGCACGCGAGCGCCGCGCTCAAGGTGCTCCTGGAGGAGGATGACATGCGCGCGGCCGTGCTTGCTGACGAATTGAACGACGCCAACGTGGCGCGGCAACGCGCGTCCGACGCCATGTACAAGGAAGCGCTCGCGCAGGTCGGGGAGATCGGGGACCGCAAGATGGTCGTGGCCGTGGCAGACGGGTGGCCGGCCGGGCTCGTGGGGCTTGTCGCGGGAAAGCTCGTGACAACGTACGGGTGCCCCGCATACGTGGTCGGGATTCGGGACGGCAAGTACGTGGGGTCCGGCAGAAGCGTGGAGGGATTCGACGTGACGGATTGCCTGCGCGCGGCCGCGGAGCATTTTGATAAGTTTGGGGGGCATCCGCAGGCGTGTGGATTTTCCGTGACTGGCGCGGACCGGTTCGCGCGGGCCGTGGGGGCAATGAACGCATATGCCGAGCGCGCGCTTGCCGGCCGGTCGCTCCTGCCGACCGTGAAGGTGGATGCTGAAATCGACCTGGGCGACGTCACATGGGACTTTCAAGATGCCCTGGAAAAATTCGCGCCGTTTGGCGAGGGAAATCGCAAACCGGTCTTCGTTTCGCGCGGAGTCTCGGTTTCCGGCATCAACGCCATGGGCGCCGACGGCAAGCACCTGCGCCTGTCCGTGACGTCGCCGCGTGGTAAAATGGCAAAGATGGTTGGCTTCGGGTTTGGCGAGTGGGCCCGGAAGGCGCGCCTTGGCGATCGGCTCGATGCCGCGTTCGAGGTCGGCGTGAACGAATGGAACGGCAACCGAGAGTTGCAGTTGAGAATCGTTGATTTACGAATGGCGTTATGAAAGTGCGTATTTATACGGACGGAGGATCCCGGGGAAATCCCGGTCCCGCGGCATCCGGGGCCGTGATCAAAAAGCTGACAGGCGATCTTGGGCCGCACGGCGAGGAGGGAGAACTCATTGCCCGCGTTTCGCGCTGGCTTGGGAAGGACACGAACAACCAGGCGGAATACGCCGCGATCATCATCGGTCTTGAGCGCGCGCGCGCGCTTGGCGCGACCGAGGTGGATATGGTGATGGATTCGGAGCTGGCGGTGAAACAGCTGAACGGCATTTACAAGGTGAAGAATCCGGAAATCGCCAAACGCTTCGTCGAGGTGCACAATCTGATTCAGGATTTTCGAAAAGTCACCTTTCGTCACGTTCGTCGGGCATATAACAAGGACGCCGACGCTCTCGTGAACGAATGCATTGACGCGCACATGTAGTCCCCTACGACCTTTTTTCGCCGCGTGCTATACTATGTCTACTATGGCGTTTTTTGGACTTGGTCACAAGGCACCGCACACGTTTCTCGGCGTCGACATCGGCTCGTCCGGATTCAAGCTGGTCGAACTCGCGAATGAAAAGGGTCGCGCAAAGCTGATGACGTACGGATATACCGAACGCAAGCCGGGACAAACGGCTTTGTCGCCGTTTGAGAACACGAAGGCGAGCGGAGAGTTGCTCGCGAAGCTGTGCAAGCAGTCCGGGACGAAAGGGACCAAGGTCATGGCCGCGCTTCCGCTTTCAAGCGTTTTCTCCGCGATCGTGAGCGTCCCGCGCAAAAAAACAGAACGAGAAATGCAGCCGCTTGTAGACGCGCAAATCGCAAAGCTTACCCCGATTCCGCTGACGGAGATGGTGACGTACTCGACGTTCATTGACGGCATCAGGGGGGAGAAGGCCGAAAAGAAAAAGAAAAACGAGCCGAAGGCGGAAGAGCCGAAAGAGGCGAAACCGTCGGATCATGTGCGCGTGCTCGTGACGGGCGCGGCAAAGTCGCTCGTGCAAAAATACATTGAGATTTTTCGCGTCGCAAAGTTGGAGCTCCAAGCCATTGACACGGAGGCGTTCGCGCTCGTGCGTTCCCTCATCGGAAAAGACAAGAGTCCCATTGCCATTCTGGACGTCGGCGGCGTGCGCACGAACATTAGCATCGTTGAAAATGGCGTTCCGTTGCTGACGCGTTCCGTGAACATCGGCGGCGTCGCGGTCACGCGGCGCATCATGGACCAGATGCACGTTCCCGAATCCGAGGCCGAGCAGATGAAAATGGACCTCGGCAACATGGCCGGGGCTTCGGGAGGCGTTGGCGGACTTCCGCCCGTGCTCGACGCAGTGATGCAGCCGCTTCTCAATGAGATCCGTTACGCGTTTCAGCTGTACGCGGGAATGGAACTCGCGGAATTCAAGAAGGTGGAAAAGATCGTGCTGACCGGCGGGTCATCGCATTTGCCTCGCATCGTCGAGTTTTTGAAGGAGTCCTTGAACATGAACGTCTATCGGGGAGATCCGTGGGCGCGCGTCGTGTTCCCGGAAGACCTGCGGCCCGTGCTTGATGAGATCGGCTCGCGCATGGCGATTGCCATCGGGCTTGGGATGCGAGAGATCGAATGATATGCCGCCAAGGACGCACAGGATTTCGATCGTGGATCCTGACGCGTTTCTGCGCGAGTTGCGCGCGAGGGTAGAACGTCTGGTTGCCGACAAAAACGGCGAGTGATAACATACGCGCATATGAAACGTGGATTTACTATCGTCGAGCTGCTGGTCGTCGTCCTGATCATCGGTCTTGTCGGGACGCTTGCGGCGATTGCAGTGAATTCGGCTCGCTCGAAGCAACGCGACGCATCGCGTCTTTCAAACGTTCGTCAGGTACAATCCGCGCTTGAGAATTATTTCAACCAGTCAAACGCCTACCCGTCCGAGGAGAGCCTTCCGCTTGGAGACAGCACGGAGAGTCTGTGTCTTGGCTCCGGCGGGTTCGCGGCGAGCTGTTCGGGTGACGATAACGTGTTTTTGCGCGTGGTGGTCGGAACGCTCGACAAGGGACTGGACGGCGCGGTCGCCTGCGGAACTCCGTCGCGTAACGCCTTTTGCTACTCCTCGCTCGAGGACGGCTCCGCGTACGCGGTCGGATTCGAGTTAGAAAATGCGCTTCCGCAGGTCGGTTTGGTCGCTGGGGCCAACTGTGCCACGCCCGAAGGGATGAAGGCCGGGTCCTGCGAGTAATATGCTTGTCCCGGCGATCGTCTTTTTGGCCGGGTTGTGCGCGGGAAGTTTTTTGAACGTGGTCATTTTGCGGACGCGCGAAGGCACGTCATTCGTCGGCGGGCGATCGCGTTGCGCCGCGTGTGCCGTGGAGCTTGGTCCGTCGGAACTTGTCCCGGTGCTGAGTTATCTCGCGCTGCGTGGACGCTGCCGCCATTGTGCCGTCCCGCTTTCGATCCAGTATCCGCTGGTGGAGTTTGTCACCGGCGTTTTATGTTTGGCGCTGTTTGTCCATGCGGATAGCTGGATGATGTTCGTCCGAGACATCGTGTTCGTTGCGTTTTTGACCGTTCTTTTCGTGTACGATTTGCGCTACATGGAAATACTTGATCGGTTTACGGTGCCGGCCATGGGGATCGCGCTTCTCTCAAACATCTATCTTGGCTCGGATCCCCGGTCGCTGGTCATGGGCGCCGGAGTCCTCGGCGGATTTTTCCTGGCGCAGTATGCGATCTCCAAGGGCCGTTGGATCGGCGCGGGCGACATCCGCATGGGATTCCTCATGGGGTTCATGCTCGGTTTCTCGCATGCCATTGCCGCATTGTTCCTGGCATATCTTGGTGGCGCATTATTTGGCGTCGCGCTGATCGCGCTGAAAAGGGCAGATGGGAAAACGCCAATCCCGTTCGGTTCATTTCTTGCCGTCGCCACGGTAACGGTGCTGTTGTTTGGAAATCAACTCGTCGACTGGTATCTTGGTTTGCTGCTCGGTTAGAAACCGGCCGCGATCGCGCGTTTGCGATTTTTTTCGAACCTCAGCTTTTTGTCATATGGTACAATAAACGCGCTATGACCAAGGTCGAGGCGCAAAAACGCATCGCAAAATTGCGGGAATCCATTGATCGGTACCGGTATGAGTACCATGTTTTGGATC
Organism: Candidatus Uhrbacteria bacterium RIFOXYB12_FULL_58_10; assembly: GCA_001791645.1. Lineage (GTDB taxonomy): Bacteria > Patescibacteriota > Patescibacteriia > UBA9934 > GWF2-40-263 > YC12-FULL-57-11. Next base: position 13,297 of record MGFA01000021.1, read on the forward strand.
ATCAGACGATTTCGGACTCGGCGCTCGATTCGCTCAAGCATGAGCTGTTCAAGCTGGAACAGGCATTTCCGGATCTGATCACGCCTGATTCTCCAACCCAACGCGTGGGAGGCAAGGCACTCGCGGCCTTCAAAAAAGTGACTCACGCGCGCCCCATGCTTTCCATGGAGGATGTGTTTACGTCGAAGGAGTTCGGCGAATGGTTTGATCGGGTGAAAAAGTTGTCAGGTCAGGAAAAGATTAGCCTTTGGCTCATGCCGAAGATTGACGGGCTTGCGGTTTCGGTGGTGTACGAGAACGGGCTGCTTGTTTCCGCGGCCACGCGCGGCGATGGAAAGGTCGGCGAGGACGTTACCATGAACGTGCGGACGATCGACGCGGTGCCCCTGCGATTGACGGCTACGCATTCCTCCGCCCCCATGGGTCACGCTGCCCGCGTCGAGATTCGAGGGGAGATTTATATCTCGTCCAAAGATTTTGCGAAGCTGAACAAGGAACAGGAGGAACGAGGCGAGGCAACGTTTGCGAATCCTCGAAACGCGGCGGCCGGTTCGGTACGGCAGCTCGATCCGACCGTGACCGCGTTACGACGCCTGTCGTTCGTCGCATGGGACCTGGTGACGGATCTCGGACAAACGAGCCAGTCGGAAGAATGGGAATTATTGCGCGAGATTGGATTTTGTCCCACGCCAGAGTCCGTATCCGTGGATTCGGTCTCGGACGTCGAACGGCACTGGGCACATTTGCAGAAAAAACGGGATCATCTTGGGTTTTGGGTGGACGGCATGGTCGTGCGGGTCGACGACAATGATGCGTTTGAGCGTTTGGGCGTCATTGGAAAGACGCCTCGCGGATTGGTCGCGTGGAAGTTTCCCGCGGAGGAGGTCACGACCGTCGTGAGTGACATCCAATGGTTCGTTGGGAGAACTGGCGCGCTGACTCCCGTTGCGCTGGTGGAACCGACGTCCGTGGGCGGAACCACGGTCCAGCACGCCTCGCTGCACAATCTCGACGAGATTCGTCGGCTTGACGTGCGCGTGGGAGACACGGTGGTGTTGTATAAGGCCGGGGATATTATCCCAAAGGTGAAGGAAGTCGTGCTTGGGTTGAGGGCGGGCGGCGCGGCCATGGCAAAGGCGCCCGAGGCGTGTCCGGTATGCGGGTCGCCCGTTGAAAGGCGCGAAGGGGAAGTCGCGGTGTATTGCGCGAACAAGAAGTGTGCGGCGCAAAATCAGGAAGCCGTGCTCCATGCCGCTCGCGCATTCGAGATCGACGGCATTGGCCCGTCGACGATCGCCGCGCTTATGGAGGCGGGCATCATTCAGCTTCCGCCCGACCTGTTCGGATTGGTTCCCGACGACCTGAAGACGCTCGACGGGTTTGCGGACCGGTCGGCGAACAAGTTGGTCGTCGAGATCCAATCGAAAAAACGCATTCCGCTGGACCGGTTCATCACGGGGCTCGGCATTCGAAACGTCGGCGAGGAGACCGCGCGCGACGTCGCGGAAACGTTCGGGACCATCGATGGGATCATGGACGCGACGGTCGAGAATCTGACCCGCGTAGAAAACGTCGGCTCGGTCGTCGCGCAAAGCATTGTGGATTTTTTTTGGGAGGAGCACAATCGGAATCTCGTTGCGTCGTATGCAAAGCACGGCGTTGTCGTCGAACCCGCGCATAAACGGGTGACGGGCCAATTGGCAGGAAAGTCCTTCGTGCTGACAGGAACGCTTGAATCCTTGTCGCGCGACGAAGCGAAGGAGGCGATCCGTGCGCTTGGAGGAGACCCCTCGGAATCCGTGAGCAAGAAGACGCATTACGTTGTCGTCGGAAGCGATCCTGGCTCGAAGGCGGAAAAGGCACGGAAGCTCGGAGTGTCAATATTGTCCGAATCGGAGTTTTTAACTATGATTGGTCGGTAATATGTCTCTCACGAACGAAGAAATCCTGCATATCGCGACGCTGGCCCGTCTTCGGGTCGAACCCGAGGACTTACCGCGGTATGCCGAGCAATTGGGATCCATTTTGGAATATGTGGCAAAACTCGACGAGCTTGAAATTGACGGCGTGACAGAACTCGCCCACGGCGCCGGACTCACGAACGTCTTTCGTCAGGATACGATCGCGCCAGTGGAGGCCGACGTTCGGCATCGTGTCATTGCGGCATTCCCGCATCGCGAGGGAGACTTGTTGGAGGTTCCGGCGGTATTTGTCGATCGAACTGAATAAGTATGGACACGGCTATTGAAATGGCGCGCGACGTTCGCGAGGGAAAACGATCGAGCGAAGAGATCGTTCAGGAGTGCCTCGACCGCATCGAGGGTGGGAACGAGAAGCTGAACGCGCTTCTTGGCACGTTTGACGACGCGCTCGAGCGCGCGCGCGGCATTGACGAGCGACGCACGGCCGGAGAAGACGTTGGTCCGCTCGGGGGCGTACCGGTCATTTTGAAGGACAACATGCTGGTGAAGGGGGAACGGTGCACGGCCGGATCACGCATTTTGGAAAACTATGACGCGCCGTATGACGCCACCGTGACCAAGAGGCTTCGCGCCGCGGGTGCCGTGTTGATCGGGCGCTCCAATTGTGACGAGTTCGCCATGGGATCCTCCACGGAGAACTCCCATTATGGGCCGACGCGCAACCCATGGGACACGGACCGCGTTCCCGGTGGCTCCTCCGGCGGTTCCGCGGTTGCGGTTGCCACGGGGTTCGCGCCGCTCGCGTTTGGGTCTGACACGGGTGGTTCCATCCGCCAACCGGCGTCGCTCTGCGGCGTCGTGGGATTGAAGCCAACGTATGGCCGCGTGTCCCGACACGGGTTGGTGGCGCTCGCGTCGAGTCTCGACCAGATCGGCCCGTTCGCGCGCACGGTGGAAGACGCCGCGCTCGCGCTTGAGGTCATCCAGGGCGACGACCCGCTCGACGCGACGACCGTCGCTGGCGCGGACGCAAGCATTCCCGAGCTTCTCGAAAGGGACGTGAAGGGAATGCGCGTCGGCGTGCCGAAGGAGTATTTTCTGGAGGGCATGGATGAGGACGTGCGCCGGACGGTCATGGACGCGATTGCCGTGTACGAAAAGGCGGGCGCGAACATCGTGGAAATCTCTTTGCCGAACGCGCCGTATGCGCTCGCTTCCTATTACGTCGTGATGCCGAGCGAGGCCTGTTCGAACCTTGGTCGGTTCGACGGCATTCGTTTCGGATATTCCTCGGAGGGAAGCACGTTGCTGGAAACGTACGAGCGTTCGCGCGGGGAAGGGTTCGGACCGGAAGTGCGGCGTCGCATCATGCTTGGGACCTTTGCGCTTTCGAAAGGATATGCGGACGCGTTTTACCGCAAGGCGCTCAAGGCCCGCACGCTCATCAAGCGCGATTTTGACGACGCGTTCAAGGATGTCGACGTCATTGCCACGCCGACCTCGCCGTCGGTTGCCTGGCCCATCGGCGAGAAGTTCAACGACCCGCTTGCCATGTACCTCGCGGATATCTACACGGTTTCGGCAAACATGGCGACCATTCCCGGAATGTCGATTCCGTGCGGATTCGTCAACGAGCTTCCGGTCGGCCTCCAGCTGCTTGGCAGGACGTTTGACGAGTACGCGCTTTTCCGTGCCGGCGCGTATTACCAATCCGTTACGGATTGGCACACGCGGACTCCATGATCCCTTACCTCGAAATCAAAACGATTCAGCTCGGCCCTCTCACCATCCAGGCGTGGGGGTTATTTGTGGCGATCGGGATTTTTGTCGGCGCGTGGATGGGCGCGCGCATGGCGAAGCGCCGCGGGCTCGATGGCGGAGCGGTGTGGGATGCGTCGGCGTGGATCGTGGTCGGCGCCATGGTGATGGCGCGCGTTTTTCACGTGGCGCTATACGACCTCGCGACGTATCTTGCGGATCCGCTTTCGGTGATCGCGGTTTGGCGCGGAGGAATGTCGATGTTCGGCGGGCTGGTCGGTGCAACGCTCGCGGGAGTTTGGTTCATGCGTCGCCGCAAGCTCGATTTTTGGAAATACGCTGACGCCATGATCTATGGCCTGCCGTTTGGCATTGGCATCGGGCGCATCGGGTGCTTTCTTATCCACGACCATCCCGGAACGCTCACGCGTTTCATTTTGGGCGTGCGTTACCCGGACGGTTCGATTCGCCACGACCTCGGTTTTTACGAGTCCATCTACGGCTTCGCGATCGCGATCGGTTTTCTCGTCCTCGCGCGTCGCAACGCCAAGCCGCCGGCGTACATCGTGACATTTCTCGTTACCTACGGCATCTTCCGTTTTTTCTCCGACTTTCTCCGCGTGGTCGACGCGCGGTATCTTGGTTTGACTCCCGCGCAGTACCTTTCCCTTGTCATGGTCGTTGCCGGAGGGTTGGTCTGGTACCGGTCACGCTTTCGCGCGGATGCCCGTTGGTAAAAAAAGAACCCTTGCGTGAGGGCAGGGTGTGAGAAGGGGTGTCAGTTCGTCTGACGACCTTCACTGGCAGTCCGGACGTTCTCGATGTGCTTCCGCCACGCCTGGATCGGCGTGTATGGAACCCAGGTCCCTGGAGACCGCCAGGCGCGATCGTGCGCAGCATGGAAGTCGAGGTACGTCCTGTACCATTCGGCCATCTGGCGGAAGGTCTGGCGTTCGCGGCGCGCCAGGAAGAGGACATCGAGGGAACGCCCGAGCATCGTGCCGCTCATCCAGCCACTGGTCGCGGCCGCGAACACGACGGCGGCCAGCAGAAACGTCTCGGTCGTGATGGCGTAGAGGAAGAGGCCGAAGGCCGCGAGGGAGAGAAGCGAGCCCAATGGTCGGAACAAGCCTCTCCAAATCGTCAGCAAGCCAAGAAGTTGGTCGGTCATGGGGGGTCTCCTTTGAGTGGGTGCGGCGGCCTGGGTCGGTGCCGCCGCGCAGCCGAGCGCGGCCAGCGCCTCGTATACCGAGCGGCTCCAGGTGGAGCGGTTCCACGGGCGGAATTTCCGCCAGTATTGCTCCATGTGCGCGCCGTATAGCGCAGTGACCTCCTCGAACGGCGTGCCAGTTCGCTCGGAGAAGCGCCGCAGCTGGCGGTACTTCCTCCAGGGACGGAACAGGACCGATCCGTTGAGGATGATGGAAACGACGTGCATTGGCGCGCTCACGCTGGACGAGCTGTACCACGCCAGTCCGGTGATCGCGAGCGCGATTGCCACGGTCAGCATCCCGCCCGCGGGTCCGTGTACTCCGTTCCAGACAATCCACAGGTTTTTCTCTTTCATTCTGCCTCCAGGAGTTGCTAAAGAAACATAGCCGGATTTCGATGTTTTGTCAACTCAATTCTGGAACAGGACTGAATTTGAAACAAAGCTGTCGGCAGAAAAATGACAGAAAATTATTTGACAAATGCGCTGAATGAAGCGTATTTTTATATTCATATTCATTTGTGCCGTTTCAAAATAGTCATATATGAAAAATAAGGATATCTTGTCTCCTGAAGTGCTTGAGCTTCTTGGGCTCGCTCGAAAGGATCTCGACGTGTACCAGGCGTTGCTTCGGCTCGGAAGCGCCCCGCTGCGACGTATCGCGGAGGAGGCGAACCTGAACCGAGGCACGACCTATGACGCGCTGAAACGGCTCCTCGACGCGGGGATCGCGTCTTATGTGGACGCGAAGACCCACAGGTATTTCACGGCGGAGGACCCGCATAAGCTCCGAGGGCTCGCGACGCGGCGCGAAGTGGCAATGCGCGAGGCCGCGCTTGATCTAGACGGGATGATTCCAGGGCTCGACGCGCTGCGAGGAGAATCGAGCTACCGCCCGGCCGTTCGCTATTACGAGGGCGACGCCGGGGTTCACGACATCCTTGAGGACATGATCGATGTCACGGAACGCTCGGAAACGAAAACATATCGCGTCTATTCGACCGCGGCGATTCGTGATCGCAAGGATGCGGCATGGCCCACGTTCAGCAAGGAGCGCGTGAAGCGCGGCGTGCGCGTGCGCGCGATCGCCGTGGGCAAGGGCGGCACGCTCGCCGGCCTCGACGAGCGCCGGTGGCTTTCGCAGGGCGAGAGCGCGCCAACGTACATCGCGATTTATCCCGGCAAGACGGCGTATATTTCCATGGACGCCAACAAACGTCTGTTCGGGGTGATCATTGAGGACGCTTCCATTGCCGCGACCCAGGAACTCATCTTCGACGCCCTTTGGAAGACGCTCGCGGCATGACGCGTTTGGCCGTGGAGACGAATCATCGCCTCCATCCCAAACACGTTTTTCCGGAGCCAAGATGTCTTTCCTCCTTCCCGGTCCGAGACCGAGTCTCGCGCTCATGTTCTGCGGTCCGCACGAGACGAACGAGTGGTCGCCGCGTTACCATCGCGTCGACCATGCCATCGCGATTGCGCGCGAAACGCGCTCGCCGCTCGTGATCGTGGGCGACGCGTTCGATGGACGCGACGTCGAGCACTTCGCCATGCGCGCGGCCAGTCGCGGCACGCGCGCGATCGGCGCATTCGATCCTGGTTCGCGCACGCTGACGGACGTTCGCGGCGCGCTCCGCCTCATCGGAAGCACCGCGGAGTTCGATGTCGTCGCCGACATCCTCGTGGTCACGGACGACTGGCACGCCCCGAGGTGCCTTGCCATGCTGTTCGGCGAGCGCCGCGTGCTCCTGCCCGATCGGGAAATCCGTTTTCATGACCGTTCCACGGACGCCGGCCCTCGCCCGCCCGCATGGGTGAAGGAAGGGGAACTCCGCGGGATTGCGGACTATCACGCGGGGCGGGCCTACCGGCCGTTTGGTCCGCCTTTTGGCAAGCCGCACCATCCCACGGAATCCGCCTCTTCATCTTTCTGACGCCAACCCGGCGTTTTTTTACATCAGCTGGAAAAATTTGGCGATGATCCCGATGCGTTCGGATTTGATTTCTTCCCGCGGAGAAAATTCAATAGGCTCGCCGGTCGCAAGGCGGCGTTTCAGATTGTCCACGGCGAGGCAGACCCGTTTGGTTTCCTCGTCGAGTTGTGGATTCTTGTAGGCCCAAACGTATTGGTGGTTTCCGTCGCCGTTAAACGCCGCTTGGTCAAGGTGCACGTTCATGACAAAGCCGCCTTCCGGCGTTTCCGCGATGCTCGCGTGGAAACGGGGAAAGGCGGCTTCGTGGGCGCTTCTGACAAACGTAAGGCCCATGCCGGCCGTTTGATGCTCCGTATAACCGAGGTGAAGCATCAGCGTGCGAGCGTCCGTCGGAAGCGGTCCGGCGATCATGCAGCGCATATACAATCACTATACGGTCGCCAGGCCAACTGTCAAGAGCACCCTTGCGCTCATTTCGCGAATCCTGTATATTTTTGCCGCTCGCGCATCGATCACGGAGAGGTCGCATAGAGGTCTAGTGCGCTCGCTTGGAAAGCGAGTATACCGCAAGGTATCGGAGGTTCGAATCCTCTCCTCTCCGCCATCCCACTTCGCCCTTCGGGCTACGTTGGGGATTACTCACATTGCCGAAGGGTGAAGTGGGATGCCCCCAACGAAGCTCCGAAGGAGCGTAGTGGGGCGAAAAGACAGCACGCAAAACGCGTGTTGTTTTGTGTTATTCGCGTATGAAACACTTCCGCCTTCGCTACTTCTTCGTGCTCATTGCGTTAATGGGCGGGCGAGGGTATTCGTTTGCTCGTTCTCGTGCAGCGGGGTCAAACCTTCCTCTATTAGTTTGCCAAACCCAAGGGGCAAAATCCTGTCGCTGCCCACTCGATACCATCGGTTCGATATGTGTGTACATCGCCTCCACAGTATATGATCCATTTCTTTTTGCTGGTACCCGCTCTCCGCCTGAGAGAACTTTCATTTTGATTTCATCTACAACAACAATCGTGGGACCTTCTTTTTCCGCTCCGAATATCTTTTCTCCCGATAAGGAGCCGTCAAAATATACCGTGTATGCCGGATCAAATTTAATGGCAGCATGTTGAAGAACGAAATGGAGTAAGTACGCATTATCCTTACTTAGAAAAATATTCTGTACTTCGGGAGGATACCTTACGCGCAATGAAAAATCAGCAAATACGCCACGAGTTTCCTCTTGAATATTATTAAGCGATCCAGACGGAGCAGCGAGCTTTGCCAATACGATTGCCTCATCCTTTGAAGTCGCTTTATATGACTGATAGCGCGCATCGTCTTCCGAAACTCCAAAATCGGTCAGGGTTGGAAGTCCAAGAATAAAAATGGTGTTGCAACGAAGCTTACTGCCGAGTAGATCTCTCAGGGTTGGGTCAAGTGTCCGCTCTCGCTTCCGATACAATTTGGCGGCATCGACAATACCTCGATCATGATTCTCATCTCCTAAATTAATCGACCAGCTATATTCAGGCGGAGTTCTGGATACTGTTGGGTCTACATATCCGCCAATTGGCTTACTGAAAAAAGTGATGTCCAGAGCGTTGCTCGCAAGTACGTCCGATGCGCCGTTAATGTACGCCCTCTCATCTTCTGTCAACGCCTCATATTCGCGTCGTGCAGATTCTGTACGTAAGCCCTCCCAGACGCGAAATTCACGCCGTTCAGTTTCCGCTGTTTGTCTTTCTTGTGATTCGCCACCGGGTTCCCCGATTTTCATAAATACTCAATAATTTCGTAAATTATTATACCATGATGCCGCGATACCGTCTTTCGACTCACATGCCTCAAAACCTCCCTCCGATGAATCCCGAAGATCCCTTCAAAGGCCATCGTAAACCTGGTACTGAACCCACGGACACCGCCAGAAAGTGTCTCGGATTGTCCGGGGCGTTTTCTGTTTGTGTAAAAAAATCCCGCCACTGGGTGGGCGGGTCACTGGGCCTTGGCGAGGGTAAACTCGGCCGGGCCGGTTTTGGTGAGCACGAACGCATTCCCGGGGTACAACGGATCGGGGATGCTGACCGTTTCGGTTCCGGCGATCTTCCATGTGTCGAAGGTTTCGACGCGGAAGATCCAGCTCATGAGGTGATGTTCCTGGTCTGTGTACACCAATGCGATGGCGTACCCGTCCCTTGTCGGGGCCAGGGAGACGTACGTCCCCTCCGCTACCACGGTAGGGTACGTTTCCTTGGCGGCCGGCTCTGATGCGCAGGCCAGGATGAACGCGCCGATGAGCGCGAGGGCGAAGAACAGTCGCATGTTTCTTTCCTCCGGAGGGCCAACCTAGCGCGGATTGTTGGTTTTGTCAACGGTCTGTTAGAATGTCCACGTATGAACACCTTTATTCCAGGCCCTCTCGCGGATACGGCGCGCAGTTTGTTGCGCAGGGCCGGATATGGCGAACATCGCGGCCGCGAGGCGCAACTTTCGTACGTGAAGCGAATCCAAGGCACGTCGTTTCCGCGGTATCATGCCTACGTTGAGGATCGCAATGGCGGCATGCAGCTCAACCTGCACCTCGACCAGAAGGAAGCCACCTACGGGGGCAGCCATGCGCACAGCGGGGAATACGCGGGTCCGCTCGTGGAACGCGAAAACGCAAGAATCGTCGCGTTCGTGAAATCATTAGGATCAACGCCGGAGCGCGCGCAAACGATTCACGAAACGGAACGCACGCCGTCCAAGAAACGCGGGGGATTTTTTAGTTGGCTTATCGGGGAATAACTATGACCAATGATTATTTGGCATTTCCCCTGAAGCTTGGGATCGATTTGGGTCGTGCCAAACGCATGGCTGGGCTCGTCGGGCAATTCCTTCCGTTTATCAAACCGTGATTTCCTCCTATGCTCGTTAGCTTTCTCATGCTTGCCGGAGGATTCCTCCTTCTCTTGCGTGGCGCGCATTATCTGGTGCTTGGCGCGTCTTCGCTCGCGAGACGACTCGGGGTGAGCGCGCTCGTGGTCGGACTGACCGTGGTGGCGCTTGGTACGTCGATGCCGGAACTTGTCGTGAATTTGTTTTCCGCGGCGCGCGGATCAACGGACATCGCGGTGGGAAACGTGCTTGGAAGCAACATTGCGAACATCATGTTGATTCTTGGCCTCGCGGCGATCATCGCACCGATTACCGTGCAAAAGACCACGATCTGGAAGGAAATCCCTTTTTCCATTCTCGCGGTCACGCTCGTTTTCGTGATGGGGAACGACGTGTTGTTCGACGGGCGCATGCTTGATGCGATTACGCGTATCGATGGGTTCGTCCTCCTCTCTTTTTTTGGGATCTTTCTCTATTATGTGTACGGGGTTAGCAAAAGGTCGGGCGAGCGCGGCGATCCGGTCGGAGAGCTCACCATGCCGATGATCGCGCTGTATATCCTCGGAGGACTGGTTGCCCTTGGGATCGGAGGATCCATTGTCGTCGAGGGCGCGACGGGTTTCGCGCGGCTTGTCGGTCTTTCGGACCATGTGATTGCCATGACCATCGTTGCCATTGGGACCTCGTTGCCGGAGATGGCCACGTCGCTCGTTGCCGCGTACAAGAAGCACACGGACATCGCGATTGGAAATATCATCGGGTCGAACATTTTTAATGTATTCTTTGTGCTCGGGAGCAGCGCGCTTGTCCGTCCGCTTCCATTTGGCGAGTTTGCCTCGCGCGATGCCGCGATGGTGATATTCGCGTCCGTCTTCCTGTTTGTCAGTATGTTTATTGGGACGCGCCACCGATTTGATCGTTGGCAGGGCGTGGCGTTTGTGCTCACATATCTTCTGTACATCGGTTACATTTTGGTCGTCTGATATGAATTTTGCCCGCGCATCGACTCGTACCACCGAGGATCTGTTCCGGGAACTGGGCGTTTCGTCGGATGGATTGGAAGCATTGCAGGCGGCCAGGCGCCTCGTGGAATCCGGACCGAACGAAATCGTGCGCGGCCGCGTGCGTTGGCATCGCATCTTGCTCCGCCAGTTTCGTTCGCCATTTTTGTATCTGCTGATTGTCGCCGCGTTGATCGCGTGGGCGCTCGGGGAAACGATTGACGCCCTGATGATCGCCGGGTTCGTGTTGATAAATGCCGGGCTTGGGTTCGCGCAGGAATATCATTCCGAGCGTGCCGTGGAGCTCTTGCGCACGTTCGTTCGCGCGAAGGCGCGCGTGCGGCGGGCCGGAAAGGAAACGTGGGTGGAGAGCCGTGATTTGGTACCGGGCGACGTCGTGGTGGTCGAAACGGGCGACATGATCCATGCGGACGTTCGATTCATTGGGGAGAACGATTTGGCCTTGGACGAATCCGTGCTCACGGGCGAATCCGCGCCCGTAAAAAAACAGGCGTCAGCACTCTCGTTTGAGGCAACCGAGCCGTATCAGGCAATAAACGTGGGGTTTGCCGGTACCACGGTGGTTTCAGGACATGGGGTCGGCGTGGTCATCGCGACGGGTGTTCGCTCACAAATTGGAGAGCTGGCGAGGATGACTCGCGATACGGACGGCAAGAGTAACTTTGAAAAGAATGTCGGCTCGTTCAGCGCGTTCATTCTACGCATTATTCTCATTACCCTTGCCGCGGTCTTCGTCGCGAATCTCGTGATCAAGGGAGATCATGCCAACGTTCCGGACCTCCTAATTTTTTCGATCGCGCTTGCCGTATCGGTTATCCCGGAGGCATTGCCGCTCGTGATGACGACCACGTTGTCGCGCGGCGCGCTGCGGCTTGCGAAGTAAAAAGTAGTTGTAAAGCGTCTATCCGCTATTGAGGACCTCGGGTCCATCGAGGTCCTGTGCACGGACAAGACGGGAACCCTGACGGAAAACAAGTTGGAAGTCGCGGACGTTTTCGGACATCGGCACGAATCCGTGCTGTTCGACGCGGCGGCCGGTTCCTCGTTTCTTGGCGAGCGTCGCGCGGGCCCGAACAACGCGTTTGACATCGCGATATGGGATCGTCTCGCGGAATCCGACCGCAGGCGCGTCCAGTCGGCCGAAAGATCGCATGAAATTCCATTTGACCCGGCCAAGCGTTGGAACAGCGTCGTCGTTGACGGCCGCCTTGTCGTTCGCGGGTCGCCGGACGAGCTTGCCGCGTTGTGCGACGACGATTGCGGAGGCATGCGGGAATGGTCCGCCGAGCAGGGGAAGAAAGGTCGTCGCGTGCTTGCGGTTGCCGCGCGTACGGCTCAGGACGGCGATTGGCACGCGGAAGACGGCCCGTTGGCCATGGTCGGGGCGATTTCGTTCGTCGATCCGTTGAAGAAAACGGCGGCGCAGGCCATTGCGCATGCCAAACGTCTTGGCGTTGCCGTCAAAATTTTAACCGGTGACAGTCGGGAAGTTGCCGCGGCCGTGTCGCGCGAGGTCGGGCTCATCTCATCGAACATGGAAGTCATGACCGGAGAGGAATGGGAAGCGCTTCCGGAAGCCGATCGCGCAACGCAGGCGGAATCGCATTCCGTGTTCGCGCGCGTGTCGCCGCGCCAAAAGTACTTGATCATCCAGACATTGCAGGAGACCGGCGAGGTCGGATTTCTTGGGGAAGGAATTAACGACGCGCCCGCCTTGAAAATCGCGTCCGTGGGAATCGTGGTCTCCGGCGCAAGTGACATCGCGCGCGAGGCCGCGGATATCGTGCTGTTGCAGCAATCGCTCGACGTTATCATTCGAGGCATCCGCGAAGGACGTTCTGTTTTTGCAAATACGGTTAAGTACGTGAAGGCCACGCTCGCCTCGAACTTTGGAAACTTTCTCGCGGTTGCCACGGCGACATTGCTGGTAGACTATTTGCCGATGCTTCCGGTGCAGATTCTTCTTCTGAACCTTCTCTCCGACTTTCCCATGATCGCGATTGCCACGGACGCGGTTGACGCCGATGAGCTCAGACGGCCGCGGGTATATGATCTGCGCGATATTGTCTATTCGGCCACGGTGCTCGGCGTGGTCAGTACGGTGTTCGATTTTATTTTCTTCGGCCTATTCAGTCGGATTTCGCCCGAGGTCCTCCATACCAATTGGTTTATCGGCTCGATTCTTACCGAGCTCGTGCTCATCTTTTCCATTCGTACCCGGCTTCCTTTTTGGCGGGCGGTCCATCCGGCGCGCCCGTTGTTCTGGCTTTCCGCGGTCGCGGCCGTTGCTACCATTTGGATTCCATTCACGGCATTCGGCGAACGTGTCTTTCGTTTTATCTCGCCATCGTCTGTTGACGTGTGGCTCATCCTCGGGATCGTCGTCGTTTATTTCGTGGTCACGGAAATGGTAAAACTTGCCTCATACCGGCTGGCAAGCGGCCTTGCGAAAACCGCGCAAGACAGCTAAAGTCCGACCATGGACCCCAAGGAAGAAATCAAATCACGGGTGGATATCGCCGAGCTGGTCGGCGAGTATTTGCCGCTCAAGCCGGCCGGACCTTCGCGGTTCCGGGCGCTTTGTCCGTTTCATGCCGAAAAGACCCCGTCGTTCCATGTTTCCGCGGACAAGCAGATTTGGCATTGCTTCGGTTGCAATGAGGGAGGGGACTGCTTTTCGTTCGTGATGAAAATGGAAGGGATGGATTTTCCGGAGGCGCTCATGCATTTGGGAAAGAAGGTCGGGGTTGAGGTCGTTCGTTTTTCCGCGACCGAGACGAACGAGAAACGGCGTCTTCTGGAAGCGAACGACCTTGCCGCGCGTTATTATCGCAAGGTGTTGATGGAATCCGCAGTCGGTGTGAACGCGCGCGCTTATTTGGAGCGGCGGGGGATTCCGGATACGCTCGCGGAAACATTTGGTCTGGGATTCGCGCCGGACGCCTGGGACGCATTGACCGTATTTTTGAGCAAACGTGGATTTCAGCCGGTCGAGCAGGAGAAAGCCGGTCTTGTCCTTCGTCGAAAGGACGGAAGCGGCGTGTATGACCGGTTTCGAAATCGTCTGATGATCCCGCTTTGTGACGCGCATGGGAACGTGATCGGTTTCACTGGCCGTGTCATGCCGCAGGAAGGGTCGCAAGCGTCAGAAGACGGGCCGAAATACATGAATTCGCCGGAGACGGAGATTTATCACAAGGGAAGAACCTTGTATGGCCTGCATCTTGCGAAACAGGCGATCAAGCGCGAGGGGCGCGTGGTGATCGTCGAGGGAAATCTCGACGTAGTGGCCTCGCACAAGGCAGGCGTGGAGAACGTGGTCGGATCGTCCGGCACGGCGCTTACCGAGGATCAGCTCGCGATCCTGAGACGCTTTACGACGACCATAGTCTTTTCCTTTGACGCGGACGCCGCCGGTTTTAAGGCGGCGCAGCGCGGCATTGCTCTCGCTCGGCGCAGTGGATTCGACGTGCGCGTGGCCGTGCTTCCGGCAGATGCGGGGAAGGATCCGGACGAGGCCGTTCAGAACGATCCGGAATTGTGGCGCGTCGCGTGCGCCAAGACCGTGCCCATCATGCAATATTTTATCGATCGTGCGGCCGTGGGCCGTGATCTTTCCAGCGTAGATGATAAGCGCGCGGTTGCGGCGCTTCTTATTCCCGAGTTATCTCAAATCAAGGATGTCATCGAGCGGGAACACTGGCTACAAACCGTCTCGGATTTGCTTCGCACGAATACGGATGTCCTGCGTGATGCCATAAATGGGACGCAGATGAGCGGTTCGGTTCGTCCGGAACGAGCAGGTGTTGGCACGGCTCGAGTCCCCGCGTCCCGTGCCGCGTCGCCGACGACGCGCGACGAACAGGCCGTTCGATCGTTGCTTGGAATGCTCGTTCAGGTGCCGTCGGTTCGTGAAATGATTGTCCTGGCTTTGGAAGCCCGTTTGTTGCCTTCGGACCGCGTTTGGGCGCTTTACAACGACATGCGGGAGGAGTATCATTCGAGCCAGTCAATGGACCAGGCACCCCACTCATATTTTGGCCGGCTTGAAGCCCGCTTGACGGGCCGGGACCACGAACGCTCCCTGCTGCACGAAATCGTTTTGCACGGAGAAGAGATCGTCGCCCAATTGCCGCCCGAACGGGTCGCTGACCAGGTTCATGAGCTTCTTGATTCCCTTACCGCGTCCGACCATGACCGCCGACGGAAGGCGATCGAGGCGGATATGCGCCGTGCCGAGCAGGCCGGAGACAAGGCAACCGTGGAAAAACTCATCCGTGAATTTAATGCGCTGCGATAGGCAAGTATCGCTTTTTGGCGTTTACGTATGGTCAAGACGAAAAAGAAACCAGGAAAGCAAACCAAGCCCGTAAAAAAGCTGGCGGCTTCCTCAGGAAAAAAGGTCAAGCCCGCAAAAAAGAGCGCGGTTGCCAACAAGGTGGCGAAACCGTCGAAGTCCGCGTCGTCGAAGTCCGCTTCGGCACGCAAACCGTCCCGCGCTCCTGCCGCTCCCAGGGCGCGATACGTGCGCATGCCTCCGCCCACGCCGGAAGCCATCGACCGGCTGATCCGGAAAGGACAGCAGCGCGGATTCGTCACGGAAAACGAGGTCCTCTTCGCCTTTCCGGACGTCGAGGATTATTTGGGCGATTTGCGTGAGTTTCTTGAACGGCTCGACCGCATTGGCGTTCACTTCATCGAAATGAAGGAAGGAATCCTCGGGCGCGACAAGGAACGTACCGACGTATACGACAAGATCCGAAATACGCGCTCAACGCGAAAGACCAACGAAGTTCCGGAGTTGTCGCAGGATTCCATCCAAATGTATTTGCGCGAGATCGGAAAGATTCCGCTTTTGAACGGAGAGGAAGAAGTGGCGCTTGCCAAGCGCAAGGAACGCAATGACAAGGAAGCGGAGCGGCGCATCATTGAGGCGAATTTGCGTCTCGTGGTGTCGATCGCCAAGAAGTTCGTTGGCAAGCAGCTGTCGCTTCTCGACCTGATCCAGGAAGGGAATATCGGCTTGTTCCGAGCCGTGAAAAAGTTTGAATATCGAAAGGGATACAAGTTCTCAACCTACGCGACATGGTGGATTCGACAGGCGATCACGCGTGCGCTTGCCGACCAGAGCCGCACCATTCGCATCCCGGTCCACATGGTGGAAACCATCAACCGGTTCATGCAGGTGGAGCGCCGCCTTATCCAGGACCTCGGCCGCGAGCCGTTGCCGGAGGAGATCGCGGCGGAAATGAACGAGCCGCTCGAAAAGGTCCAACACATCATCCGCATCTCGCAGGACACCGTGTCGCTCGAAACGTCCGTCGGCGACGACGACGAAGACTCGAAGCTCGAGGACTTCATCGAGGACATCAAGACCATTTCGCCTGACCGTGCCGCGGCCCGCGAGCTTCTGCGCGACTACGTGAACAACGCCATGAAGGACTTGAGCCCACGCGAGCAGAAGATCCTTGAGATGCGTTTCGGCCTTACGGACGGCGTGAGCCACACGCTCGAGGAAGTGGGCAAGGAATTCGATGTCACGCGCGAGCGTATTCGCCAAATCGAGGCAAAGGCCCTCGAAAAGATCCAGTCGCACCCCATGATCGAGAAGCTGAGGGATTACTAGGAATTAAAAAAATGCCGTACGTTTTAGTCTCCATGCGAAAACGAGCTGGCGGGCCAGCTCGTTTTGCGTTACCAAACGGACTCTAGTCGTTCATCTTCCAAAGCCGCACGACGTCTGCGATGTCCTTTTCTGTAACGATCGGTCCGGTCTCGTCTGTGGAAGTTTTGTCATGGGCCTTGAGTTGTTCAAGGTGACGCTTGAGCGCACGTTCGGCCTTCTCGATTTCGAGTTCGTCCGGGAACTCGTCATCGAGCGCATCAAGTTCAAGTATAACCTCACTCAGACGCTTTGATTCCTTGGCGATACGCTCGGTAGAAGCCGCGGCCGCGGCCGGATCGCTCGAGAGACTCGCATGCGTATACCTTGCTTCGATTGATACCTTTGCACTTGCCTCGTCGATGAGATCAAGAGCTTTGTCAGGGAGGAAACGATCTTTGATTTTGGCGGAGAGGCGAATGGCCGAGCGGAGCGTCTCATCCGGGATTTGGACGCCGTGGAACTGCTCGTATGTTCCTTTGATACCGCGCAAGATCTCGAAGCTGTCGGCCTCGTTGGGCTCGCCCACGAAGACCGGCTGGAAGCGCCTGTTCAGGGCGTCATCTGGTTTAATGAACTTTTCATATTCCTTCCAGGTCGTAGCACCGACGGCCTGCAGATCGCCTCGTGCCAGGGCGGGCTTCAGGATGTCCGATATGTTCATTGATCCTTCCGCGCCGGATGCCTCCTCAATCATGTGTATCTCGTCGATAAAGAGAATGACCTTCCTTCCCATCGCCTCTATCTCAGAGGTCAGGCTCTTCATCCGTTGCTCGAATTCCCCTCGATATTTGGTTCCTGAGATGATACCGGTTAGGTCGAGGCAAAGGACTCTTTTTCCCGCGAGGGACTTTGGCACGTATCCTTTGTGGATGCGCCTGGCCAGTCCTTCGACGATTGCCGTCTTGCCCACTCCTGGCTCGCCAAGCAACAGGGGATTGTTCTTTCGGCGCCTGGAAAGGATGTGCACGACACGTTCGATTTCCTCCTCGCGGCCGATCACTGGGTCGAGGTTGTCCGTCTCGGCCTCATGGGTAAGATCGCGAGTGTATGTCTTTAAAATCGATTGTCCTCCCCCCATGCCGCGGAAAGATGAACCACCCCCCCTACGTTGCTTGGCAAGTAAGATGACAGCTCCAATAACTAACGCAATGCCGACGGAAGTGTATGGGTTGATTGATGAGAAATCCATAGAAAAGTGAGTCAGCAACTGGATATTTGATAGATGATGACCAATCGGTCGAAGCTGATATTTAAAATAATCATATCATGCTTATTAATTTTGGGATAATTTGCAACGGAAATGATATCTTAGGTATATACTTTCGCAAAGGTCGAGGGAAGAAACATTAGGACGTATAAATCCTATGGATAATGAGGAGGTGACGCTCATAGAACAATCCAAAACAAAACCCGATGCGTTCGGGCGGTTGTACGATCGCTACTACCGACCCGTCTTCGGGTTTTTACTCTCGCGAACGCACAACGTTGAGGTCGCAAAGGATCTATGCAGCGAAACGTTCTTTCAGGCGCTGAAGAACATTCGCCGGTATGAGCCGCGCGGCAAGCCGTTCAAAAGTTGGTTGTTCGCCATTGCGGTCGCGCAACTTGGCACATATTTTAGAAGTCGAAAACGCTATCTTCCTGTGGCCATCGATGAAGCGCCAGAGCTGGTGGCAAACGAAGATTATCGCCCTGACGTTGTCATGCTTGCGAGTGAGGATGACGCAGACATGCGTCAACAAACGTATCGACTGCGAAAATATCTCAGGAAATTAAACCAAAAGCAACAGAATATCATCAGCATGCGGTTTTTCTCCAAGATGACCGTGCCTGAAATAGCTGCCACCGTAAAAATGAAGGAAGGGACGGTTAAGTCTCACATTCATCGGTCTCTTAAAAAACTACGGGTCCTAATGACCGAATCGACGGCCAACGACAGGTATGAACGAACTGACGCTCTCACAACTCGAACAGCTTTTGGAACGGATGGAGCCCGCTGAGACGCCAGACGTTCCAGAACACCGATATGCGCTACGTCGAGCGCTGTTAAACTCGACATTATTTGAGCGTAATCGATTTTATGTTGTTTGGACGCGGTTTTTTCTTCAGACAACCTCCATCGTGGCCGGCGGGGCGGTTATCGCGGTTCTCGTGGTGAACGTGCTCACCGTGGAAATCGACCAGCAGACCCGTCGATCATCAGTGGCGGGTCGTGCGCCGGTGCCCATTGAGATCGTGTCATTTACGGAGAAACCGGAGGTGCGCCACGTGCTTGAATTCGCAAGTCCATCCATTCAGTTCGCAACAAGCCGTTAATTCAATCATCGTGCCTACCGACAAGTGGGCACGATGTTTATTTTTTCAAACGGTATGTTATGATAGATGTGCTCCACGAACGAACTGATTTGGGCTAAATTTGGTACTTGGGCTTGGTAATGTTCCTCTTCCCAGGAAGAGAACTGAGAGCCACGCGGTTAAGCCGATTCTGACTCGGGTTCCCGGTGAAAACTGGCAGCACGAACAGGAAACGCGTCCCGATAAGGGAATACCCGACTGCAAGAGGACCAAATCCAGTGCGTACGTGGAGTTTTCGTTTTATGTTCGTATGATTCGACGTCTCATCCAAATTGCAGCCTGTTCTATCGTCGTGCCTGCCTTTTTTTGGGGCGGATGCCAATGGATCGTGCTTTCGATGGCAACGGGCGTTGTCGCGTATCCATCAGACAACATTGCGCACGCGCCAGTCGTAATTGTATTAGGCGCCAGCGTTTTGGCGAATGGACAGCCATCGGACATTCTTGCCGATCGTCTCACCGTTGCGGCAAACTTGTATACGGCCGGTCTTGCGGATAAGGTTCTCGTATCCGGCGATAACGGACAGGACGGATACGACGAGGTAAACGCCATGCGCCGATATCTGCTCGCGGCTGGCGTTGCCGCGGAGGACCTATTTTTAGATCACGCGGGATTTGACACGTATGATTCGATGTATCGTGCCCGACACGTGTTCGGGGTTACGGACGCGATCGTCGTCACGCAGCAATATCATCTTTCCAGGGCGCTGTATCTGGCTGATGCGGTGGGCATGCATGCGCAGGGCGTTTCTTCCGATCTACAGCCATACGCAAAGCAGGCCTGGTTTTCCGCCCGGGAGTCATTGGCCCGGGTAAAGGCCGTTGTAAACGTATTATTCGGCGCGGAACCGACATATTTTGGCGAGCCAATCGATTTGGCAGGAGATGGCAGGACTACGTGGGACGAAGGTATTTCTTCCCCTTAAGACGTTCTGGCAAATAACATTGTTCTGCCTCCTTTGGGTTTTTAAAATCTGGAGTATATTTGTATCCATCGCCGAACCCAAGGTTTTTCATGAGCGTGGTGGGGGCATTGCGAAGGTGGATTGGGACTGGTTCCGCCGGAAGGTCGCGGATGTCGCGCTGGACGCGGCCATAGGCAACGTAGAGCGCGTTCGATTTTGGCGCCTGTGCAAGGTATGCCACGCATTGGGCTAGGATGACGTTACATTCCGGCATGCCAATTTGGTGGCTTGCCTGGAACGCCGCGACCGCCTGGACAAGCGCGTTTGGGTCCGCGAGCCCAATGTCCTCCGAGGCAAAGCGAACGAGTCGTCGTGCCACGTATATTGGGTCCTCGCCGGCCTCGAGCATGCGTCCGAGCCAATAGAGCGCGGCGTCCGCGTCCGAGCCGCGCATTGACTTGTGAAGCGCGGAGATCACGTTGTAGTGCTCCTCGCCCGCGCGATCATAGAGCAGATGCGTTTTTTGAAGGGCGTCCGCGACGCGCGTTCGGTCGACGTGGCCGGTGCTTGCCGCGAGTTCGAGCGCGTTCAACGCCACGCGCGCGTCGCCGTTTGACATCATCGCGAGATATTCCAAGGCATCATCGGCAGGCGGGGCTGTCATGGAAAGACCGCGTTTTGCGTCTGATAGCGCGCGCCTTAAGATCGCGACGATGTCAGGAACATCGAGCATTTCAAGGATGAACACGCGGCAGCGGGAAAGAAGGGCGGCGTTCACCTCGAATGACGGATTTTCGGTTGTCGCGCCAATCAGGATGATGGTTCCGTGTTCGACCGCGGGAAGAAACGCGTCCTGCTGCGCCTTGTTGAAACGATGTATTTCATCGACGAACAAAATCGTTTTTTCTCCGTACAGCTTTTGACGGTCTGCCGCCCCCGCGATGACCTCACGGATGTCCTTCACCGTTCCGGAAACCGCGCTGAACGGGACGAAGTTTGCCTTTGTTTGTTCGGCAATGATTTTGGCAAGCGTTGTTTTTCCGCTTCCGGGCGGTCCCCAAAAGACCATTGACGGGATTTCGTCGCGAACAAGCGCTTCCCGCAAAATGGTTCCTTCGCCGATGATTTTCCGCTGTCCCTCATATTCCTCAAGCGTTTTTGGCCGCATTCGCTCCGCAAGGGGTGCGCTTCGGTTTTCGGTCTCCGGAGAGTCAAAGAGGGTTTTGGGCTTGGCCATAGGATAATACTGTAGCACGAACACGGATCCTTTGATTTATTGACGGTTTTTCTATTTCTAGGTATGCTGCGCGGGTTATGTTTATCACTGTCATTACCGATTGTCGCGACGCCAACGCGCAGTCACGCCAGGAAACTCGTTACGCCGAACTGTTTCCTGGAACGCACGTGTCGTTCGTGGGCGTGACTTCGGACATCGAGGCGGCGGGAAATCTCATCGACATGCTTGACGCCGCGGGCGATGCCGAGGGAGTGGTTGCCGTAAACGTGGCACCACGCCATGGCCGGGCAAAGGAAAAGTGGCCGAATGGAACGCCGTTTGGGTACCTTTGGTTCAAGAAGGTACTGATCGTGTGCACCATTGACGGCGAAACGTTGTCGCTTTTGAAAAAGTTCGATCTTGCGGACCGAGTGAACGTAACGGATATCCGCGAGGTGATGGCATTTGGCGGATATGATGCCCCGACGATTGAACGCGCGGCTACCAGCCAGTTTCGTAGCTTTGATTATCTTCCGCGTCTCGCGCGCATCGTATGGGAGCACAAGCGCGTCCCGTGCGAGGTTCTGCCATTTTCAGAAGTTCCGGACGCGGGCCTGGGCGTATGGTGGATTGATTCCTTTGGCAACTGCAAGACCACGCTGCTCCAGAGCGATATCCAGTTCGAGGAAGGGGCAAAGCGTGAGATCGTGCTTAACAAGTTGGCGATAGAGGCCACTTGTTATGCGCAACTTCGCTCTGTGCCGGATTACTACACCGGGCTCATCGCCGGGTCATCGGGATACGGCGACAGGCGATTCATTGAGCTCGTCGTACAGGGAAGCTCCGCGGCAAAGCATTATCAGATCAGCCAGAAGGATACGTTTGAAATCAACGTTGGCGAGAAAGCCGTATAGACCCCTTATGCGTCCGCGATAGATGCGGTCCGGATACGGTTTACATGATACCAAAAGACCCGCTGTCGCGGGTCCATTTCTTCGATTTGTTTAAACGCCCATGCCTCCGAAGAATTTGCGCGGAGCCATCTTCGGCCTGCGGCTCCCGCCGCTGCGTCCGCCGGGTTTGGATCCGCCCTGTGGCCTTCGTGATGGCACTCCTTCAGCCTTTGCGCCCTTGTCGCGACGGTATTCTGAATCATAGGAGGGGCGCGGGGCACTCGCGCCGATCACCGAGGTACTCCGCGGCCTCGAAGACGACGAAGCGCCATGGGTAGGACGTGGCGCGCCGCCCCCGTGTCCGCCATGCGGACGGCGAGAGAATGAGCGACTGTCACGGTCGCCTGCGTCGGACATGTCGAGTTTGCGCGCGGGCGGGAGATCTGGAGTTTTTGTGATGTTTAGCTGGATGCGAACGAGCTTTTCAATTTCACGCACGTCTTTGCCCTGGTCCGGCGTGGCGAACGAAATGGCCTTGCCGGCCATTCCGGCGCGGCCCGTGCGACCGATGCGGTGCACATAATCTTCAGCCTGGTCCGGAAGGTCAAAGTTTATCACGAGTTCGATGCCGGTTACGTCAATGCCGCGCGCGGCAATGTCAGTGGCGACCAACACGCGGTACTTGCCGTTTTTAAAACCTTCGAGCGCCTCGCGACGTTGGCTAAGCGAACGATTCGAGTGAATTTCCGCGGCCGTGAAATCCATCTTTTTTAGCATACGCGAGATTTTGGTCGCTCCGTGCTTGGTGCGCGAGAACACGAGAACCGTGCCGTGATACTCGTTGAGCAGTTTTTCAAGCAAACGGATTTTGTCGGATTTTTCGACCACGAACAATTCCTGCGCGACCCCTTCGGCCGCGGTTCCAGAGCGCGCGATTTCCACGCGCACCGGCATGGCCATGTAGTTCGCGGCAATCTTTGAAATTTCCGGCGGCATGGTCGCGCTGAACAGGAGAGTCTGGCGCTTCGGCGGAACATGCTTGAGCACGCGGTTGATTTGCGGGGCAAATCCCATGTCGAGCATACGGTCCGCTTCGTCGAGCACGAGGACCGTGACATTCGAAAGGTCGACGCTTCGTTGGTCCAAGTGGTCGTTGAGACGACCGGGGGTGGCGACAATCACGTGCGGATTCTTTTTGATCGCCGAGATCTGGTTTCCAATGGAAGCCCCACCAATAAGCACGGCGGTGCGAAGTCCTGCCTGTTTGCCGATTTTCTGCAGTGTCTCATCGACCTGCAGCGCCAATTCGCGCGTGGGAAGCAAAACGAGGCCGCGGCCCTTGGTGGCCGCGAGCCGCATGAGCATGGGGATGGAGAAAGCAAGGGTTTTGCCCGTTCCCGTTTGCGCGATGCCGATGACGTCCTGTCCTTGGACGGCGATCGGGATGGCTTTCTCCTGAATCGGAGTCGGCGTGACATACTTAAGTCGGGCAAGGACGTCGAGCAAGCTCGGCGCGATTCCAAGCCCGTAGAACCCACCATTTTGGGGGTTTTGGGTGTTGGTCATACGAAATAAGGTGACCCGATTCCTTCGGGTCACCTTAATCGTTGACACACGAGGTTCGAGTCCGTTGGCCCTGTCAGCAGGGTCAAATCACAAAGAATACTACCTCATTTCTTCAGAAATGTCAAGATTTTATGGGTCTGTGCTAAAATGCTGCCACATGCGACCGCTTCTTGAGGCTACGGGCCTCGTGAAAATCTATGGGAGGCAGAAAGTCCTTGACAAGGTCTCGTTTGTCATTTCCGAGGGGGCTCACATAGGATTAATTGGAAGAAACGGTTCCGGAAAGACAACCCTTCTCAGAATTCTGGCAGGTGACGAAGAATGCGACGGCGGGGACGTGCGCCAGATGCCTTGGGCGCGGCTTGGCGTGCTGCGACAGCACGATTTGCTTCCGGAAACCGGCACGACGATCGCGTTTTTGGCGGACGGCAGCGGTCGGCCTGAGTGGGAATGCGCGAAACTCGCCGCGCGGTTCGGACTTTGTCCCGCGGAGCTTCAAAAGGCGCCGGCGTCGCTGTCGGGCGGCTATCAGATGCGCGTGAAAATCGTCCGCATGCTGCTCGATCGTCCGACGCTGCTGTTGCTCGACGAACCCATGAACTATCTTGACCTTCCGACGTTGCTCCTACTCGAGGAATTCCTGAAGGATTATCCGGGCGCGTTCGTAATGACCTCGCATGATCGGGAGGCCATGCAAAACATCTGCGCGTCTACCTGGGAAATTGAGCGCGCCATGCTTTCCGAGTTTCCAGGCGACTTGGAGACATATCTGGATTGGAAGGAAGAACAGGCCGAGTTCGTGCGGCGGACGAACAAGAGACTCAGGCGTGAAATGGCGGACGCGCAGGCGTTTGTTGATCGCTTTCGCGCGAAAGCAAGCCTGGCAACTCGCGCGCAAAGCAAGATGAAACATATTGCCAAGCTCCGCACGCAGCTGCGGCAAACTGGAACGGATCTTCCAACCGCAGCGTTTCGCATCCCGTGTCCGAGAATCACATCGGGTCCGGCCGTAGTATGCGACGGACTTTCCGTAGGGTATGGCGGCATGGCCGTGGTGCGAGATATTTCGCTCGATATTCCGCGCGGGGCAAAGGTGGGAGTGGTCGGAGAAAACGGGAGAGGGAAGTCAACGCTCCTGAAGACGCTCGCGGGGATACTTCCCGCCATCGACGGAACGTACAAATGGTGGCATCATGCGGATATCGGCTACTTCTCCCAATTGTCGGAGGACACCCTGTCTCCGGACATGACCGTGCTGCAAGCGCTCACGGCTGCCGCGCCGTCGGACGCATCCGCCGAGCAAGTGCTCGCCGCGGCCGGCGCGTTTCTTTTTCGAAACGACGACCTTGAAAAGCCCTGCCGCGTGTTATCCGGCGGCGAGCGTGCTCGCGTCCGTTTGGCCCGTCTCATCCTCCGAGCACATAATGTGCTCATCCTCGACGAGCCAACGAACCATCTGGACGTCGAAACGGTCGAGGTGCTCGCCGGAGCCTTGAAGCAGTATCCGGGAACGGTCGTCGTGGTGTCTCACGCTCGTACGTTCATGAACGCGCTCGTGGATCGTTTGTATGAGATTCGGTCCGGTTCCATCCGGCACTATACGGGGACCTATGAGGAATACGTGTCCGACCTCACGGCGTACTCGGAGGAGGTTTCGCACGCATCGGCCGACGTGGCGGACGAACGCATTGAGGCGAATAAGGAGCGCAAGGAGCGCACGGCCGTTCTTCGACAGCTTCGACGATCACAGGAACGGTTCGAGGCGAGGATGGCGGCCGTCGACAAGGAAAAAAGCATGTTGCTCGCCTTCTTTTTTGAGAATCCGACCGATTATGCGCCGGACAAGGCCATGCGGCTTGCGGAGCTCAATGACGAACTTTCCAGTCTTGAAAAGGAGTGGCTCGCGGTCGAAGAAAAAATAATCCTGGCATAAGCCAAAGCGGTATGCGCGTTCCAAAACGCCGTGGCGAACAATTGGCTCAGACGAAAAAGACACACGATGCGTTTTTAACGCCCGCGGCCATTCAGCGCATGCGTGATGAAATCCTGCGACTTGAAAAAAAGGAGCGCCCGCCCGCGGCCGAGGAATTGCGTCGTACGGCGGCCATGGGGGATTTGTCGGAAAATGCCGCGTATTCATATGCGAAATTGCAACTTCGGCGCATCAACAACCGCATTGATTCGCTCAAGCTTCGCGTGGCGAACGCGATTCCGATTGAATCCGGAGTGGGTGAGGATGGACGTGTTCGGATCGGAACAAGCGTGACTGTTCGCGCGGGAGGGCGTGAACAGACGTTTGAAGTCGTTGGCGCGCAGGAGACGAATCCATTGCGCGGACGCATCTCGTATTTGTCTCCCATCGGCGCCGCGCTCATGGGAAAGAAGAAAGGAGAAGGGGCAACGGTCGCCACGGCCTTCGGAGAGGTCACGTATGAAATTCTAGGGGTTCGATAATTATGCGTATCGCGATCATTGGCGGAGGGGCTGCCGGGCTCATGTGTGCCGCAACCGCGCTCGAAGCTTATCCGGACGCCGAAGTGTTTTTGATCGAGCGCAACGATGGGCTTGGGAAAAAGGTTATCATTTCCGGCGGAGGCCGATGCAACGTTACGACCGGCATTCGCGACGTTCGGACGCTTCTCACCAAATATCCGCGCGGCGGCAAATTTTTAACGCGCGCCATGCATCGATTCTCGCCGGAAGCCGTGTATGCCTGGTTTGAAGAACACGGAGTGCCATTAAAGACGCAGGCGGATCAGCGCGTGTTTCCGCGGTCGGACGATGGGCATGATATTGTCCGGGCGTTTGAAACTTTTTTCCAAAATCCACGTGCTCATCTTTTGTTGAACACATCTTGTATTCAGGTAGAAAAACAAAAGGATGAGTTCGTCTTGACGCTAAGGGGAACAGACGAGCCATTGCGAGCCGATGCGCTTGTCCTTACGACGGGCGGACAAGCATACCGTCAAACCGGATCCACGGGCGACGGCTATGCGTTCGCCGCCGCGCTCGGCCACACCATTACCCCGCTTGCTCCGTCGCTCAACGCGTTTTATACGAGCGAGACCTGGCCCGGGGAGCTTTCCGGGCTGTCGTTTCAGAACGCGACCGTCTCCTCGCCGCGTGACAGGCGCTTTTCGTTCACGGGCCCGTTTCTGTTCACGCACAAGGGGGTGAGCGGACCGGCCGTGTTCGCCCTGTCTTCGATTGTTGCCTTTGAAACGTACGATGCCAGGCATCCGCTCGAAATTCGCATCGACCTGTTTCCCGAGCGGACGTTCGATGCGATGCGGGCCGAGATCGAACAATACGCCGCGGAAATGCCAAACAAGCAGTTCGTCAACGTACTCGGAATGACCGTTCCAAAATCCTTGTCCGAAGTGATAATTCGCGAGCTTGGCATTTCGGAAACGAAGCGCGCGAACCAGGTGGCCAAAAAAGATATTGCGCGCGCCGTCGAGTGGCTAAAAGGAATTCCATTGCATGTGGTGCAACGCGGGTCGGGGGATGAATTCGTCACGGCCGGTGGCGTGGAGTTGTCTGAGATCGACCCCGGGACTATGGAGTCGAAGGTGTGCCCAGGTTTATTTTTCGCCGGGGAAATTCTGAACGTGGACGGATTTACGGGTGGATTTAATCTCCAGGCTTCCTGGGCCACCGGACGCCTGGCAGGAGAGAACGTTGGGAAAACACACAAATAAAAGACTCGGACAGCTCGATAGTCAGGAGCTTTGCGGGTCTTTTTCCTTTCCAAACGCGACGACGATCCAGTCCTCGAGAAACCGGAGGAACTCTTCGCGACGGTCCTCGAAGCACGCCTCGGCTAAATGGTCGAACGGGCGGCTTTCCGGAGTGTATTCAAAATGGACGCGGATTTCCCGGTCCATGAAAACGCGCAAATGATACTGAAAGTGGAAGTTGGCCAGCTTTCGTAGCCCGATGATTTCGTCGCTGTCGACCCAGGCGATGCGATGGTCACAAAACCCGTGATGCGTCTTTAGGTGTTCGATGAGTCCTTGGACCGACCGGCCAGGCGCAAGGTATCCAATGAGGAAATTTTGGCGAATATTATGTCGGATGATGCCGAGCCTCAGCAATGCGTCGCGGACATAAGGAAACACCGGGGCGAGCACGGCCCAGGCAGAAGCCTTGAATCTGTCGAATAACGAGAGGCGAATGTACATGTTTCGAGTATAGCAGAGCCATTGACAGGACGGAACAAATTTGGTTCAGTGCGCGCGGAGGTGCTTATGGAATCAGCAGACAAGCCCGTCGTGCCGTTCAATCCGAACGGGGGCCTTACCCTCGTCGCAATGCCCGGGTTCGAGGAACAGGCACGACGCGCGGCGCGGCGCGTGGACGAACTGAGCCGCCGTTCCGCGAACAAGCAGTATACCCCCGTGGATCTGGCGATCCCGGAGGTCGGGGAGCATCCGAGCGGCGAACCATACATGTATCTCGGGAAGCGGCACATCGGCGGGCACGACTGCGTGATCATCACGAGCGGCCCGGGAACCCACCAGATGCAGAGCGAGCTCTTCTGGGTCCTGAACCACCTGCAGGGCAGGCACGCGGGGCGCATCACGGTGGTCACCGGCTACTTCCCCCTCGGTCGCACGGACAAGGATGAGGGCGAAAAGGGGTTCGCCATGGTGTCCTACGTGGTGGCGATGATGCAGGCGGCCGCGAACGACAGGCTGTCGCGCATCGTTTCGGTGGACATGCACGCGGCGCAGACCGTTGGCGCGGGTCGCTCCGGGAGCATCACCGAGCTGTCGATGGTGCGCGTCGTGCTCGACCGCGCCATCCGCGACGTGTTGAACGCGGGGCAGAGACCCGTGCTGGTGTTTCCGGACGACGGGTCTGCAAAGCGCACGGGGGAGGCGATCGACCGGCTCGAGGCCGATCTTCGCATGCACCTGCCCGTGGTGTGTGGCATCAAGCGTCGCAAGTCGAGCACCCATGCGGAGCTGCGCCGGCTGTTCGGCGACGTCGACCAGCTGCCTGGCGCGATCGCGCTCTGCGTCGACGACGAGATCGCCACCGGAGGGACCAACGTCACCGCCGCCGCCGGCATCATCGGCGAGTACCGCGCCCTCGAAGTGCGGACGGTCGTCACGCACGGCGTGTTCGGGAAGGGCTTCGCGGAACGATTTTCCGTGTCCGATTGCCCGGTGAGCCGCGTGTACGTCACCGATACCATCCCGCCGCGCCCGTGGCTCGCAGGCTTCCTGGAGTCCGGGAGAATCGTGGTCGTCCCTTGGACGGACGAGCTTGCGGAGGCGCTGTACTTCATGCACTGGAACACGTCGATTCGTTCCATGCGCTGACTTCATTGGCCAATTTCGGCCAATTTTTTTATCTCCTCAGTCCGCGGCCGGTGACTAGGGTGCCGATGAGCGAGACCACGAGCGATGCGACGATAATCGCGAATGGGATCCAAAGATGGTTTGCGAAGGGAAGCCCCTGCACGTTCATTCCGTAAAAACTCGCGATGAGCGTTGGCGGCATGAGCGAAACCGAAATGACCGTGAGCGTGCCGAGACGGTCGTTGGTGCGATGCGCCAGCACGGTTTCGTTCACCTCGAACAGGGTGTCCACGGTCGCGTGGAGATTGGCAACGTTCACGCGATAGCCGTCGAGCTTGTCCTCAAGATCCTCGAAGTACACGCGGTGCTCCTCGGGAAGGAAGTCGCGCTTCATGTCGCCGAGTTTTCGGATCACGCGGCGCTGCGGCTCGAGCGAGTGCAGGAGGTGGAGCACGTTGCGGCGAAGCGCGCCGAGGCGGATGGTGGTTTCGCGGGCGTTGTGTTCCGCGACCTCTTCCTCGAGCAGGTGTGTTTCTCGCATGAGTTCCGCGATGATGCGGCCGTATTCCTCGAACACCGCGTCAAGCACGTGGTAGGTGAGCAGGCTGACGGGCTGGCCGGACTTTGTCGTTTCACGCCGCATGCGCGGCGACTGCCTGACGAGTTGAAAATATCGGTCGAGCGCCTCGATCGGCTCGGCCGCGGCCGTGACAAAGTAGGTGTTTTCCAGAAACATCGCGAAGTGCCTGTTGCGAAGCTCGCGTCGCACGCGGTCGTATCTTGGGACGATAATGATCGCCATCGCGTAGTACTTGTATTCGTCGAGCTTCGGAAAGTCCGTCGCCTCCGCAATGTCCTCGTAGTCGAGCGTATGAAATTTAAATGTGGCGCGCATCGCCTCCTGCATGGGCGCGTCGCATGGCGATGCGTGCCACCAGGTGTATGCCTTTTCTTCGAGGTTTGGAATTTCCATAGGACATGCGTTACGTTCCTGGCAATGATACCTCAGACGACCGGATTGATCGATGCGTTTGGATGCGGGCTTTTCGCAAGCGGCGTTGTCTCAATGGACGCGAGCAGGATTTTCGTTTCTTCCTTTGTGAGTTCGCGGCACGCGCCCACGGGCAGGTCGCCGAGCTCGACGTTCATGACGCGAATGCGCCTGAGCGTGTTGACCGCGTGTCCCAGCGCCTCGCACATGCGGCGGATCTGTCGGTTGCGCCCCTCCGTAAGGACTATACGGAACGTTTTTTCGTCCACGCGAGTCACGCGGGCGGGCTTGGTCATGGAACCAAGAATCATCATGCCGCTCGCCATCTTCTCTAGCGCCACATCGTCGATGGGACGCAACACGGATACGACGTATTCCTTCTCGTGGTGGTAGCGAGGGTGCGTGATGCGCTCGGAGAGCCGCCCGTCGTTGGTCAGAAGCAGCAGCCCCGACGACGCCACGTCCAGGCGGCCGATGGGGAATGCGCGGCCCGGTAGTTTCAAAAAGGTCAGAATCGAATCCCGTGCCTTCGGATCCACGCTCGTGATAATGCCGACCGGCTTGTGAAACGCGTAATACACGGGTTTCGGCTTTGCGGTCATGACCTCGTTTCCCCTCACTCGCACGTCGTCGGATTCATCTACCGTCATGCCAAGCTCCGCGACCTTTCCATTGACCAAAACCATGCCGTCCGCAATAAGCGCGTCGGCCTTGCGACGCGAACACAGTCCGCGGTCCGCGAGATGCTTGTTGAGGCGCGTTTTCACAAACGGTTCATGATATGGTCGATGATCATTCGGTTGCGATCGCGGCATGTCGTTGCGACTGAGGATTTTCCCGAGCACGACGGTCCGGAAAAGCACAGAATAGTTTTCATAATGGATTTGGATGGAGTGCGAATTGACACTATCAAGAAAATGAGACAGAATCAAGTGTTTTTATGCGTGAAATTCTCAAGACCCATTTTGGCTACGACGCGTTCCGGCCACTTCAAGAGGAGATCATGAATGCGGCGCTTCGTGGAGAAGACGCGCTCGTGCTGATGCCGACCGGGGGAGGGAAGTCACTCTGCTATCAGCTACCCGCGCTCCTGTTTGACGGGGTGACTCTCGTGATTTCGCCGCTCATCGCGCTCATGAAGGACCAGGTGGACGCGCTCGTGGCAAACGGCATTGCCGCCGCATTTTTGAATAGCTCGCTCACGGACGACGAAATGGATTCCGTGCGGTTTCGCGCGCTGTCCGGGGAATTGAAAATATTGTATGTGGCTCCGGAGCGCCTCGCGTCCTATGGGTTCCAGGATTTTTTGCGCCAGTTGCGCGTGTCGCTCATTGCCGTTGACGAGGCGCATTGTATTTCCGAGTGGGGACACGACTTCCGGCCCGATTATCGCAACCTGAAGGATTTGCGCCGCGCGTTTCCGGACGTGCCGGTCATGGCGCTCACGGCCACGGCCACGCCGAAGGTGCGGGAGGACATCGTGGCGCAGCTTGGCATGCCGTCCGCGCCGGTTTTCGTGTCGAGTTTCAACCGTCCAAACCTGAACTACGTTTTGCGCCAGAAGCAAAATGCGTTCGCGCAGCTTGCGCAACTGTTGGAAACGTATCGGGAAAAGCCGGTGATCATCTACTGTTTCTCGCGCAAAGACACCGAGTCGCTCGCCGAGAGCCTGTGCGCGGCCGGCTTTCGCGCCGCGGCATACCACGCGGGGCTCGATCGCGAGACGCGCGCGCGGACGCAGGACGAGTTCATTCGCGACGAGGTATCCATCATCGTGGCCACGATCGCGTTTGGCATGGGAATTGACAAGCCCGACGTCCGGCTCGTCGCGCACATGGATTTACCAAAGTCGATCGAGGGCTATTACCAGGAAACCGGTCGCGCGGGACGCGACGGGCTGCCGAGCGAGTGCGTGCTGTTCTACTCGTTCGGCGACAAGCGCAAGCAGGACTTTTTTATCGGTCAGATTGCCGAAGAGGCCGAGCGCGAGCTTGCGCGGGCCAAGCTCGCGCAGGTGATCGCCTATGGCGAAACCGACCAGTGTCGGCGCAAGTTTCTGCTCGAGTATTTCGGCGAGCCGTGGGACGACGAGCGGTGCGGGTCGTGCGACAACTGCGTCGCGCAGCCGAAGGAGTCGCGCGACGTCACCGAGCTCGCGCACAAGGTGTTCGAGGCGGTCATGCGCACGGGCGAGCGATTCGGCGCCGCGCACGTGTGCGACGTGCTGCGCGGATCGCGCAAGGAACGCATCGTGCAGAATCGCCATGATACGCTCACGGTCCACGGCACCGCGCGCGACGTGTCCGTTGACCTGCTGCGCGAGGTTATCCGGCTCATGCAAAAACAGGGATATCTCCAAAAGAACGACGGCGATTATCCAACGCTTTGCGTGAGCCAGTACGGTCGCCAGGCGTTCGAGGATGGAGAGCGCATTCTCCTGCCGATTTCTGCGTCGGAGCCCGTGCGCGCCTTTGCGAAGCCGTCGCGTAACGCAACCGCGGGCGGTCTCGCCTTCGACCAGGACCTGTTCGACCAGCTCCGTCGCGAGCGCAAGGCAATCGCCGATGAACACAATGTGCCGCCGTTCATCATCTTTGGCGACCGCACGCTGCAAGAGATGGCGTTTTATTTTCCGCAGAGCAGGGAACGCCTCGCGACGATCTTCGGCGTGGGTGCGCGCAAACTCGACGCGTTCGGCGAGCTGTTTCTCGCGGTGATTCGCGGTTACGCGACGGAACGCGGCCTGGCCGAGCGACCGAACCCAAGGCAGCCCGTCCGACCGATGGTCGCCTCTGCGCCCAGGCGATCATCCACGATCAGCCAAACCGGCGAGCTTGTGCGGCAGGGCCTGTCGCTTGAGCAGATCATGGTCGAGCGCAAGCTCTCCGCCGGGACGATTATCCAGCATGTGACGGCGATCCTTGGCGCAGGGGAGGACCTCGACATCGAGTCGCTCCGTCCGTCCACCGCTCGTCTAACTGCCATTGGGGACGCCTTTCGCGCCGCCAACACGTCGTTTCTTACACCGGTCAAGGAAATCCTCGGTAATGATTTCTCCTACGACGAAATTCGCCTCGCCCGCCTTTTTCTCACCAGAGACCAACAAAATTAAGCCAACCTTTATCCCTTGCGTCGCGGAATCGTCCTTGCTATACTCTCCACGCCGGAACCATTCCGGGGTAGCTCAGCGGTAGAGCAGTGGACTGTGGCACGCGTTTG
Organism: Candidatus Uhrbacteria bacterium RIFOXYB12_FULL_58_10; assembly: GCA_001791645.1. Taxonomy (GTDB): domain Bacteria; phylum Patescibacteriota; class Patescibacteriia; order UBA9934; family GWF2-40-263; genus YC12-FULL-57-11. Next base: position 46,123 of record MGFA01000021.1, read on the forward strand.
TCGACTTTATTGAAAAATATGGCCGACAAGCGAACCTACGCCCAACGTGCAGAAACGATAAAGCGCGCAGTCAGTAAGCGTCGGAAGAACGTTCGGACGCCGGCCATCGAGTATCTTGGTGGCAGGGGTCAGAATTGCATACTGATTTGCGCGAATTGTCATCGCGAAGCGCACGCGGGCATTACGCAGCTTCCGGCGGAGACGTCGGAATGAAACAGGGTGAATTGTCCCGCGTAAAAAGTGGGATCCCGCAACAGGCGGTGACTGGAAGCCGTCGTCGGTAACGACACGGTAATCAGCAGCCAAGCTCGATCATCGGGTCGAGAAGGTTCAGAGACTATCCTTTCGAGGAGTACCTCTCCGGCAAACGCTGGGGCGGGAAGCGCCCTGCATCCATGCTCGTTTGAGAAGGATGAAGATATAGTCCACGCTTTCGGGAAACCGAGAGACCACGTGTAATCCATTGGTCATGGGTTCGAATCCCATCCCCGGAGCCATGAGAAGGCGTGTGAGGTGACCCACATGCCTTGTCAAAAAGTCGTCATTAAAAAATGGCGATTTTTTGTTTAATCCTTGAGCAAATAGCGACCCTTGGTGGCTTGCCAAGAATTCCAAAACTCCCAGAACACAAATTAATGGCCGTCGATGCCGTAGAGGCTCGTAACGGGTCTATATTAGCCGCATACAATTCCTATGTCCGAAATGCTGGTTAGTTCTTTGGTTCAACTGTGCATCTTGCACAACAGGAGTCGCGGAGGAGGCAAATAAATATCTAATAATTCTAGTTCGTGTTACTATTTTCTACGATATGCTATCAAAAACAGAATTGAAAAGATTAGAAAAGAGAGCCTGCAAGCCGACTCCACTAAACGAAAAAGGATTTAATCCAAAAGCAAACATTCCTTTCGGATGTACGACCGATGCCGTACGAAAAGCAATGCAGGACTATTTGGATTTTTTGAGCCATATAAACCTAAAGCTTCATTCGAAAAATATCGAGAGACTCGAATCTTTTGTGATGATGGCTAATTTCAGCAGTATAGTAGGTGAATTCATGGGTGCTAGCATTCCAAAGTACTGTCAGACAATATTACGGAACGAATATCATAATGGTCATCCAGATTTGATCCCAACGAATCGCTACCCGAAAAATTCAATTTTGCATGGTGAGGACGGAATCGAGATAAAGGCTTCAAGACACGTCAGTGGGTGGCAAGGTCACAACCCAGAGGCTTGTTGGTTACTGGTTTTCATTTTTGAAAGCAATACACCACGCGATTCAGCAGCAGGCAGTCCTCCCATTCCATTCAAATTCAAAGAAGTACTTGGAGCGCAACTTAAAGTCGAGGACTGGACTTTTTCTGGTCGCTCAGCGACGAGTAGGCGAACTATCACCGCGAGTGTGAACAGGAGTGGGTATGAAAAGATGAAAAGGAATTGGATTTATCGAGATGACTCATCTTCAAGTGTCGTTGAGTAACGACAACTTCGGCACGGCCTTTTTTGCCAGATCAAAATACTCTGAGTTCACTTCAATTCCAATTGATTCAAGTCCACACGCGTTTGCCGCAGCGAGCGTCGATCCAGATCCCATGAATGGATCTAGTATGATTCCCTTACCCAAAGGCAAAGAGGCATAAACGATTTTTCGCAAAAACGATTGCGGTTTTAGACTTGGGTGCCCTGCGAGTTTTCGTTCATGTTGAGAAGTGCGTTCGCTAGGAATTAAATCCTCGAACGGATTGCCATTGGGAAGGCGGCGAAGTCCTCCTGTTCCAAATTTTCGCAAAGAATCTTGGACGCGCATGCCAGCGGGGAGCTTACTACGAAAGATACCCCACGGTTCATAGCATCCCCTTGGTAAGGAACAAACGTTCGTGAATTCTTCCTCAGCATTTTTTGGTCTGTCCCCACCGCGCAAAGTTCGTACTAATCGCATTGTCTGCCCCCTAAACTCAAGACCGCCGTCTTCCAGAGCTCTATAAACAAGAGGTGCAATGAAAGCATTGTTCGCAATGAACACATGCCCTCCCGGTTGAAGAATTCTGCCGGACTTCTCAGCAAGTTTTCTGAAAAAATTGTAAATTCTAGAGCGTTCTTTTTCGTTAAGTGCTGTAAATCTAGGTAACGGTGATCGGGTATGGCCATCAAAGGAAGGCGGAACTCTCCAAACACCCCCGCTTCCGTTTTTCATTTTCTTGAGCTGATCCGTATCAAACTCTACAACACCGTAAGGCGGATCTGTAACTATTGCGTGAATGCTATGTGGAGCGGCATTATCCATCCATTCAAAGCAATCCGCATGGAATAATCGAGACAAGCCGATCTTTTCGGACGGGTAATCGCGACGTAGTTGGTTGGTTTTTTGGTTATCCAGTAGCGATTCTTGAAAAAGTGTTTTTGGTACTTCACTGGTAAAACTTTTAATCACATCTACAACAGTTCCTTGAATTGTGAGACGGGATGGTTGAATAAAAATTGGCTTTAAATCTGGATTGGCTGGCTGAAGTCTGACCCGATTCTTTTCTTTGTAATATTGTTTTAATGTAGTTTCTGATCCATCAATCAACGCGACGATTTTTTGACCGTTCTCTGCTACTTGTTGATTTCGAATAATTACAACATCGCCGTCATTTATATTTTCGTCAATCATGCTATTGCCAGAGACTCGAAGAGCGTAGGTGTCTCCGGACCTTGGCAGCTTTGATCGTGGAACTGCTATTGTTTCATTCTCTGCAATCGCCTCGATTGGCTTTCCAGCGGCGATCGTTCCGAGTAATTGTACTTGGACCAGAGAGTCGTTATCCGGCAAGGTAAGAGCTCGGGCTCTATTTTCGACCTTCTCAAGATGACCGCCATTTTTTAACTTTGAAACATGAAAATGGGCTGTCGAAACAGAAGCAAATTTAAAATGTTTCTGGATCTCCTCGAGAGATGGCGAATATCCCTTCTTTTTAGAAGAACTTCTTATGAAGTCGAGTACTTCTTTTTGACGTTTGGTTTGCATAGTCTTGACGGCGTTAAGTTCACTCACCATAATAGAAAAAAAGTAGAAAGTCAATCACTAACTTATTCACACCTTTATCGTATGGCAAAGTCTAACAAAAATTCCGGAAAACCATGGAGCTCCTCTGATCAGAACCAACTCGGGAAGCTAGCAAAGCAAAATACACCAACGCGGGTTATTGGTTTGAAGCTTGGTCGAACACCTGATGGTGTTCGTGGCATGGCTCAGAAGCTCGGGGTTAGCCTTAAACCTACGAATCAGGCCCCGTACAACCGACGAAAATCGTAGTCAATTTTTGAATATGGCACTTTTAAACAAAAATCACATCAAATCGGTTGTTGCTGTTGGCACACTGAAGGACGACGGAAGTTTTGCGTGTGACTCCACAAGTTTCCTCGTCGGCTTCTTAATCACAAATAGTGATGATCCGAAGCAAAAGCTTTATAGAACTTTTTTGGTGACAAACAGACATGTATTTGAGAAACGAAAAAAAGCGTGGCTACGATTCAACAAAGACGACGGCAAAGGAATGATTTTTGACATCGATCTGAATTTTGAGAATGGTGATACGCGATGGTTGGCGCATCCCGATCCAGAAGTCGATCTCGCACTACTTAGCATTAGCCCGGCCGCGCTTAAACAAAACAACGTGCAACCCACCTTCATTTCTGAGGAAATGTTTGGATACAGCGGTAAATTTGAGGAAATTGGTATCGCTGTTGGTGACGAGGTGTTTGCGATTGGATTTCCAATGGGATTCGCGGGTGAGGTACAAAACTATCCGTGTGTTAAGGCTGGTCTTATTTCCAGGATAGACCAGGAGATAATCAAGAAACGAAAGGCATTCGTCGTCGATTCATCTATCTTCCCAGGTAATAGTGGCGGCCCAGTGATTCTAAAGCCCACCATCACATCATTAAGCGATACGAAAGCCGTCGGTCAGCCATTTTTACTTGGGGTTATTAGTGGTTATCTCACATATAGCGAGCAGCTTTTTACGCATCAGACGAATCCTCCAACAGTGGTAAGCTCGACCCGGGAAAATTCGGGTTTAAGTTTTTGTGTCCCGATGGATTTTGTAAGGGAAATATATGATATATGGCTGATGAACCAAAAACCGGTGGAAGAGCCACAAAAAAGTACCACACCAGAGGATCTTAAAGAAAAGGCGAGCTAGAGCAATCTCATATTTTGGCCGATGGGTGTCCGAGTATTCCAACGCCTGCGCGTCGGTCAAATCCTCTCCCCGCTCCTTCTTCCAAAGCTCCTTAAACGACTGAATCCGTTCGTCATTTGTGCGCATAGGATTATTGTGAAAAGCCCTTGAAACCATCGTATCCATGATTTGAGACACAGGCCATTCTCGTGTCTCATTTGTCTCATTTCGATGAGACCCGGGTGCCAGTTTGACCCCTCTAAAAGACCCCTCAAACATTGTCGTAAAGTGAGTTCGAGACCCGTACGCCGAGCCATGAGAAGGCGTGTGAGGTGACCCACATGCCTTGTCAAAAAGTCGTCATTGAAAAATGGCGATTTTTTGTTTAATCCTTGAGCAAATGGCGACCCTTGGTAGACCATCAAAAAACCGAACCGCCTGGGACGCAAAGTCGTCGAATTTTTCTTAAACGCCCGAAACTGCAAATTCGCCCTATTTTTTCGGTTCGATCCCCGACCACAGTTCTCGGTGGATTAATCACGCAATTTAAGGTACATTTTGCATCATGAAATCCATCATTCTCAACACCGATGCCAAGATGCCCATTTTGGGATTAGGCACTTGGAATGCTCCGAAAGATAAAGTTGGCTTGGCTGTAAAACAAGCTTTATTAGACTTCGGGTATTCACATATCGATTGCGCCCATGTTTACGAGAACGAAAAAGAAGTCGGACAGGTTTTTCATGAAGTATTCAGTACAGGTCAGCGAACAAGAGAGGAAATCTTCGTGACGAGCAAGCTTTGGAATTACGATCACGCGAAAGAGGATGTTGTGAATGCGTGCAAGCAGACGTTAGTCGATTTGCAACTCAATTATCTTGATTTGTATCTCATGCATTTTGGCGTCGCTTCGCCTCATGGCATGGGTATCGAGCCGCTCGATGCCAATGGCGTGCTGATAACGGCAAAAGTTTCCATTCGTGAAACATGGGAAGCGATGCAGAAGCTTGTGGGTATGGGTCTCGTCAAAGCGATTGGTGTCTCAAACTTCACCGTACCAATGCTTGTTGATCTCCTGACGTACGCCGAGATCATCCCGGCGATGAATCAGATCGAGCTTCACCCATACAATCAACAGACCAAGTTAGTTGAATTCTGCAAACAACAGAATATCGCCGTGACCGCTTATTCTCCGCTCGGTTCTCAAGCAGAGATGAATAATGGCAAGCTGGCTCTCCTTGAGGATGAAAAAATTAATGAAATTGCAGCCGCTCACGGAAAGACTCCGAGTCAAATATTACTTCGTTGGGGTATTCAACGAGAAACCGTTGTGATCCCAAAAAGCACGACCCTCGAGCATATCAAGGAAAATAATGAGGTGTTTGATTTTATTTTGTCGGATGACGAGCTTTTGAAGATTTCGTCTTTAGAGCGCGGTCTTCGCTATGTGGATCCGTATGAGTGGTGGAAGATTCCATATTTTGGATAGGAAATAAAGTTATGAATCCTCTTATTATTTTTGGAATCCTAGCGGGAGTTTTCAGCGCAATTTCATACCCTCCTTACATCATTGCCATTTTCAAGGGCAAGGCGAAGCCGGAGCGAGCTTCGTGGTTGATTTGGAGCGTGCTGACCGCCATGGGCTTTTTTACCCAGCTTGCCGTGGGTGCCACCAACTCACTTTGGCTACCGGGCATTCAAGGAATCGGTGTCATAATTGTCTTTCTCTTATCCATTCGCTATGGATTCGGAGGTCTGCTAAAAAGAGACATAGCAACTCTTGTTGCGGCGGGACTAACCTTGCTGATCTGGTATGTAACCGACAACGCCATCCTCGCTGTGTATTTAACCGTCTTAATTGACGGCATGGGCGCGTGGCTAACCATCATTAAGTCGTACGAGCACCCGGAAAGCGAGACGTTGATTACATGGGCACTTTCTGGAACGGGCGGGTTCTTTGGGCTTCTGGCGGTCGGCGCTTACAACATGCCAGTTCTCGCATATCCGTTCTATATTTTCTTATGTAATTTTGCTGTAGTGGCGGCTATACTTCTTGGTAGGAAAAAACTTGCAAAACTCGTTGTATGAATTCATCCGCATCTCGAATGGTAATTTTCTTCAATCGATTTCCACTTTTAGAAAAGACCCTTACTGCCCTGAACCAGGCAAATATTCCTTTCGCTATAGGTGGTAGCGGTTGCTTGTTTCTTTTTGGTAACGAACGCTTACCAGATGATGTTGATATCTATCTTCCAAACGATAGACACGACGAAGCAGATCGGCTTTTCAGCATTACATCCTTTCCATACCGCTCAGAACAGGAAGAGGTTCGAAATTCCAACGTTGACGGAGATCACTCGATTCAGCTCACGAGCAGTCTCATCCTGAAGATTGGCGGCAAGAATTACGATCTTGCGTTGACTAAGGATACAGAATCAATGCGGCTTGAGATGGAATACACAGGACAAAAAGTATTCTTGTATCCACCCGAGGACGTTCTGCTGATTAAAGCTTTGCTACAGCGTGGTCTGGATGTTGGTAAACACGACATTGAGGATATTCGGAATTTTATGAAAATCTATCCGAATCTTCGAATGGATTATCTTGAAAAACGCATCTTGAGTCTTGATGCAAAAGATCGCGTTGGAAATATCTTTGGAGGGTAAATCAAGGCTCTCTACGCTGAGAATATGTATATTTTTTCTGATAGAATCTGGTTTCCTGTAAAGGATGGCCTAGTTTTTCTTTAGTATAAAATTATTATGGAAGGACGAAATAGCCCAGACGCGAGTTCATCACTTGAAAATCGAGATAAACGCAGCGAAGTGCTACGGAGGCTGATGAAATACGCAAAGAATGTCGAAGGATTCCAAGGAAAAACCGCTGGAGAAGTTTTTGACTCAAAAAATGAACAGTCGCGTAGAGAGCTCCTGAAAGATTTATCTGCTGAACAGTACTGTCAGCTAATAGCGGGTATCAACGGTGTTTTGCGAGGAAGAGATCAGAAAGATTGGGACATGGACGGCGTGGGAGTGACAGCCGCCGGACACGAAGTAGTTGGAAAACATATTTTTCCTCGTCACGAGGATAAAATAGAAATCATGACGAAAGTATGGGAAGCGGCACAAGCAATGAATGTCGAAGGACGTGATCTGGAAGACATCGGCATGCTCCTTGGCTCTATGCTTGTGGAGGTGCATCCATTTGCCGATGGCAATGGTCGTACGAGCCGTCTTGTTTATACCTTGGTAAAAGATGGTTACTCAGAAGAAAAGTTGAGGGCTGTTTTAGGAGAAGAGGGTCGAGAAGAAGTCGATATGGCGCTTACGAAGGTGGACGTCAACGAGCTTTTTGAGAAAAAACATGGAAGAGGAAACGTCGTGGTAAATCCGGAGAGCATCCATGGGATTCTGCCTGACGACGGAGCTCCCCCATATAGCGGTCTAACTTTCCCCGAAGGTACCGATCAGGAGGTACATGAAAGCATCATAGAGGCGGGAAGAAACGATGAGCGTATCTTTACGGCTGCCATTTTGGAGTTTCTTCGCACACGTGAATGGTTGAGTGCGCAGGAACTCGTAAAGTCGTACGGGCAAAGAAAAGTCCTTTTGGTTCAAAAGCTTCTCTCTGTACTTACCGCGGAGGAGACCAATGAACTCGAAAAAACCTATTGGAATCTCAAAAAGACCTATACGGAAGAGATGATCGACATCTTCGTTCACCCCGACAAGCCGGAACACAAAGTCAGGGGTGACGATTCTGAAAGACGCTTGCTTGATGTCTTCAAGCAGAGGATCGCCGAGCGAACTATGCTTATCGAGTAGGTTTAGGCCTTAGTAGCTAATTGAAAACTGAAACTTTGGAACTTCTCCATGCTCATTTTGACCATCGGATAGATACTCAATAGTTCGGTAAGTACGTAAGAACTGGAGCCAAGTGGGGCCGACCAGAGCAATTTGGTCGGTTTTACTTTTGCTTATCAATTTCAAATGAAACTTTATAGAGTTGTGTATATTTTGACTAACTTTATAAAGTTTGATAAAATCGTCGGGTAACTGAATTCATATGACGACCCGTCAAAAACTTGAGGTCATAAAAATTTCGTTGGGGGTAACCCAAACCAAACTCGCCGAAAGATTCGGTGTGTCTTTTGCGGCATTCAACAGTTGGTGGACCGGCAAATCCGTTCCGCGCCAAAAGATGCTCGCCGCCATTGAAGATTTATTTTTGGAAGTGACTGGCGAGAAGTTAATTTCTGATGAACAGCTCCTCGCAAAAAAGAAGGAACTGCGCCAAAAGTCGGCCGCACACAAGAGCATCATCGGAGAAATTTTGGACCATCCGGACATTCGTGACCAATTCATCCTCAAGCTCACCTACCACACGAACCGAATCGAAGGGAGCACACTAACCGAACCAGATACGGCTGCGATTTTGTTTGATAATGCTGCATTGCCTGACAAAACCTTGACCGAGCATCTTGAGGCGAAAAATCATCAGACAGCCCTAAATTACTTGTTTGAGCACGTTCAAAAAAAAAAGAAGCTTGATGAGGACTTTGTTCTAAAAATCCACGGGATTCTCATGAACGGCGTACGACCGGACGCAGGTTTGTACCGTCTTCATGCTGTTCGTATTGTTGGCGCTAATGTACCGACGGCCAATTATCTTCGCATCCCTGATTTGATTCCGGATGTCATGAAAGAAGTCGCGAAGTCTCAAAAAACGAGTGACATCGTCGGGGTTATAGCCACTGTTCATGCGCGATTCGAACAAATCCACCCATTTTCCGATGGTAATGGCCGAGTCGGGCGTTTACTCATGAACGCGATGCTTCTTACGGCCAATTTCGCTCCGGCCGTCATTCGTCAGGAACAAAAGCGATTGTATTATACCTATCTCCAGAAAGCTCAAACGATAGGCGATTGCAGCCAGCTGGAGGATTATCTCTGTGATGCCGTAAAAGATGGATTTGAAATTTTAGAACGTGTGGATAGGAAATAACAATAAGATGGTGAAATATGAAACTCTCACCCTAAAATAACCCCTCAACTATTGCTGAATTCTAGGTCGAGACAAGTTCGTCGAACCATGTTTAAAGCTTGAGCAAATAACGACCCTTGGTAGTCCACCCAGAAAGCCGAAGCACCCGGGACGCAAAATCATCGAATTTTCCTCAAACGTCCGAAACTGCAAATTTGCCTTATTTTTTCGGTTCGATCCCCATCCTAGGCAAAATGTAGGCGAAGAACAAGTTATTCCGCTGTCGGAGTTGTGGGAGGAGTGCCAAGCGAAGATCCTTCTGGAAGAATCTGAATCGTACTCGCCGTCACGCTTCCATCATCGTTACTAGTTCCCGTGACCGTGATCGTCGTCCCCGTTGTAAGATCCGCTGAGGAGCCTTCCGTCATTTCGTTGATCTTGGATACATCCGAGAAGAAGACCAGCTTGGAGCCACCGTCAGGAAGCTTGATCGTCATGCTTTCAGCATCCACTGAGAGGATCTCACCACTTACGAACCCGCCACCGGCTTGGCTTCGTGCAAAGCCGCCCATTCCGCCGGACATCCCGGATCGCTGGCTTGGATCGAAATCACCGAAACGCGATGCAAGGTCACTCATGTCTGGGGTCTGCGATTTGGCATATTGCATGCCACCAAAGAACGCGCCTCCACCCACGATAACGGCCGTAGCGATGACACTGAGAAGAATCTTTTTCATAGAAACATTGATAAATAATTATTCATAACGTAAGGCCACGATCGGGTTCAGCCCGGCGGCGCGTCGTGCCGGGTAGTATCCGAAGATGATACCGATGGCGGCCGAGACACCGAACGCAAGGAGAACCGACGACCATGAGACGCTCGTGCTGACAATCCCCAGCGCCGAAACGACGTAGGAAATGCCAAGACCAAGCGCAATACCGATGATTCCTCCCGCGAGCGTCAACATGACGGATTCAACGAGAAACTGCTGTTCAATCTCTTTGCGCTTGGCGCCGATCGCCTTGCGCAAGCCGATTTCTTTCGTGCGTTCCGTGACGCTCGTGAGCATCATGTTCATGATGCCGATGCCTCCCACAACAAGAGAGATCCCAGCAACGGCCGCAAGAAGGGTCGTAAACGTTTCCGTGACGCTTGAGGCAGTCGCGATGATGTCGGCTTGGTTCAAGATGCTAAAGTCTGCCGACGCCGCATCAAGGTGATGTCGGCTAAGCAAAAGATTCGTGATTTCCGTTTCCAATTCATCAACCGTTTTTTCGCTCGTTGCCTGTACGGAGATGCTCGTCACGTACTCGTCGCCAGAGAAATATCGCTGTGCCGTTGAAAGCGGGATGAAGATCATGTCATCTTGGCTTGAGAACGAGCTGCCACCTTTCGCGACGGTCACTCCAACGACGGTAAACTGGCTCCCGTTGATACGAATCGTTTGTCCAACGGGGCTAACACCTTCTCCGAAGAGATCTGTACTAACCGTAGGACCAAGCACCGCCACCTTGGCAACACTTGCTTGCTGTTGATCGGTAATAAAACTCCCTTCGGCCACCTGCACGTTTCGTACTCCCGTGTAACTGGATGTCGTACCGACAATGGACGTATTCGTATTGGTTCCTTTGGCCGCCACCTGATAGCGGGAGCTGACTTCCGGCGCGACGGCTTGAGCTACCGAGATTTCATCCGCGATTGCCTGCGCATCTTCCGCGGTCAACGACTTCGCCGAACCGCGCTGCGTGGCAACGCCTCCGAATGAGCGTTGTGATCCCGGCTGAACTTGGATGAGGTTTGCTCCGATTGATTGAATGCTCGCCTGGATGGACGCCTGCGATCCTTGCCCGATGGACACCATGGCGATCACCGAGCTAATGCCAATGATGATGCCGAGGGTCGTTAAACCCGAGCGCACCTTGTTACTGGAAAGCGCGAGAAATGTTTCTTCGAGCAAGTCAGAAATAATCATACGAGTTTGTCGCTTTCAATCTTTCCGTCCCGAATGAAGATGATCCTGTCGGCGTGCTGCGCCACATCTGGCTCGTGCGTGATGAGGATGATGGTGCGCTTCTCTTCGCGGTTAAGTTTGCGGAACGTTTCAAGGACGATTTGTCCGGTTTGGGTATCAAGGTTTCCCGTCGGTTCGTCGGCGAGAATAAGCGACGGCTGGTTGACGAGCGCACGAGCGATTGCTACGCGCTGAATCTGGCCACCTGAGAGCTGGTTGGAGAGATGATGGAAGTATTGCTCGTCGAGTCCTGCTGATTTCAAGGCTGCCTTGGCGACCTTTTCACGCTCTTCTTTAGGAATTTGTTTGTAAACGAGAGGGAGCGTCACATTGCGCAGAGCGCTTGCGCGTGGCAAGAGGTTGAACGCCTGAAAGACGAACCCGATATGCTCGCGGCGAATGTCCGCCAGCTCATCTTCGGACAACGTGGACACGTCTTTGCAGTCGAGAACGTAGGTTCCGCTCGTCGGCGTATCCAGTGCGCCCAAAATATGCATGAGCGTACTTTTGCCTGAGCCAGACGGTCCCATGATTGCCACAAACTCCCCGTCGCGGATAGTGAAGCTCACCCCTTTGAGAGCATCAAAGGATCCTGCGCCAGTTACGTACGTTTTAGTGACGTTCCTTACTTCAATCATACATTTAGCGAGGGAACGAGCCACTGAATCCACCCGAGGGGCCGCCACCACTATTCAACAAACTTGGGGCAGATGAAGCGGAGGTTGAGGTCGCGGTATCCGTTACGGTTCTCGTGACGACATACTCGCCAGCGTTCAAGCCGGAGACGATTTCACTTTGTGTATCGTTGGAAAGACCAACTTCAACCGTTACCTGTCGTGGCAGAGTGTCTGATGTGACACCCCGCGTTCCGCCGGTTTCCGTTGCACCATCAAGAACTTCGACGTAAGAGGAATCACCGTATGACTTCACTGCGCTACTCGAAACCACGACGACGTTTTGTCGAATGTCGGTGATGATAGAGATATTTGCGCTCATGCCGGAGAGTACTCGTTCGTCTTCGGTATCAAGGGCAATGAGTACGTTGTAGCTTACGACGCCTTGGGATACGGTGCCGATAGTATCGATTTGGATGACCTTTCCGGTCGTGGTCAGATCCTCGATCGCATCGAACGTGAGCGTCGCGCGGTCGTCGATCGCGACTTTCGCCACATCAACTTCGTTCAGGGTCATCTGTGCCGTGAACTGGTCGGCCACAACGATTGCGAGCGCGCTGCCCGAAGATTCCGTTTCACCAACGTGCAAACTGACGCTCGCCAACGTTCCGCTAATCGGAGCGCGAACCGTATATTCCGCCAAGTCCTCGAGCGCATCGTTATATTTGTTCTGTGCACTTTCAAGACTCAATTCTTGGGAGCGAACATCAAGACTGTCGGTATCGACCGAGAGATCCGCAAGCTGCTGTTCTCGTTCGGCGACCGTTTCCTTGGCTTCGGCAATCTCGTCTTCATCCGCGCCATCGGCAACGTCCTCGTAGTTTTCTTGTGCGGTCACGAGACTGATCTCTGCTTCTTCAACGGTATCTTCGGCATCGGCAATTGAGTTTGGCGCGCTCAAGTCCGTTTCCTCGATGGTATTCGCTGAAGATTGTAGCGAGCTGATAATGCCGTTCGTGGTAACGACATCCGCAGGAATAGTCGTCATCATTTCATCGATGTGGTCGGCGATAGCAGAATTCTCGTAGCCATTATCTTCGATGCGATTCAAAAGAATCTGAGCACTGTTGAGCGCATTGGAAATATCTTCGGCGACCTGAAGCGTAAGCGTAATAACCTCCGCTTTGTCGTCCGTACTGCTGTCTCGGCATGAGTTTTGAAACGCAGACCACGCATCATCGTAAGAATCCTGCGCCGTGTCGTAATCGCTCAGCACATCGTCGGAATATGAAGAACTGGCCATCAAGTTGTAATACCCAATGTACTCCTCTTCGCTCTGTTCCGTGCCAATAAAGTCCGACAGATCTGTCATGAGACTTGTAATGTCCGCGAACGCTTCAGCCACGGCGTTGTAACCGTTCTCGGAAGCTGATTCGAGATCCTGTTCCGCCGAGGTCTGTACTTTGGTTAAGTTGCGTTCGGCTTGTTCCAAAGAACGCTGCGCGTTATCGATGTCATCCTGCGCATCGTCTAGTTCATCGTCGGTAGGGCTGTTTTCTAAATCGCTCAGCGTTCTCTGTGCTTGTGCAAGAGCATTTTCCGCCTGAAGGAGTGAGAGCGTGTCAGGATCTGCCATCAGCTTCTCGTAAGCGATCTGTGCGCTCTCAAGGCTGATTCTCGCGTCGCGTACGCTCTTTTGGGCATCCTTGGCATCAAGAACAGCAATGATGTCACCTTCCTCAAGCTGCTGCCCGTTTTTTGCGACGAGCTGTACGACTTTGCCAGACACTTCCGGCTTCACCTCGATTTCCGCTTCGCCTTGAACCTGTCCGGTACCAGAAACATTCGTCGTAAGCGTTCCTTTCTCTGCGACTTCAAGAACATACCGCGCCTGTGCGGTATCGGTGCTGAATGCTCGAACGATGAGGATTCCTCCCCCTAACAATAAAATGCCTGCCAGTATTGCGGTTTTCTTTCGCTGACGGAGAAATTGATAAATACGTTGCATATGATTTCTTCAGGAGTGGCAACACTATAAAAAAACGCCAGTGAAGAAAGTGTAAAGAAGCGGCTACCAAAAAACGCCCGCATGGGCGTTTTTTGGAAGAACACTCCCCGATGTAACTAGGAAGCGCGGGAGATGGGAAGCGTAATGACGACCCTCGTTCCTTTGTCAGGAACGCTCTGTATATCAATCTTGCCACGGTGGGCGCGTATCACAGCGTTGGCAATCGACAAGCCGAGCCCGCTGCCGCCAGTTCCGCGAGAACGACTCTTTTCTGCTCGATAGAAACGATCAAATACATGCGCAATGTCTTCAGGTTTCATGCCAATGCCCGTGTCTTCGATTTCAATAATGGCTTGTGACTGTTCTTTTGAAAGACGAAATTCGATGCTCCCACCGGATTTGTTGTAGCAAACTGCGTTCTTGAGAATATTGGCAATGGCCTGCGAGAGCATCTGCCTGTCGCCAAAGACGGTGACACCAGCATCGGCGTTCATGAAGCAATCGATATTGATGTCGTTTTTTGCCGCAAGTTCTGTAAATCGTTCAGCGGTTTCCCGAAGGAGCGATGCGAGTTCGATCTTTTCTTTGTTTTGAATGTTGATGTTGCGCTCCGCAAAATAGGAAAGTTGCAGCAAGTCCTCCACAAGTTGGGTCATGCGGTGTACCTCTTCAAGATGACTTTTAATTTTCTTTTCTTCTTTCGTGTCTTTATTTCTTCGCAATTGGCTTTCCAGTCCTGTTTGCAAAATGGCCAATGGGGTACGAAGCTCGTGCGAAGCATCGCCTAAAAATTGGCGTTGACGCTGATAGGCAGACCGAATCGGGCGAAGTGTTAGCCCCGCAAGGCCGTAACTGAGTAGCGCGGCGACAATAAGCAGCACGCCATTCACCATGAAAATCGTGCTTTGAAAATCCTCCTGAATGTTGCGCATGTCTGGTCCCGGTGGCGGTAGGCGTTCTGTAACTTCTTGTCCCGAAGTCGACTCGTCAAATCGTGCACGCAGACGCTCCGAAAAAATAGAGCGACTGATTCCGCTCGAAGAAGCCAAAATACCCGCAAGAATCGCCACATACACGATGGTGAGGACGATTCTTGTTTTGACGAACATGAGGCTAGACGAGTCGGTAGCCTTTGCCCCAAACGGTTTCAATACGTTGCGCATATTCTTTTGGTAATTTCTTACGCAAATTCTTTACATGGACGTTGACGACGTTACTGAATTCGTCATGAAATCTGTCCCACACGTGGGAAAGGATATCTTCCCGCGTGACGACAGCTCCACGATTACGCAGGAGAAGTTCCAGCAAGCCGAATTCCCGAAGCGTGACATCAAGCTTTTTCTTTTTTATCCAGACTTGCTGCGAACGGGTATCTAAACGCAAGTCATCGAGCTCAAGAACGTCTCCGGTTAGCTGCGGCGTTCGTCGAAGCACGGTACGCATGCGGGCAAGGAGCTCGTCGAAAGAAAAAGGCTTTACGAGATAATCATCTCCGCCGATGTTGAGTCCCGCGATCTTGTCCTCTGTGGTATCGCGAGCAGTAAGAAA
>MGFA01000022.1 GCA_001791645.1 Candidatus Uhrbacteria bacterium RIFOXYB12_FULL_58_10
CAGGCCACGTCCGTGGTCTACGTGGACCAGCCGACCGGGCTGAGATACGTGGGCGGCGTGTCTTGCCCCGGGGCTCCGTGGACGGGCCTCGAGCTGTACAACTGGGACAACCTGGTCCCGGGCGGCTCGGCCATGGTCTGCGTCATGATGGACGGCGCTCCGATCCCCATGGGGTCGGACGTGCCGTTCGCCAGGTCGCACGACCGTGGTACGGCAGACGTGTTCACCTGCCCGGCCGCGCGCGTGTACGGGGACCAGCCCCTATGCGTGCCGGGTGGTGCGACCGTGCTGGTCGCGACCATGGACGTGGGCCGCCAGGTCTACGTCGTCTCCGCGGCCAAGAGTTGTGAAAAGACGCGGCCAGAGCGCGTCCAACGAAAGTCGGTCAGCTCGTGCCACGGCGGCTGACCATGCGGCTTCTGCTCCCGTTCCCCTTCGGCCTTCATCGGTCGTCGGGGAACGGGAGCCTTTTGTTTTCAAAGTAAAACGCCCCGCGCGAGGCAGGGCGTTTCTTGATTCTTTTGTTGATTACGCGCCGGAGATGGCCGTGAGCGCGCTGATGACGTAGCTCGCGATGGCGTAGGCGGCCACGATGATGATGAGGCCGATGACCGACTGCGTAAGAAGTTTCTTTGCCTTTTTCACGTTGCCCTCCTCGCCATTCGAGGTGAGGTAGAGGAAACCGGCGTACACCACCAGCACCACGAACACGATGCCAAGCACGCCGAGCAGCACGTTGATGGCCGAACCGACAATGGTCGGGAGGTCGGGCTCAACGCCGATTTCACCGCCGATCGTGCTGACGTCGGACGCGGCGCCGGAAAGGCCTTCGGAAACCGCGGCGCGAGCCACGAGCGGGAGCGCGAGGGTCGGAAGCACGGAAAGTCCGGCGCCAACCTTGTAGTAGAGATTCTTCATAGTGAGAAGTTAGGTTTCGGATTTAGATTTTATGATGAAATGGTTGTCTAGCTCGTAATCGATGCCAGCGCCGCGAACACGTAATTCGCGATGGCGTAGGCGGATACGATGATGATGATACCGATTACGGAGTTGGAAAGCAACTTTTTTGCCTTCTTCACGTTCGCTTCCTCTCCCGCGGCCGTGAGGTAGAGGATGCCGGCATACACGAGAATCCCGACGAACGCAATTCCCGTGAGACCGAGAATCACGTTGATGATGTTCGCCACGATCGTCGTCAGTTCGAGGTTGGTCGTGTATCCGGCCTTGTCGCCAGCCACGCCGAGTCCCTCTTGAACCGTACTGGTCGCATCTGCAAGAAGCGTTCGCATAGCCTCGACTCGCAACGAATTGCGGGGCGAGGCTATGTCCCGTCCGGGGACAGGACACGCCGGCCGCTAGGACGTGGCCGTGACAATGGAAGAAATGACGAACTGCGCAATGGCGAATGCCGACAAAACGATCACCAGGCCGATGATGCCGGAAATCAACACCTTCTTTGCAGTCTTGACCTTGTCCTCGTTTCCCTGGGCCGTCATCCATTTGAAGCCGCCAATAAGGATGATGCACACCGCGATGATACCTAGGAAGCCGAGCGCGACGCGGATGATGGCCGCGATGGTAGTTGGAAGGTCGCCGGAGGTAAGGCCTGCCGTGTCCGCGAATTCCGACCCCGTGATTTCACCGCCGAAGAACTCGTCTTCCGTGAGAGCCTGGGCATGGACGGACGGAGCGCCGGCAAGAAGGGTCGGGGCCGCGATGGCCACCGCCATCAGTCCGCCGAGGAAAAGAGCCTTGATCTTTTTAAACATACGTCGTTTGGGTTACTTAAGGTATTGAAATGATTTAGAATTACTGTCCCGACCCTGTGGATAATACGCTGATGAGCGTGGCCACCAGGGTGTATGCGGTAAATATTACCACAAGTCCGATCGTTGCCCAAACGAGGGAGCTCTTTGCCTTCTTGATTTTCTCCGGGCTTCCGGCGGCGACGATCATGAGGATTCCGGACCAGACGAATACGAGCAAGGCAACCGCGCCGGAAAGGCCGAGCAGCGCCTTGATGACGTTCCCGATGATTTCACGGATATCCGGGGTGCCGAGCGGGTTCGTAAGCGCTTGCGCATGCACCATGGCAGGCAGTGTTGCCAAAGCGAGGACCGTAATGATTTTCGAAGGTTTCATATGCGTTCGCGTTAGTTGACTTGGAGCACGAATTGGCCGCATTGGATGTTGTCGCCGCCCTCGCACAGGTTTTTTTCGAACGAGCTGGTGAGCTCAAAGCCATCAGCCATGCCGTAGTTGGACGACAAGGCGTTGACGTCGACGCAGGCATACACGTAGAGGAAGCCGTCCACGTATTGGTCGCTTTGCATGAAATCCTCGTCGGAGTTCTTTTGCTCGCACTTAGAAACGCACAGGCCGGATTTCGTGCAGGTGGAATTCAGGTCGCACGAGAGCCCCGCGTTCGTGTCGCCCGGGCCGCAGGAGACGTATTGGACGCCGTCCGTTGAGATTCCCCCGCCCATGAGCACGCTCTTGAGCGTGGTGAGCGCGGCAAACGCCACGAACACGATGACAAGCCCGACCGTGGACATCTTAAGAGCCGTTTTTCCCTTTTCCCGATATTTTTCCATGCCCGGCATGCCGGAAATGAGGAAGTAGAACCCGCCCATCACGTAGGCCAGAAGAACGAACGCGCCGACCATGCCAAGCACCCAGTTTCCAATGTTCGCGAACACGGTTTGGATGTCGACGAGAGAGCACGTTCCTTTTTCGCCGCACACCTCGGAAATGCCGTCCATGAACGGGCCGACCTGCTTGGTCGTGCATCCGGTCGCCGGGCAGTCCGGGGCAGCGACGACGGAGGAGGGCGTGAAGAAAAAAGCGAAGGAGACGAATAGGACAAGGAAGGCGGAAAAGGCGATCAGTTTTGTGCGGGCGCGCGTCATAGGGTCTGGTTGACTTTATTTTGCGCGTCGCGGATCAGCCGATCAAGCTCCCCGCCCGCGCTTGTGGCGTCGATCAGGTCGAGGAACGCGGCCTCCGCGACTGCCGCGTCATTTCCGAGGTACCAGGACTTCGCGGTCAGGAGCTGGCCGGCAAACACGGCAAGGTCGTTGTCCTGGAGCTCGTCGTTTATGAGCGAGCGCAGCGCGGTTGGCTTGCCCGTTTCGGCCAGGTAACTTCCGACCTGCTCCGCATCGGCGGCAAACTGGACGAAGTCCCATGCCCAGTCCGGGCTCTTCGTGGACTTCGAGACCGTCTCTACCCAGTAGTTGGCGTAATTCACCGTGCGTCCGGATGAGATTTGCGGCATGGGCGCGATGCCGAAGTTAAGCTTTGGCGCGCGGGAACGAATGAGCGGGATGTGGTAGGCATAGCCGAGGAACATTGCCGTCGACCCGGAGGCAAACGCGTCGAACGAGGAAGGCTGGTCCTCGTTCCAGCTGTACACCGACTTGAGCGGGTTCGCGAATTCGGTATAAAAGCGCACGGCGTCCGAGCCGGGGAGCGACTTGTCGTCGAGTTCGGCCGCGAACGTCGCGTTGCCGCGGCTGTCGGTCATGACAGTGCCATTTTGCATCATGAGAAGCGACAGGATGTCGAACGCGCGTTCGACGTTGCGCGACGTGCCCACGGCCGCGCCGGACTGAACAATGTCGTCGTTCGCCCCGACCGTGGTGAGTTGTTCCGCCGCCTTTTGGAATTCTTCCCAGGTTTTCGGCGCCTCCGCGATGCCGGCGGCGTCGAACAGGTCCTTGTTGAAAAATAGCGCGAGCGTGTCCATGGAGTACGGGATGCCGAAAATGCGAGATTCCGCCTCTTGCTTCGGGTTCGGCTGGTAGTCGCGCACCACGTCGTTGGCCACCGCGCCCACGAGGTTCGTCTCCAGCTCACGGATAGTCATGGACGGCTCTTCCTTGAGCGTAATCACCGTTTCTTTCTTGATGGTCCCGCGGATTTCGGTGTAGGGGATAGTCAGCGTTTCCGGAAGGGGAAGGATCAGTGATTCGTATTGCCCGATCCAGCTGTTGTGGATGGAGAAAATGTCGGGGCCGGTCCCTTCGGCGAGGGCGCGCAGGAGCGTGTCCTGATATTCCTCATACCGAATCGTCTTGTATTCGAACGAGACGTTCTTGTGAATTTCGCGGTAGGCATTCATGGCCGGCTTGAGCGTGCTGTCGTCGTCAAACACGCGCCAGATGGTAATCTTGACAGGTTTGGCCGCCGCGAGCTCGGCGCTGCTTTGTCCTCCGCATCCTGCGCCCGTGGTAACGAGCAGGGCGAAAATGGCGAAGGAGGCAAAAATGGATTTGCGAAGCTTCATAGGGTGCGAAGGTACGCTTTCAAGTCTTTTCCGATTTCCGGGTGCTTGAGGCCAAGTTCGACCTGGGCCTTGAGAAAGCCGAGCTTGTTTCCGCAGTCATAGCGCGTGCCATCGAACACGCAGCCGTAGAGCGCGCGGTCCGTCCTGAGGTAGGCAGCGAACGCGTCCGCGAGCCTAATCTCCCCGTCCTTTCCAGCCTGTACCTTTGGGAGGAGGGCGATGATTTCTGGCGTCAGCACGTACCGGCCAATGACGATCAGGTCGGATGGAGCCTCTTCGACCGCGGGCTTTTCAACGAATTTTTGCACCTCCCAGACATTTTTTCGGACTGCTTTTCCGCCGATGACGCCATAGTTCGACACCTGTTTCCTCGGAACTTTCTGGAGGGCGACAACGGGGTCGTGGTATTCCTCGTATACGTCCATGAGTTGGCGGAGCGCCGGTATTTTTCCGTCGATGATGTCATCGCCGAACAGCACGGCAACCGGCTCGTCGCAATCGACGAACGGAATCGCGGAAAGCACCGCGTGCCCGTCGCCAAGCGGCTTGGTTTGGCGGACAAAGGCGAACTTCGCGAGCTTTCCGATCGCCTTGATCGCTTCGAGCTCTTTCGTCTTCTTTTTTTGCTCGAGTCGGTATTCAAGCTCAAAGTTCCGGTCAAAGTGGTCTTCGATGGCCCGTTTGCCGATGGCCGTCACAAAGACGATTTCCTCGATGCCGCTCGCGACCGCCTCCTCGACGATATATTGGATGACCGGCTTGTCCACGACGGAGAGCATTTCCTTCGGCTGTGCCTTTGACGCGGGGAGGAAACGCGTTCCCATTCCCGCGACCGGAATGATTGCTTTTCGAATTGTCATAACGCCCCCAGTATAACGCGCGAAAGCAAAAACCGCCAGCAATTATGCGGCGGTTTTTTGTCGTCTGACGAAGCGAATCAATGGAAGCGGATACAGCAGAAGATGCGGGTTGAACTGGCGCTTGAACTTCGAGTATCCCTTCCATGCCCCGGGGTCGCCCGGTGCCCAGAGCAGGCCGAAATGTGGAAATCGTATCCCGGTCTTCTGGCAGTGCGAGAACCAGTGGTCGATGAGCCCGGTGCCAGCCGACGTCTTTTCGAATTTCGGATGAAGGAACGCGACCGTGTGCATGGAAACGGATGCGTCCGGCACGTCGACAACGGCAAGGCCGGAAATGATCTGCCCGGTGCGTACGTCGCGCGCGGCAAACAGGTGGACGCGGTCGCCGTGGTATTGGATTCGCCGGTCGAGCATCCGGATGAAGTCCTTGCGAATCATCGGGAGCTTGCCGGTCTTGTGGTACGCGGCCGCGAAGTCGGAAAGCGGCACCTCGACGATTTCATACCGTTCGTCCTTGAACCATTTCTTGCGATGCCTTTGCGCGTGGTCCGACCAATCCTTCCAGTATTCCGTTTTGCCGCGCAGATCCGCGAATCCGTGTTGGAGCGGGTTCATCTGGATCCATGAGCGATGCCAGCCGGCCGGCTTGCCGAGCTTGGTCATCGGTTGCCAGATGAGCAGGCGGCTCGGGGCGTCGCGGTCAATGTCCGGCGGAATGTCCGAGGTGTGCGACTCGATCCAAATCGGCCCGAAGTGCCAGCGCATGCCAAGGCATCCCGGCTTGCCGACGAGCGACGCGTTTTGCGCGCCCGGTTCCCAACCTCCGACGAGATAGTCCGGAGATTGCATGGGGTGTACGAATCCTTCCGGCACCTGGTCGCCGACGCGCCCCTGTCCGACATGGCGGAATTGCGCGACCAGATCGTATTTGTAGGAAAAGGTGCCATGTCGCGAAAGTCGGCGTTCGAAGGCCGGAATGAGCGCGACGGATTTGTAAACGTTGAGAAGAAGATATCCGTCCGGTTTCAGGATGCGCGAGAGCGCGGCGACCATTTCGTCCGAAGCAAGTCGCGGTTCGGTCTCCCCGCCGCGAAACAGGTCGATCAGGATGAGGTCAAACCGTCCGTTCATCTTTGGAACGACTTCGTACGCATCGCCCACGATGATTTCCGGGATCTGTTTCGTATGAAAAAACTTCAGCGATTTTGCGATTTCCACCATCGCCGGATTCCATTCGATCACGGTGACGTGCGCGTCCGGGAATCGCCGCCTGACGTTTCGAAGGCAGCTCCCTCCGCCAAGCCCGAGCAAAAGGACCTGTTTGACCGGGTGCTTTTCCGGAACGCCCCAAAGGGACCTGCGCCAAAGTTCGGCCAGATGCGCGCCGGATTGCTGGAATCCGTCAACCAACACGGTGAATCCGCGACGCAAGCCGCGACGAACGGTAATGACGCCGTTCTTTTCGGATGGGACTTTTCGTTCCTTCAGGACGATATCCATAGCTAGACGCGTTCAAGGACTGATTCGAACAAATCCGCGATTGCCTCGACCTCGCTGTCCGTTTCCGTCCCCGCGGAAATGCGAACGAACGGGGTGGTGATGCTGGTGGCGTGAAGGGCCGTGAGATACAGGCGCGTGGTGTCGAGCCCGAAGCTCGTTCCCGCAAGCAACTGGATGTCGCGCCGCGCCGCTTCGGAGATCATACGCGCGATGAGCGTTTTGTAGAAGCCGACGCGCGCGTGGCTTTGCTTGAACGCGAGCGTGAGGAACGCTCCCTGGAACGGATAATCCTTGGTCCACGCGTAGGCCGGGTGCGACGGAAGGCCCGGGTAGACCGCGCGCGAAAGCGGCGAGCCAGGCTTGGCGGCGCACGCATCGATGCGCTTTGCAAGGCGCAGGGCATTGCGCCCGATGCGCGAAAGGCGCGCGTCGAGGAGCGTTCGGTCCGGCCAGGGCAAGGAAAGCACGGACGCGTCGGGCATGTTGGTACCCAGATGTTCGCGCGTCCACAGAAGGTTCGTTTCAAGGCCGCCCTGCGTCCACACGATCCCTCCGGTGACGCGATCGAAGCCGAACTGATGGAACTTATTGAGGCTTTCGATGACGAACAGGCGCGGGGCGAGGAGTCGTGGCAAGTGGTCGAACGGCTGGAAGGAGGAGGCGAGCCCGCTGTTGTCGAGCACGAGGAATCCGCGCGGGCCAAGCAGACGGGAGAGCGCGGGGATGAGCGTCGGGAGGTCGGGAACGGCCACGTCGTGCGTGTTGCACAGCGTGTCGAGAAACACGGCCGCGGGCTTGCTTCGCGCCATTTCCTCGAGCATGGCCTTCGTGTCCATGTCGTCGACGAGTCGCACGCGGTTGGGGAACGCCCGTTCGAGGATCCAACGATTCTCGAAATAACTTCCGCGTCCGCACAGCACCGGCCCTTCTATCTTGTGGACGTATTGGAGTTCACCTACCACCGTGGTCATTGCGGCCATGCCGCTTGATGTCACGTACGCGGTCGGCGGAATCCGAAGCGGGGCATCGACGTACGCAAAGCGCCACGCGGCCTCGTACGCGAACGCGTCGAGATGCATGTCGCGTTTGTAATCGTTTTGCGTGCCGACGATGCGTCCGACCTGCTTTCCGGCCTGGTGGCGGAGCGAGTGCAGGAAGGTCGGCGATTGCCAGTCGAGCGCGGCGAGGACGTAGCCGAGCTTTCCTTGGAGCACGCGCAGGAGCTCGGCGCTTTCGCGCTTAAGGGCCATGAGCGCGTCGGCTTCCTCGCTCTTCCATCCGTCCGCTTGCGCCATCTCATCCGCGAGCCGCCTCGAGAGCGCGCGCGTCTCCTCCCAAAGTGCCATTCCTTCCGCCCGAACGAACGGATGTTCGTCGAGCGCGGCCCGGAACTGCCAAACGCGCGCGCCGCAGGATTCCGCGAGGCGGGCGAGCGCTTCGAGGTCCTCCTTCAGGTCGGCGAGGGTCTGGTTCATATGGGGCGGATTATACACCACCGTGTTATCATGGCGACATGACGAATCGCTTATTCTCCCTGTTTTCGAACCCATCGATTCGAATGACATCGGTCGGTTTTGGCGACCGTTCCGTGAAGGTGCCCGTGGCTGAAATCGATGGAAATCGCTCTGGCAGGACGCTTTTGGTTACCGGAGGGACCGACGGCGACGAGTACGCGGGCATGGAGGCAGCGTACGGCCTCATTAAAAAATACGCGGACGGGGATTTCGCGGGAAGGCTTGTCGTCGTTCCCGTGGTAAACGTGCCTGGATTCGAGGCCGAGTGCAGCCAGAATCCCATGGATGGAAAGTTTCCGAAGCTCGTCGGGCTCGGCAATGCGCGCGGAACTCCGACGGATCGGCTCATGCGCTGGCTCGTGGAAACGCATGCGTTTAAGGCCGACGCGTGGCTTGACCTGCACGGTGGGGCCATGACCGAGGGCGTGAGGCCGTTTGTATGGACGTTCCAAACGGGGGTGAACGAGCCGGATCTGTTGGCGCAAGCGTTCATGCGATCGTGCGGAGCGGACACGGCGCTCGTGGAGCGGTGCGGCGCGGGAAAGGCAGTGGAGCTCGCGCGGCAAGGGTGCGCTTACGCGCTCGTCGAGTCCGGTGCGCGCGGGAGGTGCGACGCGGAGTCCGTGTCGCGGCACGTCGCGTGGAGCGAGGCGATGATGCGGTGCCTCGGGATGATCGACGGGAAGGCCGTGCCTCGTGATCCGGAGCGCGTTCTCAGTCGCGTTCAGTACGTCCGCGTCCCGTACGCGGGCGCATGGCACCCCGCCGACTTTTCGCCGGACGCGATTGAGCGCGGCATGACGCTCGGCACTTGCTTTCGCCTCGACGGAACCGACCAACGAACCATCACGGCCCCGGTGTCCGGCACCGGACTCTGGTGGAAGGAAACCATGGCCATGCGCGACGGGGATATCCTCATCGCTATCGGATCACATTAACCTTTTTCTGTGCAAAACAAGATTATTCTCATAGTCGGACTCATTCTCATAACAGCCGCCGCCGTAGCGCTCGCGTTTGGCGGCGCGCGGTGGCTCTCATCTCTTGGTAATGAAGAAACAACCGAGATTCCTGCAGCTTCGATCCCCGCGGTGACACTGGCCCCCTCGGCTGCGAAGTCGGGAGGAGACGTGGCAAGCCAACGGAAGCAAATCGAGGCTCAGAATCCAGACGGTCCTTGGAGCCACGACCTTATGGTTGCGACGAGCGTTGATGGCACCGCCTTCTCCGGGTCCAAGACGTTCGTGGAACATGCTGGTGTTCCTTCCGTGACGTACGACGCGCAAGGCCAGTTGGTCGCCGTATTCCAATGGTTTCCGGATGACGATGCGGCATGGGATAAGGTCGCCGTGGTTTTTTCCGATGATGAGGGAAAGACCTGGACCGAGCCTCTATCCATTGTTATGAAAGGCTTGCCCGAAGGATACCAGCGTCCATTCGATCCCACGGTCACGCTCGCAAAGGATGGGATGCTGCATCTCTTTTTCACATCGAGCGCGGACAAGCAGGGACCGAACCAAATGACGCAGATCTATGCGGCCACGTCTAACGATGGCGTGACCTACGACTTCAAGGGATTGAGTCTTACTATCGATGGGCACCGCCTGTTTGACTGCGCGGCACTGCTCTTTGGCGACATGTGGCACCTGACCACCCCGCTCACGCCGGACCTGGGTGCGTACCATGCGGTATCGACGGATGGCATTGCGTTTACGCGCACTGACGACATTGAGGTTCCGGGATGGAACTGGGGTGGGAATCTCGTTGGCTTAGGTGATTCGTCCATGCGGTTTTATGGGACGGAATCCATGCATCGCGGCATTTGGTGGAGCGAGAGCACGGATGGAAAAACCTGGTCCGATCCCACGCCCACCGGCCTTTCCGGCGCCGACCCGGGCATCGTGAAACTTGAGAATGGCACGTATCTCATCATCTACGTCAAATAGGTTTTGTTTTAGCGGGAAAGCAGGTCGAGGATCGCGATTTCGCGTTCCAGCGCGGTGTCACCAATCATTCCGATCTCATTCGCGAATGTCTCGCGGAACGTTTCGAACGCGATGCGATACGCGTCGTTTACCGCAAGCGGAACCGACCGTTGCTCCCAGCGCGAGAGCGTGGACGAGCTCGGTTCCGGCGGGACCGCGATGCCGTCGTTTTCATTCACGAGCGGCTCCGGATCGTCGAGTTGCCACCAATGGTCCTCGGCGCGCGCGTCGATCATCCAATCCTTGAGCAGATCCGCATATCGGGCAAGCCATACGGCCTTTCGGATGCCGTCGTTGTCATACCCTTCGGTTTCGTCGAACGTCAACGTTGCCTCGGTCGCGTATCGCTCCCCGTCGCGGTCTTCATAGGCCGCGCGCAACGTAACGCCGTTGTCCGAGCCCGTTCGTCTCAGCTTGAGAAGTATGACGCCCCCCTTGTTTCGCCGTCTTGCGCGAGGGAAGGGAAAAGCGTGTTGACGGACACGAGCTCGCCGGTCGCGCGATTGGCCTCGGGCGATCCGTACACCTGTTCGACGTCGAACCCTTCCGCTTCAACGGTGAGTGTCAGGTCGAACACGAGCGGCGTGACCATGAAGTCGAACCCTTCGTCCATGCGTTCCCGAAATTCGGACGGGGAATGTACGGCGTAGAAGTTGGCGCCGCGCGTTTTTGTCATCGTCTCGACCAGTTCGGTCTGGAAATCCAATCCAATTCCGATCATGGTGGCGTACACGCCCTGCTTCGCGTTGTCCTCGATGCGACCGGTCAGGCCGGATTCGGACAGATCGCCGACATTGGGTTGCGCGTCGGTGAGCAAGATGACGCGACGCTCGCGTCCGGCCGCGCCAATGTCGTCGAACAGGGACGTCGCGAGGTCCATTCCGGCGGACATGTCCGTGCTTCCGCGCGATTGTACGTCGCGCAGGTGTCGCTCGATGCTCGGCATGTCCGTCTCGGCCGCGACGCGGAGCGGCTTGGCCAGCTCGGTCTCGTCGTCGAACAGCACGATGCCAAGGCGGTCGTCCGGATTAAGATGCGACATGAGCGCCACGATCGCGTCCTTCGCGACGTCGAGTTTGGACGGTGCCGCGTCCTCATCGTCCCAGAAGCCCGTTTCGCCGCCGTAGTAGTAATCGTCGAATGGCGACCCCATGGATCCCGAGATGTCGAGCACGACCACGAGATCAAGCGGTCCGCGTTTAAAGTCGGCCTCGGTCATGCCGGAGTTCAAACCGACGGTGAGATAGTGGTCGGCATCGCCGGAGATCGGGTCCGGCGCGGTCGCGGTCGCGTAGCTCGGACAGAACAGTTGCGCGCATGGTGTCTGCTCGCCCGTTTCGAAGAAGTACTCGTAGAACAGGCCTTCGTAGGTCAGGTCCGTCGGAAGCGGGACGAATCCATTTTCAATGTCGTCACGGAACGCGTTGGCGTCCTTTGCCCCGCCGACCGAATATCCGAGACGCGGGGCATTCGTGACGGAATCCGAGTCGTACGCCCAGTCATCAATCATTCCGCGTGTCGTCGGCACGCCCGCGTCGGGTATGCGCGGTGTTACAGTCGTCATGAGCGTGATTGCCACGAGTCCCGCGGCGCCCGCGAAGACGAATGGAAGCCACGCGCGTCGAGGGCGCAGGGAGGTGAGAACGCGAGAGCGCAGTCGTTTGTTCGGCCGCGTCGCGAGGAACTCATCCTCGTACACGCGGCGGAAGACGTCATGAATCATATGGTTAGTTTTCATTCACCAGTCGGAGCGCGGAAAGGAGACGCGAAAAGAACTTGCGCACCGTCGCGTCCGCCGGCAGTCCGCGCAAGGCGCGTTCCACTCGCAGGCGGTGATCGACCGAGTCTTGGTCCGACGGCACGGCCAGCTCGGGGATCGCTTCCGCGACCGCGTCGAGCGACACGCTTGCGCGCCGTGTCCTCCAATGGGTCGCGATTGCGTTTTGCGCGATCCCGCACGTCTACTGTCGGAACGTTCCGAGCAAGGGCTCGTATCCGTCGAGGCGCGCGTATGCCTGCACGAACACGTCGCTGACCACGTCCTCCGCGTCCTCGACGCTCGGGACGCGATACCGCACATAACGGTAAAGGAAATCGAATAATTGCCGGTATTCCCGGGTGAACTGGCGTTGTTTTTCGTTTTGGTCCATACGTCAGAATCAGCTGCTTTTGCCTATACTACGTGATTCGAGCCAATTGTGTGACAGAATACCAAAAACGTCCCCGGGAACGGGGACGTTTTCTCCTATGGCAGACAAGCGGCCAGCGCGGCGAGTGCTTCCTCGCTTGGGAGGAGGATCGGGTTCGCATTGGTGGCGTAATGGATATTCTTGTCTGTTTCGAATGCCTCGTCGGGAATGCTGATCGTGGCCGGCTCCTGGGTCTTCGAGTAGCCGGGAGGATCCTCCGCGCTCGAGATTGGCGCGATCGCGGCGAGCGCCTGGTCCTCGGCTTCGCATGCGTCGTTGAAATCCTGCCAGTACAGCCGCACGCCACCGCCCGGCATGGCGGATGCCTCCGGAACGCTCGCCGCGCCAATGACCTTCGTGAGCGGGGACCAGTCAACGAGATTCTCGCTCGTGGTCCGATAGATGGCGCGCGTGCACAACTCGCACAAGGTCAGCCGCGTGCACCCGCTGTCCGGCGGGATCCCCTTTACGTACGCCACCCACGTTCCGTCGAAACGCCGCGCGATCGCCGTGTCGCTTAGCAGGAGTCCTTCTTCGGTTCCGTCGATGATCCTCATGGACGCGCCGTACTCCAGGATGGAAAGCGACGATGGGGAATCGGGAAGCACGCAGATGGATTCCAGGTTGGCAGCGGCGTGGCTTTCATCGGCCAGGTGCGCCAGGTATATGGAGCCGCCGATGGCATGCAGGAGATAGTCGTCGGATCCGTCGGAGAACACCTGCGAGGTTTTGCCCGTGGCGATCGCGCTTACCTTCGCGCATCCCGTTGCCGTCGACGGACCAAGAACGTTCACCTTTGCGTCATCCACGATCGGACATTCGCCCTCGTAATACATGAGCCCTGCCGCTCCGCGCGGATCCGACGGCGTGCTCCAGGCGGTCATGGCCCAGTTGCCGTTTTGGAGATAGCTGAATACCGGGTCGCCGTAGCCCTCGTTGCCACCCGCCGCAATGGTCCAATTGAGCACGTCCGCGTCGTAGCTATGCACCACGCGTCCCGTTTCCGAGTAACCCGCGCGCACCGCGTTGTGTCCCTTGCCATCTGTGAACGCACCGACGGATTGGTAAAAGAATGCGAGCGCTCTCTTGTTCGCCTTCGTGACGTCCGTTCCCGTGGTCGGCACGTCTGATTCAATCGACGGTTCGTCGTCCCGAAATGACGAGTTCGTTGCCCAATACGCCGCGCCTCCCACGGCGCCGATCACCGCGATGACGCAAACAATGAGAAAACCGGTGGCAAACTTATGCATACGACGAGCAATCACTTCCTTAATTGCTTCCAGAATAACAAAAAACGGACGGTACGCAAGAAGCGAATGAAGCCGAGGTGAATATTCGGACGTATGCCAAGTATCTCCTGCGCGAAGGAAGTATCTTCGAAAAGCGAGGATTACTGGGGAATTTGCGGAGTAGGTTGGTGTATCGAAACAAGAAAATTACGCTGCTACAGGATCATGCGTAAAGTATGGCTTTTCACCCACCCCATGGTAAACTTTGAGCAAATAAGCTGATTAATGCGAGAATAAATATGGCTGAACAATTTCGTGAAGACCCAACAAAAAAAGTAACGAAGGTGGAAGGCGGGAGCCAAAAGCCACCAGACGTCGTGAAGTCGTCGGAGACCCCACTAGCCGAAGCGAAGATTCGGCAAGATCGTCAGGATGCAAGAAAAGCATTGGATAGTATCGGCGACCTGATGCGAGACCAAAACGGAAACGACACCGCCTGGAATATCAAGCGTAATGAGGAGTGGGGGCCGCAAGTACACAGGGCTTTGCAGGAACCGAAAGGCTCGGTAACCACGGAACGCGAGGAGATGGTTGAGCCAATGAGTATGCTTGCCTGGCATGCTTTGCGTCGGGAAAGTCCGAGCATGCAGGAAATCATAGCGCGTGAAACAGACCCAGAAACTCAAAAGATCAACGCGGAATCCAAACAGCGACAAGAGTTGGCACGCAAGGCAATAGGTGCCTTGATGGAACGTTATCCGGATGGGATTGGCGGTCGAGCATTGACGTCAAAGGCACGACAAGTTGAGGCTATTGGTACGCTTGGTCAAAAGTTAACGACGATCGGGGAGGCAAATCAAAACTTCGCGGACTTAGGGTATCGACTAGATAGTCTTTCGCGCAACGACGGAATCCATCCTTATCGTCGTTTGGCTGAAATTGATACGTTGATTGAAGAGGTTTGCAGCCGGATGGCTGATAGCGTACACACGGCCGTAGAGTCTGGAGAGGAGGCTGGCGATGAACAACGGTATAAAAAAGATGGAGCGGAAATTCTACCCGTTTTGAAAAGTCTACTTGTCCTGCGCAAGGCCATGAGCAAGCAGACATTCGGTCATGAGAAATCACCAAACGATGTCTGGGCGCTCGACGAGGCACGGTGGAAAACGGAAGAGGCAGCTACAGGAGCAACTACAACGCAAGATCCTGCGGAACCACAACCGACGGGAGAACGGACGAAGGTCAAATCAACCTTCAGCGCAGCCGATATGGCTGAAATGAGGGCGCGTGCCGAGGCTATCAATGCAAGGGTTGGTAAAGGCACCGAGACTAAAAAATCAGAACAAACTCCACAGACTCCTGAACGTCAGACTCGGACGTTTGACGATGTGAAGCGCGAATTAAACGGGGCATCTATAAAAACTTTAGCCGAAGGGATGGCCGAAGCGCCGGCTTTGGTGACTCCGGAGGTTAAGCAAGTTCTTTTGGAAAATATGCTTAACGAGATTGACGGGAAAATCAATCAGGCGAAACGATTGAATCGCAGGCTCGGTGCCAACATTATTGGCCATGTTCTTGGGATTTCTGCAGACACTAAGGTCTATGCCTTACCTTATTTGGCTGCCGGTGGCCAAACCCTTCCTCGCGGAGTTAAAATTGTAGATTACATGAGGACTGCTTTTGGTTACGATCTGCACAACGATTCAAAGCGTGCTGCGGATTTGAAACAATGGACGGACATGCTTGAATAATCTTTTCAGGATAAAGCAAAATGACTCCGCGATGGAATCATTTTGTTATTGGACACATCCCTAATGTGTAGGGATGTTACAAGGGCTTTTCGACGAGTTCTGTTTAGGTGACTTTGGGGCACGTGGGTCAGCTAACTGATGTTGTATCTTCTTACAAAAACCGGCTTTCTTTGGATAATAGCCTTATTCACGGTATCGCCCGCGCCTTCACTTTCGTTTACCTGAAAGCCGAGCAGGGCATCCGAAGCATTTACTACTTCGGTATTCCGTTCAAAATATGTTGTCGGATCTACAGAGATGTTGACGGTGTTTTCGACGAGCGCAAATTGATTACGTTTCTTTACTTCTTCTAGTTGTCCGATGAGGGCTTCGGCTTGAGCCGATGTTATTATGCCTTCCTGTGCGCGCTTACGATAATGAGCAGCATATCGCTCCAACGTGACGGGAAGAAAAATCTTTATGCGTGTAGCGGTCGGATCAAGGAGTAGCGCCTCATCTGTTGCGAAGAAGTCGACGGATAAGGCCCCACCTGAAACGATTCCAGCGCCACGATCATAAATCTCTCTTACAGACTCTCGTACGGTTCGTTCAATTTCTTCATTTGTTTTTCTCCAACTCCCCGTAATGCCAAGCCAAATAATTTGCCCATGAGTTTTAGGCTCGACTTGGGCAAACAATTCATCCAATGACTGCGTTTCTCTTTGCATAGAATATCGTCATCTTAGCAAACATCACAGATACATAAAACCGACCACATGGGTCGCTTTTATCTGGCAGTGTCTGTGGGTTGAGTACCAAATTCGCGGGAGTCTTTGAAAGGATTTTTGAAAAGTTTCAGTTCGACGATTTTGAGGCAAG
This sequence comes from Candidatus Uhrbacteria bacterium RIFOXYB12_FULL_58_10, assembly GCA_001791645.1. Lineage (GTDB taxonomy): Bacteria > Patescibacteriota > Patescibacteriia > UBA9934 > GWF2-40-263 > YC12-FULL-57-11. The sequence goes on from MGFA01000022.1 coordinate 16,172, forward strand.
TGGGTCGGATGTTCAGGACAGTTTATTTTCAACAAGCCAATTGAAAAATGTCTTCCATGATTCCAGCAGCGCTCGTTTCTGCTCGATTTCGTCATCCTTCCATTCGCTCGCGCCCAGATCAAGCATGATCGTGAGCATTGATCGTTCAAGAAGCATAAGCCAAAAATTACGATCTTTGGCAACTTCCTCCGGCCAGATTTCGACCCATGTCATGACTCGATCCAAAAAGCTTGAGAATGTAAGCGATGTGTCTCGGATCTGCATGAGGTCCACCCAGATCGGAAAAACAAGTTCGTAATTTTCTGGACGCCACGACCAATATAAGTTGGCCATGAGAATAAATTGATTGTTTTGTTGATCGTGCTTTACGTCGTATCCCGAGAGATGTCCATGTGTGAAAATGATCCCCCCATCAAACCCTTGCTTTTCAATGATCTCGAAATACTTCTGAGTAAATGGTTCCAGTTCAACATCAGCAATGTGATGATGTGAGCTATCATGTGCAATGTTTCGGAAGTGCTTAAAAGCTTCGAGGATCTTCTCATTTAAGTCCGAGCTCGGCTTCTCAATCCAAGGCTGTTTAATCGGCAAAACCGAATCATTGAGAGCACTGATGAATTCTTTATGAAGTACACGATCTTCCTGCATCGTCGGTGTGTTCTTCCAAAGATTTGGTAAATGCGAAATATCTTCGAAAATGAGATAGCCGAATCCTCTGTTCTTAGACCAAGGGTTGTCATGCAAAATTTTAACCGGATGAACGCGATCCGTCTTCAATTCTTTTTCAAGACTACGAATTATGAACCCTTCATCAAACGGAAGAGATCGAAGTTGAAGTTTTAAGACGGCAGTGCCACCGTTGCCATTTTGTACCCTTATAATGAGACTCCCAATCTTTTTGGAATCATAGTAAACACCTGCGAACAAGGATGACTCATCGATAGGCGTATAGCCATATTGTGCCTCGATGTCTTTCAGTGCTCGTACAATCAGATCTTTGCCATCGTCTGCCTGTGCGGCATTGGCTGTAATGCGGTTTCCGAAATCATGTTCGTTAGCCATATGTTACTCACAGGTTAGCATAACAAAACAACCCCGCGAAGAGGCTGTCCCAAAACTCCCGACCACCGGGAGTTTTGTGTATGCCAAAAGCAGCCCGAACAAAAAAGACCCTCACATAAGGTCTCTGTCA
>MGFA01000023.1 GCA_001791645.1 Candidatus Uhrbacteria bacterium RIFOXYB12_FULL_58_10
GCGAGGGCCTCGTACTCCCGGGCCAGTTCCCGGGACTTCACCTCCGCCTTATTGCCCAGGCCGGAGAAGGCCTGGCGGGCGGCATTGCCGCGTTCAAACCGGTCCCCGTCAATGAGGGTGATCCGGGCCTTATCGCCGGAATATTGCAGATAGCGGCACAGAAAGGGCAGCAGGGCGCAACCGATGCCCCCGATGCCGATGGCTTTGATTTCTAACATAAGAGCTCTCAGCTTTCAGCGGTCAGTAGTTAAGAATTAGATATAGATAATTTCTACTTGCTGAATTTATTATAGATATATAGCAGTGATTTTGCATCTGGCGATTCTTGTTATATAAATATTGTGTAAACTTGCTGGCCCCTATTTTTTGCCGTAGGGCGGGAAAGCGTAGCGCATCCCGCCTTTAGCATCATTAGTTCCACAGCATCCAGCAGCGTGACCGCGAAAAATAATCTGCCGATAGGAACAAAGGTGCGAATATATTGAAGTATAAGTTAGGTATAACCCG
>MGFA01000024.1 GCA_001791645.1 Candidatus Uhrbacteria bacterium RIFOXYB12_FULL_58_10
AAAGGAAAGATCCTTATCGACGGACAGGATATCGTGAATGTGACGCAGGAAAGCCTGCGCGACCAAATTTCGCTTGTCCCGCAGGAACCGGTTCTTTTCCATCGTACGCTGATGGAAAACATCCGCTATGGCCGGCGAGACGCAACGGAAGAGGAGGTCATCGCGGCCGCGAGGCGCGCGCACTGCGACGAATTCATTGCGACGCTGCCCGATGGATACCGGACATACGTGGGAGAACGCGGAGTAAAGCTCTCGGGCGGCGAACGCCAACGTGTCGCGATCGCAAGAGCCATTCTCAAGAATGCACCGATCCTTGTTCTGGACGAGGCAACGTCCTCGCTCGACTCTGAATCCGAATCACTCATCCAGGACGCGCTCCATGAGCTCATGCGCAAGAAAACGGTTATCGTCATCGCGCATCGGCTTTCAACGATCATGGAGATGGACCGGATCGTGGTCATCGAAAACGGCAAGGTCGTTTCAACGGGCAAACATAAGGAGCTCTTGCGCGAAAAGGGAACCTACTCCAAACTGTGGAATATTCAGGCCGGTGGGTTTAATGAATAAGTACTTAAAACAATATGCTGTGCCCAAACTGCAGCGGATCGATGGGGACGAACAAAACGGACGTGAATCACGCGACGAACGGCGTCACCTATGACAGTGTCGTGTATCACTGCCAATACGATGACTGGTGGGTCACGGTCGAATCGCCTCAAGAAAAAGAATCTTAACTGAAACCATGGGCGCGTTCTTGAAAATGCGAAAGCCCCGGACATGCTGCGTGCACGTGCCGGGGCCGTCAGTCTGGGAATCTTGGAAAGTCGGCCGTTGCCACACGCGCGTAGGGCACGTGGCAACGGCCAGCTGCTAACTGCGACCAAACCTATTGAGAAGCCTGGAAAGGTCCGGGCCTCCAGCGGCGCGCTTGGCATCTGCCTCGCGCTTGGCCTTCTCAGCCGCCGCGAGAGCCTCTGCTTCCTCGCGGGCCAGCTTGGCCTCACGCTCCGGGTCATCCGGAGTCTGCGGGTTGGCGACTATAATCGGACGTCCTTGACGATCGCGGCCGATCACTCTCGCTCCCCACGACCCCCTCTGCCAGGAGCAGAACCAGGTCTCGTCGGGACGTGGCCGCGAGATTCCCTGATCATCCAACCACTTGCAGCGGTCGGGGTCACAGACGAATCTCACTTCTCCGTCCACGGCCTGCGTGGTTCCGTCCTTCCACTCCACCGGAAAGTCTGCCATCCGTACGATGGCAAACAGCTTCCCCTGGGAGCGTTGGTGATCCCAGGTAAGGCGGACACGCGTGGCGTGATCGCCCAATGCCCGGTCGCGTTCGGCTCTGAGCGCGTCGGCCGCCGAACGAGCCTGCCTGTGCTGTTCCCAGGCGTGGAGCTCGCTTTGGGTCGGTACCCAGACAAGACGTGTGGTCACGTCCGAAGGAACCGAGTCGGCGTGCGCCACCAGGGTGATTCGTCCGTCCCGCCCCCAGACCACTTCTACCAACACCTGGCCGCCGGGCGCGACCGAGTGCTTGAGCGTAATGTCCTCCGCGTCGGGCGGATACACATCTCGCATGCACTCGCAGTGCTTGCCGTTGCGGCGAGTCTCGTACCACTCGCCTTTGCAGGCGGGGCACGCGGCGTACTCGCTCGCGAGCAGATCGGTCAGACGTTTCCGACCTGCCAAACCATCCGCAAGCTCGGCCACCTTTGCCATGGCCCCGGCATAGTCGTGACGACAGATCATCTGATCCAACTCGTACGACTCGCCACCATGGGTCTTGCACGAGGCCACCGCCCCTATGGCGGCAATCCGGTCGGAAAGCGTTCCGCACAGCTTCACGGCTGCACAGGCGTCGCGCAGGTAACTCTCGTGAAGCTCAGGTTCAAGAATCTCTCCCCGAACCTGGGTCTTCTCGTAGAAGTCCCCACGCGTCATGGCCTCCGCGGCCTTGTGCTCGCTGGGCTGTCGCGGAAACCACGCCGCCAGCCTCACCAGACCCTGACCCTGAGCAGAACCGAAGGTGCTCAGGATCATCATGGCCACGGGCGGGAAACGCGAGGCGTAGAACCCCTCCGTGGTCAGGTAGTACCACGGATAGCCTTCCCAGTCGGGATTGGCACGAGGCTCATCACTCATGAGGGTGCTCAGCAGGTCAAACCCCGCCTGTCCCTCAAACGCATGACCAGCGTCGGCGGCCTGATGGCACAAGGCGGCGACGTGCGCGATCTCCTTGCGCTTATCAACAGGCAAGCACCTATCGATGAGCGCAACGGCCGTCTCCTCGTGCTGGCACACGCTACACGTGGTCGCACCCGAGGGCGTGTCCACGCGCTCGCGGCCGCAGGCGCACACTGGGTAGGGTGCCATGAGGTGCGCTTGCGCCCAAACCGGCAGTTCCTTCCAGAGCGCCGAGTGACGATGGGAGGTATCGCCGTATGTCACGGCGAGATGTACCCCGGCCTCGTCGTCTTGGGAGAGACTCAGCCTGTCGCGACGCCACGACTTGGTCCAGCCGCTCTGGTAGGCGTCTGGCTCGACGGTTGTGACCGGGTGATCCACCTGTGTGGTACCACCGTCACGCGTGCTGGTCTCGCGCTCAACGAGCTTCCCGTCCGAAATCACTTCCCGAATTTCGGGAATCTCGGTGCGGGTGCTCACGCGCACAAGCGCGTCGACCAAGCACGTACCCCACACGATTTCCGTCGTGGAGTAGTGACGAGGCACGCCGTCGCGCTGGACGAGCGCACGAGTTTCCGACACGCCCTCCTTGCCCTCCTCCAGCATCCAATTATTGCTGAAGGTGACACGCGAGACCGTGCCGTCGCCGTTGTCCCGCCAACGCTCGAAGTACTCGGGCGGGGCGGGGCGAGCGCGGTACATGACGTTTCCCCCCCTGTCCTTTTTGGGGAGGCCGGTTTGGTCCTGGATGGCGATGAGCACGACGCGGTACGTCTTGCCGGAATCACATCCACGGGGAAGGAAAACTATGGAGCGCTGGTAAGTGCCGATGCACTCGCCAGTCTCCGCATGCCGATTCCCAACTCGTGCCTCCAAGGTCACGACGAGGGGCTCGGGCTTGGGCTCGTCCTTGTGACCAGGGTCACTAGAGGGAATGGCCATAAGGCCTCCTTTGGTCCGGAGCCTAACCCCGGAACCGGAATAGGTTTCAATTCTCGCCGCTCAAACACACGATGTGCTCAAGAGGCAGGAAAGGATCCGGTTCCAACACCCGCGTAGAGCATTGGGACCGGAGAGATTCCCGCGCCTGCAACCGAAGTTACAGACGCGGGAAAAGATCAGTCGAGCTCCTCGGGGTGGGGCTCGTATGCCTGCATGGCATCCGGGAGACTGGCATACGTCGTCTCCTCTGGGCACCAGTCCTCGCCCATGGTGCCGTTGTCGACGACCACTACCGACCCGTCCGAAAAGACGTGCATCGAGTAGTCGTCTACCATCCCGCCGGACACGGTGGACTTACTTTCCAAATCCGCCATCGGGTCGAAAGACCCGTCTTCCCATTCGGCTGCTTGTGACTGGAAGTGCTCCAGCCACTGTGCGGCCTCGCTCGTGGGTGAGGCTTCTGTGGCGGAGGCTCGATGCGCCTCCCAGTCGGCCTCGACCTTGTCGGCCCTGGCCTTCGTGGCCCTGGTCTCGACCTTCCTGGCCGAACCAAATGCCTGGTAGGCGGCCTGGACAGTAGCCCATTTCGGGTGGTTGGGATCCTCGACCATCGCAGACGCGCAGGACGCGTCGAGGTCGAGGCTCGCCAACAAGGCGGTCACTCCCGCGAGCACGGCCAGGCGTGCCTTGGAGTAGACCTCCTGCCCCTTCCGCTCGAAACTGTCGGGCACCAGGAAGGCACCGAGAGGATCATACCCCCTTGGAGTGATGGCCTGTTCGACCAGACCATAAATGGAGCGCGGAATCCCACCCGGGAGATCGACCCAGGTTCGCCCAGTGTGACCGGTGATCGCGAGAATCTTGGCGATCACGCGGCGCAGGCCGCATCCGTGCAATCCGTCGAAGGACCTGGCGTAGTCCTCCGGCTTGTAGGCATCCTGGTCGCGCCAGTGCTCGGCGCGCCACCCGCAGAGGGGGCAGGGCGCATCGATTGGCACGCCCAGTCGAGCGGCCTCGGCGCGGGCCTGCGCAGCGGACGCCTGCGTCTGCGCTTGCCAGCTGGCCCGCTTCATGGCGCGGCGCTCCTCCTCGCGCTGGCAGTCGGGGCATCGCGCGGACTTGGCGCGCAGACCCCTGGGGCCCGGCTCGATTTCGAGCAAAACCTGGTCGGTGGTGGCGAATGCCCAGGTCATGGGCCGTCCCTTACGCACCGGATGCTTGCACACGCTACTCGCGTGTACGAACACCATTTTTCCCTTTTGAGCCCCATCTTCCACGACTGCGAACGCGAATCCGCGGTCGTTGATGGGGGACTCGAACTTTGCCGAAACGGCCATCTTGGCCTCCTTACACCATGGTGGGTGGATGATAGGACTCACACGCCGCAAGAAACTACTCCTTGTGACGCTTCCTCTGCGCACAAGTTTTGTGCTCAGGGGAAGATGCGGGTGCAAGCCAGGGATTGGACCTGGAACTCGCACCCGCCGTTGGCCGAAGCCCACACTCAGCTGAGGTGGGCGAAAACCTTGCTCTCAGCTTCATCGGCCGTGAAGCTGGAGGCGCGCTCGACGCGATCGGCGAACTGCCTCACCGTCGCGTCGCCTGCGTGGTCATCCACGATGACCGCGATGACGCTGACCTCCTTGATCCTCTTCCACGCGAGAAACTCGCGCAGGAAGACCTCGGAGACAGCGCACTCGCCGTCGGTGATGAAGACGATGTCGGCCTTGGAGAGGCCTTGATCGTCGATCATCTTCATGGCGCCACGCAGGGGCGCCTCGAAATTCGTCCCGCCACCGGTGTGAGTCTCCACGATCTCCAGGAGATCGCGAGCGCCCACGGCTCCGGCCTTGAACACCTTCGAATGCGCAACGCGCGTGTCGAAGATGATCGAGCCGAAGGCCCGATTCTGAACCTTGGCGTATGAGGCCAAGGCCAGATGCGTTCCGGTGGCCCAGCGCTGACGCTCGCCAGCCATGGACCCCGAAGAGTCCCGACAGACGACGACCGGACCCTTGCCCTTGGGCTTGTTCTGGGTCTCAGTCGCGCGGAGTTTCAACTCCCCGCGGCTCCATCGCTGGAGCATCTGGGCGCGCAGGGCGCCGCCGATGGCGTAAGCCGTGAGCTCGGACGGGAGCGCGCGGGAGATGTCGCGACCGGTTTCCCGACGCGGCACTTGCCTTTGCTCGCCCTTATCCTTGCTCTTGGCGGCCTTCTTGGCCACCGCGCGCAGACGCCCCAGGAGCTTGGTGAACTCCTTGAAGCCACTGTTGCGCCTCATGCGCTCCAGCAACCCCAGGGCCTCCGGTACGGGCATCCGGTTGAGCTCGCCTGGCTCCAAGCCCCAAGCACGGATCGTGTCGGCGATATCGCCAACCTTTTCCTGCGCCTTGAGCATCGCTCCCATGCCGAGCCGTCGAAGCTCGGTGAGCTTGGCCTCGGCTTGCGCGCTTCCGGGCTGTCCCATCAGCGCGTCGGCCTTGGCGTTGGCTTCGGCCTTGGCAAGATCAGCAAGTTCCCTCGCCTCTCCCACCGTGACCTTCTGCTTGGCAAGCTCGTCCGCCAGACGCTGAGCCTGATCGGCCGTGAGCGGCATACCACCGGCACTGGACGCTCCCGAAGGGGTGCCGGCGCCGGGCTGTGGCAGTCCCGAGCCTTGACCCTGGCCTGGCTGGCCTTGACCCTGGCCTGGCTGGCCTTGACCCTGGCCGGGTTGCGGCTGTCCGCTTCCCGAACCCTGGCCGGCCTGCGCCCCCGACGCTTCGGTCGGGGCGGGCTGCTGAGTCATCTGGGCGAGCATGGCCTCGAAGGCCTCGGCCTGCGCCTGAGCCTGCTGGGCCGCCTGCTCGAGCTCATCAGCCTGGGCTTGCGCCTGGGCGATGTTCTCGAGCTCTTGGGCGTCCTCGTCGGGAACCAGCTCGAGGATCTCTCGCGAGGCCTCGATGGTTCCAAGTGTGGACATGAACCAATCCGCGCGTGTCTGAGCCGATAGGCTCTTGAACGCGCTCGAATCGACCGTCTGGCCGAGGAGGTCACGCCAGTACCGCCGATCGGCCGGCACCTCATCCTTCACCCCAGGCTCGTGAGCCCAAAGCGAGAAAGCGAGGTCGGCCAGCACGGCCGGCATGCCGGGCAGTCTCCCATTGGCCTCGAGCTCTCCCAAGGCCGGAGTGTCACGCCGACGCTCGTCGTACTGCATCAGCGAGAACGCGTCCGCAGAGGTAACGAGCTGAGGCGCGACTTTTTTCCGGTCGAGGGGAGCGGGACGTTTGAACTTGTGATCGCTCATGACGCCCCCCTCAGCTCAACGCCGACTTCAGGCTGTTGTAGGCGACCTGAGCGGCGTTGCGGTCGATGGAGCCACCAGCCGAGCTGGCGATCAGCGTGACCATGGCGGCCAACGCCGTGATCCAGCTCTGAACCTTGGTGTTCTCCGCGCCCGAAAGCGTTCCGACCTTGGTCGTCAACGCGGTCTTGCAGGTGTTGACCTGCGTGACCGCATTGGCCCACTGATTCGCCGTCCCCTGGCAGACCTGGTCCACGATCCCGCCGGTTGCTAGCAGCGTATCGACCAGCTCGCGGCACTCCCCGAAGGGCGTGCGGCACAGCGGATCGACGATGGCCTCCAGGACCGGGATCTGCGACGAGTCGTTCCACAGGAGCCAGCGCAGGACCGTGAGATCCGAACTGGTGACCTGGGTCCGCCCGTGCATGAGGGCGTGGGCCTGGAGGACGTCGAAGACTCGGCCGAAGCGCCGGTCATCCTCCCAGATCCAGCGGAACCCTTCGTCCTGGTCGACCAGATCCTGGTAGACATCCAGCACCTGATCGACAACCGACTCGGGAACGTCCACAAACGGACGCATCCCACGGAGCAGGTCGACCTCTTGGAGGGTCAAACCTGCCTTCGACTGGGGAGTTGAGATTCCCCGCTGGTGATCCAGACGGGAGGTCACCAACCTGCGCTTGCCGACGGCATCCAGGGGATTCACTTTGACGCGCAGGATCATGCGCGCCCACGTGGCCCCCATCAGCCCGTCGGGATCGGGCAGCTCATTGCCCGCGGCCATGAACAGCCGCAGAGAGCTCCGAAGCTTCGCTCCCTCATGACGGACGGTGCCGTTGAGGGCGTAGTCGATGAGCTCCAAGAGCGCCGGATTCGTGGGATCCTTGAAGAACTCATCTCCAAAGAAGACGTGCGCCAGGAAGGCGCGCCCAAGAACCTGGTGGATATCCACCATCTTCTCTCCCTCGGCAACCGTCCTCTCGCGGATGGAGCTCGAGACCACGAGAATCTGATCCGCGCTCTTGACCTGCGGGATCAGCTCGTTGGCGAAGGTGGCAGAGAGAAGCCTCCCCACCATCTGCTCGACCATCTGCGTCTTGTTGACGCCATAGGAGCCGAACAGGAAAACCGGGTAGCCGCTGATCAAACCCAGCCAGAAGGCCTTGGCCTCGCGCTGGCGATCGATGTTGCGGATGAGTACGTCATCCGTGACGGCTCGGATCTTCGGAGCCAGCGCGATGGCGCCGGCGAAGTCGGGGGTCTGGGGCTGGGACATGCGTCCTCCTAGCCCGACAACTGCCGGGCTGGTTTTGATTGAAGGTTCGACCGTCCGACAGGATTGTCAGGCGGCTTCAGGAAGGGTCGAGGAGAGCTGAGAGGCAGCCCGTTCAACCGTTCGTGAAGATGTGGAGGAGCGATGATGAGTCGCTCCTACACGAGAGTCTAGAGATGTTGCTCAATGCCCGCGGCGATGTCCGCGAGCTCGGCGTCCGTGGCGTCCTGGCGCTCCAGGATCGCCTTGATGGCGCGGAACTCATTTCCGAGTCCGCACGCATCGGCCAGGGACGCCATGTCCTGGCCACCCGGGAACCTTCCCTCGCGCTCCATGAAGGCCGAGCGAGGAAGCAGGTCACAGGCCACCCGGTAAAGCGGGATGACCTTCTTGACCTGCGTGAAGCCCCCGTTTCTCCGAGCTGCCCAGCTCTTCCGGTCGGACGCATCGCGCATGAAGCGCTCTGCGACCTCCCGATACTTCTGGGCGAGTGCGGCAGGGTCGACTTCACTGGTAAGACGCTTGACGAGCGCCTTACCCTCGGGGGTGCGGGGCGTGCCGTTGGCCAGCAGCATCTCTGCCACCGACTGGAACGACGGATGCCCGCCCGAGAGGTGCTCGTCTGCGCCGAGCGTCGCGGCGACCGCCATGATGTCGAGTCGCTGACCCGACAGCTCGTCCTTCAGCTGGACAAGCACCGGCGCTCCCTGACCGCTCACGATGGACACCATGTCCATGTCGTGCGCGTCGGGAACACCGATCACGATGTCGCCGCGGACCAGTTCCGATCCTCGATCGAGTGAGATTTCCTCCGGAAGGAGGATCACGCGCCCGGTACGCGCGTCGGTCATGAGATCGCTTAGCGCCTTGCGGCACTCGTCGATCCCTCCGAACTCCTCGACAAGCCCCGCCACCATGGCGTCGATCTCATTGGCCAGTGCGAGACCAGCCTGCAGATCGAGCTCACCGGCTCGACCTCGATTGGCTTGCGCCACGAGCGGAGCGATCTCGGAGTCCCGCAGGAACGCGTCCTGCTGTGCCGGGAACCTACGCTCCACGACATACAGCAGGCAGTCCTGCAGGGCACGGGTCGCCGACTTGAACGCCTTGCGGGGCGCCAAGCCGTCCTGGGTCAAGCGGTCGCGGAACTCGCTGGCGAACTCGGCCGCTTTGGCGACGAGTGCCGGCCACTGCGCGACGGGGATTGCATCCCACGCCGCACGGCGGATTGCGAGTCCCTGCTCGTCTTCGTGGGAGGCGTGACACGCCACCACGAAGACGAGCGAGAGCCACGACGCCTGGTGCGTGGGATAGTTTCCCCACGTGCCGACCTCCCTGGGGAGGCACAGCAAGACGTCCTTGCGGGCGTCCACCAATTTGGTCGACTTGTCGAACGGCCCGACGATGACGTCGTTGCGGTTGTTCGCCACGGCGGTGGTGAACCGGCCGGAGCCGAAGACCAAGCGAACCTCCAGGAAAAACTCCCCGACGTCCGACGTCTGTGTGTCGGGGATGGTCGGCTCATGTCGCCAGCACAGGGCGTGTCGGCTCCAGAAGGCCACCGCCTCGCGCATGCGCGAAGCGTCACCACTCAGGCGCGCCGCCCAAGGCTCCACAGCGCCGGGCCCGCCGATGTAGGCGGTGCCCAGCTCGTAGTGCCCATCCGACCGAAGTCGCATGGACACGGTCAGGAACCGGCTGGGGACAGGATTGCGATTCATGACGAACCGCGTGAGCCCACCGCGATTCACCCTCTGAGCGAAGACGATCTCATCGCCCTCGATGGTGGGGACGCAGTTGGAGGTACCGATGACGCGGTCGAAGTCAATCGTCCGCTTCACCTTCTCCTCGCCGGGCTCGGCAGAGATCTGCCTCAAAGCCTCGCCCAGAAGGTCGAGGGTCACCCCGACATGAACGTGACTCGGCGAGCGGTCGAAGACCTGCTGGCCAGTGGCAAGAATTCCCACGGGGGAAGAGTTGGACATGTGTCCTCCGTTGCCCCCCGAAGCTTTAGCGAAGGGGGGCGGGTTTTGATGAAAGGGTCGACCGCCCGACGGAATGTCAGGCGGCTTCAGGAAGGGTCGAGGAGAGCTGAGAGGCAGCCCGTTCAACCGTTCGTGAAGATGTGGAGGAGCGATGATGAGTCGCTCCTCCACGAGGAGAAAGTCCTGCTAAGCCTTGGCGAGGCCGACCGGTACGGTGATCATCCGTCCGATCTGCCAGTCGCCACCGGAGGCGACGACGACCGCCGGAGCTTCGCCCGGATGGGCATCACTCCAGGCACGCCCATCGGGCAGGGCCTGCCCGGTCTCGTGCAGCGCGAGCACGGCCACGGGGTGGCCGGCGCGGGCGTAGGCCGCGGCGACACTGACCATGAGCCAGTGTGGGCCGCGGCCGGACAGCACCACGGGCGCGCCCTGCGGGAGCACCGGGGGGTGGATCGCGGCGAGGTCGTCGACGCTGATCACTCCTCCGGGGATCGAGAAGGAGACGACGCGAACGCCATCGTGCTCCTCGACCCGCCACTGCAGACCGTCTGGCTCGATGGCGAGCTGGAGCTCCGGCACGAGGACGTACCCCAGCCGGATGTCCCAGAGCTCGACCGATCCGCGGGCGGCGCAGGCGAGCGCGGCGTAGAGCCACGAAGGCCCCGCGCCCCACACCCGGCAGACATCCCCGTCCAACGCCGCGCGGGAAAGCGCGACGCTGGGGGCGGCGTGCCAGGGACGGATACCCAAACGGGAGTCCTGCTCCGCAGTCGAGATCCCAAGTCCCTTGACCAGCCGTCCAGTGTGGACACCGGCCTCGAGCTCCCCGGGGGCGAACGCGATGCCTGCCAGCAATGTCAGGCACTGGACGAGCGCATCGATGACCGGGCTTTCCACCCGGGTCCCGCGCTCGAGTCCTGCCTGGGTACCGCTGATGACCTCGGCGTCGGGCTGACTGTCCAGGGATGACTCGCCGTGGAGCACGCTCCACAGCAGAGCCAGAGGCCTGCACCCCATGGCCTCACCGAACTCGTGCCAGAGCTCGAGCTCGGATCGGCCGTCGGGACCGACCTTTTCGGGGTTGGCGAGCACGATGAAGGCATCGCACTCGCGGAAGATTCGCTGGTTTTCAGGCGAGCGAATCCCTCCGACGTCAACGAGCGTCACGGGCTGTTGAGCCTCACTCACACTCCGGATCACCCAGTCGACGAACTCTGGCGTGAATTTTCCCTTCACGCGCAGATCGCCGACCAGATCCTGGTCGGTAGCACCGGCCCAGCCGCCCTCACCATCGGGACATCCTTCGATGACCCCGATGAGTCCGGTCGACAGCAGCCGATCTCTCAGCTGCTGGACGAAGACAGACTTCCCGCTATGAGGGGGCCCGCAGACAACTATCCTGAAAGACCTGGCCATGCTGGCCTCCCTGTTTTGGTGGTGATGACTAACAACTATACCCACAGCGCACGTGCCAACGGACGATCTTGCCCGTGCGCTGATTGGCTTGGTTGACCAGACAATACTGGCAACCAAGCCGACTACACGCGATGCACGCCGCCACCGCGTACCAGAGGGTTCTCTGCCCACAGTGCGGACAGGTCACGGCCTCCGGATGGTCGGCTCGTGCGTCCTGGCGCGTGCACGACACGACCGGCTCGAACCCCCACAGCAGAGCAAAGTCCTTCCAGAAGCCGTAGCTTGTGGAGAACTTCGCCATGGAGTCGGCGGGCTCGAGCTCCGAGGCGCGGCCAATGTAGGCAGTGAGGATCTTGTACTCCTCATCCACCCATGTCAGCGCGACCCGCACATACCGGCACGGCTCGGGCTCGCGATTCAGGACAAACCGCGTGAGGCCGGGCCGACCTGGGCGCTGGGCGTAAACGATGCTATCGCCCGGGCGAGTCGTGACACCGTTGGTCACTCCCACCACGCGACCCATATCGATCTCCACCAAGATGAACGTACGTCCATCTGAGGAGATGCGACCGAGCGCCTCGGGCAGGAGCTCTGCCACGCCCGCGTGCAGATGCGAATCTTCTAGATCTCGCACAAGCTCGCCGGAGGCGAGGCGCCAAACGAAGGAGGACACCATGGTGATCTCCAATTTGTTTACGCGAAAAAGCGTCGAGTCCGCCTTGTGCCTGATTGCACAAGGAAGACTGACGCGAGTCCTCGCGTCGTGCGAATCAACGACGGGTCGCTGGCTCACATGACGTGGGGAATGAGGAAGTTGAGGTCCCGGCCGCACGCGTCGTACACGCGATTGGCCGGGAGGGGTGAGCGCAGGCGTGCCTAGGATTGCCTGCGCTCGTGAGGGAGAGGGAACCGCGCCTAGGACGCGGGGGCGGGGAGCTAGCCGCGGATCTCGACGCCATACCGGGCGGCGAGAGCGGCGAGGGCGTTGCGGAACTCATCGGGGATCTCCCCCGAGAGCGTCGCGATCGGGGCGGCAGCGTCGAGCTGGGCGGAGAGGGCGACCGCCCACTGGCGCATGGCCTGGGCGTCCACCACCTCGGCCACGTGGAACGCCTTCTCGGCGTCCGCGGCGAGGCGGATGACCCACGGCCAGGCCTCGCTGAGCCCGTGGATCGCGACAGCCTGAAGGGCCGCGACGATCCCCATCCCGCCGGGGAGGAAGATTACCCTCCCGCTCGTCCAATCCTCGGCCGTGAGGCCCAGGCCAACCAACTGGTCGACCATGCCGGCGATGGCGCCCTCGGCCGAGGTCAGATCGACCTGGCCGCGGTTGCCCGCCTGACAGGAGAGGACGCGGATCTCGTCCACCCCACAGCCGAGCTGGGCCGCCAACTCGCCGAGCTGGTCGGGGGTCCTGTCTTCCGGATTCTCCGGGTCGGGGCGCGAGAGCCCCCGCCCGGAGCCGTCGATGACGGTGAAGCCTGCGAAGGCCTCACCGTTGGACCTCTCCTTCCGGCGGTCGCGCGCGATGACGTGGCGGAACTCCTTCAAGTCCACCTCCACGAGTGGCGCGTCCGTTGCGAACCCCTTGAAGATGACGACGGGCAGGCCTCCGAGCATCTCCAAGGCGGGGAGGCAGAGGATCGCGGCGACCCCCTGCCCGACCAGGGCGACCCTGCTGTTGCCCCGGGCGTCGTTGCCCAGTCCCTCGAAGTAGGTCTGCACCTGCGGCACGAACGGCCGCGCGAAGTCCAGCATGAGGGGGGCGTTCACCTGCCCGGGGAGGGCAGGGATCATGGAAAGGTCCGCCACGGGGGTGGCGGCGGTGTTGGTGGCGGCGGTGGTGGTGGCGGCGGCGGCGTGAGTCATGTTTTCCTCCAAATGGATAGCGGCACATGGAGCCGACCCGGGAGATGATCCCCCGGGATTTGGAACCTTGAGTCCACCCTTCCGCGAAAATGCGGGCGGGCGGAATCTTCAGCGCAACAGAAAACGCTGATGTTTGGATTTCTTCGAGAGAAGCAACGCAAACATCAGCGGTCATTTGCCATCCCGCTGTTGGGACTACGGATGGCTGTAGCTCTCTCCCCATGAATTGTAAGGCGCTTTGCGACCGCTTCGTACGGTCGCTTCACGCCAGATCATCGTAACGTGCATGTACAGTATCATATTTTGACCGTTTTGTCAAGAGTTAGAGAGAATAATATGGCTTATTTTAGCCATATTTTGAGCAAGGTTTTTTCTGTCTTAAAATTCGTGAATCACGTATGGATCAAATTGAAAGCGAACAGCCTGCCGGATTCGTACGCAAAATCGTATCGGAACCCGACGTCTGCGTTAAATAAAAAATGGCAGGAGCTGATCCTGCCGGGAGGTGCCTACCGCGGAGCCGCGAGGGGTTGCTCGGCGGCGATCTCGCTTGCGCGGCTCTGTGCCTCGGAGACGCGCGTGTCGATCGCCATGTTGTCGAAGCGATCCACCTGCACTACGGTCTCCTCGGTCTCGAGGAACCCGATCGTCACCGTGTCGCCCGCGCGGGTGAGCGGAAGCTCGGCCGACACGTCGCTCGTGCCGGAGAACACCCGCTCGTTGCCCGCCACCGTGAACAGGTAGACGGTGTTGCCGGCGCTGACGTCGGCTGCGAACCGCTCCACGGCCGCGACCACGCGCGCCTCGGTCGCGGAATCCTCGGCCACGACGCGGCCGCCGTCCTCGACCGTCTTGCGGCGGTACTCCGCGAGCGCCTGACGCACATTCTCGCCGAGCGCCACATTCGACGCGTCGGCGCTCACGATGGCGATGCGCTGGGGAACGCCCGCCGTGGTCACCACGGGAACGATCCAGGCGAGCTTGCCGTAGACGTTTTCCGGGATGGGCGGGGTCGGGACCCAGTCGCTGAAGTTGGACACGGCGCTTCGGACCGCACCCATCACGTCGGCCTCGTCGGCGGCCCCCTCCACGCGGTACTCGCGCACCGCGCCGGTCCGCGAGTCCATCAGGATCACGGCCGTCAGCGCCTGGTCCGTGGACTTGGTGCTGGTCATGCCGGTGAACCAGCAGGCACGGCCGTCGTCGGTCCACACCAAGGTGAGGTCGTCGTCGGTCGGGGTGACCACGCCGTTTTCGCCCCACACCGAGTTCCACCAGCCCTCGCCGTACTTTCCGTACCAGCGCATCCGCTTGTACGCCTCGGCCTCTGGCATGATGCGATCGACCCACGCGGGCAGATCGTCGACTCCGTACTCGCTCATCTCCCCGGTCTCCGGGTTGACGATGAGCGCGCCCACTGGATCGAGTCCTCCATAGCCCACGGTCAGCCCGTAGCGGGTGTAGACGTAGAAGGGGTTGCCCTCGTCGTCCAGCTCGAAGGTCGGGTCGGTGAGACCGTCGAGCGCGGAGTTGCCCGTGACGACGTGCCGCCACAGGTTGTCGCCGAAGTACGCGCTGTCCACGTACTTGAGCTCCCGGTCGGAGACCAGCACCGGATCGCGATCGGGATCCTCGGCGGACACCATGACGTAGCCCGGCGTGAAGCCCGCGGCCTGCCAGGCCGAGAACCCCTGAAACTCGATGGGCGCCGCCCACACAAGCTCAGTTCCGAACCGCTGGATCGTGTACTCTCCGATGGTGAACCGGCTCCCGAGGGCGCCGCCTTTCGCCTGGGACAGGGCCTTGTTGCCTTTCCACTTGGCCATCTCGATCGGCACCTGGCGGAGGTGTGCCGGATCGATGACCGACACGTCCTTGTCCCACTCGCCCTGTTTCACGCTCTCACCGACGAGCACGCGGTAGTCGTCGGAGTGGAGCATGCCACTTGTGGTGAAGAACCAGGTGGCCAGCATGAGCGCCGCAAGTCCAGCGAAACCATAGAAGGCAGAATTGGCCGTGGCGTACCACGGTCGAGCCTTCCAGTAGCCTAGCTCTTGATCGAAGATCACACCGGTAGCGCCAGAAAACACGGCGACAAAACCGAACTGCACGAGCAGCATGATTTGCAGGGTGAAACCGCCGAGCGGCCCGACGAGCTGGAACGGGAACAGCCAGCAGGCGAACGTCCAGAAGAGTGCCGTGACGGCCCACCAGATGATGAAGGAGCGGATGCTGCCCCGCGGACGCAGGAGCATCTGGAAGGCGCCGAACAGCCCGATCAGCGCTCCAAGAACCAGGAAGTACATGTCTACCTCGCTTCGCCGGCGAATGTGCGGCGGACGCGAAAGGTACCAAAAAACGGCCCGTTTGTCAACCGATTCCGGCTAACGTACGAGGGCCGTCGTGATGAGGTCCACCGCCAGCTCCGCGTCGAGCAGGCCCGACTTCATGCCAGTGTCATAGCGAAACAGCAGGTCGTGCGTCGCGCGCAGGTCGGCGAGCGTGAACTTGCGCGCCTGGTCGAGCGTCTTCTGCGCCACGAACGGATGCACGCTCATCTCGCTCGCGAGCTGTTGCGAGGATGCGCGCGGATCGTCGTCGAGCAAGGCGCGTGCACCGAGCAAAAGCCGTACCTGACGTGCCAGCATCCCGAAGATAGAAAAATCCGACGCGCCGCTTGCTCGCTCCTGCCGGAGCAGCTTGATCGCTTGCGCGCCCTGCTTGCGGCTCACCGCGTCCACGAGCGCAAAGATCTCGCCGTCGAACGATGCGCGTACCAATTCCTCGATGTCGCTCTTCGCGATCGCGCGTCCCTTTGCGAACGCGACGAGCTTTCCAATCTCATTGTCCATCTGCCAGAGGTCGCTGCCCACGCGCTCCGCAAGCTCGCGCGCCGCGTCCGCCGCAATGGAACCGCAGCGCGCCCTCACGCGCTCCGTCGCCCACTTCGCGAGCGCGGACCCTTCGAGCACAGGAAACGGATATGCGTGCACGTCCGCACCTTTTTTCAATGTTTGGAACAATACCTTCTTTTCGAGCACCTTTGGCTCCGCGGTTTCCCACAGCACGACAATGGATGATTCCGGCGTGTTTGCGAGCGACGCCCACGCGCCCTCGCCATCCTTTTTTGTCGTCGCGATCAGGTCGCGGATCACCACCATGCGCTTCTTTCCCATGAACGGAAGGGAACCGATGGCCTGAAGTGCCTCGCCAGGCTTTGCATCCGCGCCAAAAGACGCAAAATTAAACCCGGTCGAGTCATGTTTTTGCACGAACGCGGTCTGCAGGGCCTTCACCTTCTCCTGCACCCGAAACGTATCGTCTCCATACACGAGAATCAACATAGCGGGAGAATCTTACCGCCCATCAATAAAAAAGAAAAATCCTCGTCAGGATGACGAGGAGAGCTTAACGATTTCGAGATCGTCGGGATGCGCGTGCCATCCGGGATGGCTTGGAAAGTCGACGACCAGATGATCCGGTGCCTCCACCCTGACGATGACACCTTCGTCCATGTCCGTGACCGTTCCGCGCCGGTACGCATGGACCACGCCCGCGCGAACGCGAACCATGTCTCCGATCCGCAGAAAAGCCGTTACCAGTTCCGAGAGTAGCCCTACCCATTCGGGTTCGCGGGGGAACGCCACGAGCGCGTCCTCACCGAGAACCTGGATAATGCGACCACGGTCAGTCGGTCCGACATTGCCCCATCCGCAAGAAGGGGTGATGCCGGGCTGAACCGAGACGAAAGTCCCGACAGAGTGTGACACGGGCCCTTGCTTCCGTTCCTCCAGTTCCTCACGACGCATGACCGTGAGGTTCTTGATCATCGTGACGCCGACTCGGAGCGGCCCAGAATCTGGACGGCATTTTTCGGGGATATCCATATACCCCCTATCATCGTCCCTGGCTGGATCAAGTACGCCATGGGCATCGCACAGAACGTACAGAAGATTGTCGCTGATTTCCACGACAATGCCCGTTGCCCCGTCACGAATCGATGCGCCTCGGCCCCAGCGGTACCCGCGATCCACGCGGACGACGTCACCGACACGGACCATCACATTGGAATCTTCGGTCAGCGTTGAATTGGGAGCCAGCCTTTCGATCTCATCACGCATCTGGCGCAGGTCATCCGAAAGAGTGATCTCCTGACCATAATCGTCCACGAAGCGAATGGCGCGCCGCGAAGACGACATCTGCGACGAACGTTCCGGCAAGCCAGATACCCTTATGACCAGCCGTGAAGAATTCGTCAGGCTTACCGGATCCCCACCAGGATGAATCCGCACCTTGATCGGATGTTGCTGGCAGCACATAGACACGAATTCGACGATCCTGGGTCCGAATGAGGAACCGCTGATTCGCTTGAGGACCGCCTGGTCATTTCCCATGTATTCGAGGAGAGTCCCTTCCTCGTACGGCCCTGCCCAACTCGACGGCTTCATTTCCATGGATGGCAAGCCGGTCAGGTCGGCCGATCGAAACCGCCTTCTTGAACCGTCCTCGGCCATGACCTCGAACAGCGACATTCCTTGCCGCCCGAGCGGAAACTGTACGCCGTTCGTGAACTCAATCGCGGGAATGCCGCGCGTAGAGATGACCACGCCATTCACCTCGAGGATTGTTCCTGCTTCCAATTCACCGCAGCGCTTGGCGACGCGCAGACGCATTCCTCGAACAATCGTCAGTGGGCCGTTGCTCCATTCCGACCGCAACAGCCTGTGTTTGAAGGGCACCCATGCACCGTCACGGATGACGGGAATGGGCTCGTTGCACGGATCGAGGACAAGATCCGTATCGCACGGATCTGCGCCTGGTCGAACATTGCGCTTGAACCCGATAACCTTCATCGTGACGACATGTCTATTGTCGCCTGAAAAATCGAGGACCATGCCGTCGCTGCCACTGAGATCAAGCGTACGATCAAGAAACCTCACGCGGCGCTCGCTGCGTTCGAACGGAATCACCTCCCAGGAAAACGTGAAGACGCCGCCGGCAAACAGAACCTCATGCTCAGATACGCCCTCAAAGTCGACGTACACCATACTCAGTGTGGTATCCGACGACCAGAGGCGCGCAACGACAACCACGGATCCCCGTTTCCGTCCGTTGTGCAGACGAATGACGGAACCGACTCGGAGCTCAGACATGCCGAACCGAAATGCTTCGGCGGTCAGAACCGGACGCATCGCGGACACACCGTGAAGGAGCGTCCCGCCGTCCATGGTGATCCAAAACCAGAATCCTCCGACCTGCACCTGAACGTCAGCGTCAGCGTCTAGCCGGATTTCCATCACCGAATACTCGGTACCAACCGAGAGACGAGGCCCGCTGTCGTCCGTGACCATGAACCGTGACCCCTTTCCCCACACCGTTCCGTTCGCGTCGGTCCACGTTTCCAGGCTCTTCCATTCCTGTTGCCGGGCGGAAATTGGCGTGACTCCGCGGTTCAGATGAACTGGCGAACCGATCCCTTCCGCACGCAGAGCGACAACGATGCCCTTCGCGTCCTGATAGAACCCAGTCACGACGACCCTGCGATCGTTCGCTGTCACCTCGTCTCCGAGCCGGACCAACGATTTCGTCAGGAAGATCTCGCGAACTGGGCTTTCCGACAAATCGGCCGTGACGTCGTTTCTCTCTGGCGGTCGCCGTTCCAACGCGTCAACGAGAATCTGGAACGCGACGTCTTCCACCTGGGTCCCATCGACGCTTCCGGCGGCCGTCTGTTCAAGGGTACGCGCGCTTGCCGGCCACTTCTGGGAAAGCAGACTGAGCGGATCGTGTTCGCTCATTTCTCGCCAGCTCGTCAGTTCAGAGACGACTGGAACCTGGATACGAACGACGCTGGAGAACTGGGGGAACGGTCGCGACCAGAACGCGTCGATGACCGCGGACAATCGATCCGCCAACGTTTCGCCGAACGAGAATTCGCGAACGACGTTCAAGTCACTTACGGAGATCTCGGGAATTCCGACGTCGAACAGGTAGTCCGAACGCGCGCGCAAGGGGTGCGATCGAAAGTACACTCGAATCGATTCCACGGCATCGCCACGCGCCAGGACAAGGAACACGACGTACGGAAACGCGAGATTGACTGTTCCCTCGGTCGACGGCCAAATCACCTCGCGCGTTCCAGGCGGTTGCTCGATGACGTACACGTCTTGACTTGGCAGGCTGAATACCTGCCGACAGCCGCGCGGAAGAAGCCTTGATCGAGCACTCGCGAACAGCCCCGCGAGACGCCCTTGGACGACGAGGGGAACGCCATCCCTGGTCAGCTCAACGGAACCGTTTTCGAGAACCAGAATGTTGTTCATGTGCATCTCACTTGTGAAGGATCCCACACGCGTGGGACGGGTCGTCTTATCATATCGTACCCGATGCGTCAATAAAAAAGCCCCCGTCAGGTCAACGGGGGGATTGCTACGATCTCAAGCTCGTTCGGATGCGCGTGCCATCCGGGATGGCTTGGAAAGTCGACGACAAGGTGCTGGCTGGTCGACCGCGAGACGACCGTGCCTTCCTCTTCACGTTGCGCGTCGCCCGGTCCGTACAGCGGGATGGCACTGGCACGAATCCGGACACGGTCTCCGACCCGTGGATCGGCGCGTACCAGATCCGATACCAAGAACTTCCGCTCCGTTCCGTTCGAAAACGTGATGGATGCCTCATCGGAAAAAAGTTGCGTGACCCTTCCCCGATCGTTCGGACTGACACCCCCCCAACCGAACCTCGGCATAGCCTCGGGCTTTACGGAAACGAAGGAACCGGGTTCGATTGATTCCGTGCTTCCGCCGTTCGGTACAAGACGGACGACTCCATTCGACTTGTTCAGGCATACCCGCTCTTTTTTCGGTGAATTCCTGTACTCCACCGGCACGTTCTCGTATCCACTCGTATAGCCATACCGATGCGCGGGAATCCTGACATCCTCCGGCATGCAATACAGATATAACATCTCGTTCGAGGGGGCGTACGAAACGACCAGCGCGACAGCGTCCCTCATGACGCTCCTTCCTCCATCACTCCAGTCCGTCGGATACTGCGCCAGAACGAAGTCGCCAAAGTGCAGCTGAACCTTATCGACATCTTTTCCGCAGGGATGCGGCGCTCCGGTCGTTTTTCTGTGTTCACGATGCAGTTCTTTGGGAATCGGGATCTCAGGACCCGAACGCATCACGCCAAACAAGCCAACAATGGTCACGAACTTCCGATGGGCCTCGGCGATCACTCGCGCGACGTACTTCCGATATACGCCATCGTACGTCATCCCACCGATACGAATTTTGAGCGTCCTGTCATCGACGTTGCTGTACACGACCGTCGCGATCTTCCCGCGATGCTCCTCGGGAACGGAGGCGGAACCACCGAGATACCGTACGACTTCATCACGCACATAGCGCCTGTTGACGATCGCCCCGTTGGGAAGCGACTCACAGTCAGTCTCGGAGAGGGGATCGAACCGATTCGTTCCGACGACACGCTCAATCCTCATGGTTCCGGCGACCCGGCTGTCCAGTTCGATGGATCCTCCGTCCGAAAACACGATCTCCACGCGGCCGGATTTCCCATTGCAGAAACAGAGGATCTCGAACGTTTCCCCTGCATCCAGTCCGAGAATGTCTTCCGAAACGAACCGAACGCGCTGGCCTCGGCTCAACGTGCATTCTGGCAACGCGTGCGTGATAGCACACGGCTCGCCCTCGAGCCCGACCCATTCGCTGTTCCGAATGATCGGAATGGCCGCGTTATATGGCACGACCTCGAGCGAGAGATCAAGCGGATGTCCGGCGTTCTCGGAAACGCACCAACCCCCGACCTCGACCACCACGCCTTTCGAAAGCAGCAGGTGCGATACATCTCGGAGGTCGAGACAATTTTTTCCAAGGACGACATGACGTTCGTTCAGCTCAAAAATCAGTGGGTTCCATGAAAACTGAAGCGCACCGTTCGAACAGATGTTCAGTTCACCGCGTCCCTCGAACGTGGCCGCGTACGTGCCTGGTGCCTCGAGCCGCTCCCAGATGTTCGTGACGCGCGTCAGAACGCCTTGCAACATGCCCGCTTCGCCAACCCGCAACCGGAAGTCGTCGAAGGTGAACGTGCCAGCAGAAAGCTCCGGAAAGAGAAGCCGAACCGACGGCAGCAGCGTTCCACCGCCGTAAGTGACGAATATCCATCTCGGATCGGTTTTGCCGAAGAGGATCTCTACGTCACCGTCAGGGTCGACCCGCAGATCACCAATCTCGTAGACCTTGCGCGTATCGACGTCCGCGAGGTCTTCGCAGCTCGTAAAGCGGAAACGAAGTCCCACCGAAAGCCGCAGTCGCTCGATCGTGTCAGCGGCAGCGCGCTTGGGATCAACCGCTTCCGTGTCACGATCCCTGCCCGTCAACTCGAGAAGCGACACGGCGCGCGAAACGCCGGTGAGCGCCACGTACCGTATGCCGGCTTTGCTAACCTCATAGAAGTGAGCGACCGCGTACGCCTCGCCCGCGTTGAGTCCGGCACCCGGATCGTCTATTTGGGAAACCAACTCGGTTCCGATCTCGATCACCTTGCCATTGTGGATGACGGCGACTGATTCGCACATCAGGAGATCACCCTCGCGCTCGGCGGCGGGACGCCACAGAGGTGCCGTGCGCGCGGCGGCGAGCATCTCCTGAAATCCGAAGCGCATGCTTGCGCCACCATATTCACGACGCCATTTTTCGATGATTTCCCACAGCGCAACCGGAAACGGAAGCATGGGCGCGTCGAGAACCCACGACGGATTGCGACGGCTCCAGTGCTCCCACTCCCAGACGGACCGCAATCGTGGAACTTCCGTTCCATATTTCGTCCACCAGGTAGACCAATGGTCGTTGAACGCGGTTGCCCAGAATTCTTCGACAACCCGTTCAACGGCGCGCGGCCCATCCGAAAGTCGGACGGCAGGAATATCCTTGAAGCAGATCTTCCCCGTGTCCGCGTGAATGTTCGTCGTCCAAGGCCAGAACAAGGGCTCGCGCAGGTCATGCAACGGACCAGGGCGAACGAACAAATGCGCGTCGCGCATTCCCGTATCCTTCATGTAGACCACGAAGATCATGTAAGGAAATGCGAGACGGAACTGGTTTCGAGTCCTGTCCGCAGGCGTGAGATCGAACTTGGGAAGCCCGCCGGCATGCACGAGCTCGTCCCATCCGGTACCGTACTTCCATGTCACAGAGCGCACCTGGGGAGGACACTCGACGACGAAGATGTCCTCGTGCGCTCCAGACTCGTGGAACACGCACCCTTCCGGGAAGGTCTTCGAAAGCATCGACGGCGGGAGCAGCGCCTTTCCGTCTACGGTCCTGCGAAGAAGCTTGATCCTTCGAGCGTCCGGACCGTCCTTTATTCGGTCCATCTCAAGCGTTGCCGTGCCATCATCGGTGAAGATGATACGCGATTCGTCACGAATGGACATGGGTTTCCTCTTGTGAAGGTGCATCCGCTTGCGCGGAGAAATCGTTCTAACAAACTTCGGTGTCCCTGTCAATGCGTAACAAAAGAAAAACCGGCCTAGGAGGGCCGGGTGTTGGGACGGGTACTACCTGCTACGGGCAGCCTTGTCCCCGCTGGGCTTCACGAACTCGAGCGAATCGCCCGGGCTCAAGACACTGTTCGCGTTCGCGGTCAGCCCGTTGACGCGCGGAACGAAGGCCTGGCCGATGTTCAGCGCCTCGCGGAGCTGCTCGCGAAGCTGCGCGACGGTCTGGCCTGCCGCGATGACGTCGAGGGACGCCGCGCCGCACTGGACCGTGATCTTCTTCTCGCCCTGGACGTCGTCGTCGTCCTCCTCCTCGTCGTCGTCCAAGGCGTCGATGCCCTGCCGTGCCATGCCGGCAGGCTGGGCTTTGACCTCGACGGTCGCTTGCTGCTGTTGCTGCGCCTGCAGGATGCGTTCGATCAACTCCGAGCCTTGCGTGCCGTTGTCGAACTCGACGCCACAGTCTCTTGCAATGTGCCGAAGCTCAAGCTTGGTCTTGGCTCCGAGCTCGGACCGCGTGAACCTCTTGTTCATTCCTTCTCCTCTGCGCTCGCATTGCGAGCAATCGGGTTCACCCTTCCAGCCACCATGTCGAAGTAGAATTCTCCGATTGACGGCCGCCGGGCGAACGTGTCGTCCGTGGTGAGCAGGTAGAACACCCACGACATGAGGGTGGCCACCGTCTGGTTGGCGAAGAAGAGCTGCGGCGCCGAAGCGCGCGCGCGTTCCTCGCACCCCATCTCGTGCGGGGATTTGTCGGCCGGGTTGGCCGTCTCCTCGTGTACCTGGCAGAGCGAAAGGGTAGTGTCCCTTCCGCCGCGCCTGGCGTAGACCTGGACGTTGCCGTCCGTGTAGTCGTTACCACCGTTCACGAGGGTCGCATCTTGCAGCGTTCCGACGTGCTTGTCAAGAAGCTTTCTTGTGGTGTGGTTGTCCACGGCCGAGAATACGATCGCGCCCTCGCCGATCAGCATGTCGACGTTGTCGGGCGTGACGTACTCGGGAAACGGCACGAACCTTACGCGGGGGAACTCCTCCAAAAGCGCCTCCGTCGTCACCTCGGCCTTGTTCCCGAAACGTCCGAATAACTGACGCGGGGCATTGCCTTCCTCGTAGTTGTCTCCGTCCGCAACGGTGACGACGATCTCGTCGAAGACCGGTGGGAGGTATTGGCAGTAGCGCCCCAACATGGGAGCAAGCGCGCTGCCGACGCCGCCGGCGCCGACAATTACGATGTCGAGTTTCATTTCTCGTTGTCCTCGTCGCTTGGTGCGAGCTGGGTGTAATCGGACGGTTCCTTATCGAACCGGTCGATTTTGGACGGAATGACCCCGAAGAAGTTTCCGAATGCATCATCCGCCCACGCCGTGACGGCACTGATGAACGCATTCCTGGGCGGCTTTCGTTCGAACGCCTGGTCGCAGTGCGGAGAAACCGGAGTTCCCGTGATGACGATGCTCGTCTTACGCGGTGGCGGTGGCACGTGAACCTTGTCCATCCACTCGGGCGGGCACGGGTAGTCGTCGAGCGTCCGTCCATCGTGGAACTTGAACGCAAAACCCTTTTCCTTGTGCAGGTAGTCCACAGGAACGACCCGCCTTTTCGCCTGTTGCGCGGCCGTCCCCTTCGTCGTTGCTGGCACGAGTACCGAAACCGACTCGTACCGCGTGACCCTTACGACGGATTCCGCCGGCGTGATACCGCCGACATACTCGTCGGGCCCCTTCAGAAACCGATGGCCGTTGACCACAACGGACGCGCTCATGGTCGGGACGTCACGCGTGATATTGCCCACGGTGACGTGCAGTCCGTCCCAGTTCATCTCGTCATTGTGGTCCCCGCCGCTGTGAAACGCGGAGAAGTCACAGTGCGAGTGGACTGTTCCGGCCCTCAGCCATCCGGGCCCGATCTCCAGGTCGTCCTCGTAGTGAACGCCCCCGCCATGGCCACGCTGCATGGGCGCGACCGCCTGCCACTCGCGGGTCGCCGGACAATAGAGGAGGATCACGACCGCTTCGGCCTTCTGCCGAGCGAAAACCGCCCGGAAGAAGACGAGAATCTGGGCGAATAGTTCCATCGGAACCTTCGTGACGTCCAGCTCGCCACACATTTCCTGTGGCTTGAGCATCGGGATGTTCTCCACCCTGACGATCGCCTCCACGATGCCGACCTTCTTGCGAAGGAAGACGCCGTTGCACGCGACGATGTAACACAGAGGCACGTCGTCGGGGATCGGTTCGTCCCCGCGCGCCCTCACGATGACCGGAATTCCGGTCGAATGTACACTACGTTTCATCGGAACCTCGTGAGATGACGTTGCGTCCCTGAGGCGTGCGCGCGATGAATCCGCGACGCACGAGCCATGGCTCGATGGTGTCTTCGACTTCGCTCGCTTCCATGTCGAGCGCCTGCGCGAGCGTGCGCAGGCTTGCCCTGCCCATGCCGGCGAGCGCTATCATGTATCGGCGCTCGTCTTCGTGGAGTCCGTCCTCCCCGAAACCGTTGAGCATGAGCGTTCGCCGCGCCTCGTCGATGCCGACGGAGGCGAGACCGCGCGCGACCGCGGTTTCGGAGAGCTGCAGGAGCAGGTGGTTGAGCGAACGCGGGTTGTCCCGCGCGTGCGCCACCAGAAGCCGCAGCACGTCGTCGTCGGCCGCAAAGCCAAGCATCGACGCGCTCCGGCGCGCGATCCGCAGCATCTCTTCCTCCGTGTAGAAGGGGAGGCGATACGGACGACCGAACCGATTGCGGAACGGCTCGAGCAGCTTGGCCGGGTTGGTGGTCGCGGCGACGATCGTCACCTTGGGCGCAGGGACTTCCGTTTGCACGGATGTGCCGCGCCTGGTTTCGACGACCGGCACTCTTCCGTCTTCCATGATGCCGTAGAGCGTCTCCTGTGCCGGGCGCGACATGCCGTGTACCTCGTCGATGAACACGAGGCTCCCGGACGTCCAGCGGACGGCCGCCTGCACCACGTCCGCCGGCTTGCGGAGCTGGCTGCCGACGAGTACCTGCGCGTCGACGCCGAGCTCGTGCGCCATCGCGAGGGCGAGCGTGGTCTTTCCAAGTCCGCGCGGCCCTGAGAAGAGAACGTGCTGAAGAGGACGATTCCGCATGCGTGCGGCCAGGATCGCGTCGGTCATCATCTCCTTGAATGGAGCGTGGCCGACCACCTGGTCGAACGAGGCGGGCCGCAGGCGGCCATGGGCATCGCCCGTGACCGAGATCCGCGTGACCGTGTCGGCGCGAATCGCGGACGCGAGCGCGCGGCACACTGGCACCGGAAGACCGGTGTCTTTGAGGTCTTCCGCCTCTATGGACGCGGCGACAGCTGGCAGACCGACGCCGAGTTCGGCAAGCCTGGCCAGAACCCCCTCCACGCCGTCGGAATTTCCGACTGACGCGAGATAAGGACGAACGATTTCCTCGACAACCCTTCGAACGGACATGAGTCGCTCCAAAGGAACATCCGCCGCACAGCGCGGCGGAAGGGGTCGTTTTAGCGCACAGGCCCCAAATTGTCAAGGAATCCCGCGGGATAAAAAAGAGCAGCGCCTGGCGCTGCGTAGAGGGTCTCGCGCTGGCCTCGTGGCCTAGCGCTTCTTGTCGACGGACTGACGGCGATCGATCGGCTTCACGAGCACGATCGGGCGACCGGTGTTGGCCCACTTCTCGGCCTGGAGGATGGCGTCGGCCCAGTAGCCCCCCCTGATGTCATCGAGCGCCTGGAACATGAGGTCGATGCGCGCATCGCCGGACGGAGGAGTCTCGCCCCAGACCTCCTGCGTCTGCAGGTAGGCCAACTCGCGTGCCGGACGCTGGATCTCGGACCAGCCGCGGTGGCAAGCGTTGCAGAACTCGGCTTCGCCGACCAGGTGGTTACCGTGGATCGGGCAGATCGAGAGCGCCTGGTCCGGCAATTCGCCGGCACGATGCAGCTCGACCATCTTGCCGTTGACCGAGGTCCGGCTGCCGACGTCGATGCCCTGCTTCAGGAGCATGAGGAGCGCGAGGCTGCGTTCGACGTCGATGCGCAGGCTGGCTTTGTCCGCGAACACGATGAAGGGCTTGTTTTCCGCCCGTCGGTTGAGCGCGCTGATGATGTCGTCACGACCCATCGGCTGGTAGTTCGCCAGGAGGAGGCCGTCGTTCAGGGAGTCCACGTTCCCGATCGCGAGCGCGAGCTCGGCGATACCCCCCTGCAGTCCGCCGATCTGCACCATCGGATCGCCGGCCTTGGGCTCGGCGGCCGGAGCGGGAGCTGCGGGGGCCGCGCGCCAGAGGTTCGCGATCGCGCGGGCCACGGGCATCGGCACGCCGGCGCCGGCGATGTCCTCGAAGCTGATCTCCGCGGCGATGGCCGGGACGCCGGCGCCGAGCCCGATCAGCTTGGTGACGACGGCTTCGATGTCGATGCGCCTGTCGTCCGGCAGCGACGCGTTGAATTCCGCCAGCAGGCGGGAGATGCCTTCCTTACGGTGCATGTCTCAACTCCTCTCCTCTCGACTCTCTCTCGAGGAGAATGGATGTCCCACCAATGGGACCGCCACCGTCCGAACCTTCGGACAACAGCGGCACAGACTTATCATAGTGTGCCTAAAAACGTCAAGGGAATCCCTAAACCTTCGAAATTACAGACAACATTCCCTCGCTTGAATCGCGCGACAGTGCATAGCTAAAAAAGAGGTCTGGGTGGCAGGCAGTGCATGGGGCGGAGAGGTCGATGTTCGCCGGCAATATGCCGGATGCGGAAAGTTGGCGCGTGACAATGGCGCGCAAGTCCACGTGGCCGGCATGAAAATCGGATGGCTCAATAAAGGGGGTTCGTTCAAGCATTTGATCGCGTCGCTCGTCATGCACGACGTAATGGCACGGACCAATGGACGGGCCGATGGCGACGACAAGATCGGACGGGCGCGAGCCATGCCCGAAAAAGGCGCGAACAGCCTCAATGGCCATGCCGGATGCGACGCCCTTCCAACCGGCATGCGCCACGGCGACCGTCCGGACCGTCGGATCAACGAAAAACAACGGGAGACAATCCGCGGTTTTCGTCGCGAGTGGAACGTTCGAGACCCCGGTGATCAGTCCGTCGCAATGGCCCACGCGCCGCGGGCTTTTGCCGTCCACCGACACGATGTGATTTCCATGCTCATTCCCCGATACCACAAGCTGTGCCGCGTTGAGTCCAAGCGTGAGCAGAAATGCCGCACGATTTTCTTCCGTCGCATCTTGTCCCTCGCCCGCGTTCGGATACCGGGTGGAACCAAAATTCCTGGAGGCCGTGCCATGGACCACCCAGGAAATTTTTTTCAGACGTTCGGATTGCCAAATTTCCATACGTTCATTTCTCCCCAATTTTTTCCAACCTCTACCTCCACCGCGAGCGGGACGTCGAAGCTTGCCACGCCCTCCATCATTTCCTTCACGCCGCGCGCCACCGCGTCCAGGGCCTTTTCATCGCATTCTATCACCAGCTCGTCGTGTACTTGCAAAAGCATTTTGGCCGGCCACTTGCTTGCGGTCAGCCATCCGTCTACCGCGATCATCGCGAGCTTCATGAGATCCGCGGCCGTGCCTTGCACCGGCATGTTAATGGCCATGCGTTCGGCCATGGCAACGAGCATTGGCACGTTTCCCTGGATCTCCGGGAGATATCTCCGACGGCCGAACGCGGTTTTCACGTATCCTTCCGTATGCGCCATGGCCTTGGTTGCGTCGAGATAATCGCGCACCGCGTGGTGGATCTGAAAATAACGGTCAATGAACTCCTTTGCTTCCTCAAGTTTCATGCCCGTGGAACGCGCGAGCGAACGCGGCCCCATTCCATACATCACCCCAAAGTTGATCGCCTTTGCCGCATGCCGCTGCTCCGGCGTTACTTGGGCCTCCGGAACTCCCCACACTTCGGACGCGGTACGAACGTGGATGTCCGCGCCCTCGCGGAACGCGTCAATGAACGGTTTGTCCTTCGCGATGACCGCAATGAGACGCAGTTCCACCTGCGAATAGTCGGCGGACACGAGTACGTTGCCCTTGTCCGCCACGAATGACTTGCGGATCTCGTTTCCAAGCTCGGTCTTGATGGGAATATTTTGCAAATTCGGATCGGAGGAGGAAAGCCGTCCGGTTGCCGTGACCGTTTGGTTGAACGTGGTATGAATGCGTCCGTCCTTGCCAATAAGCTT
Source organism: Candidatus Uhrbacteria bacterium RIFOXYB12_FULL_58_10 (assembly GCA_001791645.1). GTDB lineage: Bacteria > Patescibacteriota > Patescibacteriia > UBA9934 > GWF2-40-263 > YC12-FULL-57-11. Next base: position 28,670 of record MGFA01000024.1, read on the forward strand.
CGGGAGCGACTCCGCGTACGTGGACTGCAACTTCGCATGTTCACGGTATTCCCCGATGAGCGGAATGATCTCGTGCGCATCCTCCAGTTTTTCAAGCTCGGACGCCGCGGTCGAAAAGCCGCTGCTCGTCTTTTTGATGCCTTTGGTTGGCAAGCGTAGTTTCTCGAACAGAATCGTCGCGAGTTGCGATGGGGAATTGACGTTAAAGTCCTCGCCGGCGAGCGCTCGGATATGCGCTGACAGCTTCTCGAGCCTCCTTCCAAGCACCTTTGAAAATCTGTCGAGCGCCTTCGCGTCCACGCCGATCCCTTCCTTCTCCATTTCGAAAAGAATTGGAATGAGCGGAAACTCGATGTCAGCCAACACCGTTGCCATGCCAGCGGACTCAATTTCTTGAAGCATGTCGTTCGCGACGCCGGGCAACAGGACCGTTATTTTTCCGAGACTCCCAAATTCTTTTTCCGTTGCAAATGACTCGGGTATCGCCATGGTAGAAACCACGGAGGCAAGGTCGTGCGAGCGCGAGCCCGAGGAGAGAAGATACGAAACAATCATCAGATCGACGATACGGTCGTCGGCATCCCAACCGGTCAGATGCATGACATGCTTCCAATCGTGGGAAACGACGCGCGTAGCCGCATCGAGCTTCTGCTTCGCGAGCGCGAGCAACTCCGCATTGGGACTTGGAACCACGGCCGTGCATGCACCGTCCGAAATCGCGATGGCCGCAAGCGTGGAACCAAACAGGTCGGCGGCCTGCTCAACGACGAGCACGGCCATGGTTTCTTCGCCAATCGTCGCCAACGCTTCTCGGACATTTTCCATTCCATGCACGATCCGCGTTTTTCCTTGCGAACCAACGTCCCTGCGAACCTGCGAACCTGCCGTTCCCATCGCGTCCACGGGCGGTGCCTCTCCATGCGCGTCCGGCGAAATTCGCTTGATAAGCGTCCGAAAATCCAGATCGCGATAGAGCTGAAGCAGCCGGTCCATGTTCGGCTCGCCAAGCTTCGCCTGGTCGAACGCGAAATCCATTGGCACGTCGCGCACCACGGTCACGAGCTCCACGGAGTCGCGGGCCAGCTGCTCCTGGCCCTCAAATTTTTTCGCGGCCTTTGCCGGCAACGTTCCGTTCTTCAACGCCGAAAGAATTCCTTCGACCGATCCGAACTGCGCGATCAATTCCTTCGCTCCCTTTTCTCCGATTCCTTTCACGCCAGGAACATTGTCGCTCGGATCTCCGCGCAACGCCTTATAGTCAATGAGCTGCGCGGGGCCGAACCCGAATTTTTCATGCACCGCGGCCGAATCAAACGTCTTGGTCTCGGAAATGCCCTTGAGGAAATACACCACCTTCGTGGTGTCGTCCACGAGCTGAAGCGCATCCTGGTCGCCGGTCACGATAAGCGTTTCGAATGCCTCGTCCTTCGCGCGCATCGAGAGCGTGCCAATCACGTCATCCGCCTCGAACCCCTTCGCGCTCAACGACGGGATGCCGTAAAGCGACAAGATCTCCTGGATGAGCGGAATCTGCTCATACAACTCCGGCTCCTTTTCCTTTCGCTGCGCCTTGTATGCCTCGAACTTCTCATGGCGAAACGTCTTGCCGGGAAGGTCCCATGCCACGACCATGTAATCCGGCTTGAACCCCTTGAGCATCTTGTCGAGCACGACCGCGAATCCGTACGCGGCGTTCACCACGCGGCCGTCCTTTGCGGTCAGCGGCGGGATGGCGTGCCACGCGCGATGTAAGAGGGCGTTGCCGTCGAGAAGAATGAGCCTTGTTTTGTTTTTCGTGGCCATAGATAAGGGTAGCTTACGCGGTTTGACGCCCAATATCAACCGCAGGAGCAAATCAAAAACCCCGGTTTCACGGAGCGAAAGCGGGGTTTTGGCCTAGGGCTGCAAGGCGGTGTCTGATTCGCCGTCGACGCTGATGATGACTTCGTCCACGGTGTCGAACTGCTGGATGGTATTTTCGATTTGGCTGCGGATAGCCGTCACGAGGCATGAACCGCCTCCAGGCTCGATCCCACGCGTGAAGTCCGCCTTTGCCGTGCGATCGCCGATCACGAGCGAATTAAGTGCCGCATACTCCGGGATACTCGTCGAATATCCTTGCGCGTGTTCCTCGGGCGTTGGCCCCTTCAAAAGCTCGGCGATCGACGCGCGACCGACCGCCGCGGTCTGCGCGACAGTCCGGCGCACAGGGAATACGAGCGAGCAATCGGCTGATCCAGACGCTGGCTTTCCAAAGTATACGTTGAACGAGGATACTTTCGTTGAAAGAAGATTGAGCGGGACGCTAACTAAATCTTGTTCGCTTCCATCCTTCGCGGAGTAATCGAGAACTTCGAACGTGAATGACTGGCTCGTCATCGCGGGAAGAAACACCTCGAAGGTGAATGATCCGAACCATCCGACGTCGCGCGCATTCGTCATTGCCGTTCCTTGGTCGAGCACCGTGCCATCCACATCCTTCACGCGCCAGTTAAACGCGCCCTCGAACACGCGCCCGAACCCGGACACCACGAGTGGGGAAGTCACGGTCGCGCCAATGCCAGGCGAGGCAACCATCAGATTCTGGCTTTCCGGCACATCCACCGCATCTGCGATGACCACGAGCGTTGACGGATCCCGCTCACCCGAGGCAACGATCATCTGACCAAGCAACGTGTCTGGAGAAACCGCGTCGGACAACCACAAAATTTCCTCGATTGCGCCCGTCGCCGTCCGAACCGTAACCAGGCCGGTTTCAACATCATAGGCCTCGACGATTCCATTGACGTTCTGAACAATCGCTGCCACCGGTTCTTCCAAGTCCGCGGGCGCTTCCTTCTGGAACACGCACCCCGCGCCAATAAATAGAACCGCGATAATGAGGGGGATGAAATTCTTCACACGCCCGCCATCCTACCGAACTCTTGCCAGTTCCGCAAACGCCTGCTAAACTGCGCGCACACGGCGGCTATAGCACAATGGTTAGTGCACCTGGTTGTGGTCCAGGCTATGAGAGTTCGATTCTCTCTAGTCGCCCCAGAAGAGAATCTCCCAGAAATGGGAGGTTCTTTTTTTGTAAAATTTACTACCCCAGACAGCCTGGACAATAGCTGTAAGGTGTGCTAATTTAGCCTATCGTTCTGAAGCCTAGACTGTTTGGGCTTGAAACGATGAACCTTTCCGCCTCTCCACGGAGTTGAAGATGTCGATGACCCAACGTGAACGCCATGAGACACAGGCGGCGGCAGTCGTGCCGTTCGCGAACATGACCGACCTCCCGGAGGCCGTGCTCGATCAGATAGCCAGGCTGAGTCCGCACCTGCCGGTCGTGTTCGTCCTCTACTACGGCGGCACGATCGGCATGACCAAGACCAAGGCCAAGTTCGAAGAGGCCACGCGGATCGTCTACACCCCCGCAGATGACGCGGAGAAGCTTCTCGAACCACTTTCCGTGAAGGGACTTAAAGACAAGGTGCAGGTCGTGTGGGTTCCCGTCTACACGAAGGCGATCGACTCCACCAACGGACGCTGGGTCCACTGGGTGTCGATCGGGAACATGATCAGGCTCCTTTACGACAAGGCAACGGGCTTCGTGGTGTGCGGCGGCACCGACACGATGGCGCACATGATCGCGGCGATGCGCTTCATGTTCCCCAACGTCGGCAAGCCGATCATTGCCACTGGCGCGCAGGTGCCGATGGTCGAGCTCGGTGACGACGGGACCAACAACCTGTACTTCGCCATCACGGCGGCGGCCAGCGACCTCTCCGGTCCGTTCCTCATGTTCGGTGACAAGCTGATGGACGGGATGCGCGTGCACAAGGTTCAGGATCGGCGTCGTGACGCCTTCGCCTGTCCCACGCAGTACGTGCTCGGACACTACGACAGCGAGCTGCGGGTCTACCCGCACGCCCCGCGTCGCAACCCGATCATCACGTCGGCGCGTCTGATCTACCGGCCTCACTTCCGCGAGGGCGTGAAGATCGTGAAAATCAGCCCCGCAACCCCATCGGAGTCGATCCTGCACGATGCGAGCGATCCGTCGTGCAGCGCGATGCTCCTCATCACCTTCGGCGCGGGCAACGTTCGCGACGAGGATGTAGTCGAGGACGTGCCGAGCCACGTCGACTGCCTCTGGCAGCTCTACCAGCGCCGTTACCCGGTAGTGCTGGGGAGCCCGATGATGGACGGCATGGTGGACAGCCACTACGAGACCGGCACCAAAGCCGTTTCCCGCGACGAAGGAAAAGGCAACGCCATCTCAGCGGGATCTACCACCGGTCCGCTTCTCGAAGTGAAGTGCATGGTCGCCATGGCGGAGGCATGGGACAACGAAAAGGGATCCGTCGACTACGACAAGTTCCGTGCTTCCATGGAACGCGATCACGTAGGTGAACTGACGTAGCCAACATTTGACCAAGTCCACTCGCGCACTCGCGCGGCTTGAGCCACCCTTCGTGGCACGCCGTCGGGTGCGCTCTTGCTTTTGTAAAAACTTGAAAAAGTAGACAAATGACGTTTCGATTGATTTCGCGGACTATTTGCATACCGACTCAAGGCACGTCCGCTTCGCGCAATCGGAATTGGAATCATCCTTATGTCGGTCGTGCTAGTGATTGCTTTCCTTTCAAGGTCATTGGCGGCGATCGGTCTAATGCTGTCCTTGGAACTTCTGAAGGAAAATGGAATTTTGAGCGGAATCGCGTTCGGTTGGATCGTTCATCGCCTTGATATCCAAAGCGGATACTTATTTTTCGCGATTCTCATCCTTCTCTATTTCCCATCCGTCTGGATGCTGGACACGGTGAGAAAACGCATGCGGCCAGATCCGACGAACTCATCAACCCGAGAACAAACGGTTGACGCGCAAGCTCAAATGAGGTACATCGATATTGTCGAATCGAGGTCAAATTCCAAAACTCTACGATAGGAGACACCGCGATGACCGTTCTTCCGTATTTTCAGCAGGCGCCTACCGAACCCTGGATGTGGCTATACGCCATGTACATCGCCTGGATCGCCGGGATCAGCATGTTCTACTTGCTGGCATCCCATCCAGACGGAGTGAAGCTGGTGCGTTCGTTCAGCGACAGCTCGATGATAATCATTCCGACCCTGTGGATCATGGCGTCCGTTCTCCTGGCGGGCGTCGCGTGGCCGTACTTGTTCATGCTCCCCGCCATCACGCTTCTCTCCGGTGCCCCGTGGGGCGCCGCGATCATCATGTGGGGATACGCGACCTTCGTCTTCTGGTCCAGTGGCAAATGCCTGTTGGCGCGTTTCCCCGCTCGCGCCTGATCTGCTACCAAGACCTCAGTATGCCCGCCGATCGAAGCGGGTTTTTTCGTTCAAAATACCTCCATCTCTGGAGGCATTTGCTTTATCGGAGCCGGAATGTGCGAACTACCTTGTCTGCCTGGTCGATAAGGTCCGTGGTATCCGACTCTGTATTCACTGACACGCTGAGCAGGTACACGCGATCCGGCGCGTCGATAAAATAGATGACGTTGGTCTGCGCCGCGCCCTCGATGTAACACGGCTTCAGACATTCGAGCGTATTGCGCTTCGCGGTCAGGCCTCCCACGGAGGTATCTTCCATGTCGACGTTCACGTCCGCCTCGGAATAATCCGGGAAGATCTCAGCTGCTTCCGCGCTCATGAACGCGACGATCTTGGTCACGTCCTCGGCATCCCAGGACAGCGTGGCGACCGCTTCATCGAACGTCCGCCCTTCCTTGAGCGCGTCTTTGATTTGAATTTGGACGACGTCAGGATCGGTCATTTCATCGGCAGCGGTGTTGTACAGCCATCCGTACCACAGGGTTCCGTCCGGCATGCGCGTTGAATCATCGGCGCCGCGCACGACCCATCCCGGGAGCATCTCAAGGGAGAACGACTCGCTCATGACGGTATTCGACGCGTCCAAACGCGCCAGCATCGGAGAGCCGGAGTCTGCAGACTCGGAACCGCTCATGATTCCGCCAAGATTGCCTTGCGACTGATCGATCTCGTCCGATAACGTCGTAGCCTCGCGAAGCAGAAACGTCTCGAGTCCGCCCAATTCGTTGTTGTCCTGTGAAATGACGACATAGGCGACCGTCATGACGCACACCGCTAGTGCCACTCCAACGAGAATGAAAAATGATTGTTTGTGTTCTTGCATAATGGTCTGGTGCCCCCGGTAGGAGTCGAACCTACAACCTCGGGCTTAGAACGCCCTCGCTCTATCCAGTTGAGCTACGGAGGCAAAATCTCTTGTCCTGATCCTACCCGAACGAGATAAAAAAATCGAGTGCGCGAGGCACTCGGGAAGGAGAGAACGTCGATCGAAGGACGGGGTCTACCGGCTCCAGTCCTCGACCTCGTACAGGAATCCGGCACCGCCGACGAGCTTGCGGTTGACCGAGGTGCTCTGGACGAACACCCGGAACTCAGTGAGCGCGCTCGGGCGGATGCGCGCGTTCACACCGGCCGGGAGGCCGATCATGGCCCGGGCTTCGCTCCCGGTGAACATGTCGCCGGTGGCTCGGTCCATGAGCACCACTTCCTTGTAATCCTGGACGGTCTCGGGCTTGGTGAACTCGTAGAACCCGCGTCCCTGCTTGAAGGCGAGGCCCTGGGCGAGCACGAACTGCTTGATCGGCGTGTCCAAATCCACCTTGAGCACCTGGAAGCGCCCCGCGGGAACGGGCACGAGCCCCGGCCGGTCGGCGACGGTCTCGCGTTCGCCGGTGAGTACCTGGAACACCTGCGACATGTTGCGGGTCATCCTCCGACCATCGCGGACCTCGTCGCGGAACGCGCGAAGCTGGTCCGGACCCGATGCCCGGTAGGCGACGGCGCAGATGATGTCGACGATCGCCGCGAACTGGTCGAGCGTGAGATAGTACCCGCCGGTCGCGCGCGCGATCTCCTCGTAGAAGTGCTTCGAGTGCCTGCGAATCCCCGGCATGGCATGGACGCCGTACACGTGGATTCCGGCCTCGAGCAGGAGCGCCAGCTCGTTGCGCCAGTCGATCCTCTTCAAATTCAGCGGGTAGCTCGCCTCGTGCGGAACGTCGTCGCCGACCATCACCAGGGCCTTCTCCGCGCCAGCGCGCCAGGACATGGACCGCACGTCGTGGAGCACGAGCTCGTAGCACTCCGGGGCGTCGCCGCCGCAGGTCGCGCCGACGTTCTCCACGAACCGGCAGATCGCCTGCTCGTCGGAGGAGAAGTCGAACGTTCTGATCACGTAGGTCGACCCGGCGTCACAGTAGTCGCCGTGGGCAACGATCGCGATGCACAGGTTGGGAATATCCCTGAACAGGCGCCGTACCAGGTCGACCACCGAACGGCGGACCTGGGTGAGGCACGGGTACATGGACCCGGTGGTGTCGAACGAGATGCACAGATCAACGCCAGGAATCTCCGAATGCATTTGACCCTCCTGAGGAAATGCCGCCGGAGTATGCAGCATTGCGGTGGAATTGTCAATGCCAGTCGTTAAAAAAATCGAGTGCGCGAGGCACTCTAGAAGTCGAAAGAGAGGCTGCGCGATGAAAACAGGACGCGCGGGACGACCTCGCTGCTTACACCATCGCGGCTGAAGCGCATGCCGAGCAACCTGTGGGCAATCCACGAATCGCGGGCCCTTGCCGCGACATACACACGCTCACCCTGAGCGCCGCGGATTCCGTTGAGCGCGGCGTTCGCGAGCGTCCGGCCGATGCCCGTCCGCCGAACGGTCGGATCAACGGCCACGAGCAGCGCCCACGAGCGCTTCCGATCGAGCGATTCGCGCACGTGCGACTCGAAGCGATCCATGCGCAGGACGTCCGCGAGCTCCTGCGGCGACGCGACCGGCACTGCCAGCGCGAACCCGAGCGGCGGCATTACCTCACGCGCGCTCATGGCCGCGACACGCACGGCGGACGCGTGAGCGAAGGCGAGGTCGAACGTCCCGTCGTGATCCGTCTGTGTCTCGGCGATCCCGATCGCGAGACGGAACAGACTCCAGAGAGCATTGGGCAGCGACCCGGCGGCAGAAGAGCAAATCACGATCCCGCGATTTGCGATGGGGTCGCCTTGGGGATGGAAGGGGAGGACGACGGCCATGATCAACTCCTGGGAAAACGGCTTTCAACGTGACGGAAAGGTACGCGAAACAACGCCGCGTGTCAATTCTGCTTCCCGTGGAACTTCTTATGAATGTCCTTGAGATGCGCATTCGTGACATGCGTATAAATTTGCGTCGTGGTGATGGACGCGTGGCCGAGCATCGACTGCACGGAACGAATGTCTGCGCCGTTCATAAGCAGATCGGTCGCGAACGTGTGCCGAAGCGTGTGCGGAGTAATGCGCTTTGTAATTCCCGCGGCCCTGGCATAACGCTCCACCAAACGCTGGACGCTGCGCGGGGTGAGCGGACCCGCGTTATCCCGTCCGCCCTTGGCGCGGTCATGAGAAACAAACATGTACGGCGACGCGTCCCGACGTTTATCGAGATACGCCTTGATGGCCGCCTTCGCCATGTCAGACAGAAATACTACGCGAACCTTGTCGCCTTTCCCGCGCACCGTAAATTCGTCGCGCCTCAGGTTCACCTGATCGATTTTTAAATTAGCAAGCTCGCTGACGCGCAGACCTGTCGCAAAAAGAAGCTCCAAAATTGCCTTATCGCGCAACGCGACCAACCCTTCGCTCTCACGCATCGGTACCGCGAGAATGCGGTCAAGCTCGTCAGGTTCCAAAAATGACACGATGCGCGAGGGAGCCTTCGAAAGCTCGATCTGCTCAGCCGGCAACGACTTCACGTCACGACGCGAAAGGAACTTTAAAAAGGAGCGCAACGCGATGAGATGATAGTTTTGCGTGGACTTTTTTATGAGATCCTCGTCGCGCCCGGGCACGTCGCGATTAAGCCAAAGCCGGTACTTGTGAATCAACTCACGCGTGATCGCTGACGGCTTCGGATGCTTGGCCCACGTCGCAAACCGGCGCAAATAAAAATCATAATTCTCAATCGTGCGACGCGAACGTCCGCGATCCACTTCCATGTATTCGAGAAAATCCGTAATCCGTTTGTCAATCTCATGCAACATAGCGTCATCATTATACCTGTGCTAACATAGCGACGCTATGCCGTGGCTTTCTCGAATGCTCGTGTGCGCTTTGGTGGCGGCGGGAATTTCCGTCGCTGTCGTTTCTGGTTGCCAGTCTTTCGTGGGCGTAACACTCGACGGAGGTTCCTGTTCGCAGACGCAAATCGAGCCGTTCGCGCCTCTCGCGACGCTCACGGACGTTGCCGTCCCAGGCGCGCGATTTGAACTTTTCGGAATCCTTGCCGCCGTGTGTCTCCTTCTCCTCCCCACGCTTGAAACTGCATTTCCACCCAGACTTCGAAACCAATCTCGCGGGAGTCCGAAGCTGGCATTTCTTCCAATGAGAAATTGATGCGTCATAACCCAACGGCCCCACGATTTTATTTCTTCACGATCTTCTCTCTATGGAACCGGGCAAATCTCTTTTTGACATGATGCCATCGAAAACCGCTTTCTGGGTCGGATTCGGCACTGCGATTCTCGCCCTTGGCACATTGGGATTCATTATTCTTGGCAGCTGCACGCTAAAGGGGACGTGCGGGTTCCCGGCATCGGCCGAAGCGGCCGCGGTCAAGACCACGACAACAACGACAACGACCGGAACGGGAACGACCGCGACCGTCCCGACGGCTACCGGTTCCTCAGTCGCGGTTTCGAGAATCGCGGCCGTGGACGATGACGACCATATTCTTGGGGAAAAGGACGCGGAAATCACCATCATCGGATACTCCGACTTCGAATGCCCGTTCTGCGCGCGCTTTCATCCCACGCTTCAACAAATGGTAGATGATTACGATGGAAAGGTACGCTGGGTCTACCGTAACTTTCCGCTCTCATTCCATCCGGAGGCGGAAAATGCAGCTGAAGCCGCGGAATGCGCAGGCGAACAGGGCAAGTTCTGGGAATATGGCGATGCGATCATCGAAAACCAGACGGATCTTGGCGAAGACCTCTACAAAAAGCTCGCCTCTGACATTGGATTAAACACGACAGCGTTCGATTCCTGCCGCTCCTCAGACAAATATCTCGACAAAATCGCAAACGATGCGAGCGAAGGAGCCGCGGCCGGCGTTACTGGTACGCCAGGATCGCTCATCTACCGTACCGACGCGAAGGGAACCGACTCGGCCATCGTCATCAAGGGTGCCCAGTCGGCTTCCGCGGTAAAAGCAGCCATCGACTCACTGCTCTAGTAGAGCAACGACAAATACGGGGCTTCCTGAGGCTGTCCCAAAACTCCCGACCACCGGGAGTTTTGTGTATGCCAA
>MGFA01000025.1:0-10624 GCA_001791645.1 Candidatus Uhrbacteria bacterium RIFOXYB12_FULL_58_10
GGTCGCGGGGCTTGTACATCATGTTCATCCCATCAGAGTCGTGGACGATCTTCTCCCAGATCCATCCTTTGTCCCGAAGCGATGCGAGCGCCTCCATGAATTCGACCTGGCCGTCGATGGTGACCACAAGCGGCGGATCGTCATCCGGGTCAAAGTCGATTGTTCCGGCCTGGTACATCGCGCGTTGTCGCACGTGACGATCGATGACCTGCCCGATCGCTGGGTTGATGTCGTCGTCCCAGAAAATCGCGGGCTTCCTACAGACGCGTGCGACGCGGCGAAGGAACAGCAGGGTTCTGCGTTCTGTGACGGAAAGCTCCCAGAAGAGGGAGACTGGACGGTCGATTGTATCTTCCATGGCATCTCCTCGTTCTGGCATGGGACAAAGTCTGATCGGAAGACCTTGTCCCATGCCGGGACTAGGCAGCCTTGCGCCCGGTGATTTCTTCAATGCGCTTTCTTGCGGCTTCGAGTCTTTCTTCCGTCTCGATTTCCTCGAGCGTACGAAGCGTGCCGACCATGAGAAATCCCATATTCTCCGCGCGAAAGAATTTTTCAAACTGATGTCGCGTGATCGGATTTTCTGGCGCGGTCGTGACGGTCCATGGTTCTTGCGTCTCGCGTCCTGCATTGAGGTCGAGTTCCCGCGCGCGTCGATTCGCGTATTCGATAAATGCCTTGTACGAATCCGTTCCCAGACCGCTTCCTCTGAGTTCGTTTTCGATATGCGTGTCTTCAAAATAGATAATGCGGTCTTTCGTGTTGAATTGAGCCGTTCGATCTCCGACTGCCTCAAATGCTCGTCCGCCCTCATCGTCGATCCCAATGTCGGCCTGGATTGTAAAACGTTCGCGGACGGTACTTTCCCCGATCTGTTCCTCGGACGTTTTTATTAGGCGCGTGCGACGATCGCCTTCTGTTCCGTCCATCCGGACAAATTCCGCAACCGAAACTGGCTTCGGCTTGTGCTCTGCATGCGGTTTTTGTTTTTCGGGGCGGGGGGCTGTCCACCGACGGACCGAATCGGGAATGTATTTGGAGAAGTCGAGCATAGGACAAGCGAATAGAATAGCGAAAAAAAACCGCGGCGTCAAGCGTCGCGACGCGCCTCTTCTTCGGCTTCGGAATCGTAAGTGTCCGGCGGTTGTGCCCGTTCGTGGGCGTAGGCGTCCTTGTAGGCTCCAGGCTGGATTCGCATCGGGCCTGGTTCCGTGTCATCGCGGCGCTTCTGATCGGCGCGGTCGCGGATCGCCTTGCGCCTGGTGAGCTCGGCCATGATTTTGCCGAACATCTTGGTGCGGTCTGCGTCTTGGATGCGGTGGTTGTTGAGCGCGCCGTACACGGCATCGGCTAGGCGCGTAAAGCGCGGGGCGAGCTGTTCCGACTCGTCGGCGAGCAAGCGAAGATTGCGGTCTTCGGACCGCTCACGGTCAAGCGACGGTGAGAAGGTGGGACGTTCCATGAACGAAACCTATCACGCGCGTCAAAAAGAAAAAAGACCCCTGTAGTGGGATCAGGCGTCGGCGGTCGTCTTGCCCGCGAGCTTTTCAAGGATCGTATCGCGCACGCGGTTGCGGATGATGGCGTCGGCCCAGTGGCGCATCGGGTGGTCCATGGGATTCCCTGTCACGACGACGCGCAGCCGTCCGTCCGGATATTCGATGCGCGGCTCTTTTACCACGATCGAATCGTCATCGCAATGTCCCGGCGGTTCCGTCTCGACGAACGGCCGGTCGATGTAGCGAAAGATTACGGTTCGCCCCACGGATCGAATGACCGCGTCGGCCACCTCCTCGAACGGGTATCCCTCATCGATGGCGTTCGCGAGCGCGTTCATGTAGAACGCGCACAGCGAGACCATGTGCTTGATTTCGTTCGCCATGGTCGCGGGGCGGATACGTCCCTCTACGCGTACCATGCCGTCAAGCGCGCCGATGGCGACGAACGCGTCCGTTTCCAGGATGGCCTGGCCCGCGTGTCCCCAAAGCGAGAGCAGGAATGCATCGACCGGCGGCTCGCAGATGGGTTCCGCGCTGCCATCTGAGGCTCGGCGGTATCCCATGCGAATCGTGTGTTCCATCTTTTATTTCTCCGACAGTGGAAAAACCTTGCCACGCGGCAGCCATTGCGTCAATGCCAGGCCGTGACAAATGACGCGCGATGCCATAGGATGAAGTCGATATGCCGAAACAAAAGCTCCGCCGCTACGATGTGCTTACTATCTTTCCAGACATGATTTCCGGCTATGCATCGGAGAGTATTTTGGGTCGGGCGCAGGAAAAGAAACGTATCGATGTGCGCGCGCACGACCTGCGCGACTGGGCCGAGGACAAGCATCGGCGCGTGGACGACACGCCGTATGGGGGCGGGCCTGGCATGGTGATGAAAGTGGATATGTTTGAGAGGGGCGTCAGGAACGTCAGGGGGAAAAAGGGCGAAAAGGTGAGGGTCATTTTGACGTCGGCGTCTGGAAAGACCTTTACCCAGCAAGACGCAAGGCGGCTCGCGAAGTATGACCAACTCATTTTTTTGTGCGGACGGTACGAGGGCGTTGATGCCCGCGTGGAAGATCACGTCGCGGACGAGGCATTTTCAATTGGCAACTATGTGCTCACGGGCGGGGAGCTGCCCGCGCTCGTGATGATCGACGCGGTGGCGCGGCATGTGCCGGGCGTGCTTGGAGCGAAGGAGTCGCTTGCGGAGGAATCGCACACCGAGGAAGGCATGCTCGAATATCCGCAGTACACCAAGCCTCCCGTGTACAAGAAGTGGTCGGTGCCGGATGTTCTCATGAGCGGCGATCACAAGAAGATTGAGGCGTGGCGCAAAGAACAGGCTCGTCACACGGAATAATATGTTCGCAACATCGTTTCAACGCTTTGCCTACCGGAATGTCGCCAAGCCGATTTTTTTTCGGATGGATCCGGAATTCGTGCACGATGCCGTGACCATGGTCGGACGCATACTTGGATTTTGTCCTTGCCTGCGACGTGCGACGAAGTTCTTTCTCGCGTATGGGCATCCCTCGCTCGAGCAAACGATCCTTGGCATGCATTTCCATAATCCCGTCGGGCTGACAGCCGGGTTCGATTACAAGGCGCTGCTTACCAGGATCCTGCCAGCGGTAGGATTCGGTTTCGGCACGGTTGGCACTATCAGTAACTTGCCATGCGAAGGGAATTCGCGCCCGCGGCTCGGGCGTCTGCCACTCTCGCGCTCGCTGCTCGTGAACAAGGGCTTTCGGAATCCAGGCATCGCGGCCGTGCTGAGCCGTCACGCGCAAAGCAGGTTCGCGATTCCCATTGGAATCAGCATCGGGAAGACGAACCTTCCGCGACCCATGACGCAGGCTGAGGCAATCTCGGATATCGTTTCTTCGTTCCGGCAAGTCGAGGCGAGCCGCGCATCGTTTCAGTACTATGAACTCAACGTCAGCTGTCCCAACCTGTTCGGAAACGTGGAGTTTTATTCCCCGGGGCATTTGCGTGAACTGCTAAGCGCAGTCACGTCGCTACAGCTTACCCGTCCGGTGTTCGTAAAAATGCCGATCAGCGAAGGCGACGAGGACGTGTCTGCCATGCTCGATGTGATCATGGGCTTCCGTGTGAAGGGCGTGATTTTCGGAAATTTGCAAAAGGACCGGAAGCATCCGTCGTTCGTTCCTGACGAGGTCGTGTCCGCGGACAAAGGACACTTCAGCGGCAAGCCGACGGAGCTGAGGTCGAACGAGTTGATCGCGCTTGCTCGTCGGAAGTGCGGCAGCGCACTTGTTATCATCGGCAGCGGCGGCGTGTTTTCCGCGGAGGATGCGTACGAGAAGATTCGGCTCGGCGCGTCGCTCGTGCAGCTTGCGACCGGGATGATTTTCGAGGGGCCGCAGCTCATCGGTGAAATCAATCGCGGGCTCGTGCGGCTGTTGGAGCGCGACGGGTACAAATCAATTTCCGATGCCGTAGGAACGGCGACCCGGTAACGGGCCGTCGTTTTAGAATGCTCGACGAAAAAAGAAAAAGACGACCATAGCTGGTCGCCAGCCGCGAAGAGTCTATGCCGCGTCGTCGGGCCCGTTGTAGTCCGACTCGCCGAACGTCGCAGGATGATCGAATTTCCACACGAACCGCGGCTCGGCGGGCGTGCCGTGATCGCGCGCCCACTCCATCGCGACACGGACGCGCTCGACTGGCGGGAGAGCCGGCGGCTTTGACCGAAGTGTGACCAGGAGCAGTTTCAGGCCGATGTCCAAAGGATCATGGACGGAGGGAAGAACGTTGAGTTTGACGTATTCGTCGAGCGCATGCGCTGCGCTCCCCGAAAGGTACACGGCCGTCATCTCCATGTCGGGAAACTGATAGGCGACGAGAATGGGTTCCATGGCTGCCTCCGAAGGTTGCGCCATCGTACCAACCAGCACGAATTTGTCAATCGTTGTCCATGCTACACTGTGTCGGTATGGACGTGGTGGATCTCCCAAACTTATTCGAGGAGACGGCGCGGCGGGCGTGCCTGATGGTGCCTCGACTCGCGCATGTGGATCCCGCGAAGATTCTCGTGCTTGCGCATCGGCTTCCGCACAGGCGTCTGGGCCAGACCGTTGGATTTCGGGCGCAGCGCAGGGTAGTGCACGCGGTCGGGTCGGATGCCCTGTATGCGATGAGCTTCAGCGCCCGGCTCGTGGCGCTCGGCTCGGTGCGCGAACATGACGCGCTCGACACGGTGATGCACGAGCTTTGGCATGTGGCCGAGGCGTGCGACGGGACCATTCGTCCGATGCGCCACGGGGTCACGTTTGACGCCATCGTGCGGACCATGCGTCGCGCGTATCTGAGGGCAGGCGGGGAACCGTTGCCCGAGCTTGCTCATGACGTTCGCGTTCGCGTCCGCCAAATGGGTCTCCGCGCCGATGCCAGCGGCGCGTTCGACGTGCGCGAGCGCACCACGGCGCTTGGAAAGCTCGTTCCAGTCACGATCGAATACGTTTGTCCGTTCGGCCACGTGGTGGTCCGCAGCAGGCGTCTGGCGCGTCCGAGTTCGTGCGCGTCTTGTTCCAAACGTTTTGATCCGCGCTTTCTCCTTCAACCGTTGGCCGCGAACTGATGACGCGCGCCGTCTAAGAGCCTGTTTAGAATCCTTACAGGTTTTAAAAGAAAAAAGCGACGCGTATCGTCGCCAGTCTGTCAGCCGGACTCGCTCCCGTCGAGCGGATGCGGAGCTCCGTGCGGAGCAAGGATGTGGTACACGCCCAGCCTTCGGGAGCCCGCATTCCAATGGCTGACGAGGTTGAATGCCGCGTTCTCGTGAATTTGCATCGCGTCAACTCCGGCGAGACCCGTCTTGCTCGGAGCGAGGCGTTCCGCGTGAACGCGGTAACCCTTTCCCACCGGGGAAATCCAGCCTTCGTCGACCATCGCCTGGATCTTTCTTCGCGCGGGTACGGGGGATCGCATGATCATTTGCACGATATCCTCGAACAGCTCGGCCGGGATCTGGTCTGACTTGAGTTCCGAGGCCACCTGGAGGGCCAGCTTCAGGATGGCATATTGCTTCTGCGTTTGTTTCATGGTTTCTCCGATCAGTGGAATGTTTCGTTGGTGCCGAGGGAGTTTGCCACGATCGCCCGTGCGCGTCAATCGAAAAACCCTCGCCTACGCGGCGGGGGTTTCCTTTGGTTCGGACTTGGCTTTTTCGTCGGCCGTTGCCTTTCGGCGTTTGTCCGAGAGATGGGTCACGTTGCGCTTCTTGCCATCAACGATCTTCTGTTCCACCAGGATGTTCCAGACGGAGTCAGAGGCCTGCGCGCCCTTGTCGATCCAGTACTTCACGCGGTCGGCGTCCAGGATGGTTTCCCTTGTTCGCGGGTTGCGCGAACCCAGGATCTCGAGGGACTTGCCCCACGGGTCCTTGCGCTTGTCCATGATGACGAAGCGGTACAACGGCTGCTTTTTTTTGCCCACGCGGGAAAGGCGAATGGTCAGCATAGATATTGGTCAAACATGAGCGTGTCTGACGGTGTGCGAACTATAAGGGAAGGAGGATGGGATGTCAACGTGTCGGCCTGGATAATTCGTAGATATTCCGTATACTGGACATGTATCCAATGGTCTTGTTTATGCGTGTCCTGCCAGCCATCGATTTGATGAACGGAGATATCGTCCGCCTAACGCAGGGGGATTTTTCAAGAAAGTCCAGGTATTCCGTGTCTCCAGTCGAAGCCGTACAAAGATGGAAGGAGGTCGGTTTTTCGATGGTCCATATCGTGAGTTTGGATGGAGCCAAGGATGGTACCTCCCTTTATCAGGATATCTTTCCAGCCATTGTCCGCGAGGGAGTAGACATTCAGTTTGGAGGAGGGATTCGATCCGTTGAGCAAATCGGCAGGTACTTTGAACTGGGTGTCAGACGAGTGATCGTGGGAACCCACGCCGTTTCGTCCGATTCATTTTGGGGAGAAGCCGTGGAACGATTCGGGTCAGACCGTCTTGTACTCGCGCTCGATATCAAGGACGGATTTGTCGCGACAAACGGTTGGGCAGTCACTTCCGATCAGACCTTTGGGCAAGCAATCGAACGGATTGGGATTGATCTCGTCAAACACGTCTTGGTTACGGACATCCGCAGGGATGGCGGGCTTTCCGGCATTGACGTAGGATTTTACCGTGACCTGCTGGAAGCGTATCCTGGCCTCAACATGATTCCTGCCGGAGGCGTGACAGGAGCGGAGGACTTGGAACGGCTCGAGGAGATCGGCGTCCGCGAGGTCGTCGTCGGGAAGGCATTGTACGAACGTCCAGAGATCATTGATGTCATCCGTCGGAATAATTACCTTGGATAAGCCATATGGACGCAGTCACGATTACCATTGATTGGGAAAAAGGGAAGGGGTTGGTCCCCGTCATCGTACAGGAAGCGAACATGGGCGGCGTGCTTATGCTCGGATATATGAACCAGGAGGCGTTTGAAACCACCGTTTCCACCGGGGAAGTTGTATTTTTTAGCAGAAGCAAGAATTGCCTTTGGCGGAAGGGGGAAACCTCAGGGAACACGCTAACCGTCGTTGGGATTTCCGTTGATTGCGATCAAGACGCGATCCTTATTCAGGCGGTTCCCGCGGGGCCGACCTGTCACACGGGGCTAGTTTCCTGTTTCGGAGACGGAGAAAATCTTCCGTTTCTTTCACGTCTCGAACGGATTATCGACGAACGGATGAGTCATGGGGATGAAACCAGCTACGTGCGCGCGCTGAAACAGAAAGGGACAAGGCGCATCGCGCAGAAGGTGGGAGAAGAAGGGGTAGAGGTCAGTCTGGCGGCCGTTGGCGGCAGGGTGGAGGAGATCACTGAAGAGTCGGCCGACCTGTTGTTTCACCTCCTGGTTTGTTTGCGCGACCAGTCGATTTCGCTCGGAGACGTGATCCGCGTCCTGCGCGCGCGCCATCGCGCATGATTCTATGCAACACGTTATTCGTAAGAAGAACCAGATCGTCATCGGAATTCCAAGCAAAGGACGTTTGAAAAAGCACGTTCTCGATTTTTTGCACGAAAAGGGATTCGACCTTCCAGCGCGCACGGGCCGGCGTCTGCAATCGCGTCTGAATAACGACTCAAGGTACCGCGTCGTATTTTTGCACCCAAAGGACATTCCGATCATGGTCGAGCGCGGCGCGATCGATGCGGGGTTCAGCGGACTGGATCTCATCCATGACACCCGGTCCAAGGTTCGACCGCTCATCAGGATTCGACGCGGATACGTTCGTATGGCGCTTACCGTTCCGATTGACAGCGCCGTGAGCCATCCGTTCCACCTGATGGACAAAGTCGTCGGGACGTCATTTCCAAATATTGCGCAGGAGTATTTTGAACGTCTCAAGGTTCGGGTCGTGATTCAAGAAATTCGCGGCGCATCCGAAGGCATGCCGTACCTTGGCGTCGTGGATGCCATCATGGACGTCGTGGAAACGGGCAAGTCACTCACCGCGAACCGTTTGAAGATCATCGATGACAACATCTTTTTTTCGGAATGCGTCCTCATGGTCGGGAAGCCGGAGTTTCAAAAAAACTACCTTCTGCTTAATCAGTTTCTACGGAAAATCTATGTCTGAGCCGTTAATCGAAGGAAGCAGCAAAAAGTTTTTTGCGCATGGGGACGGGACACTCCTAATGACATTCAAGGACGACATTCACGGTGCCGACCAGACGGACGTTATTTCCGGAACGGGCGATCTTCGGAAACGCTTTTCCTTTGCCTTCTACCGATTGCTCGAGCAGCATGGAATTTCCACGCATCTCGCGAAGCCAGTCGAGAACGCGCTTTCTGGTCGCGGTATCGTGGTTACGCGCGCGTTTCCGATAAGAATAGAAATTCTCGTTCGAAATGTCGCGCGCGGTTATTGGGTCGATGGGCACAAGGTTCCTGTTTTTCCGGCCGGTGCCATTTTCGAAGAACCGATCGTCGAGCTCTGTCTCAAGGCGAAGGTGATGAGAGAAGACGGATCCGTTGTCGATGACCCTCGCATTTCTCCTGGCATTGCCGTAGCCATGAATGCGCTTGCCACGGATAAGACGATCCGCGGCCACATGCTTCTGAATGTCGCGGAAGCAAATGCGTTGGAGACGCTCGCGAGGGAGATCAACGATTTGTACGCGGCATTTCTGCGGGTCGAGGGATGGGCGCTTGAGGATTTTAAGTTCGAGGTCGGGCTGGATTCGGAACGCCTTGGCCGATCCTTCATGGTTATCGATGAAATTTCGCCGGACTGCTCGCGTATCCGCGATGCGGATGGCAACTCGCTGTCGAAGGACCTGTTTCGCCAGCGCCGACCGCACGAGGACGTCCGCGCAGCATATCTTCTGCTTACGGAGGCGGTTGAACGAGCCGTTGCCTAACGATATGAAAATAGTTTCGGAAAAAATATATCGCATTGACGATTCCAGGCCGTCAGCCCTCGTCGTGCATCCGGGGGAGGAGTTCGTTGTGAAATTGCAAAACGCATTCGGAAGGTCGTTCCGATCCGTGAAGGATTTCGAAACTTTTTTTCTTCCGCGCAACGAGCTGTTGAAAAAGCGCGTCGGGCATCCTTGCACGGGTCCGATCGAGGTGGAGACAAAGGAAAAAAATATTTCGCTTGCCGTTCATGTCGTCGACACGAAGGTCACGAAGGCCTACCAGTGCCTTTCGAAGAGCACGGGATTTTTGAGGGATCGTTTCGAGGCGCGCGCGTGTGAAATCTATCCGATCGAGCCAGGCAACAGAGTCGTTGTCGGCGGCGGCGACCTTCGGCTGAGGACACATCCGAAGATCGGGTTCGTTTCTACGTTCGATTCTGAGTCGAGAAGCTGCGGCAGGGCTTCCAAGAACGGGGGAAACCTGGACTTGAATTTCCTAGACAAGGGAAGCATTATTTATCTTCCGGTCAATGCAAGCAAGGCCCGATTTCTCATCGGGGATCTACACGCCTGTCAGGGGAACGGTGAGGCCGCGGGTATCGCGATCGAGGCTGACGGCGAGGTCACGCTGTGCGTGGAAATAGTGGACAAAATCAATTTTCCCATCATCGATGACAAGATCAGGATGATTGTCGTAGGCTATGGCGAAACGCTCGAGGAATGTGCGAGGGTGGCAACGGAGAATTCCATGATATTTCTCGCCCGAATTTTTCCGTTCTGTGACTGGTCCGAGGAACGGATTTACAAGTTTATCTCAGCAGAAGGAAATCTTGTGATCGGAAACGGGTCGGGAACGATCAAGACGTGCGGTATGGTATTTTACAAGGGGAGAATGTACAACGCGCATGATCTCCCGATATTCTAACGTATGACACACGAGGAAATCATCCGCATGTTTGTTCCAGTTTTTGATGAGCTGAAACCGTTTTTCGAGGGCGATAGTCGGATTCTCAAGGTGATTCCCGATCATCCGGACCTTCTGCTTTCGAGATTAAAGCCGACGATTTTTTCAATGAGGGCGAACGGTGTGGTCCCGTTGTCAGGCATTGATTTGCGCCGGGCGACACTTGATGGAATCTTTTCAGGGATCTTGCGCGCGGCTGGCATTCAAACGTCGACATTGGCCGTTCTCGACGCATACGTTCTGATGAAAAAGGAGTCCGTTCCACCGATTGAAATTGTGGTTAAAGGGGCGTTTATCGGCTCGCCGAAGCATATCTATAAACGCATGCTCGAGACCCCGACGCGATTTGGCAACGCTCTGACGGCCGGAGAACGACATGAACCGTACGTTCGGTTTGATTGGCGCAACCCGTTGCCGGACGAGGATCTCTGCATGCCGGAAGGACTCGCGGATTTATTCATCGATGTGACGATGGCAAAGCGAACGGCACTTGCGGCGTTTCAGGCCCTGCGTTTCCATTTGCGCGCGCACCAACTGGATCTTCTCGACATTTGTTTTTTCATGAGTACGGACGGAATGACCGTTTGCGCGGAGACATCCACGGATAACACGAATATTGTTTATTCAGGCATTGATGTTGATGTGCGGGAGGTGTTCTCGGGGGAGAAAAAGGAGCAGGCCATTGAGCGTGCGGATAAGATCATTCGACTCTTGACGGAATAGCCCGTGGCGCGTATCTACTTCTTTGGAGGTTCCATTGGAAAAAATGTGCGAGCCCGTT
>MGFA01000025.1:10736-16090 GCA_001791645.1 Candidatus Uhrbacteria bacterium RIFOXYB12_FULL_58_10
CAATGCGCGGCCGACGAGCGGGCCGACGTGCTGATTTTCGACCGGCATTGGATGACCGTGATGGTCGGACCGATCGTGGAAACGATCGTGACCACAATCCTCGCGCGAAGCTCCTGACCGCCTCTCACGGCGGTTTTTGTTGGGTCAATCGACATTGGCGTTCAGAGGTCGGCTTATTCGTGGTATTCTGTACCCGATATGAAATTCAAGTCGATGCTTCGGAAGGTCGGTCCGGGGTTCGTGACTGGCGCGGCGGACGACGACCCGTCCGGGATCGCGACGTACTCGCAGACCGGCGCGCAGTTTGGCTACGGTCAGCTGTGGGTGGCGCTGTTTTCGTTTCCGTTCATGGCCGTGGTGCAGGAGATGTGCGGCCGCATCGGGCTGGTTGCGCGCGCCGGGCTTTCCGCGACGATCCGCAAGCATTATTCCCGTCGCGTTTTGGCAATCGCCATCCTGCTTTTGGTCGCGGCCAACGTTCTCAATATCGGCGCGGACCTTGGCGCCATGGCCGAGGCCGCCACGCTCGTGTTCGGATTCCCGGCCGCGGTCTGGCTCGTTGCATTTACCGCGCTTACGCTTGCGCTCGAGATCTTCGTTTCCTACAAGCGTTATGGCAAGATTCTCAAGTACCTTACGTTGTCGCTGTTCGCGTACGTTGCCACCGCGTTCGTGGTGCGGCAGGACTGGGGAGCGGTCGCGTGGTCCACGTTTGTTCCGTCGTTCGCATGGTCGCGGGGGTACGTGATGAACATCGTGGCCATCCTGGGTACGACCATTTCGCCATATCTGTTTTTTTGGCAGGCGAGTGAGGAGGTGGAGGAAGAGATCGCCGCGCACCGCACGCATATTTCCAAGCGCAGTCTGACGGACATGCGTCTCGATACCGTCGCCGGGATGTTTTTCTCCAACCTCATCATGTTTTTCATCATTCTGACGGTCGCGTCCACGCTTCATGCCAATGGCATCACGTCCGTGGAAACCGCGGCGCAGGCGGCGGAGGCGCTTCGACCGTTCGCCGGCGACCTCGCCTTTCTCCTTTTTGCGCTCGGGATCATTGGCACTGGATTGCTTGCCGTGCCGATTCTCGCGGGTTCGGCGTCATACGCGATCGCCGAAGCGTTCGGGTGGCACGGTGGGTTGTCTCGCGTGTTTCATGACGCGAAGGGATTTTATGGGGTGATCATCGCGGCCACGCTCGTGGGCCTTGGCCTGACCTTTCTTGGCATCCCCCCGTTTAAGCTTCTCTATCAAACGGCCGTGGTAAACGGTCTTGCAGCGCCGCCGTTGCTCGTGCTGATTCTGCTCGTAGCCAACAACAAGAACATCATGGGCGAGCATACGAATGGCTGGGCTTCGAACGTAGCGGGCTGGACCATTGCGCTTGTCATGGCCGCGGCTGGCATCGCGCTTATCGCGTGGACGTAATTTTGCCGTATGGGATATTCCGAACATCCAGGTTTTTCGCATGTCGAAGGGTCTCGCGAGCGCGAAGCGCCCAAAACGGTTGATGCCGTTTTGTACGACTTCTGGGGAATGGGAAAAATAACGCGCAACTCTCGGCTTACCCCCGCGGAAATTCAACAGTCGACGGAAGAATTAAGGGACGCGTTGTCCGAAGGAACCGAGGATGACGAACGTTCCAATGCCGACGTTTTGCGGGATTACATCGATAAAAAGATGCTTCCACGGGTCGGAGAAGACAGACTCATGTTCGGTTATGCGCGCGTGTTCGCCGAGTCGACCATTGCCATGGATCCGTCGGAATTGGGGGAAATCGAGCGGTTGGCCGTCGGGATCGCATTCCCTCCATCGAGGGCGGGCGCATTTAACGAACGTGACCGCATGGACGCGGTCGTTGAACTGTACAAGGGAGTCAAGGCCATGGAGCCGATGGTTTCAGAAACGTATGGAAGCGGAGAGCGTTCTCAGGGCGAACAAGCCGATTGGGACCGTTTGGAACGGTTGGTTCATGCTTACCGCATCGAGCGGATGCGCAGGCGTGTCCAAAATCGATTCAGTGCTACTGTGGAGCGACCGTTCCTAATGCCAGACGACCGAAAGGAATTCCTAGACGCGTTTGCGGACGTATCCTTGTCCGATCGTCTTCTTTTGCTGACCAAAGACAGCTCGTTTGCGAGTTCTCCAAGCGCGGTCTTTCGAGGAACGAATCAGTTTGGTGCGGAAATTTCGTTTTTTGCGGACGTGGCAAGGCTCGGCCTGGATAAAGACGCAAAACCTGACGCTCACGCGCGTGAAGTCCTGGCGGACCGTATCGTGGATTACCTGTTGTATTGCATGCGAGTCGCGGCGATTCACGACACGACTGACATGATGTTGCCTGAGTTTGGCGAGCTGTTCCCCGGAACGTTGTTTGGAGATATCCGGTCTGACGAACCGTTGCGAAGACGGCTGGGCGAGCATGTCGTGGACGTCATCAGGCGCGAGGAGTTCGCCAATTTCGGAGAACGCGGGCTGGAGCGGTATCAGATTGCGGCACGGGCGTTTGCCGGCATGTTTGGGGTAGACCCGGTCCGGTTGGACGTTTTTCCTTCGTTCGTTCCCGCGCCTCCTTCGGCAGACGCAGCGGCGAGTCCCGACGTGGGGTCATACCGGCCAAGTGTTGTCATCCCCGAGCGGACGGCTCATCGCGAGCCCCGTCCAGCCCCAACTCAGATTTCCGAACCTACCCAAGTTCATCTCGTGCCAGACCATGCGTTGCCGCGCCCGCCCGAAAAACCCGTTGACCCGAAGCTTCGAAGGGAAATCCTTGCGCGACTTTCGGACCGAAGCACGATCGGCCCGCTCGTAGACGCGGTTGAGCGCGAGCACGCGCGGTACGCCGACGCGCTTGCCGACGAGACGGTCGTTGCGGCGGCCGCGGCGCTCATGGCCGAGCTTGTAAACGCTGGCACGTTTGCCGACCTCGAACGACGCGCGCGCGTCCTGCTCGGGGACGGATGGAAGACAAATGATGCATTACAGCGAGCGATTGACGAACGAACGAAGCTCGAGCAAAAGGTCGGCTCGAAGAAAAAACAACGTCCGGCGGCCATGAGAGGGATCGTCCATCCGGTTTCTTTTCTGAACGATGTCCGAACCGCGTTCGGGCTCCCGGAGATCTCGGCGTAGTTCTTTGTCGTCCGGTTCCTTCCAAAAGAAAAATCCCGCCTTTAGAGAGGCGGGCAAAGGGCGGTGATCGCGCAGACGGGCTGGCCGCAGCGCGAGCAGGCGTCGGGGTAGTGGGCGTGGAGCAGGTCGGAGGCCGACGGAATGTTCGACAGCGTGACAAGGCCGAGCCACCAGGCGAACACGTCCGCGATTTCCTCGCGGAACGCCTCGACGTCGAGGTTTGCGATCGCCTCGATGAGTTCCATGAATTCGCCGTTCAGGTGGTCGAATACGGATCTGATCCCCGCGTCCGCGTTTCGCCTGCCGTAGATGCGGGCGAGCATGAGCTGTGTCTCGTCGATCTGCCACCCGTTGGCGATTTCCTCCGCCAGCTCGGTATCAGCGAACGTCTTGGTCCGATCCGAGACTGGACAGCCGCAGAACGACAAGCGCAGACAGTACGGGCACTTGCCGTGATACTTGGTCGCGACCAGGAAGGCCAGGTCCTCGTCGAGGAAGTTCGCGAGCGCGAACAGCCTGGCGCCGAGCCCGGCGAGTGCCTGCTCGTTCATGGGCTCCCCTCGATCCACGCACAGACTGAGGATGCGCAGTTCCAGGCCGACCTGCATGGCGATGCGTGACGGCGAAGAAGTCCAGAGGTTCCGACGGTGGTAGATCGTGCGGAACGTTTCCTGCCACGCGCGGAACGTTCGTTGGCGCGGAAGCATGTTTACGGAATCCATCGTCCTCTCCTGTGGGCCGTTCGGAAACGGCGCTCGTTCGTGAATTGCTTGTCCGAGCGCACGGTGGCGTCGAACGGGAAACCATACCACCCGGCGAGCAGGCGCAGCTGTTCGAGGTCCGTCTCGGTCGGCGCGCGGCGCAGCACGCACCCGTTTCCAATCGCGATAAGATCTGGCACGGCCCATTGGAGCCGCGCGAGCGCGTCCGTTCGGAGCTCGTGCGCGATGACTCGTCGCAGGAGCAGGCAGTCCGGCACCGCGAGCCGGTGCTCGTTCTCGTCCGGGCCCGATTCGAGCGGAACGGGCGAAAGGATAAAGCGATCCACGTCGCCTCCGTGAAATGAGCAGGCGATGAGCATGCCAGAATTCCGGCAGAGTGTCAACGGTGGTATGCTGTCCTCATATGGAGCGGACAAAAGGAGAACCGGCTCGGGAGCGGCCCGACGCGGAAGAACAACCAATGGCCACGGAGGAAGCGGTTTTATTTTTGGCGGCCTACGAACGCGCGCGGCGGAATCCATCTCCCATTCGCGGCCGCATCACGCCGAACGTCCGTGCCGCCCAATGGGCGCGTCGCGCGTTCGTGGAGACGATCTCGCGCGCATTGAGCGCCGACTTATGATCGACATCAACAAAATCGCGATGCTCGTGGCGCAGCTCCCGCTCCAGGACGCGGAGCGTTCGGCCATGCTCAAGCTGATCCCGCGCATGCGGGTGCACCAGCTTCGCGAGCTGCTCAAATATCTCGAAGCCGAGGCTCGCGCCTGGACAGGTCTCGAGGCGTAGACGCATACGAAAAAGCAGGGCTGTTTGCCCGGCTTTTTTTCTGTGTTATCGCCTCGCCGTCGCGCCGGCGGTCACGTCGGTGAGATTGACGGAGAGAAGGTTCGACACGCCGTCGTCGCCCATGGTGACGCCGTAGAGCACGTCGGCCTTTTCCATGGTGGCGCGATTGTGCGTGATGACGATGAACTGGGTGAGCTTGGCGAGTTCCTCGAGAATGCCCGCGAAGCGGAACGTGTTTGCCTCGTCGAGCGCGGCGTCGACCTCGTCGAGCACCACGAACGGCCCAGGGTTCACGGCCATGATGGCGCTTACGAGCGCGATGGAGGTGAGCGCGCGTTCGCCGCCCGAGAGCAGGTTCAGGCCCTTGAGCTTCTTGCCGGGAGGGGTGGCCTGGATGTCGATGCCGACCACGCGGTCCTCGCGCTCCTTGATGCGCGACTTAATGGCCTCAAGCCCGGTGTCTTCCTCGTGATGCCGTTCCTCGCCGGCCGCGCCTCCCTCGGCACGCTCGGGCGTCACCTCGGTTTCTTCCTCGACCTCATCCTTTGTCATCTTCACGAGAGAGCATGATCCGCCCCCGAACAGCATCTTGAAGAACCGCTGGAACTCGTCGTTGATCTTCTTGAACGCCTTCTCGGATTGCTTGTGGATTTCCTCGTCTAGCTCGTCGATGATCTTTTCCGTGTCCTTGATCGCGTCGCGCAGGTCCGTGAC
>MGFA01000026.1:0-10283 GCA_001791645.1 Candidatus Uhrbacteria bacterium RIFOXYB12_FULL_58_10
GCGTTTTATTCCTTCCATTATACCAAAATGCGCTCATTTTCGTGAGCGCATTTTGTGGTGTGTGAGTAATGGGACAGCCTCATTTGCCCCGTTTTTCCTTTGTCTCTTCCAGGTGATATACTGGTGTCACTATGAAACGCTTCACAGCTTCCATGGCTCTGGTTGCCCTATTTGCCTGCGTTTTTCCATTCACGGGCCACGCCGCGACCGTTCCGCTCATAAAGGTCCAGTCCGGCGACCTCGTGCGCGGCGAATCGTTTTCCGCCGTGTACTACGTGGGCAAGGACGGCTTCCGCTACGTCTTCCCGAATGACAAGACGTACTTTTCCTGGTACGCGAACTTCGATGACGTGAAATGGATTTCCGACGCGGATCTTGCCACCATCCAAATCGGCGGCAACGTCACGTACAAGCCCGGAGCAAGGATGATCAAGATCAACTCGGATCCAAAGGTCTATGCCGTGGATGACGGGGGCACGCTTCGATGGGTCATGTCCGAGGAAATCGCGATCTCCATGTACGGCTCCGCCTGGAACACCAAAATCGACGACGTGCCGGACGCATTCTTTGGCAACTATGACATTGGTTCGGACATCGAGACGTCCGGTGACTTTGACCCGGTCGGTGCGAGCGCGGACGCGAGCGACATCAATCATGACAAAAACCTGAAGGCAGCGACCGTACTCAACATCTCCGACGACTATTTCGACAACGCGTCGATGACCGTCAAAGTCGGAACTCCCGTCCGTTGGTTTAACAACGGGACGAACAAACACACGGCCACGGCCACGGATCTTTCCTGGGGAACCGGGACCATTCAGCCGGGAGGAAACTTCGCGAGATATTTCAATGCGCCTGGGACCTACACGTATTTCTGTAGCTACCACCCAACCATAACGGCAACCTTGATCGTCGAGTAAACGAACCGGGGCACGTGCCCCGGTTTTATGTTATACTCGCATTAATATGCCAAACCTGACGCTCGGACCGACCGTACGCAAAAACCTGCACCTGCATGAAAAAAAACTGAAGTCCCTTGAGGAGCGCGCATTCGCGATTCGCGAGGACATCATCGACATGTTGGTCGAGGCTGGAAGCGGGCACAGCGCCGGTCCGCTTGGCATGGCAGACATTTTTACCGCCCTCTACTTTCACGTGATGGTCCACGACCCAAAGCGTCCCGAGTGGGCTGACCGTGACCGCTTCATCCTTTCGAACGGCCACATCTGCCCCGTCCAGTACGCCACCCTCGCAAGCGCCGGGTACTTTCCCAAGCGCGAGCTCATGACCCTTCGTAAACTCGGCTCGCAACTTCAAGGCCATCCGGAACGCGGGCGGCTCCCGGGCGTTGAGAATACGGCGGGACCGCTCGGGGACGGGTCCTCGCAGGCGGTTGGACTCGCGTACGCGGCGCTTATGGATCGGAGGCCGTGGCGCGTGTACTGCGTCATGTCCGACGGCGAGCTTGAATGCGGCATTACCTGGGAAGCGATGCTGTTCGCGGGGCGCAACCGACTGTACAACTGCACCTTCATCATCGATCGAAACAACATCCAGATCGACGGCAACACCGAGGAAATCATGCCGCTCGAACCACTGGCCGCGAAATTCGAGTCATTCAACCTGAATGTCATTCGCTGCGCCGGAAATTCCATCAATGACTTTATCTCGGCCGTAGAACGCGCGCACGGCATGTCGGAAAAACCAAGCGTCATCATCGCGGACACCATTCCCGGATACGGCGTGGACTTCATGGAATACGACTTCCGCTGGCACGGGATCCCCCCGAAGCCGGGCGAAGAATCCATGCGCGCCATCGAAAGCATCCGAACGCTCGGCGGACGCATCCAGAGCGAACACGAATAATTTCGACTTAATCTATCGCATATGGGCAATAAAACACTCTGGTGGATCATCGGCGGATCAGTTGCACTCGGACTACTCCTTGCCGCGACGAACGCGACCACAAATGCCCCATTTGGCATGATGACCGCGACGAGCGGATCGGTTGCATTACCCATGATGGACGCAAACGAAGCCTCTTTCGACGAACGAATCGCCGATCCCATGATGGTGACGAAGCCATATCCGATCCCGTATCAAACCGCCGGAGAAACCGCGGCGGAAACGGACCAGAAGATCATCAAGACGGGATATCTGGATGTGGAAGTCATTGACGTCGGCGAGACCGTTTCGAAGCTGTCCGCGCTTGCGTCGGGCGTAGGCGGATTCGTCCAGGACTCGTCCGTTTCCGAGCGCGAGGACGGCACGCACTATGGCAACGTAACCGTACGCGTTCCCTCGGACCGATTCGAATCAACGATGACGGAGATCAAAACCCATGCCGTGACCGTCATGACGGAATCCTCGGAAGGCCAGGACGTGACCGAGCAATACACGGACCTTGAGGCACAGCTGCGCAATGCCAAAGCGCAGGAGGAAGAATATCTCAAGATTTTGAGCCGCGCGAACACGGTCGAGGAAATCCTCCAGGTGCAATCGTATTTGTCGAACGTACGATATACGATCGAATCCCTCGAGGGCCGGACCAAGTACCTTCTGAACCAGACCTCTTACTCCACCATTTCCGTGACCCTGTCCGAAGAAACGTCCATCCGAATTCCAACCAAGGACTTCCGATTCGGCAACACGGTCAGCCAGGCGGGACAGGCGCTCGTGGCCATCCTGCAGAACCTCGCGGTAGCGGCCATCTGGCTCGTCATCTTGGGCGGCGGCATCGTCGTCCCAGTCGCGCTCATCATCTGGGGCACCACCAAGCTCTTGGCAAAACGCCGACGTCGCTAATATGGCAAAAAAACTCCCGTCATCCGGCATAAATCGCGCGGCCTATCTTGTTCGCGGCCTGTTCGACGAAAAAACGATCGACCGCAAGCCGACGCGCGACGGGTATGGGCTCGGCCTTGTCGATGCCGGGCGTGCAAGCAAGAACGTCGTCGTGCTAAGTGCGGATCTCACGGAATCGACGCGCGCGCTCTGGTTCAAGGAGAAGTACCCTGAGCGCTTCGTGCAGTTGGGAGTGTCCGAACAATCGCTCGCGGCCATCGCGGCCGGCATGGCCATGGCTGGAAAAATTCCGTTTATCTCCAGCTACGCGGCCTTCTCCCCGGGCCGCAACTGGGAACAGATCCGTACCACGGTCGCGCTCCAAAACACCAACGTGAAGATCGCCGGGGCGCACGCGGGCGTGTCCGTGGGTCCGGACGGGGCCACGCACCAAATGACCGAAGATATCGCTATCATGCGGGTGATCCCGAACATGCGGGTGATCGTTCCATGCGACGCGCTCGAAGCAAAGAAGGCGACCATTGCCGCGGCCAAACTTGTCGGTCCGACATACCTTCGCTTCGCACGCGAAGCATCGCCCGTATTTACCACCGCCAAAACTCCATTCAAGATCGGTCGAGCTGAAATCTTTCGTTTTGGTGTGGACGTGACCATCGTCGCGGCCGGCCCCCTGCTCTATGAGGCGCTAATCGCGGCCGAAGCACTGTCGAGGCGCGGCGTGGAAACATGCGTCATCAACATGCATACCGTAAAGCCGCTCGACGTGAAGGCGCTCGTTCAGGCCGCGAAGCAAACGGGCGCAATCGTGACGCTCGAGGAAGCCCAAGTCGCTGGCGGACTTGGCGGCGCGGTCTGCGAGGCGCTTGCCGCGTACGCGCCCGTGCCAGTGGAACGCGTTGGAATTCAGGACCGCTTCGGCGAATCCGGAGAACCAACGCTTCTACTCGATGGCTTCGGCCTTACCGCGCCATCCATCGTCGAATCGGTCGGGCGCGCGCTTAAACGCAAGCGCGGCGAGAAAGTCAGCGACCGCCCTGAATATGTTGCCGCCGCCGAAGGACACCTCGACGAATTGAAAGGAAAAATCATTGCGGAATCGCTCATCCGAACCCCGCGCAAATGGGGCGGAAAAAAGCCAGATGCCAGCCTGAAGTCACGAAAACGAAAATAAAAACGCGGCTGCCTACGCATGGGCAGCCGCGTTTCTTCGTTTACCAAAACTTTAATTCGCGCTTCGGATTTACCCTTGTTTTTTCCTGATTGACCAGGTCCATCCCAGTCCTTCGAGACCGCGAGCGTTCACGAAAATAGACAGGTTTTGATCCGTCCAACGGCATTCGTCCCCAACCCCTTATCAGCCGACGCGCCGCCTCGACCGTTTCCCTTGAACTAATCGTGTCTTTTCTTCCGGCAATATGCTGAACTTCCCGAACTGACATTTCCTCAAAAAATTTATCCGCGATTTTGGTCGCGGCCGCATCCCCATCAGTCAAAATGAGCGAACCAACGATCAATTCCTTAAGACGACCATCATCGATCCCAAATAGCGTGCCAACGGATGCCATCTTTTTTTTCAACTGCCTCAATTGCGTGGAAAGTGCTCCTACGCGCGCGTCATAATCTTTTTTTAGAACCTCTCGTTCGGCCTCAGGCCTTTCCTTAAATTCTTGTTTTATTTTTGCAATCTCTCTTTGTAATTTCGCCATTTCGCCATTCCGACCCATTGAATCCGCGGCATCGAGTTTTGAGACGAGCGTATCCCATACGTGTTGGGATACCAATTCTCCCCAAATAGTCATGGCTTCTTTAAGAACGGATCCCCCATCGACCGATCGTGCCAATGCCTCGGAATTAACGCGGATATTTTTGAGCATTCTGATCATGTCCCGATCCGCAAGACATTTGCGAAGCGCGAGTGCACCATTGTCCGGAATCAAATGACCCATTTCTTTCCAGAGTGCCTGAGAGGAAACCATGCGTGCCCGTTCGCGTGCCTTCCACGCGCCCAGCTTCTCCTTTAGCCATACGGAGGGGACATGATCACCCTCAAGGATTTCATTGATCCGTGCTTCCTCTGCATCCAAACTCGAAACGAGCACTGGATCGCCCTCAGCCTCGCGGACCGCGGAGGCGGCCGCAGAAAACAAACGCTCATACAAACTCTCGGTTCTCTCTCTCACGCTCTTGGCAAAAGGCGAATCCTCAGAAAGCACAGCGAGAAGTTCTCTCTTGACGGCCTCTTGTGTCACGCCAGGTTCGTGCGAAGACACGCCCTCTGCCACACGGTCGATAGTTTGTTCTAACACGTCTCCGCCAACCATACTCGAGGAGAGCGCCATGCCAAATAGCTGCTCGAACGTCTTGATCGTCGCCTGTTTGCGTGCCTCGAGCCCTTGGTCTACCCCCAACAAATATTCCGCCTTCGATCTCTCTCCTCCTTTTTTGGACCTAGGTGCGCCGGTAACCAATGGATACGAAGAATCAGCAGCTTTTCTGCGTAACCACGAATGATCAACGGATTCGCCTGAGCGCATACGTTTTAAAAATTGCTTGAAAAACACGAAAGGCTTCCCCCAAAAGGAGAAGCCCCACGATTCATGGACGAAGTATAGCAAAAAATCGCAGTCTCGTCAAATATTTGATACCATGTTGGCATTATGTATGACATGATCACCATTGGCGACACGAAACTCGACACCTTCGTTGTTTTGGACGAGGCATCGCTCCAATGCCAACTGAAAATGCCGGACTGCCAGCTGTGCATCGCCTATGGAGAAAAGATCGTCGTTGACGTAGTTGCGTCCCAAATCGCCGGAACCGCGCCGAACGTGGCAACGGGACTCTCTCGGATGGGCCTAAAAACTGCGGTTATTTCCAATATGGGAGCGGATGGCACCTACCAACTGGCCATCGACACACTTAAGACAGAAAAGGTCGCGACGCGATATCTTCATCGTGTCATGAACGAAATGAGCAGCTATTCGGTCGTCCTGAACTACAAGGGCGAAAAGACGCTCCTCACCTCGCATATCCGACATGCCTATCGACTCCCAAAGCCGCTGCCGAAATCCAAATGGATCTATATTTCTGAAATGGGACCCGGCTACGAAAACCTCTACCGCCAGGTCGTCGGGCGCGCGAAGGCAAACAACATCCACATTGCTCTGAACCCAGGCACCATCCAGATCACGGAGCGAAAGACGTTTCTCTTCGACCTGATGAAAAAAACATATGTCCTCTTCGTAAACCTGGAAGAGGCGCAGCGAATCGCGGAGGAAGAAACCCTTGAAATCCATCGCCTCGCGACGGCACTTTACAAGATGGGGCCAAAACAGGTCGTCATCACGGACGGAAAAAGGGGCGCGTACGCATTCGATGGAAATTACCTCCATTTTTGTCCCATTTTTCCGGGTCGTTCGATCGAGGCGACGGGCGCGGGGGATGCGTTTTCAACCGGCTACATCGGCGCGCTCATGAACGGACAATTGCACGACGAGGCCCTTCGCTGGGGCGCAGTCAGCGCGGCATCCGTCGTTGGATTCGTCGGTCCTACCAAGGGACTGCTTTCCGTTGCAAAAATTCGCTCCCGACTAAATAAACGTCCTTCGTTTCGCGTGAAGGAAATGTAGACCCCTATGCTTGTCACCCTTTCATCCGTGCTCGCGAAGGCAAGGCGTGGCCGATATGCGGTCGGCGCGTTTAACATCAACAACCTTGAGACGCTCCAATCCGTCATCGCGGCGGCCGAGGCGGAACGCGCCCCGGTCGTCGTTCAGACGAGCGAGGGGGCCATCGAGTATGCGGGTATGGAAGAACTTGGCTTACTCACCCATCTCGCCGCCTTGAGGTCGCGGTGTCCGGTCGTATTTCATCTTGACCATGGAAAAAACACGGACCTCGTCGTCAAGGCGATTCAGAGCGGCTATTACACCAGCGTGATGTTCGACGGATCTTCCCTTCCGTACGAGGAAAACGTCGCGACCACGAAACGCATCGTAAAACTGGCCCACGCGAAACGCGTTTCGGTCGAGGCCGAGCTTGGCGCGATTGCCGGGATCGAGGACTTCGTGTCCGTGGAAGAGCGCGACGCGCACCTTACGGATCCGACACAGGCAAAGGAATTCGTGAAACGCACGGGCATCGACGCGCTCGCGATCGCGATCGGCACGAGCCATGGTGCGTTCAAGTTCAAGCATGAGTCGCGACTTGACTTCGCACGATTGAAAAAAATCACGGAGCTCGTTTCTGTCCCGCTCGTGCTGCACGGCGCGTCCGGCGTGCCGGCAGCCATCAAGGCGCAATGCACCAAGTACGGCTGCGAGATCGCCGCGGCAAAGGGCGTATCGGACTCGTCCATAAAGAAGGCCGTCGGGCTCGGCATTCGGAAAGTGAACGTGGATACGGACCTGCGCATCGCGTTCGACGCTGGCATCCGCAAGTTCCTGCACGACAAGCCAGGGGTCATCGATCCGCGCGAAATCCTCAAGCCCGCGCGCGAGCTCATGACCAAGGTTGTGCGGCAAAAGATGAAACTGCTCGGGTGCGCGGGCAAGGCCTAACCACTATGTTTGATGTCATCACTATCGGGGCCGGGGTACGGGACGTGTTTCTGATCTCAAAATCGTTCCAACTGATTCGCTCGGACGCATTTGCGTCCGGCGTCGGGGAATGCGTGTCGCTCGGGGACAAGATTGAAATTGAGGAAATCGTCCATGCGACCGGCGGAGGCGCGACCAACGCGGCAGTGACATTCGCGCGACTCGGATTGAGCACCTCCGCAATTTGCCGCGTGGGCGATGATGCGGCTGGGCGTGAAATCGTCGCGGATCTTGAGCGCGAGGGCGTAGACGCGTCGCTTGTAGTGCACGACCAGAAAGGCGCCACCGGCTATTCCACCCTGCTCACGGCCTCGACCGGGGAACGCACCGCCCTTGTCTACCGCGGAGTCGCTGGAGCGTTCGTGGCCAAGGATATTCCCCTCAAGGCCTGTGCCACGCGCTGGCTGTACATCACGTCGCTCGGCGGAAACGTCCCGCTTGTCGCGCGCTTGGTTGCCTACGCCCACGAATGCGGGATGCATGTGGCTTGGAATCCCGGAAAAAAGGAAATTTCCGCCGGCCTCGCCCGCATGAAACCATTGCTTTCGAACATTCATGCCTTCATTTTGAATCGCGAGGAGGCCGAGGCGTTAACCGGCAAAAAGACGGTCAACGACATCTGCAAGGAACTTGCGGTGCCCGGAAATGTGATCACAGTGACGGACGGACCAAAGGGCGCGTATGCGCACCGGAACGGCGTGACCATCTTCTCTCCGGGAACTGGCGCGAAGGCAAGATCTCAAACGGGCGCGGGCGACGCGTTCGGATCCGGTTTTGTCGCGTCGATGATCAGGAGCGAACATTTGAAGAACGCCCTCGCGACGGGCATCCTGAATGCCGAGTCGGTCATCAGGAAGGTCGGCGCGAAAGCGGGCATCTTAAAACGCTGGCCCACGAAAAAACAATTGGAATCCATGAAAATCACAACCGTATGAAGCCACGCATATTCGTCACCAGAATCATCCCCGACGAAGGTCTTAAACTGCTCCGCCGTGACAAACGCGTCACGGTAGACGTATACGAGCACGACAAGATCATTCCGCGCACGGAGCTGCTCCGCCGCGTAAAGGGCGCGACCGCGATTCTCCCCATCCTTACGGACAAGATCGACGCGCAGCTGTTTGACGCGGCGGGACCTTCGCTGAGGATGGTTGCGAACTACGCGGTGGGCTTCGATAATGTCGATCTCACGGAGGCGGCAAAGCGAGGGATCGTCGTCACGAACACGCCAGGCCTTGAAATCGCCGAAACGGTCGCGGAACACACCATCGCGTTTATCTTCGCGCTCGCGCATCGCCTGGTAGAGACTGACCAGTTCGCACGCGATGGAAAATATCACGGCTGGGGACCGCAGATGCTGCTTGGCACGGACGTCATTGGCAAGACGCTCGGCATCATTGGGACGGGGAAAATCGGCGAGGGCGTGGTCAAACGCATGTACGAGGGGTTCGGGGTAAAAATCGTGTACAACGACGTGCGTCGGAACGAGACGATCGAAAAAGAAGAGCTTGCGACGTTTATGACGCTCGAGGGAGTGCTCAAAACGGCAGACTTCATTTCCCTGCACGTCCCCCTGCTCCCATCAACGCGACACCTGATCGGGGCAAAGCAGCTCAAGCTCATGAAAAAGACCGCCTTTCTCATCAATACGTCGCGCGGACCGGTAATCGACGAGAAGGCACTGATCGCGGCGTTGCAAAAGAAACAGATCGCGGGCGCCGGAATCGACGTGTACGAACACGAGCCGGACATTCCGCTCGCGCTGCGCAAGCTGCAAAATGTGGTGATCACGCCGCACACAGCAAGCGCCACCATCGAAACGCGCCAGGTGATGAGCCGACGCGCGGCCGAAAATATCCTCGCGTTTCTTGACGGCAAGACGCCACCCAACGCGGTCAAAACGCAGAAATAAAAAGAGGCGGGGCCAGTTGGCTCCGCCTATTGGTTTTCCGCGTCCTGTTCCGCGTCATTCTGGACAGCATCGAAATGCTGCCCGTAGATCCATGCGTACTTGTCGAGGTACGGACGCGTTTCGTCGCGCAACGGCTTCGCGCAAGTCGGCGCGGATTTTCGCCATCCGGCAACCCCGCACGTACGGATCGCCTTGGCCGCATGGCCATAGAATCCGTTGTACCCCGCGGCGAGGTACAGGCGCATGAGCATGGGCTTGCCGCGCAGCCACTCCTTGTTTTTGATCCCGCGCCATTCGTCGTCGGCATGGAAGAACATGAGCTTGAACACAAGGTTGTCATCCCGCGTTCCAACGTCATGAGAAGGGCAGGTAAGACCGTATGCGCCGCAAAGCGCGGAATAGGTCTTTGGCATGTACTGTCCCTTGCCGCGGGCACCGACGCCCGACGCGCGGTAATCCCACGCCTTCGTTTGGTTCGCGCCGAGCTGGGCCAGGGCCTCATTGAGAAGCTCGAGCCGTCGCGCGTTGCTCCCGCCGGCCTTGAACGGCTCCGGATGCGTGACGTTCTCGGTGAGCACGAGGGTGAATACGTGATCCGCGGGGATCACGTCGGCCACCAACTCTTTGAAAAACTTCGAACGAACGCCGTCGGTTCGCAGCGCCTCCCGATTCGCGACGACGCGTTCCCAAAGGTACGCCACGCCGGCCGCACGCACCTCCGGGGTGTTGATCTCCGGAGAATATGGCACGTACACGGCCCAAGTCGCGTCTCCCGCCCAGTTGATCGCGGTCTTGAGCGCAAGCACCGTGATGCCGGGCGGATGCTCGACGACGATGTCGGGATTCACGCCCGACTTGCGGCCGCCGTTCCTGCCGAGCGTTACCTTGTAGCCTGGCTTGGAGGGCTGGCTCTTCTCGTAGAGCGACACGTATGCCACGGCCCCTGCCGAGTCGGTCACGGCGAGCAT
>MGFA01000026.1:10344-29400 GCA_001791645.1 Candidatus Uhrbacteria bacterium RIFOXYB12_FULL_58_10
TTCGTGTCCTCAAGCGCGTGCCGCGCCTCAGTGATGAGGGCCATCACGTTGGCCGGAACATATGCCAGTCGCTCCGGGCCGACGGGTACGAACGGCATGCCTGTCACGGCCACCGGTTTTGACACCAGTTCTGGCTTGGGAGACGACGACTCAATTTCCCCGCGCCGCCACGGCATCGGCGGAACGAGATCCCACGAGGCCGCGACCATCCCGCCGACGAGCGAGGCGTACAACAGGAGTCGAACCGTGCGGCCCGCGTTGTCGCGAAGCGCGGTTGCCGCCTTGAAGAATGCCCACGCCGATCCAACGACGACGAATGTCGCAGCTGAAAAGCCAAGCACGAACCACGGTCCGGACAAGCTCCAGCCCGCGATAAACATGTTCGCCGCCGCCAACGTCCAGATGAACGACGGGGCGAACACGTTGAGGGTCAGACCCTTGAGTTCCGGAAACTTCATGTGATCCCCTTCAACCGGCACCCAATGCGTCGGAAGGGCGAATCATAGCGGAAATATTGCCTTTCGTCAACCCATCTGCTACGATACCGGCGCCACGGGCTGTTAGCTCAGTTGGTAGAGCACCTGCTTTGCAAGCAGGGGGTCATCGGTTCGAATCCGATACAGTCCACCAAAACGCACTCAAAAATATGGGTGCGTTTTGATTCGGAACGGGGTATAATGACGCTAATCCTATGCATAAGCTGTTTCTCCTCCTCCTCTTGTCGACCATGATCTTTTCGTTCGCGGCTCAAACCCCGATCGTAAACGCCTGGCACCAGCAGACAACGACGGTCCGCATCCTTTCGTTGGACGGAACGGAACAATCTTCTTTCCTGGTTGCGACCGCAAACGAAATAGGGGGATTAAGCGTTGCCATTGCCGACCTTGGAACGGATGGAAATCCCGAAATCCTTCTCGGAAATGGCATTGGCAACGAACCGCGCGTTCACGTCTACCGAATGGACGGATCGGAAATCGGATCGTTCCTTGCGTATGACGCTTCCATGGGCGTCGGAATCAACGTGACCGCATGCGACCTCGATGGGGACGGTATCAACGAGATCATCACGGCACCGCAGCGAGGCGGCGGTCCACATGTCCGTATCTTTGACCACCTTGGCACGCTGCTTGACCCGGGTTTCTTCGCATATGCCGAATCGATGCGCGAAGGAGTGAACCTGGCGTGCGGCGACCTCGACGGCGATGCGCGCGCGGAACTCGTGACGCTTCCCGCCCCCGGCGCGGGTCCGCACGTGCGCGTCTGGAAACGCGAGAGCGACGCCATGACGATGTCGGAAGAATTTTTCGCGTTCGGTCAGTCCGATCGGCGCGGAATCATCGGTACCATTCAAAATAGAATGCTCATCGTCGCCTCACAAATGGGATCCGACACGGACGTAAACGAATACGTTATCCACAGTCCCGTGACGCTCGTTTCATCGACAACGATTTCCACGGACGCGCTTGGCACGAATGCGGTTGCGATTCGCGGCAACGATCCCGTCGTCGCAACGTCACAGTCGGCCACGATCATTGGAGCGTCTTCCCGATCCGATGTCATGAACACAGGAACCAACAGCATCGCAATGGTACTCGGGGACCTAGATGGAAACGGGACGGAAGAATACGTGGTCACGGAATCGCGCCCGTTCGTTGGTGATCCCATGGAAGGAAAACAAATCGTGATTGATCTTTCCGAACAGCGGTTGTATGCCTATAAAAATGGCTTGCTTGAGAACAGTTTTCTGGTGTCCACCGCGCGTCCTCCATGGCAAACCCCGATCGGCGAACATACGGTCCTCGCGAAGATTCCGCTCGTGCATTATGCGGGTGGAAGCGGCGCGGACGCGTATGATCTCGGATGGGTCCCATATAACCTTCGTTTCTATCCGCACATCTACATTCATTACGCGCCGTGGCACAATAACTTCGGACACGTGATGAGCCATGGCTGCGTGAATGTTTCGCTCGAAAATATCAAATGGATTTACGATTGGGCCGAAGTACATATTCCCGTGATCGTGCGATCATAATGAGAAACTCTTGACAAAAAAATGCGACACGCTCTTGTTGCAATTTTTTTTTGATCTATAATGAATGTAATCGTGAGTCACATCGCGTCGTGATCGCGAGGAGGAATCTAAATAATCTCGCAAGAGATTAAAATGAAGGGAGGTGGAACCCACTATGGCAGCTAAAAAAAAGGCAGCAAAGAAAAAGGCAGCCCCGAAGAAGAAGGCCGTGAAGAAAGCAGCCCCGAAGAAGAAGGCCGCAGCCAAGAAGAAGCGCGCGTAATTGCGCAATAAAAAATTCCCCGCGACGCGTACGGGGAATTTTTTTAAATCAGCGTTGATTGCGTAATTCCTGATGTTCGTTCTTCTTTTGAAAATATTCGAACCGTTCCGAATATGCCATCATATCCTGGCGAGATGTCCACTTGTCCCTCTCGTACGCGTCTGATTGCCTCCGCGACGGAAAAATTCGTCGTTTCTTTAATGATTTGATCGATTGGGACGTCAAGCAGAATAGAAAATTCGCTTCCTATACGATCGGTCAGACGCAGGTATTCCATGGCGACCTTCTTTGAGGACGGGCCGATACCAAATGCTTCGCCAATCACCTCCTTAAGCGGAACGATCGACTTGAACGGTACTTTGGTCTTCTCAACGATCGCCGCGTCACGATCCGCAAGTTCATCGACGCGATACTCGACACCAAGCGTCAAATGGCGTTTGCACGACGGACATCTGCCACCGACTCTCTTTGATTTTGCTGGCACTGAGGAAAACTTACAAGTCGCGCAGCCATCCAAGTGATACTTCCCTTCTTCAGGAAAAAATTCGATGGTATACAAAAATTTCGAACGATCTTTTTCCTTTAACATTCGGACGAACGCGTCGTAGTTCGGTGCGGTAAGATCGAAAACGTTTGCCTCGCGTCCTAACTTGTCCGTCGAGTGCGCGTCGGAATTCGAAATGAGCATAACCGAATCCAAACAAGAGAGTTGCCAATTCATCCATGGATTCGATGACAAACCCGTCTCAATCGCATAAATGTACGGCGTCATTGTTCCGTAACATTCCTCCAGCGAGTCAAAGCCCGATTTCGAACCGAATACGGAGTACCAAGGTGTCCAGGCGTGCGCGGGAACCACAATGATCCGCTCGTCAATGGACTTCAAGACGCAGTAGAGTTCCTCCGAGTCGATTCCAAGAATTGGACGACCGTCGCTTTTTCGATTGAGCCCGCGACGGTCAATCTCCGCGTTTACCTTCGCACAGGCCTCAAACGAGGGAGAAAATACCAAATTATGAATACGTCTCGTTTTACCGCCGCGCTTATATATTTGAGAGATCTCCGTTACGAGCATGAACCGCACGTCATGACCCTTTGCGTGACGATCCTTGAGACGATAGATTCCATCCTCACTTTCTTCCAGTTGTTCGTTCAAATGTTGGAACCACTGCGGATGTGTCCAATCTCCTGTTGCCACCACGTCGATGCCCTTGCGTCGGCAGGCTTCCGCGATGTTCGGCAGGGTTAAATCCTTCGAACAGGCGCGTGAATACCTCGAATGCACGTGCCAATCGGTTATGTACCGCATACGAATCGATAGATGGAGTCGTGATCGACCAGGTCGAACGACGTCGTATCCACGACGAGTGTACGCGTTCCAAGAGGCAGCGGAAGAAAAGTCTTAGTAAAAAATCGATCATCGAACTCCGCGATCACCGCATCGATCGCGTCATTGTGGCCGGGATGGCGCGTCGTGATCGCCCTTTCAACGAATCGAGTCCGTGCAACGTTTGGATCAGCCGTCAGCCATACGAGCGAGAGATCGGCTTCGTACTGCCTGGCGAATACCAAGATCCATTCGACATCATCGACCCATAAAAAGGTCGCATCCGCGATCACCGAATCACCTCGGCGAAGATGGAGTTCGATACAATCCTTAAAAACAGAAAACGCGATCCGTCCGATCTCCTTAGACCAGGCACGATCGCGATATCCGACGACATCGAACAAAGCTTCCTTGATTTCGTCGAGCGAAATGCGAACCATTCCGGTTCGATCGGCAATGTTCGATGAGATCGTGGACTTCCCCGTCGCGAGCGATCCGCCGACAATGACAAGTTTCATACGCTAGACTTCCAATCCCCGTTCCTTGTACATGCGTTCCGCAAGCGCAAACTCCTCTGGCGTATTTACGCCAATGGATTCTTCCGGACGAATTTCAAGACTGGCGATTTCGCCACCTTGTGACACGGCCAGCTCAATAAGGTCCGTCAGATAATATTCTCCCTTTGCGTTCAAATTTTTCAGTTGGGAAATATTGCCCCAAAGCCAATCGGCGTCAAAGCAGTACAGGGCCGGATTCACCTCACGAATCTCCTGCTCGGACTCCATGGCGTCCTTGTACTCACGAATCCCGATGATGTGACGATGCGCATCGCGCAGGATACGCCCCCAGTGTCGAAGGACGGAATACCATCCGTCGAACGACGGAACCACGGTCGTCATCATACTGATGAGCGGCTTCCTTTCCTCATGCATGGCGACAAGCTGCCGCAGTGCTTCCGGCGAAACGAACGGATGATCGCCATACAGGACGATGACCGCGTCGCATTCGCCGACCTGATCTCTGGCGGACATCACCGCATGGCCGGTTCCAAGAGATTCCTCCTGGACCGCGTATTCGCACGTATTACCGAATGTCTCGCGCACGTCGTCGCCGGTATCCAAATTCACGACTACCACGGGAATTCCATCCACGCCGGACGCGCGCACGGACTCAATCAGGTGCTGCAAAATTGGCTTCTCCCCGATAGGGAGCAAAACTTTTGCCCTGTCGGACCCCATGCGCGAGCCCTTTCCAGCGGCTAGAATGATGGTACGAAATTTCATAATTCAGCGATAATAGCGAGCGTATCTTACCCCCGAACCATGATCCAGGCAATGCCAAGAACAAACCCGAAAGCAACCGCGAAACTGTACTTGATCACTACGCAAAGCCAGCATGTTTCCTCGTCCATAATGACTCCATTGTGCCTGACAAAAAAGACCCGGTAAAGGGTCAGATGAGCTTCTTGGCGAAGAGGAGGTTGGTGGTCCCCCGAAAGCCGAGCCGCACGTAGGTCTTCACGGCCGGCACGTTGCCGGGAGCCA
The DNA here is from genome assembly GCA_001791645.1 of Candidatus Uhrbacteria bacterium RIFOXYB12_FULL_58_10. Taxonomy (GTDB): domain Bacteria; phylum Patescibacteriota; class Patescibacteriia; order UBA9934; family GWF2-40-263; genus YC12-FULL-57-11. The sequence continues at coordinate 15,510 of MGFA01000026.1, forward strand.
CCTGGAGGTCGACGTGAGAGCAGCGCCGATCGACGGCGTCGCGAATGAGCGCGGCGACGAGACACGTCGAGATCCCGCGGCCGTCATCGATGCTATCGAAGACATACGGCCAATGCAGACTGCAAACACCCGGTATCTCCCTGATCGTCATGACGGCCTCCAGAGCCAAAAAACCTTGGCAAACCAAAACCGCCGCGTCAACCGCGGCGGCAATTCAAAAGGATCCCATTGTCCTGGCGCCTACCTACTCTCGCGCAATCGCACTACCATCGGCCCCGTGCGGCTTAACGGCCGTGTTCGGGATGGGAACGGGTGTGTCCCGCCGGGAACTGGCACCAAGACAATGAGATCCTTTCTTTGAAAGTAACGAATCCAAACTGACAGTGGTTGTAGAGCTCGACTTATTAGTACCGCTCCGCTTCACGTGTTACCACGCTTCCACGTACGGCCTATCAACCTGCTGGTCTCGCAGGAGTCTGATAACGAGGACTTATCTTAGGGTCGGCTTCGTGCTTAGATGCCTTCAGCGCTTATCCGAACTAGACGCCGCTACCCGGCAATGCCCTTGGCAGGACAACCGGTACACAGGAGGTCTATGCTTCTCGGTCCTCTCGTACTAGAGAAGCGTCCCTTCAATCCTCAAACGACCATAGTAGATAGGAGACCGAACTGTCTCACGACGTTCTGAACCCAGCTCACGTACCGCTTTAATTGGCGAACAGCCAAACCCTTGGGAGCTTCTTCACCCCCAGGATGCGATGAGCCGACATCGAGGTGCCAAACCGCGCCGTCGCTGTGGACGCTTGGGCGCGATCAGCCTGTTATCCCCGGAGTAGCTTTTATCCGATGAGCTTCCACCATCCTATATTGAATGGTCGGATCACTAACTTCCGCTTTCGCGACTGCGCGACTTGTAGGTCTTGCAGTAAAGCCGGCTTATGCGTTTGCACGTCCAGCGCGATTTCCATCCGCGCCAAGCCGACCTTTGTAAACGCCTCCGTTACTCTTTAGGAGGCACCCGCCCCAGGTAAACTACCCACCAGTTCCTGTCCCTGACACCGGATTCACGGCGTCTGGTTAGAATTCACGTAACGCAAGGGTGGTGTCTCATTGGTGCCTTGCGGCTCCCACCTACGCTGAACATGCGAAACATGAACCCAAGAACAAGTTGTAGTAAAGCTTCACGGGGTCTTTTCGTCTAACTACGGTTAATGAGCATCTTCACTCATCTTGCAATTTCGCCGAGGACTACGTTGAGAGAGTCGTAAACTCGTTATGCCATTCGTGCAGGACGGAACTCACCCGTCAAGGAATTTCGCTACCTTAGGACGATTATAGTTATCGCCGGCGTTCATCCGCGCTTCAGTCGAAGGCTGCCGTCCTTGCGGACATGACCCCCTTCTTTAACGTTCGGACACTGGCCAGGCATCAGCCCGTATACATCATCTTTCGATTTAGCACGGACCTGTGTTTTAGGTAAACAGTCGGTTTACGTCTTTCGCTGCGGGTCTTCTCCTCCCGGAGAAAACCAGGCCTTATCCCGAAGTTACGGCCACTTAATTGCCGAGTTCCTTAACGTAGTTTCTCTCGTACACCTTGGCACATTACGCGCCCACCCACCTGTGTCGGATATCGGTACGGGTCTATTCGCGATTAACCCTAGCGGCTTTTCTGGGCTCCATGTCCTTTCCCCTTGAGGCATTGCTGCCCCTTGCGATCACATCCGAGTTTAACGGCCGGCGGATTTGCCTACCAGCCACCAAGATGTGCCCAACGTCATAGCCATAGGACGCGGGAAATTTCATGAAGCGTCCCCGCTTCAGTCACGAACAGAGTGCAGGAATATTAACCTGCTGTGCATCGGCTACGCCGGACGGCCTCGCCTTAGCTCCCGACTCACCCTGGGTCGATTCTCGTTGCCCAGGAAACCTTGGGTTTACGGTGAAGGGGACTCTCACCCCTTTTCATGCTACTTATGCCAACATTCTCACTTCGCATCGCTCCACCATGCCTCACGGCACAACTTCAGCGCAATACGAATGCTTCCCTACCGCTCGGACCTTACGGTCCTGCCCTCAACTTCGGTATGACGTTTGAGCCCCGGTACATTTTCGGCGCAGAAGAGCTTGACCAGTGAGCTATTACGCTATCTTTAAAGGATGGCTGCTTCTAAGCCAACCTCCTGGTTGTATAAGCCCTTCCACCACCTTTTACACTTAACGTCAATTTAGGGACCTTAGTTTGAGATCTGGGCTGTTGCCCTCTCGACGTATGGAGCTTAGCCCCCATCGTCTGACTGCCGGCCGGCATGCTGGTATTCGGAGTTTGATTAGGATACCTACCTTGCGGCGGTAATCCCGTTCAGTGCTCTACCCCCAACATGACGATATGCCGACGCTAGCCCACAAGCTATCTCGGGAAGAACCAGCTATTACCCAGTTCGATTGGAATTTCTCCGCTAACCTCAGCTCATCCCCCAGTTTTGCACGGCTGGTGGGTGCGGCCCTCCACGACTTGTTACGGTCGCTTCAGCCTGGCCAAGGTTAGGTCACCGGGTTTCGGGTCGTGTGCATGCCACCATCTCATAATATACTCGCACGCGCCTTTGCAGGTGCGCGGAGTATATTATGAGAACACGCGGGTTAACGCTCGCTTTCACTACGGCTTCGCCCCGGAGGGCTTAACCAAGCGACATGCAGCACACTCGTTGGCTCATTCTTCAATAGGAACGCCATCACCCCTTGCGAGGCTCTGACTCCTTGTAAGCATACGGTTTCAGAACTATTTCATCCCCCTTCCGGGGTGTTTTTCAGCTTTCCCTCACGGTACTAGTTCACTATCGATCAGAACATGTATTTAGCCTTACCACATAGTCGCGGTAGCTTCCCACAAGATTTCTCGAGTCTCGTGGTACTTAAGGAATGTCGCTATGCTGGCGAGAAAATATTTTGCGTATGGGACTATCACCCTCTTTGGTTCCACTTTCCAGCGGACTCCGCTATATGTCTCACCTCACATTCGTGCCTGGAAGGACACGACGCGACCCCTTACAACACCGATCTTGCAACGACTTCCATCTTTCATCACCGATCGCATTAAGACTTGCGTCCGCTTGCTCACGAAAATTTCACAAGAACGGTTTAGGCTGTTCCCCTTTCGTTCGCCACTACTTAGGGAATGGACTCACACAATGAATTCATATGTGCGAGCAATATCTTTTTCTTTTCCTCTGGGTACTGAGATGTTTCACTTCCCCAGGTGCCCGACCTGCGCCTATGTATTCAGCGCAGGACAATGCGGCATTCCCCGCATTAGGTTTCCCCATTAGGATATCTCCGGATCAAAGGTTGCTTGCCACCTCCCCGAAGCTTATCGCAGGCTGCTACGTCCTTCATCGGCACGTTCTGTCGAGCCATCCTCCGTATGCCCTTATGCTCTACAACCACTGTCAATTCGGATGCGACGGTGATGAGTTTACCGTCGATCTCAAACAGTGATCGTCACTTTCTTATTTGGATCTCTGTCGTTCAATTGTGAACGTGCGCCGATCTGGAACAGATAAAACCGCGTGTGACCGCGGCCTTCCCTCCATCCCTCAACAGGCATTCAGACAGTCCTTGGGACAAAGAAGGTGATTCCAATCGGTTGTGCGCGCAATTTTAAATGATCCTGGAAACCCTGTCAAGGGCTCTATCCACGATGTGTCCACAGAGCCGGAACCCTGCCTCATAAAATGCCTTTCCCAAAGAAAAAGGGTCCATTTGAGGACCAGTTATTCAATGAGGATGGGAAAGTGATCCTCACCCTTGCGTTCCTTCGCCGCGTACAGGTTCCGATCCGCGGCTTCCCGCATCGCGGTCATGACACGATCGAGGAACCCCGCTTCGCGCAACAACGGACCAATGTCTACTGATCCGACGCTGACCCTACCCCGGGAAACGCCAAGCGCGGTTCCTCCGATGGACACGCGTATCGGGATCCGACCCGTGTCTGTCTCAAGCGGGGAGGAGGCGAGGCGCGAAACAAATCTCGCGGTCGCGGCTTGAGCGCCGACCAGATCGCAGTCGCGCATGATGACCGCGAACTCGTCGCCACCGATCCGACACACGGTATCGGTCGGTCGGAACGAAGTAAACAGTCGTTCCGCGATGAACCGGAGTGCTTCGTCGCCTACCTGGTGCCCGTGTTCATCGTTTATAGCTTTGAACTCGTTCACGTCGAGAAGTAGGAGGGTGAGGGGCTCGCTTGTCCGCAGCGTATGCGAGACGGCGGCAGCGATCTCCTTCACGTACATGCGCAAATTACCGATGCGCGTGAGCTCGTCGACGTAGACCATCCCATCGAGGACTCTGACGCGTCCGACCAGACCGGCCACCTTGCGACGGAGCCTGGCATTCAACACGAGGAGGAAGCAACAGGCGACGGCAAGTATGGCCGCGATGTAAACGAATCCGATCACGTTCGCTCCTACAATGAACGGGAGACGGAACCTACCACGCGAAACGCCAATTGTCAACCTGACCGATGTCACGTACCGTAAGTAATCATATGTACCGATTCAACATCGTCACGGTCGGAGGCATAAAGAATGGTCCGCTCGCGGAGCTGGTTTCGCATTATCGGAAACTGCTGCGGCCATTTGCCAAGGTCGACGTGGTTGAGGTCAAAGAAGTCCGACGCACGGCAAAAGACGCATTTTCCATCCTGCTTACCGAGCACGGGAAGGAATACTTCACGGGAGACTTCGCCGAACAAATTTCCGCGTGGAGCGAGCACGAGACCCGCACGATTGAGTTCGTGGTCGCCGGGCCGTTCGGGGTCGACAAAACCGTCGAAAAAAACTTCGATGCGACGCTGTCGCTTTCCAAGTTCACCTTCCCGCACGACGTGGCAACCACGCTCCTCTACGAACAACTCTATCGCGCGATGACAATCCTCGCGGGAAAGACGTATCATTATTGACGCGGGCGTATCTTTCTGGTAGCGTCATCTTCTCCGAAAGGAGAAGGAGTTGACATGACCGTTCCGCTTACGCTCGAGTCGGCCCGATCAACGGGCATTCTCGATCTGCTCTGCTCGAAGACGCGCGACGTTCGGTGGTCGAACGTGGACGGTCTGGACGGACGTGCCAGACGCGGTTTCATGGGTCTTGACCTCGAATTCACATGGCAGGTCGTCCAGCAGAAGGCGGTGGACCTGCTGAGGACCAAGGACTACGGCAAGAAGACCCATTTGGAAGTGTGCATGGCCGTCCGCGACATGAGCCTGTCGTTCGAGACGAAATTCGCGCGCGACCTCTGCGACGAGATCGAAAAAAGAACGGGAAAGCGGCCCCCCGAGTCGCCCGTGCTTCCCCTCGGTGACACCGAGCCCAGGCCGCGCAACGAACCGATCCCCGAGAACGTACCCACGCCACCCACCACGGCGCAGACGAACATACGCGATCTCCTCACGGCAATCGGCGAAGCGATAAACCTGCTGCAACGGCTGATGGCACGCCTCCAAGACGAGATGGCCTTTCTGTCACGAGCCCGCGCATCCATGCTGGACGGGTTCGACGTGGTTCCCAACCAGGACGCACCTGATTCCATCCGCACGTTCTATGGGCTCCACGACGGTCATCCAACGTCCGACCAGATCCTGGGACGGTTGCGGACAATCGAGGCGGAACTCCGCGCGTGTGAACGCATGTTCCACGACACTCACACGAACCCGTCGGGCAAGCGTCGTCTGAACGACGCCTTCGCGATTCTTCTCCGCTACGTCCCCTAGCCCGCCGCGCTGACGGCGGATTTTTTTATGCGAACGGATACAAGGAATACTTGAGCGTTCCGAAGAGCGGGAGGGTCTTGAGCGCGGCTATGTCGTCCGGAAACGCCTCGTACGCGTCTTCCGTCACCCCGACGACGTCCTGCGCGTTCTCGACCTCGACCCCAAGCTCGAAATCCCATTCGCCGATCCCCTCCACGAAGTGGACGATCCGCGGGTGGGATTTTGCGAACGCGAGAAGCCGGCCAGAGAGGTTGGCCCGCACGCCCCTCGCATGCACGAGAAGCTCGAACTGCTGCGTTCCGAGCCGCTCGGCGCTGACCTGATAAAAGTCACCCACGATTACGCCGCGCTCGCGCAATCGGCGAACGCGGTTACGCCACGTGCTCGGGGAAATTTCCAGGCGAGCCTGCGCCTCGCGCTCAGTCGGAAATTCGTTCCGTGACAGGGCGCGCAAAATTTTGTGATCGATGTTATCGATGGAAACGGCCGGAGTCGTATGGCCGAAAGACAACGCGGAAACGGGCTGGTCGGCAAGATACCGCCGGTTCAACTGCGTAAAATCCATGCGAATATGCACGGATTTTTGCGACAGAACATTGCCGAACGTTTCCGCAACCGAAGAGAGGAATTTCGACACGTCCGACGGCGTTTGGACGGTGATCGCCATGGCATATTGAAAATCCCCGCCAAGCTCCGCAAGCCAGGACACGCATGGCGACGCGACAAGAAAATCGAGGAATGCCTGCTTGCCGGACTTTGATTGCGGGGAAAGGGAAAATAACACGGCGTACGTGACGTAGCCAAGCGGGTATGTGTCGATAAACGTCGCGCGCCGGATGATGCCGCGCCGTTCCATGGAGGTAATCCCGTAACGAACCGTATGACTACGAAACCCAGTTGCCTTGCAAATTTCTGCAACGGACATGGCCGCATTCAATTCTATTTGTGCGAGAAGAATTTTCTCATTTTCAAAAAGTGTCATATTTAACTAAAATTCTAAAGTATTTGATTGATTTTGACAAATCATTGCATTTTTTTATCAAAAAAAGCCATACTCTCGATAGGTTCAATCAGAATCATCTGGAGAAGAGATGAAAGACATCTACGTCGCGCCACGAATCCCCTACGATGCCTGGCTCCGACTTTCCAATGAGAAGGACCTGCTTCTTGAGCGCCTTCCCGCCATCCTGCGCCCGACGCGGTTCGGGAGTGCCCCAGGCCGCAAGCGCGTGCTCGACGTTGGGTGCGGAACCGGGCACGCGTCGCTCCGCGTCCTGTCGCTGTTCGACTCGCTCGGCATCCCCGTCATGTACGTCGCGGCCGATCCGTACCAAGAACAGCTCGACCGGTTCCGCGACGCGGCCGCGCACCGGTCGGACGTCACGTTTCTCCGCGCCCGACTCGAGGACATTCCGAGGCCACCTATCCCGTTCGACCTGGTCATCGCAAGCCACTCGCTGTACTACCTGCGAGACTGGCCCCGTTCCATTCCGTATCTCCTCTCCCTCGGGAACGAGGCACTGATCGTCCACCACGGGTCGCGCGGCATCGACGAGGTGCACCGACGGTTCTCCAAGCTTGTTCGAGACGACGCACATATCGTCTCGACCTGCGCGGACCTTGCGCCGCACCTCCCGGGCGCCGCGTTCCACGCGTTCGCCTCAAGCGTCAACGTGTCGTCCTGTCACGACCCGAACTCTCCGGACGGCCACGATCTCCTGTCGTTCTTCCTGATGCGCGACGCGGGCGCAATCCAAGACGACGCGCGCTCGGACATCTGCGCGTGGTTCCGCCACAAGTTCCCCGACGGAAGGATGACGCACGACGTGGGTGTGTTCGTCCTCACGCAACCATAAACGGAGCGGCTCACCGCTCCGTGTTTTTATTCCAGCTCGTCGAGCGACGCGATGACGCGCCAGGCGACGTCGTCGAGTGGGTGGATTTCCAGCGTGTGCGGTTCGCCGGGTCGGCGCATACGCACGAGATCAACGGAAATTTCGGCCTCGTGTGCTTTTACCAGATGTCCGGTATGGTCGTCGATAAACGTAATGCGACCGTCGGATTCCTCCGCCAAATCACGCAGAAACTCGGCCTTCCCCCGATCAAGTCCGGCGATCTGAACGTCCGGGACGAAAGAACCGATCCCCGATGCGTAGATTTTTTGCATCTGGAACTCCGCGTTCCCGAACGTCAGCAGGCTCTGCCGGTCCGCCGGCCCTCGCGCGCGCGAAACGGAAGGACGTCGTCAAACAGCAGGGTGCTCCCCAGCGAATCCGTCAACCCGCGCAACTCGCGGACCGCACGATCGGCTGCTTCGGCATCCATCCCGACGTATTCCGCGTGACGTCTCGGATCGAACACGATCCCCTTCTCGTTAAATACGCGCTCGACCTCGCCGAGCGTCGGCGTCTCGAACCCAAGGCGATGCAACATGTCCACCCACTGCTCCCACAGTCGCTGCGTCGCGTACAGCGTCGAGTCAAAATCGTATACGTAATGCATAGCGTCAGGTCATCCAATCCGGCTTATGCTCGGAGGACGGGGCGATGCGGTCGGCCCAGGCCTTGTTCTCATAGTCGTCGGGAAGCGAAATACCCGGCGCGTACTCAAACGGGGTCGTGGCGATCCTCTCAATCGTCTCAAGAAGCACGGGATACTCCGCGTCCATGAAGTGCCCGCCCGTTTCCGTCTCCACGAGTTTGGCCTTCAGATAGGCCGCCAGCTTTTGCCCATGCTCGAACGGAACAAGCGTGTCGTCCTTCGCATGAATCACGTAGAACTCCCTTGCCTTCCAGATGGCGACATCCGCGTCAAGATCCACGAGAAACAGGCGGCGCAGCTCCGGCTTCGCGACCTTGTACGGCGCGGCGATCAACACCACGGCTCGCGGCGACTCGGTCATTTCCACCGCCTCCATGTACTGCATGATGATGAACGCGCCGAGCGAGTGGCCAACCAAAATGTCGTCCGCGGTCAGAAAGCCGACCTGACGTTTCATCTCATCCAAAATGACGGGAAGATCGAGCTCCTCCCCGCTTTTGAGCGGCAAAGTCGGCGTGACCACCTCAAACCCCTTGGCACGAAGCTCCCTTGCGAGCCAGGGATGAAAATTCATCTCCGGCGAGGCGTTGAATCCGTGGACGAGAATGATGCGCATAACGAGGTGAGCTTATCGGAACTCACGTGGTTTGTCGAGACAAAATCGGCAGGGGCCGATTATCGCTTTCCTTCCCACTCCTCGTAAAACTCCGCGAGATACGCCTCCATGAACGCGTGCCGCGCCTCCGCCATCTTCTTAGCCGTGCCCGTATTCATGCGATCCTTGAGCAGCAGCAGCTTTTCGTAAAAGTGGTTCACGGACGGGCCTGTCGAATTCTTGTAGGCACTTTTGTCCGTATGCAATATTGGCTTGTCGTCCGGTTCGTAAATGTTCCGGCCCTTGTGCCCGCCGTACGCGAAACAGCGCGCGATGCCGATGGCGCCCGTCGCGTCGAGCCGGTCCGCGTCCTGCACGCACTCGCCCTCCCTGGTATTCATCGGCGTGGCAACGCCCGCGCCCTTGTACGAAATCGTCGCCACGATGTCCTGCACGCGCGCAATCACGTCCGGGTCCACGCCGTGCGCCGCGAGGATCTCCCCGGCCACGCGCGGCCCCACGCTCTCGTCGCCCCCATGGAACTTCCAATCCGCAATGTCATGCATGAGCGCGCCGAGCTCGACGACGAAAAGATCGGCCTTCTCCTCGACGGCGATCCGCTTTGCCATCTGCCACACGCGCCACACGTGCCACCAATCATGCGACGAGTCGCCGCTCATCCGCTCCCGAACGTCGGAGATAATATCTGAAATAAGTTGGTCGTGCATAAAAATGAGCGTTACTCGCCAAGCGTACGCTTTATTTGCGAAACGCAGTCTTCAAAGTCCTTGTATACGACGCCCTTCATCCCTGTCTCAATGGCAGCGAGCACGTTTTTTTCGGAATCGTCCACGAATAGGCACGCTTCCGGCGGCAAGCCGATTTGGTCCGCGGCATATCGGTCGCTCATAGCTAGTAGGCGGTTGTCCGCGTTCGGTGATAAGGCATGTCATCGGGGTACTTCTCCTGCGTGGCGAGCCAGAGATGATCATTAATCTCATAGGAACGGATCAATGGGATGCGCAATGCGACTTCACGCCGAACCAGCTCGACGGCCCAGATAGTACTCGCGCGAATCTCTACTTCCTCTGGCAACCCGTGCTGCAGTTCCTCGCACGCATCCACGTGCGCGGCGAGCGGGGCGTCGTATTCCAATATGCCATTCTTGCGAAGAATCTGCGGCAGCTTGTAGTCCGCGCATGCGGTCAGATTCTCGAGACCTGACAAAATGCCGAACATCTGGCCGAGGTCGGCGGCGAGGAGCTGCGCGCGTTTGTTGAACGCGACTTCCTCGCCGTGATAATCGGATTGGTCCGCGAATGATGGGAATGTCCTCGTTACAACATCGACAAACGACAGCGCGTCACCACCACTTGCCAGTGACAAGCGCCCCACGTCGCCGCCGAACCGTTCCGACATGACCGAGCCGATTTCCCGCGCGATCAGAAACCGCTCCTCGAACAACGGAATCTCGACGTTTCCGCGAAGCACCCGCGCGAAGGTGTCGCGATCGATACTCGCGAGATATTTGAAATCCGTGAGCGCGATGCCATCGTCAATGGCGCGGCCGAGCGCGAGGATCATTCCCCAGGCGCCATCGTGCGTCTTGTCGCCGTACTCGATCGTCCATTTCGGCTCGCCCCAATAACAGAAGCTCAACGCGTTAAAGAGAAACACGAACCGCATCTGATCCGCGCGCGAAAGATGCGAAAAATCAAATGGGGCGGCCGACAGCCAATGCGTCGCCGTCCCGTGATCGAACGCCCGCGCGAATTCGACGAGACAATCTCGATTGATTCGGACGAGCTCCGCGTGGTCGACGATGCGCTTCGTTGATTCGAGAACTGGATTCATATGCAAATCCCCAACGAAGCTCCAAAGGAGCGAAGTGGGATGGTGCCGGGAGAGGGACTCGAACCCTCAAGGATTGCTCCACCAGCTCCTAAGGCTGGCGCGTATGCCAATTCCGCCATCCCGGCGCGATCGAATCGTACCGCAAGCGCTCGCCGCGGGCAATCTATCCACACGAAACCCATTGACAAAACGCGAATTTTTTGGTGACATGTTAGTAAGTAATCCCCGCTGACGCGTTAACGCGTCGCGGGGATTTTATTTCGCCGGCCGGCGGACGCGTTCACAATTAACGTGTGCAGAATGACTATGCATAAACACATAGGACGGTTGTTTCTCGCTGTCTCGATCATTTGTCTGCCGCTTGTCACGTCGCATACGGCGCTTGCTCAGTCGGAAGACGCCTACACCGTCATCATCTCCGAGCTTGGTTGGGCCGGGTCGTCGCAAAACGCATCCGACGAATGGATCGAGCTGACCAACCTCACCGACGAAACAATCGACGTCGGCGGATGGACCATTGACGGAGCCGCAACGAGCAATGGCGCGCTCGCGCTTCCGGAAAACAGCCTAGTCGCGCCGCACCAATCACTCCTCATCTCCAATTATGGAAATGCCGACGCGAAATCTACCCTGGAACGGATTCCGGACATGGTTACCGCATCCGTCTCCCTCTCAAACTCCGCTCTCTCCATTACGCTCAGCGACAGCGCGGGCGTTGTCCGTGACCGCGCCGGGGATGCCTCCTCTCCCCTGGCAGGCTCAACGGGAGAAGTGATCGCCTCCATGATGCGCTCCATTCCACTCGGGGATGGGACGCTTGAAACGTCGTGGCTTACCGCGACGTCGGCCTCGGGGTTCGACCCGGGAGCGATGGAATTCGGCACGCCGGGAACCGCGGAGGAATGGTTTGTACCGTCCCCTGCTGCCGCCGCCGCGTCAGATGAACCGACGGTGAATGAGACGCAAGTCGAGCCAACGCTCGTTGTCGAGGAACCGGCTCCCGTCGTCGAGAACACAGCAACGGAACAGCCGAATGGCGAAAACGCCGACACCGTTGTCACGCCGGAAGACATGACTGTGGCTCCGTCGGACGAAAGCATGACATCCGACGCGGCCAAATCAGAGGCGGCAATCTTCGACGAAGTTGTATATCCAGATACGCAGGTCGAAACCGATGTTCCCTCCGACGTCCCCGCGGCTTCGGATGAACCGGTGGCCTCGATCGAAACGGTTGCGGTCGAACCGGAAACGGAACAGACAACGGAATCGGCCGAATCCGTGAACGACATGAATGCGGTCGAGACAAGCGCGACCGAAACAGAGATCGCAATCCCGACTGAGACCGTCGAACAAACAAGCGCGGAACCCGAAATAGAGCTTGTGCCTACGGACACGGCCGAAACCATTCCGGTCGAAACCCAAACGCTGCTCATAAATGAACTGGCGTCGGATGCGGATACGGAATGGATCGAGATCTTGAACGCGGGCGACGACGCCGTAGTGCTTACCGGCTGGACCGTGCGCGACGCCACGCTCAAGACGACCGCGCTCCCAAATGAACTGCTTGAGCCGTGGCAGTTCGTCGTGGTCTACGACCCGTCCGGAAAGCTGAACAACGACGGAGATATCGTGGAACTGCTCGACCCGACCGGCACGGTGGTCGACTCGGTCGAGTATGGGACGAGCGAGGTTTCCGCGGCAGAAAAACCGAACGCGCTTGCCCGCGACGAGAGCGGCGAATGGCTAGTCACGGCGGCCCCGACGCCCTGCGCGGCGAACAGCATCGTTGAGGAATCGGATGCTTCGGGCATGGAAACCGAAACCGCGGAGACTGATGCCGCGGATCCCATCTCCGAGGTGTCTACGGACACGCCCGAGACGACCGCGGCGGAAACTGATACCCAGACGGAATCGCCCGCGGAGTCGAATGGAAACCTGATCATGAACGAACTTGTTTCTGATGCGGACGCGGAATGGATTGAAATCCTGAATGCGGGCGACGACGCCGTGGCGCTTGGCGGCTGGACCGTGCGCGACGCAACGCTCAAGGCCACCGCGCTTCCGGACCAGACGCTTGCGGCAGGTCAATTCGTCGTGGTCTACGATCCGTCCGGCAAGCTTAATAACGACGGGGATACCGTTGAACTTTTGAACCCGGCCGGTATGGTCGTCGACTCGGTCGAGTATGGAACTGACGCCGTACCCGCCGCGGATAAGCCCAACTCTCTCGCGCGGGGCGAGAACGGTGAATGGCGCGTCACGGAAACATCGACTCCCGGCGCCGCGAATGCAATGACGACAGAGAGCGTCGACGAATCGACGGCATCGAACGACGACTCGGCATCGGACGACCCCATGACAACGACAAGCGACACCACGACGGGTGGCACCTCAAGCGGGACGCACGACAGTCCCGTCGAAGAAACTTGGTCCGGGCCGATCACGCTTCGCCTTTCCGAATTCTATCCGAACACGACCGGCGACGACCTTGTCGAAGAATTCATTGAGATCGAAAACGTGGGAACCGAGGACGTCGATCTCGTGGGATGGTCGCTCCTCGATGCAACCAATCACGAGTATCTGTTCGTCTCCTCGAACGTCATCGAGCCCGGCGACCTGCTCGCGCTCATGCGTGACGAGACTGATATCGCCCTAAATAATACGACCGATAGCGTCACGCTCGTGGCGCCGGACGGATCGATCGTTGATACGAAATCCTATGCATCGCCGCCAAAAGGTTCCTCTCTTATTCGCTCCGACGCCAAGTGGGTATGGACGCGAACTCCTACGCCGAATGAACCGAACGCTCTTCCGGTCAATGAAACTACCGGATCAACAGCCGGATCAACGACGTCCAAGACGCCTTCCTCCAACGTGGCCGCAACATCCGGCGCTCGCCGGAGCGTGATGGCCCGTGTCGAAGGAACGGTCCTTGTGGAACCCGGGGCGCTCGGCAAACAAATCTTTTATATCGAGACGGAGGACGGAGGACTTCAGATTTACAAATACGACTCGGACTTCCCGGATCTTGCCCCGGGCGACCGCGTGCTCGTGACCGGCGTCATGACCGAAAGCCGCGCCGAAGCGCGGCTCAAGGTGAGCGACGGCGGGACGATCACGGTCTTGTCA
>MGFA01000026.1:29408-31699 GCA_001791645.1 Candidatus Uhrbacteria bacterium RIFOXYB12_FULL_58_10
CGTCCGCGTGTCCGGAACCATCCTGTCGCGATCCGGATCCAAGGCTGTCATTGAGGACCAAGGCGCAAGGCTGACCGTGCGCGTCGCGGACGGAACCGGCATTAACGCCGCCCTGCTCGCGCGCGGGACATCCGTCACGATCACGGGGGTTCTCGTCTCAACGGATTCGGGGCTCACGCTCCTTCCACGCTCTGCCGAAGACGTCGAGGTTGCCGAACTGCAATCGTCAGAGACGGCAGCCGCGGCCACGACCGGCACGAATGCGCAGGACGGGCAAAACCGCGCGATTGCGTTCGCCATCACCGCGGCGGTCATTGCGGGACTCGCGCTCTATTCCTCGCGGCGCATCATCCGCGCCGTAACGCACTGGTATGCCAAAGCACACGCTCTCCGTGCCGCTTCTCAGACGGCGCATTGAGACCAAGGCGTACGCGTACGGCGTTTCCTCGACCGTCGCGACGCTTCTGAGCGAGTACGTCATCGAGATATTGCGGCAATCGCTCGAACCTAACCCCCAATGAAACAAACGTATGGAAGAGACAAGGCAAAAATGGCACGTGGAACTGATCCGTTCGGTCAACGGCCTCGCGGAAGACGTGGGACTCGACGATTTGGGCGCGAGCCGAATGCGAGAGTTCGTTCTCTCAATTGCCAAATCGCAATATATGGCAGGAAACCGCGCCGGAATCTATTGGGCTCGAAACGGTAAGAACAAGGCGACGACTGTGTAATCGAGCGAAAGGCCCCGGAAGTGTTTGTCTATGAAAAGACCAGCAAACCGGGGCCTTCTCCCGGTCTCCATTATTGATATACTAGGACGGTATGGACGAGGAAACGAAACAACTCATCATTGGAATGGCCAAAGATATCGGAACCCTCAAGTCCGACGTCGGATCGTTAAAGTCGGACGTGGGGACGCTGAAGTCGGACGTGGGGACGCTGAAATTCAAAGTCGAAGGACTCGACTATCGTTTTGATTCCCTTCAGTTCGACCTCAACTCGATGCGTGGAGAAATGGAAACCGGCTTTGCCATCGTCCATGAGCAATTCGAAGAACTTACGAACCACATTGATGGACTCGTAAAATCTGACCTTCGGCTCGACACGGAGGACGTCGCCCTGCGCGCCCGCCAGGATCGACTTGAGGAACGCGTCGGACGGCTTGAGCGAAAAATTAGGTAGTTCAAAATATGGACACTGAAATGAAACAAGAATTCGTGCGGATAGCCAAACGATTCGACGGTCTCGAGACGAAGATCGACGCCGTCAACTTTAAAGTTGATGTCCTAGAAAAGAAGACCGACGATGGGTTCGTGGTGGTCGCAAAAGAATTCGACCGCATCTCCAGGCAAATCGAGGGCATTACCGGCATGTACGTCCGGCTCGACACGGAGGACGTCGCCCTGCGCGCCCGACAAGACCGGCTTGAGGCCTGCGTCGATTCGATTGAACAGAGACCGCGATAGAGCAAGGAACTAGCCAAGTGAAGACCAACCATCGGCACAATAGAAAGTACTCGGCGGTCGCTGAGTGCTTTTTGAAATAAAGAACCCGAGTCGCGCATGGTCGCGCTTCCCGGGTCTGCAGATAGCAAATCGTCATTCAAACTTCTTACGAAGCAAGAGCAACGCATCGATCATCGTATCGAGCTTCTTTATGGCCTCGACGCGAAGTTCTTCCTCTTCCCCAGGAAGGGCGATTATATGGCTGAAGGACGGATCGAGCTCTTCGCCTTCGCCGGCCAAGTACCTGGCACGCACGAGAACGATCCTTCCCAGCAGACGGCTGCCAAGACGAACCGCACCCTCGTCGTCCACCTCTACCTCTTGGCCCTTGAGACTAGGAAGAAGGGCCAGGAAGTCCGCGTGAGGCATCGCACCGAAATGTCGCGTGACGACGTCACTGATCGCGGCCTGTGCCTTCACTGTGAAGAAATATGCCTTACTTAGCGGAAAATATGACACGATACCCTCCTGAAATGTACTGGACTCGACAACCGTCAACCCCATTGAAAGAGAAACTGACGGCCTCCCGAAAAACAACCAGGAATTGCGTTTCGGCAGGTCATCAGAAAAACGAACAAGATGGAACACGAAAATCTACCACAGTTTGACCATTTTGTCAATTGTTCCGTGTTTCCCGTATTCGTCTTCTATACCTTTCTCGGTCAACAGGCGGTCAACACTCCCCTTGCGATGATCGAATTATGAGCCTCCTTGCTAGCGAGAAAATCACGGGTTCTCCGCTCAACCAAAACAAAAATACCACTCAACAGGTGAGAGGTACTTTTG
>MGFA01000027.1 GCA_001791645.1 Candidatus Uhrbacteria bacterium RIFOXYB12_FULL_58_10
CGGGTTGGCAAGGTTGAAGTCGATCGTTCCTCCCGCGGTTTCGACCGTGTGGATGAAGTCGCCAAACAGCACGAGCGTCGCGAGGCCGGCCGAACCGATGGCATAGGCCTTGGTGACCGCCTTCGTGGTGTTGCCGACCGCATCGAGCGGGTCGGTGACGTCGCGCACCGAGTCTGGCAGGCCGGCCATTTCGGCGATGCCTCCGGCGTTGTCCGTGATCGGACCGTACGCGTCAATCGCGACGACGATCCCCGTGAGCGAGAGCATGGCCATGGCCGCGATGGCGATGCCGTAGAGCCCGCCGAGCGACTGCGCGGCAAGAATACCCGCGACGATGACGAGCACTGGGAGCGCCGTGGACTTCATCGAGAGCCCGAGGCCCGCAATGATGTTGGTGCCGTGTCCCGTCTGGGATGCCTCCGCGAGCTTCTTGACCGGGGAGTACTGCGTGCCGGTGTAGTATTCCGTGATCCAGATGAGCGCGCCCGTGATGGCGAGCCCGACCAGCGTGCAGTAATAGATGTTGGTGTCGTCGATGCCCTCGACGTTCATCCAGTTGAAGCGGCTCGTGACGAACCAGAACCCGACGGCCGCAAGCGCCCCCGCGGCAATGAGTCCCTTATAAAGCGCGCCCATGATGTTCTTTGACGGGCCGAGCTTGACCGCGAACGATCCGAGGATCGACGCGACGATGGCGACCGCGCCGAGCGCGAGCGGGTAAAGGACGATGCTCTCCGAGTTCGGATAGAGGAGCGTGCCAAGCACCATGGCCGCGACCGTGGTCACGGCATAGGTCTCGAACAGGTCGGCCGCCATGCCGGCGCAGTCGCCGACGTTGTCGCCCACGTTGTCCGCGATGACCGCCGGGTTGCGCGGGTCGTCTTCCGGAATTCCAGCTTCCGTTTTTCCGACGAGGTCGGCGCCGACGTCGGCCGCCTTCGTGAAGATGCCTCCGCCCAGGCGGGCGAACACGGAAATGAGCGATCCTCCAAACCCGAGCCCGATGAGCCCATGGGTGGAACCTGTCACGGCATAGAAGACGGCAACGGAAAGGAGACCGAGCCCGACCACGAACAGGCCGGTGACCGATCCTCCCTTGAATGCCATGTCGAGCGCTTTCTCAAGGCCAGACTTGGCCGCCTCGGTGGTGCGCACGTTGGTGCGGACCGAAACGCTCATGCCGATGAACCCGGCAATGCCCGAGCACACGGCCCCGACCGCGAACCCCGCGGCGATTTCCCAATCAAGAAACGCGCCAAGGATGAGGAATATGGCGATGCCGATCATGGCCACCATCTTATACTGGCGGGCCATGTACGCATTCGCGCCCTCTTGGATGGCAAGGGAAATCCCTTTCATCTTGCCGTCGCCGGACGGCTGCTTAAGAATCCACTGGGTAAGGTACGCGCCGTAGGCGAGGGCGAGAATCGCCGCGCCGATGGCATAGGTGAGGATTGAGTTCATAGTGCGGACATTTTAGGAAAATATAAGAGAAACGTCAATCAACCAACTCTGGTGTATAATCGAAATATGGGATCGAAGCCGACATTTTTGATCGAACGCGAGCTTGTTTCGCTCGGCTTTCGTGCCATCGTTGGCGTGGATGAGGCCGGGTGCGGGTCATTGGCCGGACCGCTCGTGGCCGCGGCCGTGATCTTACCTCTCGATTCACGATTGGGCGGCGTGAACGACTCGAAACGTTTGAGTCCGTCACTAAGAGACGGACTGTACGAATTTATTTTTGAACGTGCGAGGGCCAAACTTGCGGTTCAATTTCCCGAGTATGGCTTCGAAATTCACAAGGGATACGCAACGAAAGGACATAAGGAAGCGATAAAGAAGCATGGGGCCTGTTCCGCGTATGAATGACATTCCAGAAAACATCCGGCCTTGGGGACGCTATGACATTCTTGACGAAGGTCCGACGTTCAAGGCGAAGCGTATTTCCGTCAATCCCGGCGGCCGGTTGTCCTATCAGCGTCATCAACGCCGGAACGAGGTATGGGTGGTGGTGGCAGGGCGTGCTACCGTGACGTTGAACGACGAGGTAGTGGTATTCGGACCGGGCGAGACGGCTCTGGTTCCAATTGGCACCAAGCATCGAGTACAAAATGCCGGTTCGGAACAGCTTGTCTTCATCGAAGTCCAGACCGGTGATTATTTCGGCGAGGATGACATTGAACGGTTCTCGGACGACTATGGCCGGACCTAGCATTTTTCTCTCAAATTGGCCATTTTTTGCGAGAAAATCATTGACAAAATTAGGAGACCATGCTACCTTGTGGTCGCTATTCATTCCTGAAGAGGGTATCCCAGTAACGGATGTTTTGGACGGGAGGGTCTCTAAACAGGATATCGTGAGGTCAATATAGCATTCGGCATCAAACAACTTTCCGTAAAGATTCTGCTTTCCGCTCTGCGCGGACTGATTCTGGTCAAGCGGCATTGGATGAAGGTGATTCGTCCGGTCACGAGGCCATTATCGGTCGTCGGGCGGTTTTTGGTTCGCGCCGTGGGCGTACCGGTTTATCGCCTTGTCTTCTTCGTCCAGTGCCATCTGTCGCGCGTGATTCTCCCGGCCAAGCACCGCGCGCTTTACCTTGTTTCCAACAAGTACGCCGTTCATGCCGCGGTCATCGCGATCGCCGCGATTGCTTCGTCCGCCAACCTGTCGGAAACGCAGGTGCGCGCTGAAACGTTCGGATCCGAGTCCATGCTGTATGCGCTCGTGGCACAGGACGATACGTCGGTCGTGCAGGTGGTTTCCGCGGCGAGCTTCGAAGACGGGTCGCTCAATTCCCCGTCCACGTACATGGATGACTCGGCCATTGACGCGTCCGCGCACATCGACTTCGTGATCGAGGGCGAAGAATACGCGACTACCGCGGTCGGAGGTTCCGTTTCGTCGCCAACGCTCGCATCCGGATCAACCTTGGTCGCCGCGCGAGACCGCGCGGAAACGTATACGGTGCAGGACGGAGACACGCTTGGGGCCATTTCCGATCGGTTCGGGTTGAGCCTGAGTTCCGTGCTCTGGGCGAACAGCCTGACCTTCCGAAGCACCATTCGGCCCGGACAGTCTCTTTCCATTCCTCCGGTTGATGGCGTCATGTATGCGGTGAAGAAAGGCGACACGATTTCAAAGATTTCCAAGACGTACGGTGCGGATGCGGACCAGATCATTTCCTTCAACAAGCTAGCGAGCGCGGACGACTTGAAGATCGGCGACGAGCTCATGATTCCGGGCGGAGAACCTCCGACCCTTGCCGTCAAGCCAACCACGGCTCCGCTGTCTTCCCTCTTCACGGACAAGTCTTCGAGCGGATCCTCGTCATCGTGGACGCCGTTCGTTGCGCCGAAGGGGTCCGGCGAAACCGCGGGAGCCTGGGTGTGGCCGACCGACTGGCACGTGATCACGCAAAAGTACGGTTGGTCGCATACGGGCGTGGACATCGACGGGGATTACACCACCTATTCGTATGCCGCATCCGACGGCGTTGTCATCTATTCCGGATGGCGGAATGGATATGGGAATACGGTGGAAGTCGACCACGGAGGCGGCGTGGTTACGCGTTACGCGCATCACTCCAAGCTTCTTGTAAGCGTGGGTAACGTGGTGAAGGCAGGACAGGCGCTCGCCGTCACTGGATCTACCGGCCGTTCCACGGGAACGCACTTGCACTTCGAGGTTATCGTCAACGGAAAGTTTCAGAACCCATTAAACTACGTAAGATAAATGGACGGGGCCGCGAGGCCTCGTCTTTGGTATACTGTTTCCGTATGAAAAATGCCTGTCAGTCATGCAAGGCCGGCGTTGACGCGTGGAATGAGCGCTGCGGAGGATGCGGGTTCACGATCGTGCTCGAACCGGACGAGAAGATTCGGGCGCGGTATCTGCGCGGTCCGTCCCTTGGCGCGCTTATGTGGACGCAGGGCTGGACGTTCGGTTCGCGGCTGTACGTGTGGTTTCTCATTTCGCTTATTCCAGTCGCCGGGTTTGTTGCCCTATTTGCATGTCTTTTGTTCGGACGTCGCTGGAGTTGGAAATATGGCGGGTGGACGGATTGGGAGGAGTTCCGGTCGCGCATGCGCCTTTTGGACGCCATCGCGCTTCTCTGGATCCTCGGTCTGTTCGTTGGGTGGCTCCTTTTGCGCAAGGGCTCCTGATCTGATAGAGTCCGTCCGTTATGCCGATCAAACATCTTGCCATTATTCTCGATGGAAACCGACGGTGGGCCAAAAAGCGCGGCCTTCCCACGCTTGAAGGTCATCGCCGCGGATATGACAACGTAAAGACGATCGGCCTCGCGGCTCTTGACCGTGGAATCGGGCATCTTACCGTATTCGCATTCTCGACCGAGAACTGGAAACGTTCTTCAGAAGAAGTCGGATACCTGATGGATCTGCTGTATCACGCGTTAACGGCGGAGCTTGGTTTTTACATGGAAAATAACGTGCGGCTCAAGGTGGTAGGTTTACGCGAAGGGTTGTCCGAGAAGCTTGTGTCCGCGATTGATGAGGCTGAGCACGTTACGTCCGGCAACACACGCGGACAATTGAACCTGTGCATCAACTATGGCGGCCGCGCGGAAATCGTGGCCGCGGTTAGGCAGCTCGTTGCCGATGGCGTGAAATCTGAAGACGTCACGGAGGAGCTGATCGCGTCAAAGACATGGATGGCTGGAATTCCCGATCCGGACCTCATCATTCGAACGAGCGGCGAGCAGCGCGTGTCCGGATTTCTCACCTGGTCCGGCGTGTACAGCGAGCTGATGTTCGTTGACACGTATTGGCCCGCGTTTAACGAAAGCAATTTGGATGCCGCGATCGCAGCGTATGAGAATCGTGAACGAAGATTTGGAAAATAGTCCCGCCGCATGCGGGGCTTTTTTGGTATACTGTGTCGGTATGAAAGACGATGAGATCAGCAAGAAGGTACAGGAGGCCTACAAGCAAATTGCGAAGGCGTATCTGAAGAAGGTTCGTTCCGGGTCGCTCGATCATCGGTTTGTCGAACGGTTCCTGGCATTGTTCGCACCGGGACAGAAGATTCTCGACGTCGGCGCGGGGACGGGTGAGATGTCGCAAGAAATGCTTCTTGAGCACCAGCTCGACGTAACCGCAATCGACTTTTCGCCGGACATGGTGCGACTTGCGAAAAAGGAACATCCCGGGCTTCGTGTTCGACGGATGGATTTGCGCAAGCTGACGTTCAAGCCACGTCAGTTCGATGGCGTATTCGCCATGTATTCGCTTATTCATATTCCGGAAGGTGACGTGCCCGACGCGCTCGGTGGCATCAATCGCGTCATAAAGCCCGGCGGGTTTCTTTATCTTGCGCTTCAGGAACCACGGAAGAAAATGCAGAAGGAAGGATTTTATCCCGTGGTATACAATCGCAAGATCAACATGTTCATCAATCTCATTACGGAGTCCGAGATGCGTTCGTATTTGGCGCGCGCGGGTTTTGTCGTGAAGGAAGTATATCGTCGTGCTCCGCATCTTGGGACGGAGTATCCGTTCATGAAGCTCTTTATTATCGCGCAAAAGAAAAAAGTCGCCCGTTGATCGGTTGGCGGCAGGTTCGTTGTTCGCGACCTGCCGACGAAGAATCTCGCAAAGAATTCCCGTCCCGTCAACACGCCCACCTACTGTTCGGCGAGCCGGTATCCAAGCGCCTCGGCGACATGCTCCTCACGAATCGAAGCGGATCCGGCAAGATCCGCGATGGTTCGCGCGACCTTGAGGACGCGGCCGTATCCGCGTGGCGAGAGCGACTGCGCGTCGAGCGCGCGTTCGAGAAGCCGGTTGCCGTCATCGTCGGCAACGCACCAGTCGCGCATGCGCGAGGACGGTATTTCTGAGTTGGTCACGAGTGCCGTGCCAGCGAATCGTTCAGCCTGAATTCCACGCGCCGACTCGACCCGCGCGCGAATGTCGGCAGATGGTTCCGCCGTCGCGGTCGATACGAGCGTGGCCGTATCCAGGTTCGGAACCTCGATCACGAGATCGATCCGATCAAGAAGCGGGCCGCTCATGCGTTTTCGATAGGCGGAGATCATGCGCGCGGAGCAGGTGCAGGCACGCTTTGGGTCGCTCGCGAAACCGCACGGGCACGGGTTCATGGCCGCGACCAAAAGAAAGCGCGATGGGAACCTGAGCGTGGCTGCGGCACGAGAGACCGTAACCTCTCCGTCCTCAAGCGGCTGCCGCAGGTGTTCGAGCACGTGCCTGGAGAACTCCGGAAGTTCGTCGAGAAACAGGACGCCTCGATGTGCGAGGCTCACTTCCCCAGGACGCGGCCACGCGCCGCCTCCCACAAGCGATACGGCCGAGCAGGAATGGTGCGGGGAACGGAATGGTCGTATCGTAACGAGGCCGCTGCCGCGCGGCAAAACGCCGGCAACCGATGCGATGGAAGTCACATCCAGCGATTCCTCGCGCGTGAGCGGAGGCAAGATGGATGGCATTGCGCGTGCCAGCAGGGTTTTGCCTGTGCCGGGAGGTCCTTTGAGTAAAACGTTATGTCCGCCGGCTGCCGCAATTTCAAGCCCGCGTTTTGCGTGCATCTGTCCTTTTACATCCTTGAAATCCGATGAAAATGAACGTTCGTTTGACGTGATATCATCCAGTAGAGCCGCCTCAAGTAATTTCGTTCCATTAAGATGTTCTACGGCATCACGCAATGATCGTACGCCGAAAACGGACAGATTTTGGACCGCGGATGCTTCGGCCGCGTTTTCGAAAGGGACGATCAATCGTTCATATCCCTGTCGCGACGCCATCAAGGCGGCCGTGAGCACCCCGTTGATCGGTCGTACGGCGCCGTCGAGCGACAATTCGCCCACCGTAATCGTCTTAAACGATGATTCGGCGCGGATCTCTCCGCGTGCCTGTAGCAATGAAAGCGCCACTGGCAGATCGAATGCCGGTCCCTGCTTCTTTATGTCTGCCGGAGCAAGATTGACCGTGACTCTATGGCGTGGAAATTCAAATCCGGAATTGCGAATGGCGGAACGAATCCGTTCCCGTGCCTCTTTGACCGCGGTATCAGGAAGCCCAACGACATTGAAGCAACCCATTCCCTGGGAAACGTCCGTTTCCACGATAATTGGTTCGGCATTGATTCCAAGGATTGCCGCCGACGAAATGTAAGACATAAAAATCCCCGTAGGACATACGGGGATTTCTTATACACTCATGTTACTCCGGAAGTTCACACTTGTCAATTCCATTTCGTACGCGGCTCGCGGATAAAAGTGTGATTACGCCTGAAACGATAACGATGTCCGAGATATTGATGGCAGATCGTCCGAGAAGGATGATGTAATCGACCGTGAACCCGTATGCGAGCCTGTCGTATAAATTTCCCGCGGCGCCGATGACGATCATAAGCGCGGCGAACGTGATAATCGGTCGAGACAGCGCGTTCCTTGCGGCGACCCACAGAAGGGCGGCGCCGATAACAATTGAGATCAGAATAATCAGGGGCATCTTGAATGGAATGTCAAAGGCGATTCCCCAGTTTTTATGGATAGCAAAAACAACCGCCTCCGGTTTAATGATCGCAGATTCGTTAGGGAGATTGTGCAATGCCTGCCACTTTACCCATTCGTCGAGCAGCACGATCAAGGCGATGACCGGCAATAGGAATAACGGTGACCGACCTGCGATTACACCTCCTGCGTTAGAGTTTTTTTGCACTGGATACATGAAGAGGAAGTTGGGCGAGCCAAAAGACGCCGTTCGTCAATGGGGAGCTTGCAATATTTGCATGTTCCGTATGTCCCTGCCTCGATCATCTTGATCGCACTGGCAATATCCCGAACCGCTTTCTCCAGTTCTTCCTCAAGCGAAAGATTGTCACTGAACTGGGCCACCTCGGAGGCATTGTCACCTTCCTCGTTTCCAACATCCTTAAAATCCACCTGGGTATCTGGCTCGGAGGCCTTTGTATTTCGATGCGAAAATTTTGAAAGCTCCATTTCGATGCGAGCCTGTTCCTCCAGGAGCTGTTGTTTGATAATCGCGATGGCCTGCGGATCCATAAGGTATTCGCTAAGAATACAGGAAGAATAGCAGTTCGTCGCTGGAAAAGCAATATAAAAAAGAAGAAGGCCGCAACCTTTATGAATATATAAGGTGCGGCCCCTTTCGGGGCCACGCCAGCCCTTGCGGGCATCGGGTTATTCGCCCCTGATAACAGAAGGCGGAAAACTCGATGCCCGAACAGACATGATGCGCTGCTCCCGTGAGCGTACTTCTCTACCATCCTTTGGTTTTACTCGCGTTCAGTCCGGATGGGACTGAAAATCATGCAAGCGAACCTTAGATGTTTGCTGTTTTTGTTTGTTCTCAATCAGAACAGTAGAGAAGCGGGATATTTTCCGAAAATCATTTGGAAGGATGCGTGGGGCGCAACCTACCGACCTTCGGAAAACTTCCCTGTGAGGTGTTTGGAAGGAACAATGTTGGGTACGCATCTATAATACCATGTTGAACACTAAATGTCAAAGTATTATTGATCGCTTAGTTAAGCAAAAATATCGCACACCGCGATATTTTTGTGTTCAAGTGCTAGAAATGAACAGCAGAACTTATCCACAATTTGCATGATTTGTCTCCAACTTATCCACACCTAATGGCATAGGTGGATATTCGTATGAAACAGCCCTTGGTTTACTGAGATGGCTGAGTATTCCTCTGCTAACATGGTTAGAGGTGAAACTGTTCTTGAAATGAGCCATGAGGAAGACATTAGATTGAGTTCTCTCAGATGGAGATAGGCAATATTTCCGTTGCATGCTGTTTTCATCCAATCGATTTCATCTGATAGTTGATTTTCTAACAGGTCCTGCTTGTTCGTAACGATAAAGGAGTCGTCGGATTCAGCGGAATATAGATATTCACCATCTAAAATGGAGACTCGGGATACCAAGGATCCACCCATTGTAATTTCTTCGATGGTAGACAGGCTCGGATCGACAATGATTTCTTTTGCTGGCGATTGATCTGGTAATATAAATGATTGCAAACGAGGTGCCTGTAATGCCGCGGCTGTTTGGATGATATTTTGTTGAAGGTCTCTGGCAAAATTTATTGATGATGAAACGAGAAGGAAGCCTGGTGTGCTTTCAGTTTTGGTTAATAGGATAGAACCAGGGAATGTGAGGAGCCGTTGTGCAAGAATGGTTGAGGAAGGTGGTTTGAATGAGGAAAGGAGAGCGTCGATAGAAGTCGTGATCCCTTCAATCGTTAAGTTTGGCAACGCAGGCATAGCCAAAGCAAAAATCGTATTCTCAGGTAATTTTTTCCATTGTATGGTTGCAAGTCCCATGCGCGGAAGGCGCACGCGCGTCTCTCCTGACGAAGCATAAATGGGTCCTCCAATAGTTTCGTTTTCAAGAAAGTAAGCGTTCCCAATGTGAAATTCGCCCGGCCAATGAAGGGATCCGAACCAAATGTGGTTTGGATCCCAATTCATGCGCGCAACCGGTCTGTCCGAAAGAAGATAGATTCCCTTTGAGGTCTCTTGCACGAGAATTCCAAGAGAATCCAGTGTATTTGTTGGGAGTAGTTCCTTTGAAGAGCGAAGGGCAACGGACCGACTCCCGTCATTTCCGATAAATAAAGAAAACTCGCCTTTTGTAAATGAACGGATGTCCGATGCCGTGATAGACCGATTGCTCACGAGGGTCATGTTGCCAAGTGCGCGGATCGTTTGTCCCCACGTGAGGCGATTGGGAAAAAAATGAAATACAGCCGCTGTGTCTTGTGGTGCGGACTTAGACGCGACATCACGTCCATACCAGGAAGCACCAACCACCAGCAATAAGATGAAGATGCCCGCCATGATAAATGCGAAAAGCGATACAACCCGCCGTGGAAGGCGGGTTGTATGTTGGTATCGGTGAAGTGGAATATTTAATCGCTGCACACCCTATGGTCGTGACCCTCGAAACGGCGGTTTGCTGCCGTTTGAGTTTCCTCCAGAAAATCCTGTTTGAGTTGTCTCTGGTGGTTTTTCTGGATAAACGTTTCCAGGGGCCTGCTTCATCGACAGGTTGATACGTCCGAGGTTATCGATTTCAGTAACCTTTACTTTAACCTCGTCGCCAATCTTGACGATATCACCGACTTTTGCGACGCGCCAGGGGGCAAGTTCGGAGACGTGCACAAGACCCTCTTGCTTTGGAAGGAATTCGACGAATGCGCCGAATTCCATCAGGCGGGTAACCTTTCCGCCGAAGATTTCACCGACTTCCGCCTTTCGGGTGATGTTTCTGACCCAGTCATAAGCCTTTTGGGCGGCTTCGGCATCAACCGACGTAATCATCACGAGACCATCGTCTTCAATGTCAATCGCACCAACGCCCGTTGACGAAATAATTTCATTGATGGTCTTCCCTCCCGGCCCAATGACGTTTCCAATGAGTTCCGGGTCGATGCGCAACGTGATGATGCGCGGGGCATACGACGAAAGTTCCGGACGCGGAGCGTTGATCGCCTGGTCCATGACGTCGAGAATTTGGAGGCGTGCCTCGTGCGCTTGCTTGAACGTTTGTTCAAGCACATCGCGCCCTATCCCCTTCGTCTTCGTGTCCATCTGGATGGCGGTAATCCCCGCGCGCGTTCCAGCGATCTTGAAGTCCATGCCCCCGGCCCCGTCTTCGAGGTCCTGCAGGTCCGTGATGACCTTCCAACGTCCAGAATCGTCGGTTGCAAGGCCCATGGCCATGCCCGCGACGGCCGCTTTGATCGGCACGCCGGCGTCCATGAGCGCGAGCGATGATCCGCACGTTGATCCCATTGAGGAAGATCCATTGGATCCGAATACTTCTGACACCACGCGGATCGTATATGGGAACTCTTCCTTGCCAGGGAGCATCGGCAGAATAGCCTTTTCCGCAAGAGCTCCGTGTCCAATTTCACGTCGACCTGGGCCGCGCATTGGCTTGCATTCGCCGACCGAGTACGGAGGAAAGTTGTAATGATGGAAGTACCGCTTGGTTCCCTGGAGCTCCATGGAGTCGAGCGTTTGGATGTCGCCAGGGGCCCCGAGCGTGACGGTCGAGAGTACCTGCGTTTCTCCGCGACGGAAATGTCCCGAGCCGTGTAGTCGCTTGAACAGGCCTACCTCCGCGGTCAACGGGCGAATTTCCGTGATCTGGCGTCCATCAACGCGCTTGTCCTCGTCGAGGATCATGCGTGAGACTTCATGTTCCAGCACTTCTTCCGCGATTCCTGTTCCGAATTTAATGTCCGCTCCCTCGACGTCCTTTTCCACGAGGAAGACTTCAAGTCGTTTTTTAAGCTCTGACTTTTGCTTTGCTCGTTCCACTTTCGTGGCTTTTGGCGTCGAGAAAAAAAGTTCTGCGACTTGCGCGACAATGAATGGTCGTGCGAGAGCCTCGACTTCGGCGCGTCGGGTCTGCTTTGCGCGCTCGTCCTCGTTTTTCGGGCTGACCATGTCGCGTTTTTGTTTGCCCACGGCGGCACGAACCTCTTCGATCAGCTTTAGCGGGATCGCGAGGTGCTTCGATCCGAACGTGAACGCGTCGAGCACGGTTTTTTCATCAACCTGGTCACATCCGGCTTCGACCATGATGACCGAGTCCTGCGTGCCAGCGATCGACAGATCCAGGCCGGATTTTGCGCGCGCCTCGTACGACGGATTAATGACCCACTCGCCGCTGATTTGTCCGATGCGAATGTCCGCGATCGGTCCGTTCCACGGAATGTCGGAGATGCTAAGCGCGCAGGAGGCAGCGACAAGACCGATGATATCCGGGTCGTTTTCTCCGTCGAACTGAAGGCAGGTTACGACAACCTGGATTTCGTTGCGCATCCGGTTGTCGAACAGCGGGCGGATGGCGCGGTCAATGTAACGCGCGACCAAGATGGCCTCGTCCGTCGGGCGCCCTTCCTTCTTCATGAAACGGCTTCCCTTGATGCGGCCGGCCGCATAGAATCGCTCCTCGTACTCGACTTGCAGCGGGAAAAAGTCCAGTCCGTCGCGGACGCCTTCGCTCATGCATGCCGTCGCGAGAACGATAGTATCGCCGTATTGCATGGTACATGAGCCGTTCGCCTGGTTTGCGAATTTTCCGACCTCGATGGTCAGATCCTTTCCGCCCCACTGGACGGAAAATTTCTTCGTGTCTTGCATAGTGCGCGTCCTGTCGAGGCGGAAGGATTCGAGTTACCTCGAATTCTCTGAGTCCCGACAGGAGCAATTAAGTCGTTAGGAGATCGTGCCGTGTGAAACGGCACGACGGCCCAAAGACTAAAATTCTAGGCGACGACCACGGTTCTCTTCCTGATTTGTCGTTGGCGGCGCCATGAAGAATCCCCCCGTATCTTCCATCTCTTCTAATTCATCTGGCTTTTCCTCAAGGATTTCCCCACCGCGCGGAGCCCCGGCCGCCGACGGGCGCCGGGCCGGGCCGATGAGATATCGGCGCTTGTTGTCCGACATGTTAATGTACTCCTCCGCGGCTTCAACGAGCTTGGACGAGGTCGTTTCGCGAAACGCGATCACCTCGACGATGCGTCCGCGCGACTTTGCGAACTCGATGAGCGGGACAAAGTCCCCGTCGCCGGTTACGAGCACGATGACATCAAGCATGTCGAGCATGCGAATGACATCGATTGCGAGACCTACGTCCCAGTCCGCTTTTTTCTGCCCGGAAAGGTACTCCATCAGGTCTTTTTCCCTGAGTTCTATTCCGAGTTTTTTCAACGCTTCAAAGAACGGAGTCTCGTCTTGCGTCTTGGTCTTCACGACGTACGCCATGGCTCGAATCAGCTTGCGGCCCGCGGCCGCGTCCTCGACGATGTGGCCAAAGTTCACGCGTCGGCCAAACAGGTAGCGGGCGCTGTAATACATGTTTTGCGTGTCGATAAAAACGCCGACGCGCTGATCTAAATGCTTTAACATAAATTGTCAAAACGTCCCGCCAAAAAGGCGGGACGAAAATTACAAACCGAGATCTTCCCTGAGCTTCTTCGCTGCCTTTTCGTCCTCGCGTTCGAGGTACTTCATGAGACGATGTCGCTCGTGGACCTTTTTGATGAGACCGCGGCGGGAGCTAAAATCCTTCTTGTGTTGCTTCAGGTGCTCCGTGAGATCCGCGATTTCGACTGACAATAGCGCGATCTGCACCTGTGGAGATCCGGTATCAGACTCGTGCGTTCGGTACTTTTCTATGACTTTCTGCTTTTTCTTCGGGTCGAGCATAGCGTTGTCACGCGCGTCCGAGTCAAGGGAGACCGGTCCCAAGCCCAGGCATGCGTCTAAGAATTACGAGGGAAGAATAGCAAACCAGCGGTTTTTCGTCAATATTTTAGCTGAACCTGCATGTTGTCGATATTTTGGACATAGGCCGTTGACCTTTGGTCACAGGTATGGTTCCCTTGTCTAGGAGGTACATGATGCCGAATCCGTCCGGAGTGTGGTCGGTATTCGATCGAACCTTGTATCAGTTGATTCGCAACGGCGTCGGGGAGGCCAGGCCCTACGCGAAAGCGTGGCTCGGCATCGTGGTCGTGCCGTCCCTCGGAGGTGTCGACCGGTATCTGCGCTCGTCACATGAAGGCGCCGCGTCGCCGGTTTGTGGCGTCCTTCCTGTGGTCGATGAGGGGCAGCCCTTCGTCCTGGACACGCTCGGATTTTCCGCGAAGTGGAAGGATGAGCGGGCCGTTGTCCTTTGGAATAACGGTGGTGAGTACCTCGCGCGCAAGGTACTGATGGCATACGGCAGCGAACATGTCGTGGCCATGCGTCTCACCGGCGCCGTAATCGCGCTCTTCCATGGAGAGGCGGAAGCGGCCGCATGGGCATCTGCGTGCGAACGTCGCATGTACGCGGAGCACTGCGCAAGCGTCGCCTCCTACAAGGGTAGCCGTTCCTGACAGGGCTTGACCTGTCATTTTTTTATGCAAATACGGGGCAGGAAGAGGCTGTCCCATTACTCACACACCACAAAATGCGCTCACGAAAATGAGCGCATTTTGGTATAATGGAAGGAATAAAACGCATGTT
>MGFA01000028.1 GCA_001791645.1 Candidatus Uhrbacteria bacterium RIFOXYB12_FULL_58_10
AGCCGCCCGCTTCGCGTAGAGCTCCTTACGGAGCATATCTCCAAGGAAGTGGACCGCGTTCAGCTCGTTATCGGCGAGAGCGCATATCTTATGGCTCTCACTTCCGACGAGTCCGCATATGCCACGGACATATCCTCCCCAGGATCGTCCGGAACATACGCGACCGCCGTGTCCATCTATTACGCCGATGGAACCACCCAGTCCATCAGCACGATCACCGACGTCGAACCCGATGGGTACGTGTTCGCCGTTTCGGATGGTCAGTCACGTCGCGTCGGGGGTGCGACGATATCGCTGTCGGTCAACGGAGCTGTCACATGGGATGGATCCCCCTATGGCCAGTTCAATCCGATCATGACCGAAAGCATCGGACAGCTCGGTTGGTATGTTCCGAACACGACGTACGTTCTTTCCGCCGCGGCAGACGGGTACATCTCCGCGAAGACAGGGACGTTTTCCGTGACGAACAACATTGCCAACCCAGTTATTCAGCTGGAACCTACGCCGGCTGAAGTCGTACCTCCGACTTCCATCTCCGAAAATCCCGTAACCGTCATTTCGATCGTGTCAGATTCGATCGTCCATGCGGTCGAGGCCTTGCGGGAAGTTCCAGGCGCTGAAGAAGCGACCACGGTTTCCATACCCGTCGTCGCCGTCATTACCGCGTTGGCGACCGTGGTATTGGCAACAAGCTTCAACCTCATCCCGTTCCTTCAGTACGTCTTCACGTCGCCATTCCTGTTCTTCTGGCGCCGCAAGCGCCGGGCGTTCGGGATCGTGTATAACGCCGTTACGAAGTTGCCGATCGACCTTGCCACCATTCGGTTATACCGCATGCCAGATGACTGGCAGGGCGAATCGAATGTCGTCGGGCGTCTCATCCAGAGCCGCGTGACCGACAAGGGCGGGCGGTACTTCTTCCTTCCGGATCTTGGACGTTACCGCCTGGTCGCGAGCAAGAACGGGTTCGTCTTTCCATCGCGGTATCTATCCGATGAAAAGGACGACGGCACGTTCCTTGACGTCTACCACGCTGAACCCATCGAGGTCACGGACAAGGACGCGGTCATCGCCGCGAACGTCCCGCTTGATCCGTCGGGTGAAGCCAAATTCCACGAGCCAAAGGCCGTCGTTCGCGTGCGTCGGCTGCGAATCGCGCAACAGGTCGTCGCCGTGGTCGGCATTGTTCTTTCCCTTATCGCCGCCGTCATCCAACCGAGCGTCATCTCGGTCTCGATGGTCGGCGTACAGATCGCCTTCTATCTTCTCGTTCGCCGTCTGGCGGCTCCCCAGAGGCCGAAATCCTGGGGAATCGTCTATGACAAGGCAACCGGCCGCCCGCTCGCGCACGCGATCGCCCGCGTGTTCGAACCAAAATACAACAAGCTGCTCGAGACCGCGGTCACGGACAGCAAGGGCCGGTATACGTTCCTTCTCGGGCCGAACGAGTACTACACCGTCTACGAAAAGGAAGGGTTTGAGACCTCCGTGGCTCACCCGATCGATTACCGCACTCATGCGGAGCCAAAAGAATTTTCCGCGGACGTCCCGCTTGCGCCGAAAGAAGGCGGATCGTCGTCTCAAGGATCGTCGGAGATGACGCAACCGCCGACCGCCCCGCAACCGCCGCCCGCGTCGGTATGAAGCTTCTTCGGAAGAACAACCGACAGGCCCGCCATTTCGCGACCATGCTCATTCTCATGGTCGTCCTTGCGGTTTCCGGTCTCCCTTTCGCGGACACGCGTGCGGCCGCCCCTGTGAATGCCATCTCGTATCAGGGGCGGCTGCTCAACTCCAATGGCGTTCCGGTATCGGATGCAAGCCTTGAATTCGTCTTCCGCTTTCTCGATTCCGCGTCCGGTGGAACGTGTCTTTGGGAGTCCGATGATGGTGCAGCCTGCGACGATCCGGACGAGACGCAAACCGTCGCGCTGACTGACGGATTATTTTCCGAAAACATTGGCTCGTCCGTTGATCCCACCGGACTTTCAGAGGCGTACCCAGTGGATCTCACTGATATTTTTGGGGATAACACGAACGTCTATTTGGAGGTTGTCGTTGACGGCGAAACGCTTTCTCCGCGCAAACAGATCGTAGCCACGCCGTATGCGCTCAATGCCCAGTCGCTTGATGGGCTAGATTCAACCGATCTTCTCGCCGCCGCCGGCGATACGGCCACGGGTGATTATGATTACACGGGCGCAATTCTATTAGGCGGATCCCCCCTTGTGTTCGAGGGAACAACACCCGATGATTTCGAAACGACATTCGCGTTTACGGACCCAACGGCGGACCGGACCATTACGTTTCAGAATGCCGATGGGACAGTCGCATTTCTTTCAGATATTTCTGGTGGCGCGAGCCTCTGGGAAACGGGTACATTCGGCACGTTTGAAAATGATGATAATGTTTTGATTGGGACCGACAGCGACGAGACGATCGCAAGTACCGGTTTTTCACTTAGTGGGAACGATCTATTCGTATCTGGAGACATCGGCATAGAAGGGTCATTGTATACAGATTCTGGCATCGTCGGTGGAGCGGTCGGGATAGGTTTCTCCGAGTTCGATGTTTCAGCTACTACTGGTTCCATCACGATCAATGACGGGGGCGACCTAGGCCAGGTTTCGGTCGAGGGGAGCGTTCTTGACATCGACTCGTTGACGTTTGTTGGCTCTGGGTCAATTGGTGTCTCTGGCATTGGTTCTGATTTGACCCTGAACCCATCCGACCAGGTGATCATTGATGGCGGCGCCCAATCGGTCGACATCCGCGACCAATTGCTCAACTCGACTGGCGATGTCGTGATCGCGGACCAATTTTCTCCGGACTCGGACAATGCGCGTTCACTCGGTGCAAGCGGGCTCGGCTGGTCTGCCATCTGGCTGCGAAATATCGATGACGGCGTTTCCGTTTCCCTTTCGTCGGATGGTACGGGGGAGACGAATTCCGGCGCGTCCGTCATTGGCGTCTTCGACGAGTTTGCGACGTCCGCCGGAGGAAATGTGCAGGACACCCTCGATGATTTTGATCAGGCGCTTGCGACCGGAGGAACCGGTTCTATGTGGACGCTTGCCAGTGGTGTCGTATATCCCACAACGGCCACGAGTGATTTCGTGATCGGGGGCACGACCGCTTCCGCGTCGCCGTTTGGGGTGGATGAGTCTGCGAATACCGTTTATATTGGTGAAGGATCGGTTGGAAACGGAACACTGACGTTTAAGGCATCAGATGCAGATACAGGAAGCATAGCGTTTTCAACAAACGATCGTTGGGAATTCACTGGCGGAGATGTTTTTATTGGATCGACAACATTAGGGTCTGTAAAATCGACTTTTGTTCCTGATGGTGATGACCTGTACGTAGCTGGAGATATTGCCGCGCAATCAAGCATGTACGCGGATACTTTCGTGGCTGGCGACGCATCAACAACCTTTGCGGACGGATCCATTTCAACGACTAGCCAAAATTTTTCTACAAATATTTCTGTTGGCGGGATTGATGCCGTGACGCACTCAATGAGTTTTCAGATCGATGGGAACGATGGTATGTCGATTGTTGCGACAGGAGACGGGGCAGGCGGTGTTGGAGCACGAACCGTGAGTTTGGGTGTTTCTGCTGCCGCGGATGTGGTCGCAATCGGTGATGCAAATGCAGATGTCTCCATTTATGATGCGCAATGGTTCATCTCATCGACTGGAAGTGCAGAGTTTTCATCCCTCGCGATGGACGGTAATCTCGACATGCAGAATTTTCTGCTGTTGGACATAGGGCACGAGGATACCAATTTTACAGCGGGCGGAGGGCTTACATTGGCAGGAACCTTAACGGCAAATGGAACGGCGCAGTTCAATTCTGACGTAGACATGACGATTAATGGCACCGAGAATGTCGTGATTGGAAATGGAACGGGCACTGGATCAAACAGTGTGGACTTATTCGCGGTAAACATTATCAACACGGACGCTGCGGCGAACACGCAACGCGGAATCGTCGTGACAAATCAAGCCTCTTCCACCAGCGCGACGGAATCGCTCATCACGGTTGATAATGCCGACGCGCTCGCGCTTACGGCGGGTTTAACGGTTAGTGGTTCCGGTGGCGTCGTCACGAATGCCATCGATGTTTCGAACGCGAACATCGTAAATGCGCTTTCCGTGGGAGACAACACGATTCTTGGTACGACGGCCCTTGTCGATTTTACGGACTTCGACGTTTCCGCCGATGGATTGATTACCATTGCTCCTGACGCAGGCGGCGTCGGGTTTACCATTTCTCCATCAGCTCCGATGACGGCCGGAATCGATTTCGCGAACACGAACGTAAGCGTCGAGCTGATGCTCCAGTATGATGAGACGATCAGCAATCAAACCGATGATGTCGTCTCGTTCAACGGGGCCGGAGGCGCGGATAATACGGACCTCATCATCAATCTTGACGGACCCAAACCAACGTTGTCCTCCAATTCGGACGCACTGATTGGTTTTGCCGACAGCCTGGAGATCGACCCGGCGTCAGGAAACGCCTCAATCGCTTTTTACGCTTCCGACGCCGATACCGGAACCCTTACGTACGACACGAACGATACGTTTTCGTTCAGCGGAGGAAACATCCAGCATTCCGGCTTGGATTCGTTGCCGACGACATTGAGCGGAACGACGTCCGCGATCAGTTCGTCCGTGACGTACACGGGAACCAGTGCGGTCAATTTGAACAGCATAACGATTGCAGATTCGACATTTTCCGTCATAAACCAGGCCGTGGAAGGCGGCGGCGTACCGGCAACGACCCATCTGGTATACGGGGTGTCGGCGGAGGCGACGAATTCGGGCACGACGGGACAGGCGGAAAATGTCATCGGCTTGCGCGCACAGGGAAGAAATTCGTCGACGAGCGCCAATGCGGTTGACGGATACGTGGCCGGAGTCGAAGGAGTCGGCCTTCAAAATGCGGCCGCGACGAACATCTTGGATTTGCGAGGGGTCTCTGGAAGCGTTTCGGTCGCGAATGGGACGGTCACGGATCTGTTTGCGATTCGCGGAGTGGTGGAAGCAGGCGCGGGAGGAGCGACAACCTCCTATGGCGGTTACTTCGACAATAACGACGAGGGTACTACCCGTTACGGCATACTTGCGTCCGCGAGCGGCGGCACGGCGAACTATGCGGGATATTTCCACTCGGCTGCCGTGAACGTCGAGGAGAATTCGACGCCAAGTTCGCCTGGATTCGCGACTGACGCCGGCGACCTGTACGTGGACAGCCAGCTTGAGATCGACGGGCAGGGGGTCACAACCTCCTCTATTATGGATATCAATTCCGGGACTTTGACGTCTGGGATTGCGCTAAGCATAGAACGTTCTACGAGCGTATCGGATTTTACGAATACTACGACCGGCTTGGTTGATTTCACCATCACGGACACGGGATCAAGCGGAACAGTTCTGAACATCGACAACGCTGGCACCGGGTCCTCCTTGGTCGTTGATCAGGACGCAGACACTGGTAGCACGGTGAGCGACACTGCTGGCGGTGCTATTCACGTCACAAACACAGGAAACGCCGATTTCGGCCTGACCGTCTATTCGAATAATTCGATCACGTCGAATTCGCTCGCCTATTTTTTCAACGACAACGCGGGATTCGACAACTATGTCGTCGACATTCGCTCGGACGCGACGACCGCCGGATCCGCGAACGGCACGGCGCTGCACATCCTGCAGAATCAGGTTGATAATCCCACGGCAGACGCGACGGGAACGCAGGCGCTCATCATCGATACGAATGAGAACTTCGGCGCGGCGGACGGCCTGTTGTCCGACGCGATGATTCTGGTGCGCGAGGATATCGGCGGGACGTCGGACACGGTATTCCGCGTGGATGGTGACGGCGACGTGTGGGCCGACGGCACGCTTGGGGCCGGCGCATCCGACGTCGCGGAACTCTACCCGTCCATGGATACGTTGGTTCCGGGCGAGTTGGTGGTCATGGATCCGTCCGGCACAGGCGTGCTGCGTTCGACGGAGCCGTACCAAGGCGCGCTCTTGGGTGGCGTTTCCACGCTCCCGGGCGTGCTGCTCGGCTTCGAGGACGGCGGATACAAGATCGCGCTCGCGGGGCGCATCCCGATGTTCGTGACGGATGAAAACGGACCGATCGTCGCCGGTGATCCCGTTACTTCTTCGTCGACGGCTGGGTACGGCATGAAGGCGACCGAGCCGGGCACGATCGTCGGGTTCGCGCTTGAGGGTTTCGCCGGGCCGGGATCGGGTTCCGTCAGCGTCTTCGTCAGCCCGCAGTTCTACATGGGCAGTGTTATCTCAACGGACGGAAGCGTCACCCAGATCGAGGACGACGTGGAGCTGACCGGCAGTCTCTCCGTGCTCGGCTCGGGCGGGAGCGTCACGGAGCAGATGTCTTTCGTCACCGACGTCACGGACGCGACCGACTATCGCCTATCGATCAAGAACGCGGATGGCACGCAGGTCGCATACGTATCGAACGGAGGGGATCTTGCGCTTTCCGGACGGTTCTATCCATCGGATCGCGGCGCACTTCAGACCTCAAAATACATTTATTACGACGGTTCTTCTGGAATGGGTGGCGATTTCATGCGCACGAACGCCTCGGGGTGGGCGACTGGTTCATATGATTTCGCGGAAATGTTTCCGTCCGCCGACAAGTTGACCGCGGGTGACGTAGTTGCATTCGGCTCCACGAATGAGTCGGTTGCGCTCACCCAGAAGGCATCGGATGCAAAGTTGGCTGGGATCGTCTCCACGCGTCCGGGTTTTCTCGCCGGTGAGAATCTGAAGGGCAGTTATCCGATCGCCCTTGCCGGTCGCGTGCCAACCAAAGTTTCGAATGAAAATGGCACGATCGAGATCGGCGATCCGCTCACGTCTTCCACGCGCGCCGGATACGCCATGAAGGCCACAAAGGCCGGACCGATCATCGGCTATGCGCTTGAGCCGTATTCCGGAAGCGGAAACGACAAGATCATCGCGTACGTGAACGTGTCGTATTGGAATGGAGGGGAAACGCCGGCCCTTCCTGGAACGAGCAACATCGCGTCAAAGATCGTCGTGACCCAGAATGCGAACAATCTCACCGCGTTGAACATGAACGGAAACGTATACATGACTGGCAATGACATTTTGGGCGTGCGCCGGTTGGCGGGGATTTCCGGTCGCTGGTCCATTGAGGAGGACGGAACCGTGCGTACCCCAGGAACGCTCAAGACCGTGACCGAGAGCTATCAAGGCGACGCCGTGGAAACAATGGCCGTGACTTCGCCGGACGTTCAAATTACGCTCGTTGGCACGAGCACGCTTGAAAATGGCGAGGCCGTGATTCGCTTCGAGCAGGTCAGTCCCACATTTAACGATGTAACGTCCACCATCTCGCCGATTCGCGTGATCGTGACGCCGAACGGTCCGGTATCGCTCTACGTGTTCGAGAAGGACAACGACGGATTCGGCGTGCGGCAGGTCAATGGTCACGACAGCGGGGTTACGTTTGACTGGATCGTTTCTGCCTACCGCAAGGGATACGAGCCAGAAGAGGCTCAGCCGACGGACGACGAGCCGGTAACCGAGGAAGACCCGGTCGCAGAGGAACCGGTCATCGAGACGCCTTCGGACGCCGAGTTGACAGAGACCGATCCGCCCTCGGACGAAGTCCTGGCGAGTCCCGTCGAGGAAGAAGCGCCAGAGACCGTGATCGAAATTCAGCCTGACCCAGAACCTGTCGTGACGGACGAACAAGCGTCTCCGGAGAGCCCGGAGCCAACCCCCGACGATTCAATGGAATCGACTGTTGTCGAGGAGCCGGCACCCTAAAATCGTTCTTCCGGCAGCAGACTGTTCTTTCCATCGGACGTGGCCTCTTCCATGCTTGGGGAGTCACGGCCATCCATAGTGAAAACGCGCGGGAACCCCACACCCGCGCGTTTTCTGTTCTTTGTCCGTTCGGGACTGGACAAAACCGAATTTTTGTGCGTAAATAACGATGGAGGTAATCGAAAATGAGGTTTCTATCAGTGCTGGTGGTCGTGGCGGGATGCTACGGCTTTGTCGGTCTGGATGAAGAGCAGAACGCCAACGACCGAGATGGCGACGGCGTGGTGCACGGCGAAGACTGCGACGACGCAGACTCGTACGCGGGCGAGAAGCAGACCTGGTATCCGGACGCCGACGGCGACGGGTACGGCGACATGGCTGCCGACGGAATCGACT
This sequence comes from Candidatus Uhrbacteria bacterium RIFOXYB12_FULL_58_10, assembly GCA_001791645.1. GTDB lineage: Bacteria > Patescibacteriota > Patescibacteriia > UBA9934 > GWF2-40-263 > YC12-FULL-57-11. The sequence goes on from MGFA01000028.1 coordinate 8,235, forward strand.
CGTGCGACGACCCCGACGGGTACTCGCTCGACCACACGGACTGCAACGACGGAGACCCAGCGATCGCCCCGAACGTCGACGAGGCGTGCAACGACATCGATGACGACTGCAACGGCGCGGTCGACGAGGTGGCGGAGTGCGAGGATCACAACACCGACTCAGACGGCGACGGGTTCGCGGCCGACGTGGACTGCGACGACGCCGACGCGGACGTGTTCCCGAACGCCGAGGAAATTCCGTACGACGGGATCGACCAGGATTGCGACGACGCCGATCTCACGGACGTCGACGAGGACGGGTACGACGCGATCGAGGCCGGCGGCAACGACTGCGACGACGAAGACGACGCAGTGAATCCCGGCATGACCGAGACCTGCAACGACATCGACGACGACTGCAGCGGCTTCGCGGATGACGCCGACCTGGACGACGACTACTACGACGTCTGCGACGACTGCGACGACACGAACCCGGACGTCTTCCCGGGCAACTACGACGCCTGCGACGGGCTCGACAACGACTGCGACGGCGTGGTCGACCAGTACGACGACGAGGACGGCGACGGATGGAGCACCTGCTCCGAGCCGCGCGACTGCCACGATGGCGATGCGACCATCAATCCGGGCGAGACCGAGGTGTGCGACGGTCACGACAACGACTGCGACGGCGAGGAGGACGAGGGATTCGACCTCGACGGCGACCTGTACGCCTCGTGCGGCGGCGACTGTGACGACGCGGATCCTTCCATCAATCCGCATGCGGAGGAAGTGACCGGCGACGCGGTCGATCAGAACTGCAACGGCCTGCTGGACGAATAGGAGCCATGATGCCGTTCCTGATCCTGCTGGCTGCCGCAACCGCGCATGCCGCCTGCGAGGCTCCGACGGATGTCGTGGCCCTGTCGGCCTACGTGCCGAGTGCGCAGCTTGCCATGGGTTCGCTCGACGCCGACGGTTTCTCCTCCGCGGTCGAGGGCGCGCGATCCGCGCTCCCGTGCCTCGCACAGCCGCTCACCCCCATCGACGCGGCCGGGTACCACGGCCTCGAGGCGCTCGCCGCCTTCGCGGAAGCCGACACGGACGCGGCGATGCGCTCGTTCGCCTCCGCGATTGCGGCGACCCCGGACTACCGGCTTCCCACGGTCATTGCTCCACCGGGGGGCGACGTGGATACGTTGCTCCGGCAGGCGAGAGAACTGTCCGCCGGAGAATCCCAGGCGCTCCCTCCCTACGACGGGATCGTGATGGTCGACGGCGCGCGCGCGCTGGTACGACCGACCGGTCGCCCGTGCGTGCTGCAGCTGGTGGGACCACGCGGCGATGTGCGCGCGACCTACTATCTGTTCGGCTCCGAGCCGACCCCGCGCTACGATCCGCCGCCTACCCTTGCCACGCGGCTCCTGCCCGAGCTTCGCCAAAGGCCGTCCGCCCCGTTCGCGGTGGCGGCTGGCACCACGGCGATTGCCGCCGGGGGGCTGTACTGGCTCGGTGGCACGGCGCATGCCAGGTACGTGGACCCGTCCACGCCCTACGACGACCTGCCCGGGCTCAAGGCAGAGGCCAACGCCGCGCTTGGCGGATCCGTCGCGCTCGGCATCACGGCCGCGATGCTCACCACGCTCACCTTCCTAGAATGGTGAGCACTTCCGACCCACTCCTGGGCCGGATTTTTCTTTTGACGTACAATCATCCCAGCAGTCCGTCTCTTAGTGACGGACTCCTTATTGACCATCCTTTATGAACGGAGAAAAAGACGATTTCTTGATGTCCGATCGTGACGCGGAAATGATGGGGGTCGGGCCAAAAGCGGAAATAAAAAAGGCGCCGGGCCCGATCGAGCGCATGCGCGCGGCCTACGGGCGTCTTAAGGACCTTCTTCGCGACCCGGCGCTCCGCGAGGGGGCCGAGGCGTCGGCGCGAACCGTGATTAACACGCTCATCGCGGTCGCGGACACGGTCCCTGGCGCGGGAAGCATCGCTTCCTGGGGCGCGGACGCGGCGAAGATGTGGGCGAGATTCGAGTATCACAAGGAGCGGGCGCGCGTGGCCGCGGAAGGAGGCGACGTGTCGAAGGTGAAGCTGAGCAGGGTAGACCTCACCCCGGACGTGTCGTTGAAGCTTGCCGTTGGCACGGAGGTGTTCGAGCTCGTGTCCGCCGACTTTCTCCCTACACATGCCATCGAGGCGGTCGCGCAGCTTCGGCACGATCTTCCGCGCATGAAAAAGGCCCTTGCGCGGTTCCGTGAAATTGCCGCGCGCGAGGCAGTCGTCGCCAGTGAGGTGAACGAAGCGGCCAAAATCTTTGACGTAACCATCGAGGAATAATATGGACCAACGAACCGCGTTGCGCATTCTCATCGAGTCGTCCGCCTTGCAGCCGGCGGACAGGGAAAAGATGCTTGCCGCGCTCCCGTCGCTTTCCGACCAGGATGTCGTGGAGCTCGGAACCGCGCTCGCCAGACAAAAGAAAGATGATGTCGCCGCGGCCGCGAAGGCCGTGGACGCCATTGACAATTTGCTTGCGGAGTGATAGCATTTTTTTCCGGTCTTTCAATAAGAAGCAACAAGAAGGAAAGGAGGTGGATGATGAGTGGAGGCAGTTACGGGAGCACGCGCGGATCGTATGGTAAGACCTACGATCGAACGTACGAGACTCGTGCGCCCGCGCCAGACCTGCGGGCCGCACAACGGGCCCGCGAGGAAGCGGAAGCGGAGGAGCGGGCGGCGGCTCAGGCTCGCGACGCCGACAGGCAGCGCAGGGCAAGCGCGGAAGCCGACCGACTTCGAAGGGAGGAGAAGGAGGCAACGGCCGAGGCCGCGAGGCGAAAGTCCGAGGATGATGAACGTGCGCGTAAGCGCGCGGAAAGCGTCCGTGCCGCTCGCGAGAACGTGAAGACCGCGCCGCCCCCCGGGGGAACGCGTCGTGAGACCCGCGACACCGTGGACCTGTACGACCACGCCCTGGTTCGCGCACGCATCACGCGTCCACACCCGGAAGCGCAGGCGATCACCATTCTCGACATCGACAACTCGGGATCGAATCGCGAGGTGGCGCAAGCCGTCCGCGGCAGCTCCGGGTTCATCCTGGCGACGATGGGACTCATGCTTGGGCCGCGCCATCAGCTCGCCATCCGATACGTGAGCGATCACTGCGACGGGTTGGGAATTCGGCAGGACGTCGACTTCGTCTTTCCGAACGAGGAGGGCGACCGCGTGGTGTATTCCACGACCCGCCAAGTTCGCAACGTGAGCGGCGGGGACGAGGCCGAGGCGTTCGAGTGCACTCTCCATGATGCGTGCGACATCGACTTCGGTCATGTTCTGAAGCCGGATCGCCATCTCATTCTCGCCACCGACGTGGTCGGGCATGGCATGGGGATGCGCAGTGACAATGGCTGTCCGGCCGGACGCGACTGGCAACATTCCGTTGACCGCGTCTACGAGACCTTCGGGTCCTTCGAGGTTATCGGTACGGGTGAAACCCGTGGGATGGCTGAGCTGCAGAGGAAGTTCCTGCGGTCGGAGCGGGTTCCATACGACCTGCTCGACTTCAGCTCCATCGCCGAAACGAGGCACAGGCTTGGCATCATCCCGGCCGCGGCGATCTTCCTCATGTGCCGTGCAGACGGACCGCAGACCGCCAAGCGGTTCCTGCAGTTCCTCTACCACAAGTGGCTGAGTGACCCGGTCTTCGGACAAGACACGGACCTCCGTGCCCGCGAGGCCATTCGGCGCTTCTTCAAGTTCATCGAGGGGATGGACAGGCAGATGGAGCAAGAGTGGTCGGAGGCCATCTTCGCGGACTGAGCCCCTTCCATCTGGACTGCAGCGCCACGCGCCGCGGTCCTTTTTTCGAACGGCTGTCTTGGGTGGACGTGCGGGTTACGTCCCTCCAGGCTCATTCGTTCGGAGAGAACATGTTCCACATGACGCGTGACCGGCTGGACCGTTGGGCCGCGGACGTCGCGGTCATCATGGACTCCCACGAGAGCGTCTCGGACGCGCTCGCGCATCCGGACGCCACGCGCGATCCGGAGCTCTGCCTCGCGGCGCGCCTCGCGTGCTTCACCTTCGATGGCGCGCATCTGCATCCGGCCCGCGAGCTCGCGGTCGAGCTCGACCGGGCTGATCTCGTGGCGGAAATCGATCGGCTTGGCCGGCTGTACCCGCCGACGGAGCAGGACGGGCCGTTCAGCGACCGCGCGGGGGAGGCGTTTCTTGCGTTCGCGGGGCGCAGCGGCATTCGCGTGCTTCGCGCCTTGCAGGAAGGGTCGGACGGCGAGGACACCAGTATGTGGGTGTATCTCGGCATCGATTCCGACGGCATCGCAAAGACCTGGAAGGAAGTTGACCCGCGTTCGTTTGACGCGCGTCGGTGGCGACAGCGCCTTCCAACGGAGCACGAGTTGTTCCATGTTTCCGGCGCCACGCCCGGGCTCGTTCGAGCCTGGGGATTGGAAACGCGCTGTGACGTTCCGTTCCTTCGACGCGATTTCGCATACGGCCAGTCGCTTCTTGATTTCGTACGCAACGGTTGTCCCATCGGGCGCGCCGAAGCGAACCGGATCGTGGGCGAGCTGGCACGCACGCACGCGGCATTGCATACGCGTGGCGTGGTCACCGGTGACCTGCGCCCGCAGAACGTGCGCGTCGGCACGGACGGATCGTCCATGCTATTCGACCTCGGTCTCGGATACGTGATCGGCGGCGACCCGGCCGCGGACCACGACGCGTTCGTGACCGACCCACGCTACCTGGCACCGGAAATGGTCTGGCAACATCGCATGGGTCGACACACGGAAGTGTTCCAGCTTGGAATGCTTTATCACCAACTGCGGTATGGCGGCATGGCGTTCGCGGTCACGCCGGTTCCGGAGGATCCGAACTCGTTCGAGGCCGCCGTGATGCGCTTCGGGCTTCCATCCGCGCTCCTGCGCTACGAGGGTGCCGATCCGCTCATCAACGGCATGCTCGACCAGGATCCGGCCGAGCGTCCGAGCATGGACGAGGTCGCGGACAGGCTTCTTACCGGGGCTCCGCGCGTTTTCGTGACGCATCCCCCGCGTCTTGAGATGCCGCTCGCTGGCGCGCGCGACACCGTGCTGATTCCCGCGCGCATCGGCCTGCCCCATCGCGGCCATGTCGATCTCATTGCCCGCGCGATCGATCTTGGGTACCTCGCGCTCATTTCGTTGCAGATGGCCTATACGATCTCGCGCGACGACCCGTATCCAAAGTGGGTGGTCATGAAGATGGTCGCGCGTTCGCTCATCCGGCTCGGTTATGTCCCGGGGCGCGACTTTCGCTTCACGTTCACGCGGTTCTTCGCGACGGACAACGAGCACGAGCTGCACTTCGCCATGCTGCCGGAGGCCGAGCGCATCGTTGCCATGGTCACCGGCAATCCCGATGCGCATCATCTGTTGAGACGTCCGGTGTTCGACCAGGAGATGTTGTTCGGCACGGAAGGCGAGGCATACGAGCCGCGTTCATGGGGCGAGCGTTTGCGGAAAGCCGTGCGCGAGGGCGACCGCGCGACGTTCCGGGAGCTCGCGGCACGCGGCGTGGAGGACGTGATGTCCTTCGAGGAGCTGCG